>JAQTNA010000015.1 GCA_028714035.1 Rhodocyclaceae bacterium
TGGCCCACCCAAAAAGACAGAAATATATACAAATCAAAGCACTGTGAACAGATCCCTTGTAACCTGTTGATCGTAAACGGCTTATGTCATGGGTTTACGATGCCGGCATTCATGCGATTGCCCTGCCTCCCCCGCCTCCTCATAGGTCTTGCCGTCCCGGATGTGATAAATGCGGCGGAAGGTGGGCAGGATCTTTTCGTCGTGAGTGACGACGATGATGGCGGTCTGGTATTGCTCGGCCATCTGGTTCAGGATGCGCACCACGGCCAGGGCGCGCTCGCTGTCCAGGGGCGCGGTGGGTTCGTCCGCCAGGATGATGGGCGGGTGATTGGCCAGGGCGCGGGCGATGGCCACCCGCTGTTGCTCGCCGCCGGAGAGCTGGGACGGTTGGGCCTTGGCCCGGTGGCTCACGTCCAGGGCGGTGAGCAACTCCAGGGCACGGATGCGCGCCTCGGCATTCGGACGCCCGGCCAGCATGGGCAGGAGCGCCACGTTGTCGGTCACGTCCAGGAAGGGAATCAGGTAAGGTGCCTGGAAAACGAAGCCGATGCGGTCCCGGCGCAGGGCGCGCAGATCGGGGATGAGCCATCTGTCCGCATACACCGTCTGTCCGGCCAGGGCCATGCTGCCCGAAGTCGGTTCCGTGACGGCGCCCAGGCATTTCAAGAGGGTGCTCTTGCCGGAACCGCTGGGCCCCACCAGGCCCACCACTTCCCCGGCGTGGATGGTCATATCCACGCCCTTCAGGGCATCCACCGCCGCGTCGCCCTCGCCGTAGCGTTTCGTGAGGCCCCTGATCTCGATGGCGGGTACGCTCATCTCAGCCTCCGATCGCGGTGGCCGGGTCCACCTTGAGGGCCACCCGGATGGCGACGACGCTGGCGATGGCGCACACCACCATCACCACCAGGAGGCCACGCAGCGCATCGCCCGGCAAGAGCAGGACGTACTTGGGAAAATAGGGCGCCCAGAGCGTCGCCACGGTCTTGCCGATGAGAAAGCCGATGAGGCCCAGCCCCAGGGACTCCTGGAGGATCATGCCGGCGATGGTGCGGTTCCGGGTGCCGATCAATTTCAGCACCGCCAGTTCCCGTATCTTGCCCAGGGTCATGGTGTAGATGATGAAGGAGACGATGGCGGTGCTGACGATGGTCAGGATCACCAGGAAGACCGCGATCTGCTTGGCCGAGGTGGCGATGAGCTTGGACACCAGAATTTCTTCCATCTGGGCCAGGGTATAGGCCTGAAGGTGCTTCCAGCGGCGTATGCCACGGGCCACCTGTTCCGGCTCCCAACCTTGCGCCACCCGCACCAGCACGGCATTGACGTTGTGGCTGACGGTTTGCGATGTCTGCACGGACTCCAGGAGGCCGGGCACGCCGGGCCGGTTCAGGGAAGGACTCCCGGCCGTGCGCGCCCGGTCGGCGACGATGGCGTCGTTGTCCTTGAGGAACTGGGCCTCCTGGGCGTCCTTGAGCGCTATGAACACCATGGGATCGCCGCCCGAGGACACCATGCGCCGGGTGAGGCCCACCACGGTGTAGTCGTGACGCCGGATGCGCAGCATTTCGCCCAGACGGAAGCCCGTCTTCTCGTCCGCCACCGCCTCGTAATGGCTGCGCTGAATCTTGCGCCCGGCGCTCAGGAATAGCGGCTCCCCGGCCTGCCCCGGCTCGAAGCCCACCACCATGACCCGCACGTCCTGCTCACCGCGCAAGACCTGCATGGTGAGATAGGTCACGCTCACGGCCTGCGCCACTCCGGGCAGGCCCAGCACGTCCCGATACACATCGTCGCGGATGTTCGAGGGCTCCGCGTAGGGCCCCAGGGTATCCTTCTGCACCACCCAGAGGTCGGCGCCGCTGTTCCAGAGCAGCATCTGGGCGTCGTCCACCATGCCCCGGTAGATGCCGGCCATGGAGAGCGTCACCCCGATGAGCAGGCCCAGGCCCACGCCCGTGAACACGAACTTGGACCAGGAATGGAGGATGTCCCGGCCTGCGAGGCTGATCATATCTTGTCCACGGCGGCCACCCGGTCGCCCGACTGGAGTTCCCGTGCCGAGTGCACCACCAGGACTTCGCCCCTTTCCAGCCCGGACAGTATCTGGGCCTTGCCGTCCAGGGTGCGCGCGCCGACCCGGACCGGCCTGAATTCCACCCGGCCCTCCTTCAGCCGCCAGACGCCTTCCTGTTCCCCGATCCGGTGCAGGGCGGCATTGGGCACCGCCAGCACGCCGGGCAGGCCGGGCAGGAGCAGGGTCACTTCCGCCATTTCATTGAGGGAGACGCCCGCCGGCGCAGCATCGAAGGCCACACCCAGCAGTTTTTCCTCGGTCACGCTGTCGCCCAGGGGTTCCAGCCTGGCCACCCGACCGGGCAAAGCCTGCTGCGGACGGGAACGCAACACGATGCTGGCCCGCAGGCCATCCGCGAGGCCGCCCGAACGTCCCTGGTCCAGACGTGTCCTGACCCAGATGCTGGTCGGATCCACCATCCTCAGCACGCCCTGCCCCGCCACCACGGTCGTCCCGGCTTCCGCGTCCCGTGCCGTGATGACGCCCGCCAGGGGGGCGCGCAGTTGCAGATTGGCCCGTTGCCGGGCGACGGCACCCTCCTCGGCTGCGAGCCGGGCCAGGTCGTCCCGGGCGCCATCCAGGGCGGCCCGTGCGGCGGTGAGGGCGGCCTGGGCGGACACAGACTCCTGTTCCTTGGCCTCCACGGCCGATGGGCTGAAGAAATGCTGCCGGCCCAGGGCCGCGTAGCGCTCCGCGTTATCCCGGGCGAGCTTGCCCCGCGCCTGGGCATCCTGCAACTGGGCCTGGGCCGCTGCGACGGCGTTCCTGGCGCGGGCGGCGCCGGCGCGGGCCGCCACCGCCCGTTCATCCAGGTCCACCGGGTCCATCTCGGCCAGCAACTGGCCCGCCGCCACGCGATCCCCCACATCCACCAACACCTTTTTCACGCGCCCGGCGACGGTCGGGCCGATGAGAAAGGCGCGCCGGGCCTCCACCGTACCGATGCCGAACAGGGAGGGCTGAAGATCCGCCGTGGCCGCCTGGGCTACGGTGACCTTGACCGGGGCCATGGGCCCATGGCGCAGCACCACCCAGCCAAAGCCGGAAAGCAGTACGGCACCCAAAAGGCCCAGCATGATCCTGGGCGATAGCATCTTCGCGTATCCGAGGCGTTTCATGGTTTCACCCTTATGGCGGAAAAATAGAGGGTGAGCATGCCTTCCCCCTGGGGCACCATCTGCTCCGCGGAACCGGACAACATGGACTGCATGACCAGCCCCTGGATCGCACCTATGAACATGGCGCAGGCGCTCGCCAGATCCAGATCGGCGGCGACATGCCCCGCGGCCTGGGCCTGCCGCAGCAGGCTTACCAGCAGCGCCCTATAGGCCTGTAGCAGTTGCGCCACCCGGCGTTTGACGGCGGACTCATGGGCTTCCTGCAATTCGTGAAAAATCAGACGGGGCGCACCGGGGTTGGCCAGGACGAAGGCCACATGGGCGCGGAACACGGCGGCCAGGGCGGCCAAGGGCTCTGCCTGGGAGCGGGCCGCCTCGTTCAGGCGACCGAGCAACTCCTCCCGTATCCAGTCCGCCACGGCCAGCCAGATGGCTTCCTTGGTGGCGAAATGGCGGAACACCGCGCCCTGGGTCAGCCCCATGGCGCTTGCCATCTCCGCGGTGGTGATGCTGCCGGGACTGCGCCGGGCCGCGAGCGCCAGGACAGCCTTGACGGTTTCCGCCTGCCTGTCTTCGGTGGCGAGCCGTGTTCTAGGGGTTTGCATGCTTGGGGGCCGACAAAGTAAGTAATCAATTACTATCTTCCCACGAGCCGAACGATTACGCAAGTGGGCCGGTGCCGCGGTATTTACGCAAGGTCCGGCGCACCGCCTCGAAACCGGCGTCCCGGCGTTGGCGATTCAGCGCATGCGCGGCCGGGGGTCGGAGAGGATCATGGCGGGCGAGGCGAAGGGCGCCAGGCGCTCCAGGAAATCCAGCAGTTCCAGTGCCGGCGAGGCGCGGAAGAAGCCGGCCAGGGGCGTCTCCATCCAGATCCGGTCGGCGTAGATGTAGATCTCATGGGGGGTATCGCCGATGCCGTCGCCGTTGTGATCGAAGCCCTGGTAGTCGCTCCAGTAATTGTCGCGCCAGACGTTGGCGCTGCCGGCCCCGACCGCGCTCACGCCCACCTGACTGAAATTGTGCTCGAAGCGATTGTTCAGAATGCGGTGCCCGCCCGCCTCGCCATAGAAATAGAGGCCGGTGACGTTGTGGGCGAAGCGGTTGCCCCGGATGGTCAGTATGGACTCGTCGCTCAGAGGCGCGTTGGCCGAGATGCCCACCGCGCAATGAATGATGCTGTTGTTTTCCACCAGGGCATCGCCGCTTTCCTTGAAGGCGATACCCGAACCGCCGCCGTCCCAGGCATGGGCGATGCGATTGCCGCGTATCCGGAGCCGCGGCGAATAGAGCACCACTATGCCGGCGCCCACCTGTTCCAGATCGTTGCCCTCCACCAGGGAATCCGGGGAAAAGATGAATTCCATGGCCTGCCGACCATCCCGCAGGGTATTGCCCAGTATGCTGTTTTCCGGCGAGTTGGCGAGGGTGAGATCCCGCACGCGCCGGATGCGGTTGCCCTGAATCACGTTGCGGCGGCTATTCCAGAGCCGGACGCCATCGCCCCTCAGACCCAGGGGGCGATCCTTGCCGGTAATGCGATTGCCCACGATGTGGTTGCCGTTGCCCTGCCTCACGTGGATGCCGAACAGCACGTCCTCCAGCACGTTGCCCTCGATGCGGTTGCCGTCCCCTTCCACCAGCACCCCGGCATCCATGCGGTCATGGGATTCCCCGCTGCCGACAATGGCGAGCGCCTTCACCGTGGCGCCGCTGGCGCGCACCGTGAGCACCGTGCTCCGACCATCGCCGCGCAACACGGCTCGGCCGGCGCCGTCGAGGGTCATCGCCTTGGTGATGAGCGCAGGCGCCCCATACTCGCCGGGAGGCAGGCGCAGAACCCCACCCAAGGGCGTGGCGTCAATCAGGGGCTGGAGTGCCGGGGGGACGGCCCAGGCCGGAAAGACCTGAAGGAGCAGGAGGAGCACAAGGAAGGGGCAGAATCTCATGCCGGGATTCTTCCCCCGTCAGCCCACCCTTTCCTTGGCCTGGGTCAAGAAGCAGGGACTAGGGGCGGGATGGTGGGCAGGCCACGCTTTGCCCACCCTACGGGTTCCTCCCTCCTTACCCCTCACTCCTCACCGCTTACCCGTTGTTCTGGATGCGATGCACCAGGGCGCGAGCGAAGTCCATGGTGCCGGCCGTGCCGCCCAGGTCACCGGTGCGGATGTTGTCCACGTTCAGGGTATCGTCAATGGCCTTCCTGAGCTTGTCGCCCAGGTCCACGCGCTTCACGTGATCCAGCATCATGGCGGCGGCGAGCATGAGGGCGATGGGATTGGCGATGCCCTTGCCGGCGATGTCCGGCGCGGAACCATGCACCGCCTCGAAGATGGCCGCGTCCTTGCCGATGTTGGCGCCGGGCGCCATGCCCAGGCCGCCCACCAGGCCGGCCATCTGGTCGGACAGGATGTCGCCGAACAGGTTGGTGGTCACCAGCAGGTCAAACTGCCAGGGGTTCATCACCAGCTTCATGGCGCAGGCGTCCACGATCACTTCTTCAAACTGGATCTTGCCAATGTATTTATCCTGGTAGATCTGGCGCGCCGTCTCCAGGAAGATGCCGGTCAGGGCCTTCATGATGTTGGCCTTGTGCACCACCGTCACCTTCTTGCGCCCTTTCAGCAGCGCGTACTCGAAGGCGAATTCCAGGATGCGCCGGCAACCCTGGCGGGTGTTGATACCCGTGGACATACCCACCGCGTGCGGGTCGCCGTCAATGGGAATGAAGTGCTCGTAGCCCATGTACAGGCCTTCGTTGTTCTCCCGCACCATGACCAGGTCAATGTTCTCGAAGCGGCCGCCCGGAATGATGGTCTTGGTGGGGCGCAGGTTGGCGTAGAGCTTGAACTCTTCCCTGAGGCGCACGTTGGAGGAACGGTAGCCGCCCCCTATGGGGGTTTCCAGCGGCCCCTTGAGCGCCAGCTTGGTCTTGCGGATGCTCTCCAGGCACTCAGGCGGCAAGGGATCGCCGCAGGTATTCACGCCGCCCATGCCGGCCGTCTGGCGATCCCACTGAAACGGGGCTCCCAGCGCATCCAGGGCCATGAGAGTGGCTTCGGTGATTTCAGGCCCGATGCCGTCGCCGGGAATCAGGGTGGCAAGAATGGGGGGGTTGGGGTTCGACATTTCTCTGCTCCGTTATAAGTACCCTGCATGGGCGCTGAACAATTATTTATAATTATAACCGGATTGGGGAATTTTTTGCACGAAACAGCGGCCGGCAACCGGGCCTCGGCCCGACGATTTTCAGGCGGGCAGTGCTTCCTTGAGCCACAGGCAGTTGCCCTTGCTCGCCTTGCCGATGTCCGCCAGGAGACTCTCATGGGCGGCCAGTTCCTCGGCATCGGCGCATTGCACCACGAGGTTTGGCCGCACCAGTTCACCGGATTCGTCGCAGGCCGCGGGCGGCAAGGGCTCTTCGTCCATGAGCAGGCTTTCCTGGCCCCGGGTCATGGCCAGGTAAACCTCCGCCAGCAGTTCCGCGTCCAGGAGCGCGCCGTGCAGGGTACGGTGCGAGTTGTCTATCTCGTAGCGATCGCACAACACGTCCAGGGAGTTCTTACGCCCCGGATGCAGTTCCCGCGCCAGTTTCAATGAATCCACCACCCCGGCGCTCAATTCCTTCACCAGAGGCAGCTTCTCCCGACCCAGCTCCGCATCCAGGAAGCCGACGTCGAAGGCGGCGTTGTGGATCACCAGCTCCGCGCCGCGCACGAAGTCCGAAAATTCCCGGGCGACCTGGGCGAACTTGGGCTTGTCCGCCAGAAAATCGTTGCTGATGCCGTGCACCGCCAGGGCGCCGGCATCAATGGTTCGTTCCGGGTTGATGTAGGCGTGATAGCGGTGGCCGGTCAGCTTCCGGTCCAGCATCTCGACGCAGCCGATCTCGATGATCCGGTCGCCGGCTCTGGCATCCAGGCCCGTGGTTTCCGTATCCAGCACGACCTGTCTCATGCCCCCCTCCGCACACTTTCCACACCCCGGCGGGCCAGGGCATCGGCCCGCTCGTTCTCCACATGGCCGGCGTGCCCCCGAACCCAGAGCCACTCCAGCTTGTGCAGCCCGGCCAGGCGATCCAGCTCGCGCCAGAGATCCTCGTTCTTGACGGGCTGCTTGTCCGCGGTCTTCCAGCCCCGCTTCTTCCAGCCCACGATCCACTCGCTGATCCCCTTCTGCACATACTGGGAATCCGTATGCACGCGAGCCTGGACGGGACGCTTCAGGGCCGCCAGCGCCTGGATCACCGCAGTCATCTCCATGCGATTGTTGGTCGTGGGCGCCTCGCCGCCGAACAGCTCCTTCTCCACGGTCCCCATGCGCAGGATCGCCCCCCAGCCGCCGGGGCCGGGATTGCCGCTGCACGCGCCATCTGTGAAGATATCCACGACTTCGTTCATGTCTTCATTCATGTTCGTTCGATACTCTGTTCGTCCTGGGCACGACGGGCGCCAGGGCCTTGGCCTGGGCCAATCGTTCGCGCCACTTGGGCTGGATGAGGCGCATGCCATGCACCCTTTTCACCGCCTGCAACATGTAGACGCCGCCGAATATGGGCCACCAACGGTCTCCCGCCAGGTCCATCCAGCGGCAGCGTTGCAGGCTGCGCTCCTTTTCCAGGGGCGGAGCATAACAGCCGAAACGGCCGCCCTGGATTTCAAAACCGAGGAGCGTGAGCCAATCCTTGAGGCGCGCCACGCTCAGGTACTGGCCGTTCCAGGGGAAGCCCGGGCGGGCCAACCGGCGCCGCAGCCCCCACAGACTCCAGGGATTGAAGCCGGCAATGAGCACCTGCCCCTCCGGCACCAGCACCCTCTCCACCTCCCGGAGCACCTGGTGCGGATAGGCGGCAAACTCCAGCACATGGGGCAGCACCACCAGATCCAGGCTGGCGCCGGCAAATGGCAGATGATGCGGCAAGGCCATGGACTGGACGCCGATACGGGACTGAACATCGTCGCAGCGCATGCGCAGGGGCATGCGGTTCGCCCGCAGCAGATCCACCTCGGCCAGCCCCAGTTGCAAGGCGTTGAAGCCGAACACGTCGCCCAACACCTGGTCGCAACGCCGCTGCTCCCAGTCCAGGACATAGCGGCCCAGGGGCGTTTCCAGCCACTCGTTCAGACCGGGAATTGACATGGCGGGTGCAAGGACGGGATCATGGGGTTCAATTGTTTGGCTCAGACAAAATCATGGAACTCCAAATCCTGCCCATTCCGGCATTTCGCGACAACTACATCTGGCTCCTGCGCCGTGGCCGGCATGCGGCCGTGGTGGATCCGGGGGATGCGGCGCCGGTTCTCGCCTATCTGCGTGAGAACGATCTGACGCTCGATGCCATCCTGGTGACCCACCACCACGCAGACCACATGGGCGGCATCAAGGACCTGTTGCGCCACTACAATTGCCCGGTCTACGCCCCTCGGCTGGATGCCATCCCCGACACCTCCGCGCCCCTGGACGACCGGGACCGGGTGCCGGTGCTGGGCCTGGAGTTCGAGGTACTGTCAGTCCCCGGTCACACCCGCGGACACTGCGCATATTATGCAACAAACGGCACGGGCCATCCCCTGCTCTTCTGCGGCGACACCCTGTTCGGCTGCGGCTGCGGCCGGCTGTTCGAAGGCACCCCGGGGGAAATGTATGCCTCCCTGTCCCGGCTCCAGTCCCTGCCCAAGGACAGCCTGGTCTATTGCGCTCATGAATACACCCAGGCCAACATCCGCTTTTCCCTGGCCGTGGAACCGGGCAACGAAAGGCTGCGGCAACGGGCGCGACAAGTGGATGCGAGGCGGGCGAGCGGCCTGCCCACGGTGCCCTCCACCCTCGAAGAGGAACTGGCCACCAATCCCTTCCTGAGGAGCGGCGCGCCCGCGATACAAGCCGCCGCCTCGGCACATGCCGAACAAGCGATCAACGACCCGGTGCGGGTGTTCGCCACCATCAGGGAATGGAAGGACGGGTATTGATGTGGGTCGGGTTTCCACCCGACCTTTTTGCCAGGTCAGCAGGCGGCTTCGCGGTTCTCCAGGGCCGTGAGAGATGAATCCTCGGCCTGGCAGAAGATCCGATTGCGGCCGCCGCGCTTGGCCGCATAGAGCGCCTGGTCCGCCGCGCGCAGCAGAGCCTCCGGGCTGGCTTCCCCGCCCGTCCTCATGCTGGCCACCCCGATGCTCAGGGTGACGAAGGGCGAGATGGCGGATGCAATATGGGGAATGGCCAGGCTTTCCACCGCGTGCCGCATGCTTTCCGCGAGGCCCAGGGCACCTCCCAGGTCGGTGTCCGGCAGGATGGCCCCGAACTCCTCGCCGCCATAGCGCGCCACCAGGTCGCCGGGCCGGTGCACGTGCTCTGCCAGCGCCTGAGCCACGGCCCTCAGGCAGCAGTCCCCCGACTGATGGCCATGGGCGTCATTGTATTGCTTGAAGAAATCCACGTCGGCGATGAGCACCGTAAAGGGCAGGTTGCCTCGCTTGCAACGGCGCCACTCCCGTGCCAGGGACTCATCGAAATTGCGCCGATTGGGAATGCCGGTGAGCCCGTCCACGGAGGACAGTCGCTGCAATTCCCGGTTGGCCTCGTCCAGGCGCGAGGACAGCACCACCAGGGAATAGCGCATCTGGACCAGACGCTGCATGGCGCGCACCTTGGCGCCCAGGACCACTTCGCTCACCGGCTTGATCAGGTAGTCATCCCCGCCGGCGTTGACCGCCTCCTCGATGTCCTGGTCCCGTGCCCGGGAGGTCAGGAAGATGATCGGCGTCCATTCCGATTCCTTTTCCATGTCCCGGATGCGGCGCGCCACCTCGATGCCGTCCAGCCCCGGAAGGATCACATCCAGGAGGACCAGGTCCGGTCTTTCCTGTTCGTACAGGCGCAATCCCGTCACCCCGTCCCGCGCCGGGATGGGGCGAAAGCCCAACTTCTCCAACTGGTGGCATACCACCGTCAGGGCCGTCAGGGTGTCCTCGATGACCAGAATTCTCATATTTCAGTTGCCGTAAATCGTCCGCCGGAAGTCCGCGCAAGGCCTCGGATACAAACCCGGTTTGACGGGCTAACTAACACAAAAGTATGATTATACGTTTGAATCCTGGTCCGGAGTGATGGCATTATCGAAACTGGCACGACTGCTGATGCTCCTGAGCGCCCTCTTGCCGCCAGGCGTGCGGGCGCAGGAGACAAACGTCCTGGCCGATTTCGCCCGCGTCAGTCCCGCGGCCACCGCGCAAGCCTCGCCTGAAAACGCCCCCCCCCTGCCCTCGGCCAATGTCGCCGGCGAACTGGGGGCCGCGTCCACATCCCAGACAGACACGCCCTTGTCGCGCCTGGAGATTCAGGACAGTCTGAGCAAGATACGGACGATAGACCTCACCACGGAGCCGGACGACATCTGGCAGCGCATGCGGAATGGTTTCGCCATGCCCGACCTGATCAGCGATCTGGTCACCAGCCACCAGGTCTGGTACCTGAACCGGCCCGACTCCCTGCGCCGCACCCTGGAACGATCGCGCCGCTACCTGCACTTCATTGTGCAGGAACTGGAAAAGCGCGGCATGCCCACGGAACTCGCGCTCCTGCCCATGGTGGAAAGTTCCTACAATCCCATGGCCATTTCCCCGGCCCAGGCCTCCGGCATGTGGCAGTTCATCCCCTCCACCGGCCGGAATTACGGCCTGAAGCAGGACTGGTGGGCGGACGAACGCAGGGACATCGTCGCCTCCACCAATGCGGCCCTGGACTATCTCCAGATGCTCTACGAGATGCAGGGTGACTGGCACCTGGCCCTGGCCTCCTATAACTGGGGCGAGGCGGCGGTCGCCCGCGCCATGGCGCGCAACAAGGCCGCCGGCAAACCCAGCGACTACCTGAGCCTCAACATGCCGGCGGAGACCCGCAACTACGTGCCGAAGCTGCAAGCCCTCAAGAACATCATCTCCAACCCGGCGCTGTTCCGCATCAACTTGCCGGAGATCCCGAACCGGCCCTACTTCACCGCCATCAAGCGCCCCGCCGACATGGATGTGGCCATGGCGGCCAAGCTGGCGGAAACACCGCTGGATGAATTCCGCGCCCTCAATCCCGGCCACAATCGGCCGGTCCTGCGCGCCGGAGGCACAGCCTCCCTGGTCCTGCCGGCAGACAAGGTCAATACCTTCCTGGTCAACCTGGAAAATACCGACAAGCCCTTGGTCACCTGGAAGAACTACCCCCTGGGGAAGAAGGAGACCCTGGCCCAGGTGGCGGCGAAATTCCACATGAGCGTGGCACAACTGAAGCATATCAACGGCCTGAATGGCCGCTCCAAGGTCCTGCCCGGCCACACCCTGCTGGTGCCCGCCCGTAACGGCGACGGCAAGCTGGAAGAAGCGGGCGCCGGCCTCACGCCACCGCCCGAAGCCCTGGCCCCCCCCACCGCCAAAGCCGCCAAGGCGGGCAAGGTCCGCCACGGCTCCCGCGCCAAAGGCACCAAGGCGGCAAAGTCCGGCAAGACCGCAAGACCCGGCAAGGCCACGAAGTCCGGGAAGTCCGGGAAATCCGCCAAACCGGGCGGCAAGAGCAAGAAGAAGGGCAAGAAGTCCGGCGTGAGCCAATAGGCCCGCCGGGAAGGCGCCCGCACGCTCGGTGGCGTGGGGCGCGAGGCCGCCCCTGGGTCGGACCACGGCCATACAAATGTCCTTGACAGGGGCATTCCCGGGCCTACAATCCCCATGACTCCGGCGTGGTCAGGGTGGCGCCCCCTCATCCATTCAGCGCGACACCGCCCCGAATCCACGGCGCCAATGAGAGCACGCGTTCGCCCGGAGGATGCCCCATTAGCGATTAAGGAGGTCTTGCCATGGTTGATCTGACTAAAGGCTATCTCGGCAACGGGAACGGGAGCTGCGAGGTACTGGATGAAATCATCAATCATCCATCGCTCAACATCAATATGCCCGGAGACTGGCTGGCAAAGGAGTTGTTCCTCAAGAACTTCATGCCCTACGCCAACGTGCACTGGCCCTACCACGGAGGAACCTGCGATTGCCAGGCCTTGTCCCAGACGTTAACGGCAACCTGGGATTACATCCGGTTCAAGCGAGGGAAAGACCAGGGGGAACTGCCCAAGTGCGACGTGGTGTGGGTGCGCGAAGAAGGCTACGGCAATGCGATCATCGCCAAGAGCTTGCCCATGGTCGGCCACCTGGCGCATGGCAACATTCGGGTGAATGGCATGCTGGATGGGAGGGCCTTGTTCCCGAATCACTGGTTATGCAGGATCGGGACGGTATTCTATGATCCGACCTATGATCGCATCGCTTACGACAAGACGGACTGCGTCGAACGTTACCTGACCAGGAAACTTACGGAACACCTGTGGTTGGACGCGGGGGCGACCGGCCTCCCGTTCATCTATGCGCGCGATGAATATGATCGCCCGGCAGGCTTCAGCGAGGCCTGGCATGAACTGAAAGGCACCGGCTGGATCTCGGCGGCGGACTGGAAGATCAAGACTGCCCGCGACGGTTTCCATTCCCGTTCCCTGTCCCTCGACAAGGTGGATACCCTTCTGAAGGCTTTCGAGGATCAAGGCTACCCAAGATACGAAGAGCTGAAGGCCGCCTTCACGAACTGGGCGAAGAATAATCCGAAGGAGGCAAAATCACGAGACGTCGACCACTGTGTCAGAGGCCTGGCCAGGTTCCTGGGCGTAGACCTGATGCAACTTGGGGTGGGCATCATTTAGGCTGGTGCGACAATCTGCCCCGGGCCAATGCCCAGGAAAGAGACACCAGGGGCCGCGATTCACCGCTGGCAGCGAAGCGCAAGCTTCGGCAAGGGGCAAAAAAAGACCGGCTCGCGCCGGTCTTTTTTCGTTCAGCCCGCCAGAACTTACCTGGGCTTGTAGCTGAGCTTTTCCTTGATCCGGGCGGACTTGCCGGAACGGCTGCGCAGGTAGTAGAGCTTGGCGCGGCGGACATCGCCACGACGCTTCACTTCGACGCTGGCGATCAGGGGCGAATAGGTCTGGAAGGTTCTCTCCACGCCTTCGCCAGAAGAGATCTTGCGCACGATGAAGGAGGAATTGAGGCCGCGGTTACGCTTGGCAATGACCACGCCTTCGTAGGCCTGGACCCGCTTGCGTTCGCCTTCCACCACGTTCACATTCACGATCACCGTGTCGCCCGGGGCGAACTCGGGGATGACCTTGCCCAGACGGGCAATTTCTTCCTGTTCCAGTTGCTGAATCAGATTCATTTTATTACTCCAAGTGTTTTTCTGATCGCATTGCTGCTCCCGAGTCCGGACACCTTCACGAGGCATCCAGTTCCCTGAGCAGTTGCTTTTCCTCCGCAGTGAGAGACTCACTGCGTTGCGCCAGCAAATCGGGGCGGCGCGCCCTTGTCCGCGCCAGCGACTGTTTGAGTCGCCAACGCCGGATCACTTCGTGGTGACCGGACATGAGTACATCCGGCACCCGCATTCCCTTGTATTCCTCAGGCCGCGTGTAATGCGGGCAATCCAGCAGGCCATCCACGAAGGAATCCTGCTCGGCCGAGTCGGCGTCGTTCAACGCCCCCGGCAACTGCCTCACCACCGCATCCACCAGCGCCATGGCCGCGATCTCGCCACCGGAGAGAACGAAATCGCCGAGCGAAATCTCCTCATCCACACAGCGCTCGATCAGGCGTTCATCCACGCCCTCGTAACGACCACAGAGCAGGATCAAACTCTCTTCCTGCGCCAATTCCAGCACCCGGCCGTGACTCAGGGACCGGCCCTGGGGCGAGAGGTAGATCACCCGGCTCGCCGCCACGCCATCCTTTGCCGCCCGACTCGCCTTGGCGGCCTCCATGGCCTTCTCCAGCGGCTCCGCCAGCATCACCATGCCGGGGCCACCGCCGTAGGGCCGGTCATCCACCGTACGATAGTTGTTACTGGTGAAATCCCGCGGATTCCAGCATTCCAGGCTATAAAGCCCCTTTTCCAGCGCCCGCCGGGTGATGCCGCTCGCCGTAATGGCCGCGAACATCTCCGGAAACAGAGTGACGATATCGAAGGCGACGCTCATTGCCCCACCTTCCGGAACCAGAGCCTCAATCGAGACCCCAATCCACGCCCCACTCCACCCGCACGCGGCCGGCTTCCGTATCCACTTCCTTCACCACGGCGTCCACGAAGGGAAGCATGCGCTCCACCCCCGCGTCATCCTTGAGCCGTAGCACATCATGGGCCACGCCTTGTATCACTTCCACCACATTGCCCAGGGACTCGCCGGCCAGGTTAACCACCGCCAGGCCGACCAGGTCGGCCCAGTAGTACTCGCCTTCCTCGCTCTCAGGCAAGGCCTCCCGCGGGGCACCGACGTAACACCCGCGCAGGGCTTCCGCCGCCGTGCGGTCCTCGATGCCTTTCAGGTGCGCCACCAGGCCATCGCCATGCCACTTGGCTTCCAACAGCTCACGGCCTTCCCAGTCGCCGCCGTCGGCATCGCGACTCAACCACCAGGACGCCATCTTGCCCCAGGATTCCGGATCATCGCCAAAGGGATGAACCCGAACCCAACCGCGAATGCCAAAAGCGCCCGTGATCCTCCCGAGGACGACCATGGGCTGCGAAGACGTGTCGGACAGAACTTAGGCGGCGGTGGCGGCGGCTGCCTTGGCCACCTGCTTCACCAGACGGGCAACCGTCGGGGAAAGCTGTGCACCCTGGCTTTGCCAGTAAGCAACCCGCTCGGCGTCAATGGACAGGGCGAGGGTGTCGTGCGCGGGCGCCACCGGGTTGTAGTAGCCGACGCGCTCAATGAAGCGACCATCGCGACGGTTGCGGGAATCGGCAACAACCATGTTGTAGAACGGACGCTTTTTGGCGCCACTGCGAGCAAGACGAATAACGACCATATCAATCCAACCTTGGAAACCGGAAAAGGGCAGGATCATAAAGGCAAAGCATTGAAAAATCAAGGTCCACGATCACTACCCGCTTAACGGGTATTCATGGCGGGCCGAAACCGATCCATCGTACCGCCTTCGATGACCGCCCGCGCCTCTTCCAGTCAGACCCGGAGGTCCACGTTATTGCCCAGATGGGGCGGATTATTGGTGGCCGGTGCGCCATTCCCGGCAGATACCGCGGATTGCACGAGTTGCAGCGCATTCTGGGCCTCGGTGTCCTGGGCCTTCTTCAGGACATTCATACCAGCCTCCATGGCAACGCTTCCGTCAGGCGAGAGGGACTGGGAAATACCGCGTGCAACGGCTGAGAGGGAACTCATGATGACTCCTCCATGAAAGACGCCGGCGCTCGACGCCGTCACCCGCATCTACGGCCGGAAATCGGGAAACTGTAGCCCCCACCGAAAAACTGCGCGGACTGCAACGGTGCGCCACCGAGACGCCCGCCCTCAGCGCTTGGCCGGAGCACTGCCGGCCAGGACTGCGCCCAGGCTGACCAGCACCACGCCGCCGATGGTGAAGGCGGACAAGGGTTCCCCCAGCAAAGGCACGGCGGCCAGGCTGGAGAGCCCGGGCACCAGGGCCAACATGAGGCTGGCGCGCATGGGGCCGATGCTCAGGTTGGCATACGCGTAGAGCAGGCCCGCCCCAATGGGGGCCGCCATGCCCTGATAGAAGCACTGCAAGAGCAGAAACCGGGTCGGCACGACGGCGATGCCCTTGGGCAGGAACAACAGATACACGGGAAGATAGGCAAGCGCGGAAAAGAAGGCAACGCCCATGGTCGCTTCCAGGGGGCGGACATGCCAATGCTTCATGAGCAGGCCAAACACGGCCCAGCTCACCGCCGCCCCCACGAACAGGGTGTCGCCGATCCACTGGTGCCCGTCCGAGCCGCTCAGGCTCCAGACGCCCATGAGCAGGATGCCGCTCCCAGCCATCAGCAAGCCCCATAGCGCCTGCCGTCCCGGGCGGTACCCCAGGGCCGCCCACGCCAGCACGGCGGTGGCGAAGGGAATCTTGCCATTGACCAGGATGCCGGCGTGGCTTGCCGGCGCGAAGGCGAAGCCGGAATAGATCTGCACGCAGTAGCCCACGCCGCCGAAGGCCGCCAGGATGGCCAGTTGCAGCCAGGTGGCGGCAAACTTTTTCTTCAGGGCGAAGGGCAATAGCAGCAGGCCCGCCACGCCGAAGCGCATGGCGGCGAGATCGAAGGGCGTGAGCGCGCTCTTGCCGCCCATGCGGGAAACGATGTTGAACCCGGTCCAGATCAGCACCACCCCGGCGGCCGCGAGGAATCCCTTCATTACGCTGCCCCAGGCAGCGGCGTGAGGTGAAGCGGGTAGCACGGTACGGGGCATGAATGATTGGGCGAAAGGCGAGGACAGCATGGAGCTTAGCAGCCCCGGCTGCCTCGTGCCATCACGGAGCAGCCTTTTCAGCCGGGCCTGCATCAAGACGTAAAGTTTCCGCAATAATCTGCCGATAACCGCCATGATCAGGAGCACAGCGCCCGAAAGCGGGCATTTTCCAGGGGCAGGAACCATGCGCAACAATCAACCGGTCACCAACGTCGAATACCGACTGAGGGACGACGTCGCCATCATTTCCCACACTGACGGGAAAGGCCGCATCACCTTCGTAAACGACGATTTCCTGGAAAGCAGCGGCTTCGAGAGGGAGGAACTGATCGGCCAGCCGCACAACATCGTGCGGCACCCGGATGTGCCCTCCGAGGTGTTCCGGGATCTCTGGGACACTGTGAACGGCGGCAGGCCCTGGATGGCGGTGGTGAAGAACCGGCGCAAGGACGGTTCCCACTACTGGGTACGGGCCACCGTCACCCCGCGCCCCGGCGGCGGGTTCATGTCCGTGCGCGTCAAGGCCTCCCCCGAAGACATCCGCCCCGCCGAAGCCTTGTTCAAGCAACTGTCTGCCAATCCTTCCCTTCGCCTGCACGAAGGCAGCCTCCTGCCCGGTGGCCTGCTGCATGGCCTGACCGGCATCATGCGCCGCGTGGACAACCTGGCCATGGGCACCAAGCTGGCCATGGTCATGGGCATCGGCATGACCATGTTGCTGGGAGCCCTGGCCAACGCCATCTTTTCCGCGGCGGACATCGAGCAGAAATTCCGCGCCTACATGGACCGGGACGTGGAGCAGATGCAGGCCTTCAACGGCATGTATGCCAATGGCCTACAGATGGGCCAGGCCCTGCGCAATGTCCTGCTGGATCCGGACAACCCCAAGGCCTACGACAACCTGAAATCCGCCTCGCGCCAGTTCTCCGAGGAGTTGGAACACGCCCGCAAGGTGTCGAGCAAAGAGGAGCAAGCCCTTCTGGACGGCCTGGCGGACAAGCGCGCCCGACAGGCACGGCTGCACGACGAGTTACTCCAGGCCGTCACCGCCAAACACCTGGCCGAAGCCAACAGCCGCCTGGTCAAGGAGGAAACCCCCCTGTGGCGTGAAATTCGCCAGCAACTCCTGGATGAAATCCGCATCATCAAGGAGCGAAGCGACAAGATGAAGACGAGTGTCGGCGACACGGTGGCCCGGGACAAGCAGCACAGCATGGTCATCGGCGCCCTGGCCGTCGTTTTCAGCGCCCTGCTCTTCTTGACCCTGATCAGCCGCATTGCCGGACAACTGCGCCACGCGCGCGACACGGTACGCACCATCGCCTCCGGCGACCTGACCAAGCCGTTCCAGACGGGAAGCCACGATGAAGTGGGAGAAATCCTGACCCAGGTTGCCGTCCTGCGCAACCGCCTGCACGAAGCCATCAGCACCATCCACCAGTCGGCCCGGGCGCTGGACCGGGCCAGCACGGGCCTGGCCGATGCCAACAGCCAGGCCACCCGTGCCTCCAACACCCAGTCCGAATCCGTTACCGCCGTCGCCGCCGCCGTCGAGGAGTTGTCCGTGTCCGTGGACCACATGGGCGACAACGCACAAGCCGTCCTGGAGCTGGCCAAGGCTTCGGGGCAGGCCTCCCGGGACGGCGCGGAAGTCACCCACGCGGCGGCCAGCGAGGTCAGCAACGCGGCCCACACGGTAGGCAACACGGAGGAGCGCATCAGAACCCTGGCCGGCATGTCCACGGACATCTCCCGGGTGGTCTCGGTCATCAAGGAAATCGCCGAACAGACCAACATGCTGGCACTGAACGCCGCGATTGAAGCCGCCCGTGCCGGCGAACAGGGACGCGGATTCGCCGTCGTGGCCGACGAGGTGAGGAAACTCGCCGAACGAACCGCGAATGCCACGCAGCAAATCACCGGCATGATCGCCCAGATCCAGGAGACCACGATCCAGGTCACGGACGAAGTGGTCTCGAGCAGCCGTCAGGTCTCGGAAGGCGCGAACCGCGCCCACGAGGCCGGTGATTCGGTCACGGCCATACGGGACAAATCCACCCAGGTTGAGCAGGCGGCCGGGGAAATCCGGGATGCCCTCCAGGAGCAAGGTACGGTGGTGCGGGAAATCGCCCGCAACATGGAACGCTTCACCCAGATGGTGAATGACGGCGCCAACGCCTCGCTCCACGCCTCCGGCGAGGCCCACAAGGTCGCCCACCTGGCCCAACAACTGAACGAACTCGCGGGACAGTTCAGGGTGCGGGGCTGAAATTTGCAGAGTCCGGGATGGCAACCCGGCTCTTGTCTCGATCTTCGCGTCGCCCGCCTTGGCGTGCCATGATCGTTAGTTGACTATTTTAGTACACTAAACCATCCTTGTAGCGTGGTTCCCCGCCGCTTCACTCGGCGACGGGACGGGAACCACGACAACCCGAAAGGATGAAATCATGAAGACCCTAAACGCTTCAACGATGTTTCCCGGCGGCGCTTCCACCTCCCGTTTCGCGTCGGCACGGGCTCTGGCCCTTTCGCTGGCCGAGTCGGACAGCGAACTCCTCGAACCCGAGATCGTTGCCTGGATAGATCGCCGCTCCGCCTTGGCCTCCCCCGTCCTGGAGGGTTGCGGCGGCCCCGACGCCTGGCACGACTACGGCATCTCCCATGGCGGACGTCTGGAGATTGAGCTTGGCGACGCCTCCTTCATCTTCGCCGAGACCAGTCCTTTCGACTCCTATGAACACTTCGGCCCCGGCCCCTTCAGGAACCTGCGCGACGCCCAGGGTAACGAGTCCGTCTGCCGCGTCGGCGGGGTGGACTGCATCCCCCTGGACGACGGAACCAGCCAACTGACTTAAAACCACTCCACGCCTCCCGATAACCGGCATCCCTGGCGATACCGGTTGGGCGCAGATTTCGGCAGGCGAATTCTCTTTAAGTCACTCGGCCTCGATGCCGCCTGCCGCTCCACATGAAGGAGTTCAATATGCTCGACCACATCCCTTTGCCCAATGATCGCCCCTCGTTCGATAACGCGCTGACGGTCATCCTCTCCGAGCATGCAACGCTTCGGAACATGGCCCTTGCCGCGTCACAGCGGCTCGAATACTCCCCCGAAGATGCCACGTCCCTCGCGGCCGCCATGACCGCCCACGAAAGCTCCGAGGCGCGCCTTTTCGCACTCCCGTTCCTGACCAAGACGCCGAAGTCCGTCATCTCCACCGGCTCCCGCGCACGCCAGCGATGCCTCGCCTATACCTCGGGGAACTTCCACCACCGAGACCCTCGCGCCGCTGCAAACCTTTTCGTCGAAGCGCTCTTGGTCCACCTGGACGAGGAGGAGACCTGGCTGGCCCGGGAACAAGAACTCCACCACGAGCGACTGCTACAGTCCATTTAGGCCGAGCAAGCTGAAGTCACACCCCACATGCCGGAACTGCGTGCTGCCATGGGCGTTGTCTGGCAGCAACAGGCATTCGCCCCCCCAGATGATTGGTCGGGCGATGTTGGAACAGACCGCTAGCCTACCAGGGGAGCCCCCCCGGCTTTGCCGGGGGATACTTACTCTTGCATATATCTTCTACCAACATTTGCGCCTATTATTGACATTTCTCTACTCTGGTACGCAACCTAGAAGATAACAACCATGGCCAAGATCGCATCCTCGGCTACCACGGTTACACGGCACGGCGCGGGTGTCGCGCGTCACTTCGGCTGGCTGCTGATATTCGCGGTCCTGGCGACCAGCATGGGTGCCATCAGCCTGGCCGTTTCCACAGCCTGGGACGCCAAGGAACATTATCGGCGGGAAGCGGAAGGCCTCACGGAAAACACGGCCCGAGCGCTCGACACCACCATCTCGTCGAGCACGAAGGCGATTGACCTGACCCTGAGGGCGATCAAGGACGAACTGGAACTGCGTCTGGCCCAGGGAGCGCTGGGTGGGACTGCCGTGAATGCCCTCATCGAAAGGCACCATGGGCGCCTCTCCGAACTGGAAGGGATACGCGTCACGGACGCACGAGGGACCGTGCTCTGGGGCACCGGGGTAGACCCGAAGGCGCCCGCGACCTACGGCAACAGGAATTTCTTTTCCGTGCTGCGCGATGGGCCAGGCGATGCCATGCTCATCACCGAGCCCCTGTTGGGCAAGGTCTCCAACAAATGGGTCATCGCTTTCGTGCGACGCTACGATCGGCCCGATGGTTCGTTCGGCGGCGTCATCTCGGCGGCACTTCCGGTAGACCATTTCGCCGCCCTGCTCACGAAGCTGCGCCATGGAGACCGGGATACGAGCCTGTTGCGCGACAGCCGAACCGGCGGACTGATCGCACGCCACCCGCCCATCCCTGGCCCGGCCGGGCAGATCGGCAACACGGGATATTCCCGGGAATTGGCCGAGCAGCTCGCGTCGGGCGTACGCGAGGGAACCTTCTTCACGCCATCCGGGGCGGACAAGGTGGCCAGAATCGTGTCCTTCCGCCGGCTCGCCCATGCTCCATTCATCGTCATCGCGGGGGTTTCCACCGAGGACTACTTCGCCGAATGGCGCATGGAAACGAAGAGAAGCGCCTGGCTGGTTGCCGTATTCATCCTGGTCCTGCTGGTTCTCGCCCGGCTGATCTGGCATGCCTGGGACCGACAGGCCCGACACGCGGCGGACGTAAGTGCCGCCAACGAGCTTCTGGCCAGCAGAAAGGCAGAATTGCATCAGCTGAACGTCGAGCTTGAACGGCGCGTCGAGGAGCGCACCGCAAAAATGCGCCTCAGCGCCAGCATCGTCGAGCACACCAGCGAGGGCGCCATGGTGACCGACGAGCGGAGCACCATCCTGTCCGTCAACCCGGCTTTCGTGGACATCACCGGATACAGTGCAGAGGAAGTCGTCGGCAAGACGCCCCGGATTCTGCGTTCAGAGCATCATGACGGCGAGTTCTACCGCCAGATGTGGGCTTCCTTGGTCAATTCCGGGCATTGGCAGGGTGAAGTCTGGAACCGCCGCAAGAACGGCGAGATCTACCTGGAACAACTCACCATCAATACCGTCGCCACCGATGGCGGCGGCACGACCCGGTATGTGGGCGTGTTCAGCGATATCACCGAGCGCCACCACAGGAGCGAACGCATTCGACACCTGGCATTTCACGATGCGCTCACCGGGCTGCCGAACCGGATGTTGTTCGAGGAAAGGTTGCAGCACGCGCTCGCCCGGGGCCGGCGGGAAGGCACAAGGCTATCCGTGACCTTTATTGATCTTGATGGCTTCAAAGCGGTCAACGATGCACTGGGGCACGATGTTGGGGACGTTCTGCTCCAGGACGTGGCAAAGCATCTGGTCAGTTGCTTGCGACGGGGCCTCGACACCGTCGCCCGCCTGGGTGGCGACGAATTCGTCATTCTGATGGAAGATCTCAACGCCAACGACGACTGCACGCGGATCGCGGCCAAGATCATCGCCCAGATATCCACGCCGATGGAACTGCGCGGGCATACCGTGCGCGTCGGCGCCTCCGCGGGTATCGCCTTCTTCCCCGAAGCTGGCGACGACGCCCACGTGCTCATGAAGCATGCCGATGCAGCCATGTATGAAGCGAAGAACGCGGGCAAGGGTTGCTACCGGACGTTTCTGGCCGCCACCCAGCCCTGAAGTTGGGAAGTCGGCCCGAACCGTCAGGCCGGACCAGGCCGAAAATCTGAACCGTCCGGCTTAGAGTATGGCCCGGCCGACGTACCAGGCCAGGGCGGCCATGATGGCGCTGCACGGAATGGTCAGCACCCAGGCCCAGACGATGCTGCTGGCGATACCCCAGCGCACGTTCCGGGTACCGGTGGTGGATCCCACGCCGACGATGGCACCGGTGATGGTGTGGGTGGTGGACACGGGAATACCCAGGAATCCGGCCAGAAAAAGGGTGATGGCCCCGCCGGTTTCCGCGCAGAACCCACCCACGGGCTTCAGCTTCGTGATCTTCTGTCCCATGGTACGCACGATACGCCAGCCGCCGAACAGGGTGCCCAGGCCCATGGCCAGATAGCAAGCCAGGATGACCCAGGTGGGCATGGAATCATTGGAGGCGGAATAGCCGGTGGCGATGAGCAGCATCCAGATGATGCCCATGGTCTTCTGCGCATCGTTGCCGCCATGCCCCAGGCTGTAAAGGGAGGCGGAAACGAGTTGCAGGCGCCGGAACCAGCGGTCCACCTTGCGCGGCGTGGAGTGGAAGAACAACCGGGACACGATCACCATCAGAGCCGAGCCGAGGATGAAGCCCAGGATCGGAGAAACAAGGATGAAGGCGATGGTCTTGCCCAGGCCGGACCACATGAGCACGCCCGGCCCGCCCTTGACCAGCCCGGCGCCCACCAGGCCGCCGATCAGGGCATGGGAAGAACTGGATGGAATACCGTAGTACCAGGTGATGAGATTCCAGAGTACGGCCCCCACCAGGGCGCCGAAGACCACGTAATGATCCACGATGGCCGGGTCTATGGTGCCCTTGCCCACCGTGGTCGCGACCTTGAGATGGAAAACCGTCAGGGCCAGCACGTTGAAGAACGCGGCAAAAGCCACCGCCTGATGCGGCTTCAGGACGCCGGTGGAAACGACGGTGGCGATGGAATTGGCGGCATCATGGAAGCCGTTCATGAAATCGAACAGCAGGGCCAGGGCCACCAGCAGGACCACGACCCACAGGCCGATGTGGAGGGAATGCATGAGGCGGAGTGAGCGGTGTCAGGAGTTTTCCAGGACGATGCCTTCGACGATATTGGCAACGTCCTCGCAACGATCCGTGATGGTTTCCAGAAGTTCGTAGATCGCCTTCAACTTCAGGATCTGGCGCACATCCGGCTCATTGCGGAACAGGGCGGAAAGGGCCGAGCGCATGACACGGTCCGCTTCCGATTCCAGGCTGTCTATCTCCTGGCAGAGCTTGAGAATCGCCGGTGCGTTCTCCATGTCGTGCAGCAGGGCGACGACGGATCGCACGTGGTCACAGCAAATCTGGCAGATGTCGGCCAGCTGCCGCGCCTCGGAGGTCACCGAGCGTATGTCGTAGAGCACCATGGACTCGGCCACGTCCTGGATCATGTCCAGGATGTCATCCATGCTGGTGATCAGCTGATGGATGCTCTCCCGGTCCAGCGGCGTAATGAAGGTCCGGTGCAGGAGCGCCACCGTCTCGTGGGTAATGTCATCGGCCCGGCTTTCTATGGTGTCAATGCGTTGGGCGATCGCCTCCGCACGCTCCATCGAGTCGCCCACCGCCGACATGAGGGCAGACAGTTCACTGCCTCCCGCGACGATCTGTTCGGCGTGAGCGATGAACAGATCGAAGAATTTCCCCTCGCGGGGCATGAAACGCCCGAACATCGGTTTTTCCGGCTTGAAATAAAAGCGTCATTCTACCCGGAGAAAAGGCAGGCGCGCTGAAACAGTTGCCTCAATCTCTTGTGAACCCCGTTTGGCTCATCCCGCCCCAGGCCCCGCCGACGCGACTCAGGAAGCGAGCACCTCATCCAGAACCCGGCGGCAGGCGGGCGCGGTTGCCGGAGGAAGGGGATCGGCCTGGAACGCCTGCTCCAGTACCTCGGCCAGCTCCGCCGGCTCCCCGAGACGCGCCACCGCGCCCTTCTCCCAGGTTTCCAGGTAATGCCGCAGCTTGGTCCCAACGCCCGCATCGGCGAGCGCCAGTCCGGCGCGAGGGCGCCCCCACGAAGCCGCCAGTATCCAGCCATGCAGGCTGCTGCCACACCAGGCGCGGCCCCCCTGAATCAGGGCGCAGAGTTCCAGGATGTCCGGGGTCTCGGCCACCCAACAGCGGCCCGGTGCCATGCGCGACGCCAGGCGGCGATAGCCATCCAGATCGTCGTGCCAGGGGGCCGCGCCTGCGCGCAGGAAGACGATGCCCAGGCCGCGGGCCGCCGCCACCCTCTCCAGGCGGGAGGCCATGAGGGCGAGCGTGGCGTCATCGCAAAAATCGGCGCTGAACTGCACCGCCAGATAGCCCCCGGGGAAATGGCCCCGCACCGCCGCCGGCTCACCGAGCAGGGCATGCCCGGAAATCGGGCCGGACAACACTTCCGCCGCAAGCGAAGCGGTGTCGGGCATCAGCGTCGCCGGCAGAAAAGCGCCTGACAGATGTTCCAGGGTGCGCCAGTCACGGACACCGACAAAACTCGCCTGGTGCAGGCAATGGAGCACCTCGTGGCGCAGCATCGCGGGCACCTGATCCAGGGCTTCGCCCCCCACTCCCAGGAAGAGAGTCCGGCTACCCCTGGGCAGACGCTCCGCCGCCACCACGTAGGGTGCGGATCGGGAACATCCCAGGCGGCCCCTGGCCCAGCCCAGCCCGGCCCCACCCTCATCCTGCCGGGAAAGCATCTCTCTCGCTTTCTCCGCAGGCAGCGTCATGATGGCCGCCTGCCAGGCGCTGCAAGTCAATAGTTCGCCGCCCACATGAATCAGGTCCACGGCCCGGTTGCCCAAGCGGGCCAGGGCCTCGTCCAGGGGCAGCACCTGATGGCCGCCCCAGGCACGCAGGTCAGCGGCCACCAGGCCCGCATGCAGCCGTTCCCGTTGCGGCATGAGCGCGTCCAGCACATGGGGGAACAGCATGTCCCCCAGGTTGTGCCGGTCAAAGGCGCCGAAGAGGATGACCGGACGCATGGCCGAGTCCGGTTTCAGAAAAACCGCCGGTCGGCTTCGTCAGGCAGCGCCATGCCGGTCGCCCGGGCGCGTTGCAGGAGTTCCCAGTAGTAGCGGTAGGACGCCCGGTCATGCAACCGGCCCTGGTGCGAGATGGGCCCCCAGTGATGGTCCTGGGCAGAGGCCAGGATGGCCCCCGCCGCCTCCACCTCGGCGAAGTCGGGCCGCATGGCTTCCAGGATGGGGCGGATCTGGTTGGGATGGATGCTCCACATGCGCAGGTATCCGAATTCCCGACGCGCTCTCTTCGCATCCTCGAATACCACCGCGGCGTCCTTCAGTTCCGTGCACACGTTGTGACTGGGCACCACGCCGTTGCCCAGGGCCGCGGCCGCGATCTCGCACTTGGCCCGGGCCACCAGGGGATGCTGGAACTGGCCCGGACTCTTCATGGCGGAACCGGGGATGGCGCCGTGATGGGCACTGACGAAGTCCATGAGTCCGAAGTCCAGGGATTCCACGCCGGGCAAACCGGCGATGGCCCAGGCGTCCCGGAGCGCGCCGTGGGTCTCGATCAGCACATGCACGGGAATTTGCCGGGCCAGGCCATGGCGCGCCTCGGCCTCCCTCAACGCCGCGATCTGCGCCGTCACGTCGGCCAGCGACCGGGGCTTGGGCAGGGTCAGGAAAGGCAGACGACTGCCCGCCCCGGCCACCAGGATGTCCAGATCCATCCGCCAATGGGGGTGGGTGATGTCGTGGATACGCGCCGCCACCCGGCCGTAACGGTTGTCGGCGGACATGATCAGGCTCGCGCACAGGGCCGCATGTTCGGCTTCGGCACCGGCCCGGGCGCCATCCTCGCAGTCGCAGGTGATGTCGAACACCGGCCCCATCTCGCCCTGGAGGCCCAGCGCCTTGGTGATCAGCTTCTCGCTGCCGGCGTAGTGATCCACGGCGGGCAGGATGGGAAACGGCTTCTCGCCGGAAAACAGAACTTGGTCAGGATGCATGGCGGTACGTTAGGCGAAGGGACATCCGGAACGAGCCCCTGGCCCATCCGTCGTGAAAGGCACTAGTTTAGCCAAACGGAAGAAGGGCGGCCAAAAAATGAAGCGGGCAGGTTCCGGGGAGAACCTGCCCGCATATTCTTCGCTTCACATCCTTCAGTCGGCCTCGATGCGATTGCCTACACCTTCCCCGGATTGCCTTCCATGCCCACCAGGGCGGGC
The DNA here is from genome assembly GCA_028714035.1 of Rhodocyclaceae bacterium. Classification (GTDB taxonomy): domain Bacteria; phylum Pseudomonadota; class Gammaproteobacteria; order Burkholderiales; family Rhodocyclaceae; genus JAQTNA01. The sequence goes on from JAQTNA010000015.1 coordinate 26,372, forward strand.
TGATTGACCCTACGTGTCGAGACGGTCTTCTTCGCCTTCAGCCAGGTGGCCACGACTTCCCAGATGGGTTGGCCGGTCGCGCCCTGGGCGACGGGTGCCCAGCCGGCCACCTTGTAGGTCTTGTCAGCTTCCAGGGGCTTGCCATGGAGGCGCATGTCACGGATACGATCGCCCACGACGGCTTCCGGCGCACAGGTATAGCTCATGCCGCCCACGCGCACCATGTCGCCGCCCTGTTGCAGATAAGGGTCCGGGTTGAACAGGTTGTCGCCCACGTCCTCCAGGATGGCCTTGATCTGGGAACCCTTCATCTCCGTCAGGGTGGATTGGGGGTAGGTGATGGCCGTCTGGGTCATCAGGTCTTCCATCGTGATGTCCTGGCCCGGCAGGAGGCTGGTGCCCCAGCGGAAACCGGGCGAGAAGCCGATATCCGCGCCCTTCACCTCCATCAGGGCATCCAGGATCAACTGGTCCCAGGAGCCGTTGAAGTTGCCCCGGCGATAGAGGAGCCCCTCGCTCACCGCCAGCTTTTCCCCCAGCTTCGCCTCGAAAGGCGCCCTGGCCTTGGCGATGTAAGTCGCCATGGCGGCATCGGCCGGCAGGAGATTGGAGAATATCGGCAGGAGCTTATAACGGAAGTCGCTGACCTTGCCATCCTTGACATCGAAATCCAGCACCGACAGGAACTTGCCGTTACTGCCGGAATTGATGACCAGGGTCTTGCCGCCGGCGTTCGCCACGGGCACGGGCACCGGCACGCCGTCGTGGGTGTGGCCACCCATGATGGCGTCCATGCCGCGCACCTGGCTGGCGAGCTTCAGGTCCACGTCCATGCCGTTGTGGGACAAGAGCACCACGACCTGGGCGCCCTTGCTCCGGACCTCGTCTACGATCTTCTGCAATTCCTCTTCCTGGATGCCGAAGGTCCAGTCCGGCATCATCCAGCGGGGATTGGCGATGGGCGTATACGGGAAAGCCTGGCCGATCACGGCCACCTGCACGCCGTTCATCTCCCGCAGGGCATAGGGCTTGAACACCTGGTCGCCGAAATCGCTGGTCTTGACGTTCTGGGCCAGGAACTCGATCTTCCCGGCCATGTCCTTCTCCACCAGTTCCTTCACCCGCTCGGCCCCCAGGGTGAATTCCCAGTGGGGGCTCATCATGTCCACACCCAGGAGTTTGGTGGCATCCACCATGTCCTGGCCCTGGGTCCACAAGGCGGTGGCGGAACCTTGCCAGGTATCGCCGCCGTCCAGCAGCAGCGAACCGGGCCGGCTCGCCCGCAGGCGCTTCACCAGGGTGGCGAGATGGGCGAAACCGCCCACCCGGCCGTAGGCGCGGGAAGCCGCCTCGAAATTCAGGCAGGAGAAGGCGTGCGCCTCCCGCGTGCCGGGGGCGATGCCGAAACTCTTCAACAGGTGTTCACCCACCAGGTGAGGCGCCCTGCCCTTGGCGCCGCCTATGCCCAGGTTGGTGTCCGGCTCGCGGAAATAGATGGGCAGCAACTGGGCATGGCAGTCGGTGAAGTGCAGGAAATGCACCTTGCCGAACTTGGGCACGTCATAGAGCCGCCCGTCGTCCTGGGCCGCCAGCAGGGAGGGGGAATCGAGGGCAAAACCGGCCGCCGCCGCGGCGGCCAGGATTTGCAGGAACTCACGCCGGTGCATGGACACGCGCCCTCTCCTTACTTGTTGACGGGGGATTCGGGATCGAGCAGCAGCGCCACCAGATCCTTGATCTGAGCCTCCGTCAGAGCGCCCACATGGCCGAAACGGGGCATGGGCGCACAGAGGTTGAAGGCCTTGCTGTTATAGATCCGGCCGTAGGCCTCCTTTTGCCGGGCCTCGGTGTAGCCCTTCTTCTTGCCGTACTGGTAGAGGCTGGGACCGATGGTGCCGAAGGAAATTTCCTGGGGCGAAATCCGGTGGCAGTTGTAGCAATTGCCGCCGATGGGCGTCTCCGGCGTGTCGCTCCAGGTATTGCCCCGGCCGTCCTGGGCGAGGATTTCGCCCTTCTTCCAGTCGCCCAGATACTTGCCGTCGGCCGGATACTTGATTTCGGCGCGTTGCTGTTTCTCCAGGGCAAACTGTTGCGCCTGCGGCACGGAATCAAGGTCGGGCGTGCTGCAAAGGATCTGCACGGGATCCTGATCCAGGCGTTCCACCTTGGCGATGCCCTTGGTGTGAAAATCGGTCTTCAGCCTTGCCGCCACGACGGATTCGGAGCCCGCGGCGAAAAGACAGGTGGAGGCGAGCGCCAGAACGCCGCCCATCATGAGTTTGGCTTTCATGTTCGTCTCCTCAGCGCTTGATGCCCGGACCCTGGTACGTGGCACCATTGGCCATGGTGGCCAGGTAGCTCGTCAGGGCGATGGTGGATTCGGAAGCGTAGGTCGGCTCCGGGAAGCGCTGCTGCCGGAAGCAGTCGTTGAGACGCCACTGGAAACTGCGGAACAGGCTCTGGGACACCCGATAGGCAGGCCAGGAGGTATAGGCGCGCTGCGAACCGGCCGGGGATGTCAGGTCAGGCAAGTCCTGCATGCGGATCCGGGCATCGGTCATGGCATGGCAGGTGGCGCAGGAGAAATCGTAGGGACCGGCCCGGTAGAAGAATATCTGCTTGCCCAGCTCGAAGGCCGCCTTCTCCTTGGGGTGGGCGGTGGGCACGGCCATGGGCATGCCCCGCGACTGCCCCACCACGTAGGCCACCAGGGCCTCCATGTCCGACTTGTAGTTCGCCGTACCGAAAGGCTTCTTGGACAGCTCGGCGCGATCGAAACCCTGCAACTTGACCATGCAGGTCATGAGCCGGGATTCCAGGTCTTCCACCTTGTCGCTATCGGCAAAATAGCGCGGCATCTGGGCATAGGCGCCCTTGACCACGCCCGCTCCGAGGCCCAGGTCGCACTTCTGGAGACTGGCGTTCTTCGGCCCACGGGCCGTGGCCCAGAGCGCTTCGCCATCCATTTCAAAGAGTTCAGCCGGATTGCCATCACCCAGCATTTCCCGGTATTTCTCGATCTCCGCGGTGGCGCTATTGCCCTGGGACCAGGCCATGCCGGCCATGCCCAAAGAAACCACCGCCGCCGAGATTAATAGGCGGCCTTTCATTTTTTTCTCCTTCTGTTGGGGTAAGCGAGCCGGCTGTGTGGCTGAGGACGGTCGCTGCAACGACTCGCTATACAGCGAAGTCCGGTACGCTCAACCCGCCGCGACCACCGCTTCGCCACTGCCCTTCTCGCCCAGGTTGTCCACCCAGCTCACCACCGCCTTGTCGCCCACCTTCGCACCCTTGACCTTGAAGTTGAACACCGGGTTGGACGACACCGCCGTATTCAGGTGACTGGTGACGACGCGCTTGCCGTCCACATCCACGGTCAGCACCTGGATGAAGTGGGCGGGAATGACCTTGCCGCCATCCTTGCGCATGCCGGTTTCCATGGGGTGGCTCACGATTGCCGTGATCGCCGTCACATCGCCCTTCAGCAGGGCACGAACTCTCATCGAACTTGCCATTTCTTTTCCCTTTTCCTTGCTGTCTTCAACCGCCGCAACCGCCGGCCGTCACCTTGACTTCCTTGTGCGACGTGTAAGCCTTGCCGCCCGCCATCACGACCGCCCGCACCACGGAGGTGTCGCTGAACTTCAGGCGCACCGCCACATCCGGCAGGGCGCCGTTGGCAAACTCGAAGCTGCCCGCCAGCGGCATGGGGTTCTTGTCCACGAAGATGGAGATGCTGTTGGTATTGGGAATGTTGCTGACCACCGAAATGGGCACGACCGCGCCGTTCTCGGCGATGGCGGGTGCCGTGATGACCACGTCCTTGCTTTCCGCCGCGCCGGACGCGCCGATGGCCTTCATGCCATCCGGTACGGTCTTGGCCTCGAAGGCCGCCTTGCTCCAGTCCGCGGCAAAGGCTTGAATCGGCCGGATGAGGCCGGTGACGAGCATGGCGGCCAGTGCGCTACCGGCGCCCATGCTCCTGAGTACGCTTCTACGCATTACATTCATAACGACTCCCTCTCTCCTCTAGAAATCAACAACCTGCTCCCGGCCCGGGAACCCGGCATCTATTACACTAATGACATAATTTGCCCGGCGTCTCACATGTACCGGTACTGCACCTTCATGGTACCGGCGGCACCCGCTATGATGGCGACCAGGGTCAGCATCGAACCCACGGCCAGGGTGGAAACCCCTGTCACGCCCTGGCCTATGGTACAACCCATGGCCAGCACGCCCCCCACTCCCATCAATACGGCACCCACGGCATGCCACAGGAAGTCCTTGAAGTTGGGAAACCACTCCAGATGGAAACTCCTGGAAGCAACGGCGTAAAGGAAGGAACCGACGATCACCCCGAGCAGGGCCATGATGCCGAAATTGACGAGGGAATAATTCGTCGGATCCATCACATAGCGCACCAGGTCGCCCATGGGGCTCATGAAGGTCAGCGACTGGACCTGGGCTCGGGAGGGCGGTACGTCCGCCATCTCCGCAAACTCGCGCCAGGCCACGCCCGAGCCGCCCCCGGTGATGTACCAGCCCGCGACGACCGCCAGGCCGACCGCCAGTCCGCCCAGGATCAGGTTGCCGTTGCTGCGGAACTCGGTGGAGGAGAAGGCGAAGGCAAGGAGGCCCAGGCTGACGACGGCGGCCAGGATGCGATGCAGGGCCACCGTGTTCTCCATGCCCAGGAGTCCGCCCAGGAGTGCGCCCAATTCCTGGCTCTTGATGCCGGCCTTGCCCAGATTCACCGCCAGCGGTGACATCCAGGAATCGAAGGCGATGGCGTACATGTCGGTCCAGAGCATCAGATAAGCCATGATGGAGGCGATGGCCAGCACTACCAGGGACTTGAGATTGCCCCCGCCTATGCGCACCAGGGTCTTGTTGCCGCAACCCGACGCCAGGACCATGCCCACCCCGAACAGGGCACCTCCCAGTACGTAGCGCAGCCAGGCGAAGTTGGCGGTTCGATAAGGCGGAAAGGTATTGTCGGGCAGTTCCAGCTTGCCCAGGGTCTCGAGCAGGGCCACGCCGCCGACGGCGATGCCGATGGCCAGCAGCCAGGAACGCATGCGCCCGGTGTCCTCCATGTTGACCCAGTCGGACACGGCCCCCATGGTACAGAAATTCGTCTTATTGACCAGTGCCCCCATGATCAGGGCGACCGCGAACACCATCCCCAGCACCTGCTGGTGAACATTCCACTCCATACGATATCTCCTCCGTATACACCCACGATCGCCTGGCGGCGAGTTCGGTTAGAAGTGCAGGCGCTCTTGTCCGCTCTATGATTGAGCCGGCGCCGCTACACCGATATCATTCTGCCACAACAACTTTGGCCGGAATCAAAGAATATCTTGATCCGCCATTAAACTCGGCTTACCGGGTCACCCCAAAAATCGGTCCATGAACCATAAGGACGGGCCGGGATTCCGATTTATTCCAGGAATTCACGAATATTTTGTGGAATATTCTTCAAGCTTTCCCCGTCCACCCTTCCATAGTCCATCTTCCAAGAGAGATCACCTTGAACATTCTCGGATTCTTCGGCCGTAGCCGGGCCTATGAGGCGAGGCTGGAGCAGAGCCGTCCCCGGCTCTACCGCCTTGCCCATTCCTGGTGCCGCAACCCGGCGGTCGCAGACGACGTGGTTCAGGACACCCTGGCCAAGGCGCTCGCCCAGGCAGGTCAGTTGCGGGATCTGGACGCCCTTCACGGCTGGCTGCTGACCATCATGGCCAACTGCTGGCGGGATCACTTCCGGCGGACGCGCGAGACGGAGGATCTGGACGAGGTCGGCGAAGAGTGGCTTGCGAGCGAATTCACGCCCGAGGACGACTTTGAGCAGAACCAGATGATCCAGCGGGTGCGCGGAGCGGTCAGCCGTCTGCCCCTGGGGCAGCGCCAGGTGGTGACGCTGGTGGACCTGGAGGAATGTTCCTACGCCGAAGTGGCCGGCATCCTGGGCATCCCCATCGGGACCGTCATGAGTCGGCTGTCCAGGGCGAGGATCGCCTTGCGCGAGTTGCTGCTCGACCACCGAAAGCTTGCCGACGCGCCCACTGCCACCCGGATATCGAGGATCAAATGAACCAGGAAATGCCCAGCGCCGTGAGCGACGAACTCCTGAACGCCTTCGTGGACGATGAACTGGACGCCGCGGAGAAGACCAGGCTGCTGAACAAGATGGCGGAAGATACCGGCCTCCGGGAAAGGGTCTGCCAGCTCTGGCAGGTCAAGGAGTTGCTGCGCGGCGCCTACCCCTTGCAGGCCAACCCGGCAGGCCGGAACAAGAGGACCGGCCTGCCTCCTGGCCGCTATGGCCGTGCCCTGGCCGCCGGCCTGATGCTGGCCGTGGGCAGCGCCATGGGCTGGATCGCCCATAGTGAGCACGACGGCCGGGGCGGACTGCAATTAAGCGCGAGGCAGATGGCCGAAGGAAAGGTGATTCTGCACCTGGCATCCTCCGATCCCGACCGCCTGAAGGTGGCCCTGGACGAGGCGGAAGAGCTGTCTCGGGAGCACGACAAGTCCGGCAAGCCGGTACAGATCGAGCTTCTGGCCAATGACGCGGGCCTCGCCCTGGTGCGCGCGGACACCTCGCCTTACGCTGAGCGCGTCGAGGCCCTGATCAAGGCCCACGGTAACCTCAGCTTTCTTGCCTGCAACAATGGGATAGAGAAGCTGCGCACGGCCGGCGTGGAAGTGAGGCTCCTGCCCCACGTGGCGGTGGCGCCGTCCGCCCTGGACCAGATCATGATGCGGCTCCAGCAGGGCTGGACCTACGTGCAGGTGTAAAGAAAGCAGTTTGAACCGCACCGGCGCAGAGAAATTCAAGGTGTCCTTGCGGTTTAACCCTCAAATCACCATCAAGCTGGCCGGAGTGGTCCAGACGCCCGGGCCATGGCGACCGATGCCCTGCATCCTCACCCAGCAGGTCTGGGCCGGGGTAAGGCCTTCCAGCACGAGCGGCAAGCTGGTTCCGCATCCCGTTCGCATCAGACGTCCGTCCCCAAACTGCCTGGTACCGATCCGTGCTGAAGGTCAAAGCGTCGGCCGCCCCGCCTGGCCGGCAAGGGCGTCCAGTTCGCGACCGGCCCATTGGAGAACCGATGGCAGAAGGGTATCCTTGCCGCAGATGATCGCCCCGGTTCTTCCATTCTCGTAGAGGCTGCCGCATGAGCATACCACCCGCCCCCCTGGCCGCCGATCCGCGTTTCATGGCCTTGTGGAGGAGAGGGGCGGCCTTGGCCGCGGCCGCCGTCATGATCATCGGAGCCGTAGTCCTCCTCGGCTGGTGGCTGGACAATACCGCCCTGAAGAGCCTGCTGCCGCAGTGGGTGACGATGAAGGTCAACACCGCCCTGGGCTTTCTACTCTGCGGCCTGGCACTGTGGTGGCAGCGCCATGAAGCGGCTGGCGCCATGGCGTGCAACGCCGCCCGGGTCTGCGCAGGCCTGGCGGCGCTGCTGGGCCTGCTGACGCTGATGGAGTACCTGGGCGGTCGGGACTTCGGCATTGACAATGTTCTCTTTCCCGAACCGGCGGGTGCCCTCCAGACCTCGCAACCGGGGCGCATGGCACCCGCCACCGCCTTCAACTTTCTGTTCTCCGGCCTCGCCCTGCTGCTGCTCGACCGCGGCGCGCGCGGCGGACTGTGCCCGGCGCAGTGGCTGACCCTGCCGCCCCTGGCCGTCGCCTTCCTTGCCGTCACCGGCTACCTGTACGGGGCCAAGAATCTGTACGAGATAGGGCTCTTCACCTCCATGGCCCTGCATACCGCCCTGGCCTTCTCGATCCTCGGCCTGGGTCTGTTCTGGGCGCGCCCGACACGCGGTCTGATGGCGCTGGTGAGCAGCGACACCATGGGTGGCCTGCTGGTGCGCCGCCTGCTGCCGCTGCTGCTGCTGATCATCCCCCTGCTGTTCTGGGCCAGGCTGTTGGGTGAACGCGCGGGCCATTACGGCACCGAATTCGGCATTTCCCTCATGGTCCTGGCCAATATCGCCCTGCTCGGCGCTGCCTTCTGGTGGAGCGCCCTGGCCATCAACCGCCGGGAGGCCGAGCGGCAGCGCGCGCAAGCGAAGCTGCGCGCGAGCGAGGCGCGCCTGAAGGAGGCCCAGCAACTGGCTGGGCTGGGCTACTGGAAATGGGACGTGAGCGGGAACGTGCACACCTGGTCGGACGATATTTTCGCACTGTATGGGCGTGACCCGGCCCTGGGCCCGGCCGCCTATCCGGAAGTGAGCCGGTACTTCACCCCGGAGACCTGGGCGAAGCTGGCCGCTTGCGTGGACCGCGCCGTGGCGGATGGCACCTCCTATGAATGCGATGCCGAGGTGGTGCGCCCGAACGGCAGCCGGCGCTGGATCACCGCCCGCGGCGAAGATGGGCGCGATGCCCAGGGGAACGTCGTCGAGCTGCACGGCACGGTGCAGGACATCACTGACCGGTACCTGGCGGAGGTGGCCGTCCGGCGCAACGAGGAGCAGCTCCGGGTGCTGGTGCAGATCTCCTCCCAGATCGTCTGGACCACCACACCGGACGGCATGGTCATCGAGGCCTCCCCCTCCTGGTGCGCGTTCACTGGTCAGAGCCCCGAGCAGATGAGGGGGGCTGGCTGGCTGGAGGCCGTCCATCCCGAGGACCGGGAACGGGTCGTCGAGGTCTGGCGCCAGGCCGTGGCGACACGCAGCCTCTACGACGTCGAGTACCGCCTCCACCATGTCAACGGCGAGTGGCGCTGGACGGCGGTGCGCGGCGCGCCTCTGCTCGACACGGAGGGCAGGATACGCGCCTGGATCGGCATGAACAGCGACATCACCGCGCGCAAAGAGGCCGAACTGCAATTGCGCCAGCTTTCCCTGGTCACCGAGCAGAGCCCCGAGAGCGTCGTCATCACCGACCTTGATGCCAATATCGAGTATGTCAACGAGACCTTTGTGAGCAAGACGGGCTATAGCCGGGAGGAGTTGCTCGGCAAGAACCCGAACCTGCTGAAATCCAACCTGACGCCCCCGGAGACGTTCGCCGCGCTCTGGGAGGCTCTGACCCACGGGCAGGCCTGGAAGGGCGAGATGGTCAACCGGCGCAAGGACGGTAGCGTATACACCGACTTCACCTTTATCACGCCACTGCGCCAGCCGGATGGACGCATCAGCCACTATGTGGGCGTACAGGAGGACATCACCGAGAAAAAGCGCATCGGCCGGGAACTGGACCAGTACCGTCATCACCTGGAGGAACTCGTGGCGGCGCGCACCGCCGAACTGGAGGAAGCCAAGGTGGAGGCGGAACTCGCCGAGGTCGAGGCCGAAACCGCAAGACGCATGGCGGAGGCCGCCAATCAGGCCAAGAGCGCCTTCCTGGCCAACATGAGCCACGAGATCCGCACACCGATGAACGCCATCCTGGGCCTCACCTACCTGATGCAGCGCGCCGGCCCCACTCCCGAGCAGGCCGAGCGTCTGGGCAAGGTCGGCGGCGCCGGTCAGCACCTGCTGTCCCTCATCAACGACATCCTCGACCTGTCCAAGATCGAGGCCGGCAAGCTCGTCCTGGAGGAGACCGACTTCGCGCTGGCCGCCGTGCTCGACCATGTTCGCTCCATGATCGGTGAGCAGGCCCGCATGAAGAGCCTGAGCGTGACGCTGGATTGTCGCGACGAATCGCTCTGGCTGCGCGGCGACGTGACCCGAGTGCGCCAGTCCCTGCTCAACTTTGCCGGGAACGCCATCAAGTTCACCGAGCGCGGCGGCATCATCCTGGGCGCGCGGATGCTCGAGGAAAAGGAAGGTCGGCTGCTGCTGCGCTTCGAGGTGCGGGACAGCGGCATCGGCATTCCGGCGGAGAAGCTGGGCCAACTGTTCCAGGACTTCCAGCAGGCCGACGCCTCCACCACGCGCAAATACGGCGGCACCGGCCTGGGGCTCGCCATCACCCGCCGCCTGGCCGGGCTGATGGGCGGCGAGGCCGGCGCCGAAAGCGAACCGGGCCGGGGCAGCACCTTCTGGTTCACGGCCTGGCTGGGCCGCGGCCAGCCCACGCAACATGGCGCCGGCGAATTCACCGAGGCCGAGGCCGAATTGCGTCGGCGCCATACCGGCCGCCGCCTGCTCCTGGCGGAAGACAACCTCATCAACCAGGAGGTGGCCCTGGAACTCTTGCAGGGCGCCGGTCTGATCGTGGATACGGCGGAAAACGGTAGCGTGGCCGTGGAGAAGGCCAAAAAATGGGACTATGCGCTGATTCTGATGGACATGCAGATGCCGGTCATGGACGGGCTGGAGGCGACGCGCGCCCTGCGCGCCCTGTCCATCTGGCGTGACAGGCCCATCCTCGCCATGACCGCCAACGCCTTTGACGAGGATCGTAGCGCCTGCCTGGCCGCCGGCATGAACGATTTCGTCGCCAAGCCGGTGGATCCGCGAGCACTCTATGCGACCCTGTTGAAGTGGCTGCCGGCCGGCGCTCCGCCCAGCGCCGTCGAGGCGTCGCCTCCCAGCCCGGTCGCCTCGCCGGAATCCGTCCTGGAACAACTGGAACCCCTTCCCGGCGTGAACCTGGCGCAGGGTCTGGGCAACCTGCGCGGCAACCGCGCCAAATACCTCGATCTGTTGCGCCGCTTCGTGGCTGGCGCGCTGGACGACCTGGCCGGAACCGCCCGCTGCCTTGAGGCCGGGGACAAGGAAGGGGCTCGCCGCCTGATCCACACCCTGAAGGGCTCGGCCGGTGCGTTAGGCTTGCTGCGGATGGGCGAACTGTCCGCGCGGCTGGACATGCTCCTGCGCCAGGAGGGCCATGACGAGATGCTGGCGCAGGCCCTGGTTGGCGAGGCGGTCAAGCATCTGGAGCAGTTGGCGGTGTTGCTGGGGTTGCGCTGAGGGCAAGCTCCACGCCCCGACAAACCGCCTGAACCGGTCGCCGTCCATGCCGCCAGGCCAGCGAAACCGGGCATCAATGCCGCCCCGTCATAAGTTGCAATAACTCACTCAGAACCGTGAAATATTGCGCGAAATTCCAGCCTTGATATGACCTTTGTCGTATTGTGGCATCCATTTTTCCGCTTTAGGGGGACATAAGCCAGAAGCGGTGCGGCCTTGCGCATGAACCCGCGCGAGGCCGCACCGCTCTCTTACCTGGTGACTTAAATGCCGAACGTCTACGCCGCGCGGTGCAGTGCAACATACTCCCGCAATGCGTCGTTCATGCGGGTTTGCCAGCCATCGCCGGTTCCCTTGAAATACTCCACCACCTCGGGGCTGTATCGCACCGTCACTGCTACCTTGGTGGGGCGCTTTTGCGCGCCGCGCTGGCCGGGTAAGCGAACTTTTCCCTTTGCCCAAAAGGCCGCCACGGCAGCCGCGTCGTTGGGGTCATACGGGCACTCAGGGTCGTCCACCCGGTCAGGTGCGGCGGCGATGGCTGCCTCCACTTGTTCCCGGCTAAAGGCCGAGGGCTTTGAAGTAGGCTCGCGTTTCATGTTTGTCACCATAACGACAGGAACACTCGGGCGTTATCAAAGCGCTCCGTCCACACCAGGAAGACGACGCGACTTTGATACCAGCCCAAACTTTGCGGGCGCTGTTCGCCATAGGTTCCACGATCGTCTTCGACCGTGAAATCGGGGCATCGAAGACAGCGGCAAGGTCGGCCAGGTCAATGCCGTGATCCTTGAGGTTCTTCTTGCGCTTGGCTTCGTCCCAGGTAATCATGCGCCCATTGTGGTTACAAAAAGCGGCTCCTGTCAAGCTTTTCGTAGTTACAACCCCAAACAAGCAGTTGAAAGGACGGCGGTATATATGCTTCGTTATTCCCGTCCGCTTTCCCGCCGCCTCCTTTCAATTCTACGTTGAATGTCTGCTTTCCCTTTCGGGCTACGGCGGCCAAGGGTCGTCTCCAACCATTCATGTTGTGGCAGGCAAGCAGGATGACCGGAACAGCTTGATGCTTGATTTATCCGCGTATCGGGGTCAATCCCGGAAATTTGATCAGGAGGTTGGTCATGGCAAATAGTGAAATCAGCCCGAGCAACGTCGTCAGCGACCTCACGCAGACGCTGCAACGCTTTGATCTGCTCGATCTACAGCAATACACCCAGGAAAAATCGTATTCGAGTACGGCGAGCAAGGATTTTCACCTGTTCTACGTGGGGCGCGATGATGTGCATGAGATTCTGAAGCACATCCAGTCCCGCGTCAGCGTTTCCCTGTACCTGAACATGTTTGGCTTCGACGATGACGAACTGAACGACATCTTGATGACCCAGGCATTGGACCCAAGCGTCACGATGTTGATTACGCTGGACAGGAGTCAAGCGGGCGGTGTTCATGAGAAGAAGCTGCTGGATTCCGATATCGCGAAGAATCCGACAAGGTTCAACACCTATTTTGTCATCGGCCAGTCGGCAACCCACCAGATCAGCCATACGAAGGGCTTTGTCGCCGATGGCAAGGTGGGGGGAGAAGGCTCGACCAACTGGTCGACCTCCGGCGAGGGCACTTTCGTCCTGAAGGGAAGGCCGGGCGGCCCCGGCTACAAGGCGCAGAACAACACGCAGAGCATTTTCACCGACCCGGATACCATCGTCCGATTCCAGACGGAACTGATCGCCGAGCACATGGCGGCAAAACATCAAGGATAAGCTGGAGAACCCGCGGCCGAGACTAGTAGTCAGTCATGCTGATTCGCAATGATGTGGGGCCGGCTTCAGCTAGCCCAAAAGTCCCCTCGCCCCGCTTGCGGGGAGAGGGTTAGGGTGAGGGGGGATTGGCCACTGAGTGCCCCTCACCCCGGCCCTCTCCCCCCTATCGGGGGGAGAGGGAGGTGTAGCCGAGTTACCTTCCTAATCAGGTATCCATTTGATTCAGAATGACTGACTACTAGCCTCCAGCCTCCTACCTCTGCCGGCCCAGCCATTCGGAGAGCGCGGTGGCGAGTTCCTCGTACCGGGCGTGAGTTTCCTGCCCGGCCTCGGGAGCGACAGGCTTCCCGGAGCGAACCAGCCCCTCCAGATCTTCCAGCAAGGCCATCAGCCGCTTGCCCCCCACCTGCCCGGAAAGCCCCCTCGTCACATGAGCCTGGCGCCGGGCTTCCTCCAGGTCCGACTCAGCCAGCGCCCGGCGGAGGATGGCTATATGTCCGGGCATGTTCTCCAGAACCAGGCCGACCAGCTCGCGAGCCGTCTCCAGATCGCCCCCCAGGTTGAAGAGCATTTCCTTCTCGTCAAACGTCGCCAGTTTGCCGGTCGCCCCCGCCTCCTGCGACTGCCCTGGCACCACCTCGTTTCGGGGCGCCGGTGGACTACCTCTGCCCAGCCAGCGCGCGAGGCTGGTTGCCAGTTGCCCGAAGGACAAGGGCTTGGCCAGGTAATCATCCATGCCGGCCTCGATGCACCTTTCCCGGTCGCCCGTCATGGCATTGGCGGTGAGCGCGACGATCGGAATCGCCACGTGATCCGCCCCACCCTCCCCCGCCCGTATGCGCCGCGTGGCGTCGAAACCATCCATCAGCGGCATCTGGCAATCCATCAACACCAGCCCGAAGTGTCCGGCATGCAGGGCATCCAGAGCCTCCCGGCCGTTCCCGGCCACCTGCGCCGAATAGCCCTGCTTCTTCAGCATCTGCATGACCACTTTCTGGTTGATCTGGTTGTCCTCCACCAGGAGGATGCCACCGGTCGGCCGCATGGACTCTTCCAGGGTGTGCCGGGTGATGATGGGGACAGTCTGCCCGGCGCCTCTCCCCCGGGCACGCAGGGCCGCGACACAGCGCCTGATGTGTTCCTCTTTCACGGGCTTGGTCAGGTAGGCATCGAATCCCGCCTTGCGGATGCGTTCCGCATCGCCCCGCATCGCCCGCGAGGTCACCATCACGCAATGGGTGGATGCGATCAACGGATCGGAATGCACGATACGGCCCAGGGTTTCGCCGTCCATCTCCGGCATGTTCATGTCCATGAGCGCCACCTCGTAGGGCAAGCCCGCATGAGCCGCCTCGCGCAGAGCCGCCAGGGCCGTTACCCCATCGCCCGCCTCGGCGGTATCGCAACCCCAGCCGTAGAGCATGGATTTCAGGAGCCGGCGATTGACCTGGTTGTCGTCCACCAGCAATACCCGACAACCCTCCAGGTCACCTTCGGGCAAGGACTGCGGCTCCTGATCCCTGTTCGGCTGCAACTCCAGCGGAAGCGAGAACCAGAACATGGAGCCCTGGCCGTCCTCGCTCTCCACCCCTATCCGCCCTCCCATGAGTTCCACCAGGTGCCTGGAGATGGACAAACCCAGGCCGGTGCCGCCAAACCGGCGCGTCACCGTGGCATCCAGTTGTGTAAAGGGCGCGAACAAGTCGGGAATTCGGCCGGCCGGAATGCCGATACCCGTGTCCCGCACCTCCCAGCGCACGTTGGTCGGCGGCCCTTCCCCCGGCCGGACGAGGATGCGCACCTCTCCCCGGGCGGTAAACTTGATGCCGTTGGACACCAGGTTCGTGAGAATCTGGCGCAGGCGCCCGGGATCACCCCGCAGCCGCAGAGGCACGGCCGGATCAATATCGTACGAAAAGCCGATGCCCTTTTCCAGCGCCTTGATTCTGAGCATGTCGTAGACCTGGGCCACCAGATTGCCCAGATCGAAATCCATGATCTCCAGCTCCATGCGCCCGGCCTCGACCTTGGAAAAGTCCAGGATGTCGTTGATTACCGCCAGGAGGGACTCGCCGCTGCTGCGGATGATTTCGGCGAACTCCTTCTGCTCGTCGGTGAGCGGCGTATCCAGCAGCAGGCCGGTCATGCCGATCACCCCGTTCATGGGGGTCCGGATCTCATGGCTCATGTTCGCCAGGAACTGGCTCTTGGCCCGATTGGCGGTTTCCGCCGACTCCTTGGCCGCGCGGGTTGCCTGAAGGTAGAGCCGGACGGACGCCACGGCGAAGATCAGCATGCCGCCGGCGAGCGCCAACAGCAGGAAAAGCCAGATTCTCTCCGACTCAACGCGCGCCAACTGCCCCAGAAAACGGGGCACATAGAGCACGATGCCATCTTCCGGCAGGGTCAGGGATTGGAGCAGCAGCGGCTGGTCCCTCCCCCCGAAATGCAGCAGGCCCGGGTAACGCTCGTCGCCCCAGGGAGAAAGCGGCAGCGGCCGGAACTGGACTTGCTTGTACTGCAACACCTTTTCCGCCTCGCTCAGGGTCGCGATCCGGCTTCCCGGCAGGGAATTGAGTTCGAAATCCTTGTCCGGACTCAACACGACCACGCCATTGCTGTCGGCCAGGAAGGCCCCCGCCTGGGCAATCCAGCTGGAGAAACCCGTGATGTTCCGCTTCACCACCACCGCCCCCAGGAAGCGCCCATTCTCGGAAACCGGGTAGGAATAGAACAGGCCTGGTATCCGGGTGGCACGGCCCACTGCATATTGCCGGCCGCGCTCGCCCTGGCTAGCCTGGCGGAAATACTGCCGATCCGCGTAGCTGATGCCCACGAAACTTTCCGGCTTGTCCGCATTGCTGGCGGCGATGCAGTCGCCGTGCGCGTTGATGAGCCAGACCACGTCAGCCCGATGGCTCTCGGCCTCGACGGCGAGATATTGGTCCAGCGTCGCAAGCGATGCCTCGCGCGTCCAACGCCTTTGCCTTTCATCCTTGTCGGATGGCGTCGCGGCGTTGGTCTGGTACCGCTTCAGCGCCGTGTGCACCGCCTCATCGTGGGACAAGGCACGGGGGATACCCTGCAACAGTTCTATGCTCTGACGGATGTTTGCGCCGACAGTCCGAACCTGCTCCTCCACCAACCGGGTCTCTTCATGGTAGATGCGTTGCGCCATGTGTTCGCTGTACTGGCCAGCCCCCAGCCAGGCACAGACGATCCAGCAGGCCACCAAGACACCGGGCGTCCGATAGGTCCGCGTCTGGAGGGAGAAAGCGGCCTTGCGGGCGAGGATGGCGGCGATGGTGACGACGATGATGCCCGCCGTGGCAAACAACATCACGGCAGCCATGAGCGTCGGCGTCAGCGGTGAATCGGACGTCGCGCCGTCCCCTTCCCGGATGAAATAGGCCGCGGCCATGGCCGTATAGTGCATGCCGGAAATCGCCAGGCCCATGACCGTTGCGCCGGCCAGAAGACCCGAAGATTGTCCCCGGATGACCCAGCCCTGGAGGCGGAACTTGAGCCAGAGGGCAAGCGTGGCCAGGGCCACGGCAACGACCAGGGATAGCAGGAAAAGGGACAGATCGTAGCGCACGATGCCGTCCAGGCGCATGGCCGCCATGCCGGAGTAGTGCATGGCGCCGATACCCGCCCCCATCAACAGCCCCCCCATCCCCAGGCGCAGGAGGGAAATGGCGGAACGCGCGATCAGGGACAGGGCCAGTGTGCTGGCGAGGATCGCGGGAATGATGGAGAAAAGAGTGAGCCCCGGCGTGTATCCGGTCCTGCAGGGCAGGCTGAACGCCAGCATGCCCACGAAATGCATGGTCCAGACACCGATCCCCATGGCGAAACCGCCGGCCGCCAGCCAGCGGCGACGAGACCGGAGGTTCCCGGGATCGGCCAGAAACTCCGCCGCCTGGAATGCCGCATAGGAGGCGAAGATCGCGATGGCGACGGAGAAGGCGACGAGCAGCGGGTCGTAATGCCCGGAATACAGCAGGCTCGAGTCCGGGGGCGTGCTGAGCAGAGGAAGCGCCGACCACATGGTTTCACCCTGCAAACAACGAATTGAACCGCAAAGACGCAAAGGCGCAGAGAAAATCCCTATCCATCAGAGTCTCGACACCGGCCGGGGCCGCATGCAGTTCGCTATAAACCATTGTTGTCTCTATTTTCGGGTGTCTTGTCGTTTGGCCACGTGGGTTGCATGGCGAACAACAGTCGGATTCTAACCCCCGGCCAGAAATATAGTCGTGGAAACCTGCGCGCCGACGTATTTTTCTCTGCGCCTTTAGCGTCTTTGCGGTTCAAACTGCTTCTTGCACGCCCCAGCAGGCGAAAAAAATCGGCAGGGCCGAAACCCTGCCGATCTTCGGACGAAGGTCCGCGCCGATTACTTGGCGGGAGCGGCGTCGGCCTTGGGGGCAGCTTCGGCCTTGGCAGCCTTCTTGGCGTGCTTCTTGGCGTGGTGCTTCTTGGCCTTCTTGACCTTCTTGGGGGCAGCGGCTTCGGCAGCGGGGGCGCTGGCAGCGGGCGCAGCGGCGGTGGCGGGTGCCATGTCAGCGGCGAAGGCGGTAGTGGCGGCAAACAGGCCGGCGACCAGCAGGGACAGGAGCTTGTTCATGATTTATCCTCTTCAAGTAGTTGATGTTCTCTGACACGGGGTCCGGTTTTGGCTGTGTGTCACTCTCAATAACGCGGCACGAGAGGCCCGGTTGACGGAATGGAAAAATATGCCCGGGCACGCCCACGCCAGACAGGGCACAGCCGGGCCGTGACATCGGCGTATGCCACACGCGGCGCGGCGGCGACGCGAAGAGGACGCGAAAGGCCGTCGGGTGCGAAATGAAGAGAAGGGAATGGAAGGGTGGCGAGCCGGACCCCCGGCACTTGCAGAAAGCGGCTGTGGCTGCTTCCTTCCGGACCTGACCAGGTTGACCACGCTGCAATGCGGGGAGGCCCGCCACGGCGCGGATTCTACCAGAAGCACAAGCGCAGAATCCGGAACATCAAAAAAAACGCCCCGCTGGAGCGGGGCGTCTTTCAATCGTTCAGACCCGGCAATTACTTGACGGCGTCCTTCAGACTCTTGCCCGCCTGGAACTTGGGGACCCGGGAAGCGGGAATTTCCAAAGGAGCACCGGTCTTGGGATTACGACCGGTGCGGGCGGCACGCTCGGACACGCTGAAGGTGCCGAAACCCACCATCACCACCGGCTCGCCCATGCGCAGGGAATTGGTGATGCCGGTAACGAAGGCCTCAAACGCCAGGTTCGCGGCCGCCTTGGTGATGCCGGCCGAGCTGGCCACGTGATCAATCAGTTCCGATTTATTCATTTCACTCCCCAGTTTGAAATGGATGAGCCGGCTCCAGGCCGACCCATGTTTATGGTTTACACCCCTACGAAAGCGGGAGGTCTATGCCTCCCGCCCATCCACCGGTAGCGGCCTGCCGAACCCGTGTCTCAACCCGAACCCGGAGAACCGCCACTGGCGCTATTTTTTCACACTTTTTCAGTGTGTGACTAGCGTTGTCGCAGGAGTTTCAGCGGCAGCGGGCACGGCAGCGGCCACCGGTGCGGCTTCCAGCGGGTCAGGAAGGGCTTCCGGCTTTCTTTCCAGCGCCAGCGCCAGCACCTGATCAATCCACTTCACCGGCACGATTTCGAGCTTGCCCTTGATGTTATCCGGGATATCGGTCAGATCCTTGACGTTCTCCTCCGGAATCAGGGCCACCTGGATGCCGCCGCGATGGGCCGCCAGCAGCTTCTCCTTCAGGCCGCCGATGGGCAGCACCTCGCCGCGCAGGGTGATCTCGCCGGTCATGGCCACGTCGGCGCGCACCGGGATGCCGGTGAGCACCGACACCAGGGCCGTGCACATGGCGACGCCTGCGGAAGGGCCATCCTTGGGCGTGGCGCCCTCGGGCAGGTGGATGTGGATGTCGTTCTTCTGGTAGAAGTCGTCCGCGATGCCCAGGGACTTGCTGCGCTTCCGGACGACGGTCAGGGCCGCCTGGATGGACTCCTGCATCACGTCGCCCAGCTTGCCGGTGGTCATGGTCTTGCCCTTGCCGGGTACCACCACCGCCTCGATGGTGAGCAGTTCGCCCCCCACTTCGGTCCAGGCGAGACCCGTGACCTGACCCACCTGGTTGACTTTCTCCGCGATACCGTAGGAGTAGCGGCGCACACCCAGGAACTTGTCCAGGTTCTTGGCATTCACCACCAGCTTGCTGCTGCGCTTCTTCAGCACCAGGGACTTCACCACCTTGCGGCAGATCTTGGAGACCTCCCGTTCCATGCTGCGCACGCCCGCTTCCCGGGTGTAATAGCGCACGATGTCGCGCAGGGCATCCTCGGTCACGGCCAGTTCTTCCCGCTTCAGACCATTGTTCTTGATCTGCTTGGGCAGGAGGTAGCGCTGGGCGATGTTGACCTTCTCCTCCTCCGTGTAGCCGGAGAGGCGGATGACCTCCATGCGGTCCAGGAGCGCGGCGGGGATGTTCAGGGTGTTGGCCGTGGCTACGAACATCACGTCCGACAGGTCGTATTCCACCTCGATGTAGTGATCCACGAAGGTGCTGTTCTGCTCCGGGTCCAGCACTTCCAGCAGGGCGGACGAGGGATCGCCGCGGAAGTCCTGGCCCATCTTGTCCACTTCGTCCAGCAGGAAGAGCGGATTCCGCACCGCAACCTTGGTCATGTTCTGCAGGATCTTGCCCGGCATGGAACCGATGTAGGTGCGGCGATGGCCCCGGATCTCGGCCTCGTCCCGCACACCGCCGAGCGACATGCGCACGAACTTGCGGTTGGTGGCGCGGGCGATGGACTGCCCGAGCGAGGTCTTGCCCACGCCGGGGGGGCCCACCAGGCACAGGATGGGGGCCTTCAGCTTGTCCACCCGCTGCTGCACGGCCAGGTATTCCAGGATGCGTTCCTTGACTTTCTCCAGGCCGTAATGATCCTTCTCCAGCACCTTTTCCGCAGCGCCCAGATCCTTGCTGATGCGGCTCTTCTTCTTCCACGGCAGGCCGACCATGGCCTCGATGTAGTTCCTGACCACCGTGGCCTCGGCGGACATGGGAGACATCAGGCGCAGCTTCTTCAGCTCCGACTCCGCCTTGGAGAGGGCCTCCTTGGTCATGCCGGCGGCCTTGATCTTCTTCTCCATCTCCTCCATGTCGGCGCCATCCTCGCCCTCGCCCAGCTCCTTCTGGATGGCCTTGACCTGTTCGTTCAGGTAGTACTCGCGCTGGCTCTTCTCCATCTGGCGCTTGACGCGGCCGCGGATACGCTTTTCCACCTGGAGGATGTCCAGTTCCGTCTCCACCTGGCCGAGAATGCGTTCCAGGCGCTCATAGACGTCGCTGATTTCCAGGATTTCCTGCTTCTGCTCGATCTTGAGCGGCAGGTGGGCGGCGATGGTATCCGCCAGGCGGCCGGCATCCTCGATGCCCGCCAGCGACGTGAGAATTTCCGGCGGAATCTTCTTGTTCAGTTTGACGTACTGATCGAACTGGGCGATCAGCGCCCGGCGCATGGCCTCGATCTCGTGGCTCTCCTCGGCTTCCGCCGGGATGGGCATGACCGTGGCGGTAAACAGGCTATGCAGATCCTGGACATCTTCCACCCGAGCCCGCTGCACGCCCTCCACCAGCACCTTCACGGTACCGTCGGGCAGCTTCAGCATCTGCAGGATGTTGGACACGCAGCCGATGGCGTAGAGATCCTCCGCGACCGGTTCATCCTTGGCGGCGGATTTCTGGGCCACCAGCAGGATGCCCTTGCCCGCCTCCATGGCGTTCTCAAGGGCCTTGATGGACTTGGGCCTTCCCACGAACAGCGGGATGACCATGTGGGGGAACACCACCACGTCCCGCAGAGGCAGGAGCGGCAGTTCGGTTCTCTCTTGGGGAAGATCAAACGCGCCAGACATGATTGTTTTCCTTATGGTGAGCGGTAAAGCCTACATTGGGGGCTGTTGCACCCATTTCAACCCAAAAACTGCGGTTGACCGCCATTCAGCTTGTAAGAATTGCGCCAGACCCGGGACGCATTCGCATGGTAACCCAAGAAACGAGGGGGTGGACACCGGGAAAAGGAGGGAAAAAACCCGCTCAAACCGGCATTTCATCGGTCGGAACGGGTCGAGGCGCCCGGCCAGTCCGTCGCGGACCGGCCGGGACCGGCTGATTCAGTTGGCGCCGGAGACCTTGGGCTGGTCGGCGTAGAGGAGGATGGGCTTCGTGCCGCCATCCACCATGCCTTCGTCAATCACGACCTTGGTCACGTTCTCCATGTTCGGCAGATCGAACATGGTATCCAGCAGGCATTGTTCCAGGATGGAACGCAGCCCGCGGGCGCCGGTCTTGCGCTTCAAGGCTCGCTTGGCGATGGCCTGAAGGGCCGAGGGGCGCACCTCCAGTTCAACCCCCTCCATGGAGAAGAGCTTCTGGTACTGCTTGATGAGCGCGTTCTTGGGCTCGATCAGGATCTCCACCAAGGCCTTCTCGTCCAGTTCCTGAAGCGTGGCGACCACCGGCAGGCGACCGACGAACTCGGGAATGAGGCCAAACTTGATCAGGTCCTCGGGCTCGACGGTACGCAGGATCTCGCCCACTTCCTTCTTGTCGTCCTTGCTCTTGACCTTGGCGCCAAAGCCGATGCCACCCTTCTCGGAACGATTGCGGATCACCTTTTCCAGGCCATCGAAGGCGCCGCCACAGACGAACAGGATGTTGGTGGTATCCACCTGAACGAAGTCCTGGTTCGGGTGCTTCCTCCCGCCCTGGGGCGGCACCGAGGCGACGGTGCCCTCGATCAGTTTCAGGAGCGCCTGCTGCACGCCCTCCCCCGATACGTCCCGGGTGATGGAAGGGTTGTCCGACTTCCGGGAAATCTTGTCAATCTCGTCAATGTAGACGATGCCCTGCTGGGCCTTGTCCACCTCGTAGTCGCACTTCTGCAGGAGCTTCTGGATGATGTTCTCCACGTCCTCGCCGACATAGCCCGCTTCGGTGAGGGTCGTGGCATCCGCCATGACGAAGGGCACGTTCAGGAGCCGCGCCAGGGTCTGGGCCAGGAGGGTCTTGCCCGAACCGGTGGGGCCGATGAGCAGGATGTTGCTCTTGGACAGCTCCACCTCGTCGCCCTTGCTACCCTTGGCGATGTGGCGCAGGCGCTTGTAGTGGTTATAGACCGCGACGGAGAGGATGCGCTTGGCCGTGGGCTGCCCGATCACGTACTGGTCCAGGATGGCGCAGATTTCCTTGGGGGTGGGCAGATCGGACTTGTTGGCTCCGCCCTTGCCACCCTGGTCGCTACTCACTTCATCACGGATGATGTCGTTGCACAGGTCTATGCACTCATCGCAGATGAATACGGACGGTCCCGCGATGAGCTTCTTCACCTCGTGCTGGCTCTTGCCGCAGAAGGAGCAGTAGAGCAGCTTTTCGCCGCCGGATTTTCTCTCTGCCATTTTTATGTTCTCTCTGTTGTTCTCTCGGACACCATGGGAGCCCGTACTCAGGCCGAAGCCAAGGCGGCCTCATCCCGGCTCTGAAGAACCTTGTCCACCAGGCCGTAATCCACGGATTCCTGGGCGGAGAGGAAGTTATCCCGGTCCGTGTCCCGTTCGAGGCGTTCGATTGCCTGGCCGGTATGCTTGGCCATGATCTCGTTCAGGCGCGCGCGCAGGTAGAGGATTTCCTTGGCGTGGATCTCGATGTCGGACGCCTGGCCCTGGAAGCCGCCCATGGGCTGGTGGATCATGACCCGGGAGTTCGGCAGGCAATAACGCTTGCCCTGGGCTCCCGCGGTCAGCAGGAAGGCACCCATGCTGGCCGCCTGGCCGATGCAAAGGGTGCTCACGTCCGGCTTGATGAACTGCATGGTGTCGTAGATCGCCAGCCCGGCGGAAACAGAACCGCCCGGGGAGTTGATGTAGAGAAAGATATCCTTGTCCGGGTTCTCCGACTCCAGGAACAGCAACTGGGCGACGATCAGGTTGGCGCTCTGGTCATTGACCGGCCCCACCAGGAACACGACCCGCTCCTTGAGCAGGCGGGAGTAGATATCGTAGGAACGCTCGCCCCGGCCGCTCTGCTCCACGACCATGGGGATGAGCCCCAGACCCACGGGATCCCAGGCGCTTCCTTCACTCACATCTCTCATGCTGGCGACCTTTCGCGTCATGCGGCCGAGCCCATCAATTCATCGAAGGCCACGGCCTTGTCGGTGACCTGGGCATTGGCGAGCACCCAGTCCACCACGTTGTTTTCCAGAACCAGCGCCTCGATCTCGCCCAGGCGCTGAGGCTGAGCGTAATACCAGCGCACCACTTCGGCAGGATCCTCGTAGCTCTGGGCGAATTCCTCGATCTGTCCTCGCACCTGTTCCGGGGTGGCCTGAATGCCCTTTTCCCGGATGATATCGGCCAGGATCAGGCCCAACTTTACCCGACGCGTGGCCTGCTCGGTGAACCAGGAAGGCTCTACCGGCACATTCTTCGGGTCAATGCCGCGATTGATCATGTCCTGGCGCGCGCCTTCGGCCATGTTGCGGGACTCCTGATCCACCAGCGCCCTGGGCACGTCCATGGGGTTGGCCTCCAGGATCGCCTTCATGGCCTGTTCCTTGATGCGGGCCTGGATGCGCTTCTTCACCTCACGCTCCAGGTTGGCCCCCACTTCGGCGCGCATCTTCTCGATGTCGCCGTCGGCGATCCCCAGGGAGTGGGCGAATTCCGCATCCAGCTCCGGCAGCTTCGGCTCCTCGACGGCCTTCACCGTCGCTTCGAACTGGGCCGTCCTGCCCTTCAGGTTGGCCGCGTGATAATCATCCGGGAAGGCGACATCGAAGGTGCGGGTTTCGCCCGCGGCCAGGCCGGTCAGGCCGGCTTCGAAATCGGGCAGCATGCGCCCTTCGCCCAGCACCACGGCAAAATCCTTGGCCTCGCCGCCCTGGAACACCTCGCCGTCCAGACGGCCGGTGAAGTCCACGGTCATCTTGTCGCCGGTGGCGGAGGCACGCTGGGTCGGCACGTAGTACAGGCGCTGCTTGCGCAGCACTTCGATCGTGCGATCCACTTCCGCAACACCCGCTTCCAGCACCGGGCGCTCGATCGTCTGGCCGGAGATGTCGCCCAGGGTGATTTCCGGATAGACCTCGAACACGGCGGAAAACTCCAGCTTGCTCTCGTCCTCGCCCGGCTTGGGCTCGATGCGGGGGAAGCCGGCCACGCGCAGGTTCTGGGCACGCACCGATTCACCAAAGGTGCGTTCCACGGCCTCGCCTATGGCCTCGTGCCGCGCCTGAGGTCCGTGCATCTGGACCACCATCTTGAACGGCACCTTGCCGGGCCGGAACCCCGCCACCTTCACCGTGCGGGCAAGCCGCTTCAGACGCTGATCCACGTCCTTGTCCACGTCCGCGCGGGCAATGGCCATGTCAATGCGGCGTTCCAGCGAGTTGCTGGCGTTCTGGATCTCCGGGCTGTTTTGCATGAAATTTCCTTGATAACTGTGGGGAAGCCGGAAAGTGCACCGGGCTCGGGCGGCATCGGCCCGCAGCGCCTGCCTGGCCTCACCGTGTTACCTCGACCGGCTTCCAAAATATGGGTTCAAATGTTCGCAACCGGCCTCGCTCCGGGGCATAAGCCGAATTTTCGTTCGGCAAGCCATGGCAAAAAAGGCCGGGGCGCGATTTTAGCACGCCCGCGAACTCAAGGTGGCACGGCCGGTGCGGGGATGTAATTCTGACGGGCATGGCGAACATCGCCGCGGGATGATTCTGGCGGCCCCGGCCTGATGAACGGGGAGGAAAAGGCGGCCGATATCGGGGCCGGCCGTCATGGGGAGTTGAAATCTGTCCCCCAAGTCCGCATCCGTTTGCATCTCCCTGCCATCGGTTGCGGCCGCCCTACGCATCCTCTCTTGGGTGCTGGGCGAAGGCCTCGAACTCGGCAAGGGGCAGCGGGCGGGCGAACAGGTAGCCCTGGTAGGCGTGGCAATCGTGGCGGGCAAGGAAGGCCCGTTGCGGCTCCGTCTCCACGCCCTCGGCGATGACATCCAGCCCCAGCCCCCTGGCCATGGTGATGATGGTTTGTGCCACGATCCCGTCATTGACGCTGTGAGGCAGATTGAGCACGAAGGAGCGGTCAATCTTGATCTGTTCGAGCGGTAGCCGGGTCAGGTAGGACAAGGATGAATGGCCGGTACCGAAATCATCCAGTGAAAAACCGATGCCCAGGGCTTCCAGGGCGTGCATCTTGCCAAAGGTATCGGCCACATCCTTCAGCACCATGCTCTCGGTCAACTCCATCTTGAGGCGCCTGGGGTTCGCGCCGGTTTGCGCCAACAGGCCGGTGACCTGGGCAACGAAATCCGGCTGCTGAAACTGGCGCGCGCTGACATTGACCGCCAGGCGCAAGTCTCGCAGTATGGGAGAAGCTGACCAGGCCTCGATGTTGGCGCAGGCCGTTTCCAGCACCCAAAGGCCGATGGGCAGGATCAGGCCCGTTTCCTCCGCCAGCGGAATGAAGTCGCCGGGCGGCACGAGGCCACGATCGGGATGCTGCCAGCGTAGCAAGGCCTCGGCGCCGATGAGGCGTTCGTCGGCATCCACCTGTGGCTGGTAGTAGAGCCGAAGTTGCCGCCTCTCCAACGCGAGTCGCAGGTCGGCCTCCAGACTGCTGCGCTCTTCCACGGCCGTCTGCATCGCCGGATCGAAAAAGCGCAAGGTATTGCGGCCCGCCTCCTTGGCCTTGTACATGGCCAGGTCGGCATGGCGCAGCAGCATCTCCACCGGCTCGAGGTGATTCTGAAACAGGGTGACGCCCAGGCTGGCCGAGCAATGATGCCTCTGTTCGCCGATAAAATAAGCCTGGGCCAGAGCGTCCCGTATCTTTTCCCCCACCAACCCGGCCTGGAGCGCCGCGTTCTGGGCTTCGTTGCTCAGGTCTTCCAGGATCACCACGAACTCATCCCCGCCGAGACGAGCCACGGTGTCACCCTCCCGCACGCCAGCCTGTATGCGTCTTGCCGTTTCAATCAACAGTTGGTCGCCGACTTCGTGGCCCCTCGTATCGTTGATCGTCTTGAAATTATCCAGGTCCAGGAACAGCAGTGCACCATGGTGGCCGCTGCGACTGCTGCCGGCCATGGCCTGCCCGATGCGGTCCTGCAAGAGGCGGCGGTTGGGCAGGTGGGTGAGCGGATCGTAGTAGGCCAGGCGATGAATCTCGGCTTCCGCCTCCTTGTTCTGGGTGATTTCGGAAAACGTGCCGACGTAGTGGCTGATGCGGCCGTCCGGAGCGCAGACGACGGAGATGCACAACCATTCGGCGTAGATTTTGCCGCTCTTGCGCCGATTCCACATCTCGCCCTGCCAAAAACCCTGTTCCCTCAGAGCCTGCCACATGCGCAAATAAAAACTCTTGTCGTGACGCCCGGAACTGAGCACGGCGGGTGTCTTGCCGATGACCTCGTCCGCCTCGAAGCCGGTCACCCGGGTAAAGGCCTGGTTCACGCGCAGGATGACGGAGTTGGCATCGGTGACCATCATGGCTTCCTGGGACTCGAAGGCCACGGCGGCGATGCGCAAACCTTCCTCGGCACGCTTCCAGGCAGAAACATCGGTCAGGCTGGCTCGCACCACGCCACCGTCCATGGCGCGACAGTCCAGACGGACATGGAAGCGCTCCTGGTCACCACGTTGCAGGATGAATTCGCCGCTTGATGAGTCTTGCCGTTTCAGAACGGTGAGAATCAGCCGATGCCACCGGTCGCGGTCTTCCGCGATGAAGAGGCCGGCAAAGCGGCGGTTCAGCAGCCTCGCACGGTCCTGTCCCAGGAGCGTGGCGGCGGTCAGGTTGAGCTGCCGGATCAGACCCTCGCACGAAACGGTCACATAGCCGACCGGCGCGAATTCATAAAGGCTCAGATAGCGGTCCCGCGATTCCTCCAGCGCAAGCTGGGACTGGCGCAGGGACTCGTTTTGCATCTGGAGTTCAATCTGATGTACCTGGAGTTCATGCAGAAGTTCGTCGGCCGAGCGAGTGCGCCCACCTTTTGCGGGAAACTGGGCGACCTCGGCTTCGGCGACTTTCCGCAGAAACTCGGGAGAGGGGGCTGGCGGCGGTTTAGCCATGGCGACGGTTCCGATCGGGCGCTGTTCGCTTCAAAACCGGGGCGTACGCCCCCCCCCCCCCCCCCCCCCCCGCAATTCCGTCCATCGCCAGCGGGATCGTGGGCGACCTGGCGGTGACGCTTGGGATCAGGCGGGCATCGAGCACCTTCGTGCGCGGGCCGAGGCCGGGGACTGCGATGTTCACCGCCTGCTCCTCAAAGGGTTGCCCGCCCGCCGCAATACCTCTGAGAGGAGGCTGTCAGCGCATGGCAATGACTCGCTTATCGGCCGGATACCGAAGAACTGAAAGGAAATTATTCTGGATTTGTGCCCCCCCCCAATGCCTTGACAGGCGCGGAGCAGTACCCATAGCGTTCATCCGATTGCCCGTTGCGGGCATCCCGGCACATTCAGTTTGGCTCCCGGCGGCGGCTGGTCTACAATCCGGCTCGCGTGATGCGGGCGTGGCGAAATTGGTAGACGCACCAGATTTAGGTTCTGGCGCCGCAAGGCGTGGGGGTTCGAGTCCCTTCGCCCGCACCAGCAAAGAATACGTGAAGTCTCCGGTACGAACCGACGCCCCAACCTACCTCGTCCGCCCGCCCATGAAGTTCCCCCATCTCTCCATCGGCGCCCGCTTCGAGTACGAGGGCAAGGTCTTTGTCAAGACCGGCCCCATGACGGCCAGCTCCGAACAGGGCGGGCAATGCCTGATTCCCCGTTACGCGGTGCTCAAGCCGCTGGACGGCGCTCAGCCGGAAACGAAGCCTTCCACCTCCCGACAATTGGACGAAGCGAAGGTGTTGGCGGCCTTCGAGACGTTCTACGCCACCTGTGCGCGTCTGGCGGACGAGCCTTCCAGGGTGGAACTGGCAGAAGCCCGCCAGAAGTTCCTGGTGCGGCTGAGAGCGAAGGGCTAGCCGCTGCGACGCGCCGGCTCCTGCGGCGCTTTACTCCAGCAGTTCCGTGTCCTCGTGGCGGTAGGCGGGGGCGCAGCAGCACAGGAGGCGCAGCACACCGCCCTCGGCGGAAACCCGGTGCGGCATGCCGGGCAGGATGCACACCGTATCGCCGGGTTCCACGGGGATTTCTTCGTCCCCCAGGCGCATCACGCCCCGTCCCTCCAGGATGTGGTAAAGCTCTTCCGTTTCCCGGTGCCGGTGCAACCGGGTCGGCTTTCCCGGAAACACCGTGGCCTCCGCCAGGCTCTGCGCCTGGTTGCCCTGCACTCCGGGGTGCATCAGTTCCCGGATTTCCGATCCATCCAGGGTGATATAGGGCTGGACCTCGGCGTAGGGTTGGCGGTTCTTGTGCACCGTGATCAATCCTTGAGACTTGCCATCAGCCTGAAATCGGGAAATGGCAGGCCAGCTTGTGGCCCTGGCCCAGCGCCGTCTCCTCCGGGAAGCGCTCGGCGCAGAGGGGCCGCGCCCTGGGGCAGCGCGGATGGAAATGGCAACCGGGCGGTGGCGCCATGGGCGAAGGCATGTCCCCCTTCAGGATGATGCGCGGACGGCCGCCCGGCTCCACCGTGGGCACGGCGGAAAGCAGGGCTTTGGTATAGGGATGGCGCGGCCGGGAGAGCACGTCCCGCACCGGCCCCGTCTCCACCACCCGGCCCAGGTACATCACCGCCACCTCGTGCGCCAGGTATTCCACCACCGCCAGGTTGTGGCTGATGAAGAGGTAGCCCAGCTTGAATCTGTCCTGAAGTTCGCGGACGAGATTCAGTATCTGCGCCTGCACCGACACGTCGAGGGCGCTGGTGGGCTCGTCGCACACCAGGAGCCTGGGCTGCACCGCCAGGGCGCGGGCGATGGCGATGCGCTGGCGCTGGCCGCCGGAAAACTCGTGGGGATAGCGGCCGACCATCTCCGGGGAGAGCCCCACGTCCGCCAGGAGGCCGGCCACGCGGCGCTCCCGCGCCTCCCGTCCCGCTTCCAGGCCGAGGGCCGAGATGCCTTCGGCGATGATGTCGCCGACCCTCATGCGCGGGTCGAGCGAGCCGTAGGGATCCTGGAAAATCATCTGCATGCCGGCGCGCAATGCCCGCATGCGGCCGCCCGACAAACCCGCCAGATCCTCGCCCGCGAAAAGCACCTGTCCACCCGTGGGTTCGATCAGGCGCAGCATGGCCTTGCCCGCCGTGGTCTTGCCGCAGCCCGACTCGCCCACCAGGGCCAGCGTCCTGCCCGCCTGCACGGTAAGCGAAATGCCGTCCACCGCCTTGACCTGCCCCACCTGACGGCGCAGGAGGCCCTTGCGCACCGGGAAATGAACTTGAAGATCGCGCACCGCCAGCAAAGTATCTCCCTCGCCCCGCGTGCGGGGAGAGGGCAGGGGTGAGGGGGGGTGGCTGGGGAAAATGCCCCTCACCCCAACCCTCTCCCCCCTGTCGGGGGGCGAGGGGGCGTCGACCACCGAGGTGGGGCAAGCCAATGGAACCGACATATACAGGTGGCAGCGCACCCGATGCCCGCCCTCCGGTCCATGCCATGCCGGTTCTTCCGTCTGGCAGCGCGGCATCGCCTCCAGGCAGCGCTCGGAAAAACGGCAGCCGGAAAACGCGCGACCCAGGGGCGGCACGGTGCCGGGTATGGTTTCCAGGCGCCCCGCGCCGGGCCGGGGCAATGCTGAGATCAGGCGCCGGGAATAGGGGTGAAGCGGCGCCTGGAAGAAAGTCTCGCGCCCTCCCTCCTCCACCACCTGCCCCGCGTACATCACCCCGACGCGGGACGCCATGTTGGCGACCACGCCCAGGTCGTGGGTGATGAGCAGCATGCCCATGCCCCGCTCGCGCTGGATACGGGCGAGGAGTTCCAGCACCTGGGCCTGTATGGTCACGTCCAGGGCCGTGGTGGGCTCGTCCGCCACCAGCAATCCGGGTTCCCCGGCCAGGGCCATGGCGATCATCACCCGCTGCTTCATGCCGCCGGAGAGCCGGAAGGGGAATTCGTCCAGGCGCGCCTCGGCGTCGGGAATGCCCACCGCCGCCAGGAGTGCCGCCGCCCGGGCACGGCCCGCCGCGCCTCCGGGGCCGCCGTGTCGCGCCAGCGCTTCCATGATCTGCCGGCCCACCGGCATGACCGGATTCAGACTGGTGGCCGGTTCCTGGAAAATCATGGCCATGGCGCCGCCGCGCACCCGCCGCATGTCCGCCTCGGTCAGGGCGCGCAGATCCTGGCCCGAGAGTAGCACCTGCCCGCCCGCGATGCCGCCGCCTTCCGGCAGGAGACGCATGAGGGCCAGGGCCGTCATGGACTTGCCGCAGCCCGATTCGCCCACCAGGGCATAGGTCTCGCCCGCGCCCACAGCCAGGGAGACGCCGTCCACCGGCCTCAAGCCCCCGGGCAGTTCCACCTTGAGATCGCTGACTTCCAATAACGCCGTCATGGCAAAACCCAAGAACACTCACCGCAGAGGCGCAGAGGCGCGGAGAAAGCCCGAATGGTTCTCGCCATCTGCTCATCCCAACGTGAAAAATTCAACCGCCCAAGGCGAAGGAAGTTTTTCCTCCGCGCCTCTGCGCCTCTGCGGTTCAACAGTTTCTTGATCATGTCCCCTCAGGTTCTGGCCCGCAAGCGCGGATCGAAGGCATCGCGCACGGAATCCGCGAACAGGTTGGCGGAGAGCACCAGCGCCAGCATGAAGGAGAAGGCGGCGGCCAGGGACCACCAGACCGCGGGCTCCCGCGCCAGTTCCATGCGCGCCGCGTTGATCATGGTACCGAAACTCACCGTGTTCGGATCCACGCCTATGCCCACGTAGGACAGCACGGCTTCGGCCAGGACCAGGCCGCTGAAGTCCATGACCAGCGAGATGAGCACGATGTGCATGACGTTGGGCAGGATGTGGCGCAGCATGATGCCTCCCGGCGACACGCCGAAGGCCCGCGCCGCCTGGATGAATTCCAGTTCCCGCAGCTTCAGCGCCTCGCCCCGCAGCAAGCGGCACAGCCCGGTCCAGCTGGTGATGCCCAGGATGAAGCACAGCGCCAAAAGGCGCGCATCGGCCCGCTCGGCGGCGGTGGCGAACCACTGGGGATGGTTGTCTATCACCACCTGCATCATGAGGACCGCGGCGGCGATGAGCAGCACGCCGGGAATGGAGTTCAGCGTCGTGTACACATACTGGATCACGTCATCCACCCAGCCCCCCAGGTAGCCGGCCAGGATGCCCAGGGCCGCGGCGAAGGGCAGCATGATGAGGGTGGTGAGGGTGCCGATCACCAGCGCGGTGCGTATGCTTTTCAGGGTCAGGAAGAACACGTCCTGCCCGACCTTGTCCGTGCCGAACACGTGGTAGTGGCCACTGAGGGCGGCGAGAGGCGCCGCCAGGAAGAGCATGACGCCCAGGGTGAGGAGCACCGAGCGCCAGGCCCAGGGTGTTTCGCGCCGGCGGATGCGCCGCCAGGCCTCGCCCGGCGATATGGACTCCCTGCGCGCCACGGTCCGGGTCACCGCCGCCACGATCAGGAGCCAAAGGACCAACCCGACTGCCTCGCCCTTCACCATCCTCCGCGCCACATCACCGGCCAGCCCGGCTTCCGGATCGGACAGATGGGCCGCCCCCCACTTGAGCCGGGGGTAATCCCGCACCTGGCTGCCATCCGGCCGCTCCAGGGTCTCCTTGGAGAACAGGCGGTCGGCCAGCGGCGCGGAATAGGTCTTTTCCACCTGCCGCCGCAGAGGTTCAGCCAGGGCATCCAGGGCGCTTTCCACCTCCACTGACCAGACCGTGCCCGCTCCTTCCAGCCGGGAACGGTAATGCAGGGAATCCAGCAGGCCGACCACCAGGAACAGGGCCAGGACCGTGGCGGCCGCCATGCCCAGGCCATCCCCCGCCACCCGGCGCCAGGCGAGCATCAGGTACTCGCGGCGCCGCACGTAGAAGCCCGCCGCCACCGCCGCGGCGAGCAGGGCAAAGAGCAGCGCGTCGGTCCAGAGCAGCACGGGAAGAAAGGGCAGGCTCATCGCTCGAACCTCACCCGGGGGTCCACCAGGGTATAGGAGATGTCGGTGAGCAGGAGGCCGACGATGTAGAGCATGGAGCCTATGAACACCATGGCCTTCACCACCGCGAAGTCCTGGGCGTTGATGGCGTCAATCGTGTAGCTGCCCAGGCCGGGAATGCCGAAGAAGGATTCGGTGATGAGGCTGCCCATGAAGAGGAGCGGAATCACCACCACCACCCCGGTCAGGATGGGAATCATGGCGTTCCTCAGCACATGGCCGAAGAGCACCGCCAATTCCGACAAGCCCTTGGCCCGCGCCGTGCGCACATAGTCCTTGCCGATCTCTTCCAGGAAGATGGTGCGGTACCAGCGGGCGCTGCTCCCCAAGCCCGCCAGCACGCTGATGATCACCGGCAGGGCCAGGAAGCGCGCCACGTCCAGGCCCTCGCCATAACCCGAGATGGGCACCAGGTGCCAGAGCTTGCTCACCAGGAACTGGCCGCCGATGATGTAAAAGAGGCTGGAGATGGACATGAGGGCGACGCAGGCCGCCACCCCCCAGAAGTCCAGCACGGTCCCCCGGAAGAACACCAGCAGCAGGGCGAACGAGACGCTGGCGTAGAGCCCGAGGAGGAACACCGGCAGGGCGATGGCCAGACTCGGACCCATGCGCATGCGGATTTCCCGGGCGATGTCCCGCCCGTCGTCCGCACGGCCGAAGTCGCCGGCAAACATGCGCACCGACTTGGCAAAGAAGATGGTATTGGTGGCCTTGCCCAGGCCTTCCGCCTTCTCGTTCCAGATCAGGGGCCGGTCGTAACCGCGCTCCGCCTTCCAGCGGGCGATGGCCTCCGGCGTCACCCGTTTGATGCCCAGCTGCATGCGTGCCATGTCGTCCGGGGTGTTCACCACGAAAAACAGGGCAAAGGTGATGAGATTCACCCCGATCAGGATGGGCAAGGCGTGCAGCAGGCGCCGAAGGATGTAGGCAAGCATGGCCCGGGACTATACCAAAGGCGGACCTTGGCCGGGCCATTCAAAACGCCCCCTTGCCGCAGGGGCGCTGAGACGCGGCGAAAACCCGGCAATGCCGGCCACTGTTGCCATAGTCCGCGAGGCATCAGCCAACAGGGTTATGCGATTTCTCTGCGCCTCCGCGCCTCTGCGGTTCAAGTTGCTTTTCCTGGATAATGGCGACTTTCAACGCCCCTTGTCGTCATGTCCCCCAGCCACATCGAGGAAATGTTCCGTCGCTTTGCAGAAGCCAATCCGAATCCGACCACGGAACTGGAATACGCCACGCCCTTCCAGTTGCTCGCGGCGGTCATCCTCTCCGCCCAGGCCACGGACAAGGGGGTGAACCTGGCCACCCGGCGTCTGTTCCTGGATGCCGGGTCGCCGGCGGCCATGGCCGCCCTGGGCGAGGAAGGATTGCTGGACTACCTCAAGACCATAGGCCTCTTCCGTACCAAGGCGAAAAACCTGGCGGCGACGGCGCGGATCATCACGGAGCGCCACGGCGGCCAGGTGCCGCAAAGCCGCGAGGAACTGGAAGCCCTGCCCGGTGTCGGCAGGAAGACGGCCAACGTGGTGCTGAACACGATATTCGGGCAACCCACCATCGCCGTCGACACCCATATCTTCCGGCTGGCAAACCGCACGGGCCTCGCCCCGGGCAGAAATGTGGCCCAGGTTGAGGAACTATTGCTCAAGGTCATACCAAAGGACTATCGCCAACATGCCCATCATTGGCTTATTCTTCACGGACGTTATGTCTGCAAGGCGAGAAAACCGGAGTGCGGCAACTGCCTGATACAAGATCTGTGCGCTTACCCTGATAGCTCATATCGGGTTACGCTGCGCTAACCCGACCTACCCACTACCCACTCCCCATCAACCATGTTCAACCCCAGCCGCGACCAGGCCCGACGCTTTTTCATTGACGCCTGGCACAAACACCTCAACCCGGTGGCCGCCAGCACCGTCGCCACGCCCCTGTCGCCGCTGGAAGACATCGCCGTGGACCTGATCGAGCAACATCCCGAATACCACGAACTGCTCGCCGACCCGGACGCAGCCCTGGCCAGGGACTGGACGCCGGAGGCCGGGCAACTCAACCCCTTCCTCCACCTGTCCCTGCACCTGGCCATAGAGGAACAGATCGCCATAGACCAGCCGCCGGGCCTGCGCGCCCTGTTCGAGAAGCTGAAGGCCCGGCGCCCGGACCGTCACGCCGCCCTGCATGACGTGCTGGAATGCCTGGGGGAAATCGTCTGGACGGCGCAAAGGAGCGGCATGCCGCCGGATGGCGCGGCCTATCTGGAATGTGTCCGGAAGCGCATGTAAAGATATTCTGTTCCGTCGCCGCACCCAACCCAAACTGTACAGATCATGAGCGACACTCAAGACGAGCAACTCTCCACGGATGACCTGAACCAACACCTCGCCACCCTGGAGATTCCGGTCTGCCCGGCCATCGTCATGCAGGTGATGGCAGAGGCGCAGAAGGACGAGCCCGACCTGCGCGCCCTGGCCAAGACCATCTCCGGTGACGTGGGCATGTCCGCCCTGGCCATCAAGCTGGCCAATTCGGCCGCCTTCAGCAACGGTGCGCCGGTCACCAGCGTGAGCCAGGCCCTGGCCCGGCTCGGCACACGCAACGTGGTCTGCGTCGTGGTGGCCGTGGCCTTGAAGAACAGCGTCACCGGCGTGCCCGCCGCGGTGCTGGAGAGCTTCTGGAATCGCACGTCTCTCATGGCGATCGCGGCGGGAGTCGTCGCGCGGCATCATTACGGCATACCTCCGGACCTGGCCTACACCTACGCGCTGTTCCACGATGCGGCCATCCCGGTGATGATGCGCCACTTCCCGGACTACCAGAAGGTCATCGCCGCCGCCACGGCCCAGGGCACCCTGCTGGTGACGGTGGAGGACCAGCACTTTCAATGCACCCACGCCATCGTCGGCGCACTCCTGGTGCGGAACTGGGGTCTGCCCTCGGCGATACGGGAGGCGGTGCGCTTCCACCACGACAAGGATGTGTACGAACTGCCGGCCAAGACCCTGCCCAGCCTGGGCCTGTCCCTGATCGCCGTGACCCATGTGGCGGAACACCTGGCATCCGAACTACGCCAGGAACAGGATCTGGACGTGGGCGAGGCTCATTTCAATCAGGCCCGTCGGCACCTGGGCATAGACGACCACGACATGGAAGAACTGCGCGAGGAACTCCAGGCCGCCCTGAGTTGAGCGGGGAGGCAACGGGAAGAACGTGCGGCCCTTGTCTTAGCGGACCAGAAACACCCTTGCGGCCAGGGCGATGACGGCGACGGCCCCGGCCACCAGGGTCGCCCAGAGGAACATCCGGGAGCCCGAGACATCCAGTTCCAGGTAGCCCTGCTGCGGCTGGGCCGGATTGTAATGAACCGTCACGGAACTTCCCGCCGGGTAGCGCGTCAGGTAATCGGTCAGGATGGCCGTCGGCTGGGCGTACACGTCCAGATCCTGGTAGACGGCGGCGTTGGACACTTTGTCCCCAAGGCAGGCCTTGCCACCCACTTCGTAGTCGTAGCTCACCACGACCATCCAGACGAGCTTGACCGGCCCGGTATTGATCACCCGGGTGGACTTGGGACGGGCCTCGACGGCGATGGACCGAATCGTCCCCGGCACGGTGGGCCAGGCAAGCAGGGTCTTCTCGGTCTCCTTCAGCGTCCAGGTCACGTAGCCCAGGAAGGCGCCCATGAGCAGGGACGCCGCGGCGAGGGCCAGAAGGGCGGATTTCATGATTTATCGGCAAATGGTCCACACGCCGCCGATCCGGGCGACATAGGGATCAATGGCGAACGTGCTGCCCCGGGAAAGCGCCACCAGGGGCGGTTTCCCGGCGGCGTCGGTCACATGGTGCAGGCGTCCGCCCGCCATCGAGCTGGCACGCAGGCGCTCCCACACCACCGGGCGCACGGTCCAGTCCGGCGAGGCCATGCGCTCCTGAAGAAACTCGGCATAGCGTTGCAGGAAGCTGCGGGGATCCTCCCCGACCGCCACCGCCTGCTCGCCGACCTGAACCGCCTGAAGCTTGACCACGTCTGGAATGGCCCGGCTCGCCAGGGCCCCGTGCAAGGCCGCCAGGAGGCTGCCGATGGCCTGGGTGTCGCCCTGCCCCAATTGAGGGATGGGGGTGGCGCGGGTCCAGGCCCAGGGCGCGACCGCTTCCAGGGGATAGCTGCGGGACAGCGCCTCCACGCCGCCGCCCGGTGCCAGAGGCTGGCCGGCGGGATTCCAGGTGAAGTCCTCCAGTAGCCGCTCGCCGTTGCCCGGCCCAAGCTGGCGCAAACGCAGGGCATAACGCGGAGACGGCCGGGGGGGAGCGTCGGGCCGCGCGGGCGGCGGGGCGCTCAGGCGAACGGACAGCGTGTTGTTGCCGCTCACCGCCCAGCCGTTGAGCCGCGCGGATCGTGTCAGCCTTTCCGGCATCTCGTCCTGGGACAGGAGGATATCGTTGAAAAAGACCTGCGCGGAAAGGCCGGCCCCTTCCGTATCCAGTATCAACTGGGTGTTGGCTGCCATGGCTGAATTACCCGGTCAATGACCATTCCTTGAGTACATGTTCCCGTTCCTGGACGAGCTGGAACTCCCGCGTGACCTCGACCCAGCCCCAGGCCGCCTTGAAGGTCGCCTTGGCCAATATGCCATCAAACTTGAGCTTGACCACCACCTTGGCGTCCTCGCCACTGGCGGCCTCGACCTCGACCCCGGCGCCCATCTCGCCGGTCAGGGCTCCCTCGACCAGATCCGAACTGACCAGTTTCAATTCGAGGGAAAGCGCACCCTTGCCGCTACCGCCCCCGGTGATGGACTTCTCTCCCCACTCCGACTCGTCCTTGTGCGGCCAGTACTTGCCCTTCAAGGCACACTGAAGCTTGGCGCCCAGCTTGAATTCAAAAAACAGGCCGGCCTTCACCCATTTGTACACCCACTCCGGCGCCAGTGACGGCGGGTAAACCTGCTTCTTGAACTTGACGCCGAAGAGGGGATCGAAACCGCCGGTGACGGCCATGTCGTAATAGGCCTTCCAGGACGCCTCGTCCTCCTGCCAGCGACCGCTATACTCGATGGCCCCCTGGAACCAATCCCCGACGAACTTGTCAAGTTCGTCTTCCTCCACCGGCAGGTGTTTCAGGGCCGCCACGATGGTATCAATGTATTTTCTGACATCGAACTTGGCACTGACCTTGCCCGGCGGATAGGCCCGGACGTCGAAGGACAGCGGACCACCGCAGGCATTGACCTGCACCTGGTAGGTGTGGGGCGACACGCCACGCAGGGAAAGAAAGCCCAGGGCGGAGGGCAACCAGGTCTCGGCATTGAAGGAAAAGGATGCGCCCTTCCCTTCGGAGGTCCAGTATCCGCCCACCGACCATGAGGGATGCGGACCGCACCCCCCCTTCATCTTGAGGGTGGCCGTGACGGTATCGCCGGCCGCGGCGGTGGAGCGCGGCACCACCATCAGGATGCCTTCCGGGCCGGCCTTCCGGCCATGCTCGCAAGTGAGGCTGGCGCTCACCAACTCGCATACCGGCTCGCCCCCGTTCTTATTCCCGGCGGGCCGCTGTTCCCGCGCCAGTTTCACCGGAGCCGGCGACGGCTTGCCGCCCTGAAGCGGGCAGTTCTGCGCCGGGGCGGCGACGGTTTTCGAGCCGAAATGCTTGTTGGCCTTGTCCTTGGCATGGCGAACATGGTGCGCCCGCACCGGCTCGACCTTGCCGCCATGGTTCTGGTAGTCCTTCATCCATTCCTGGCGCAATCCAGCCTGAGCCGGGTCGGAAGGGTCGAGCGGAACCCTCTCGCCGTTCACCACCATTTCCGAATGGCGTTTGTAGAAGTCGTCGTCGGCCTTGGCCTCGGCCGCCGGATCCATGGGCTTGCTTGCTCTCAGGCGGCTCACCGGACTGTCCGTTCTTCCTGTTTCTCCATGCGGGCTGCCAGGAGATCCATCAGTTGATCCAGACGCTGCCCGACCGGACGGGAAGCATCGTTGAGTATGGCCGAAACGCCGCCGCTGGCGGGATGGGTGTCAAAATCGGCACCCAGCAGTTGCCTCAGGTACAGGTACTTGACCACATCCTTCTCGGCGCGGATATCCCGAAGGAAGGCGCATTGAATCCCGGCGCGCACCGCCTCCAATTCCCTTCGTGGCCCCGACATGGCGGCATTCTCGGGGAATTCCTCCCGAAGGAATTGCACGCAACGCTGCTCGAACGCCTTCAACTGCTGGCGCTCGAAATCGTCCATGGTCTTCTGTTTGATGGCAAACATGGCCTACCGCTCTTTGCTCACATTCGGGTCGGCGGAGATTCTTCCGACAGGGCCGGCGGCATCACGGCAACCGGTAGTGGTCCTGCGTCATCAGGTCCACGCCGCACTCCAGGTTCTCGATCCAGCCGATGAAGCGGTTCACCATCTCCTTGCCTTCGAAGCGGCAGCCATGCTGGGGCACGATCATCTCGATGTCCAGCTTCCTGACCATGGCCGCCCAGTAGCGGCAGACCTTGTTGGTGACGATGTAGCGGCGGTGGAAGCCGGTCATGTGGCGCAGGTGGTCTTCGAAGTTGGTGACGGGCTTTTCCGCGTCGGCATGATCCACCAGGGAAGCCCCCAGGTCGCCGGTAAACAGGATCTTCGATTTCGGGTCGTAGAAATGGAAGTTGCCCTCGGCGTGCATGAAGTGGGCGGGAATGGCCCACACTTCGTTCTGCCCCAGGGGCAGACGCATGCCCTCGTCCGGGATGCCGACGATGCGCCCGGTCAGATCCCGGCCCGTCGTGAAATGGGGCACGAAGCGGGTCCATAGGGCGGAAATCATCACCTTGCAGTGGGACACCACGAACCATTTGTTTACCGAGGCGATGGTATCCGGATCGGCATGGGAGGCCAGGATGTAATCCAGATCCTTCGACGGGAAATACTTCTGCATGCCCATGAGCAGGGCGTTGTAGGTCATGTTGCCGCCCGGATCGAGCAGCGCGCCGTGGCCGTTGTCGGCGATCAGGAACTGGTTGCTCTGGACGGCGTGGTTATTCTCCTCGTCCACCAGGTCGTAAAAGGCCAGACAGACGTGACCATCCTTGTTATACAGTTCAACTGTCATGTTTCCTCCTGAGCTTCGCGCAATGCTTGCAGTGTCCCGAGATTATCGGGCTATTCGTCAGGCCACCTGCTGGGGTGGCGCCACCTTCATGACTTCCTCCATGGTGGTGACACCGGCCGCCACCTTCACCGCGCCGCTGATGCGCAGCGGCTTCATGCCTTCCCGATAGGTCATTTCCCGCAGGCGGGCCAGATCCGCGTTGCCCGCCACCAGCTTCTTCAATTCAGGCGACATGAGCAGGATCTCATAGATGCCGATCCGCCCCAGGTAGCCGGTCATGCGGCACTCCAGGCAGCCCACGGGATGATAAAGCATCGCCGGCCGGTTGGCCTTCCAGGGTGCGACCATGGCGTCCCAGGCATCCAGTTCCTCCGGCGTTGCGGCTGCCGGGGACTTGCAGTGGGGGCAGAGCGTGCGCACCAGGCGCTGGGCCATGACCCCCAGGAGCGTGGAGTTGAGCAGATAATTGGGCAGCCCCAGATCAAGAAGCCGAGTGATGGCCGAGGGCGCGTCGTTGGTATGCAGGGTGGTCAGCACCAGATGGCCGGTCAGCGCCGCCTGGATCGCCATGTCCGCGGTCTCGAAGTCCCGGATCTCCCCCACCATGATGATGTCCGGATCCTGGCGCAGGAAGGACCGAACCCCCTGGGCAAACCCCATCTCCAGGGCCGGCTGGACCTGAACCTGGTTGAAGGAGGGTTCCACCATCTCGATGGGATCCTCGATGGTGCACACATTCACTTCCGGCGTCGCCAGCTGCTTGAGCGTGGAATAGAGCGTCGTGGTCTTGCCCGAACCGGTCGGCCCCGTGACCAGGACGATGCCGTTGGGCTGGGTCGTCATCTGCTGCCAGCGGCGGTTGTCCTCCTCGGAAAAGCCCAGGCCGGAGAAATCCCGCACCAGCACCTCCGGATCGAAGATGCGCATCACCAGTTTCTCGCCGAAGGCCGTGGGCAGGGTGGACAGCCGCAGTTCCACTTCCTGCCCGACCGAGGTGCGGGTCTTGATGCGCCCGTCCTGGGGCCGGCGCTTCTCCACCACATCCATGCGTCCCAGTATCTTGATGCGGCTGGTCATGGCGTTCATGACGCCGATGGGAATCTGGTACACCTGATGCAGGACGCCATCAATGCGGAAACGGACGATACCGATCTCCCGCCGCGGCTCCATGTGGATGTCGCTGGCCCGCTGATCGAAGGCGTATTGCCACAGCCAGTCCACGATATGGACGATATGCTGGTCGTTGGCATCGAACTGGCGATTGGCCTTGCCCAGTTCCACCAGTTGCTCGAAGTTCGTCAGCCCGGAGGCGCCCTCCCCGGTCTGGGCGGCCCTCTTCACCGAGCGGGCCAGGTTGTAGAACTCCACCAGGTAGCGCTCGATATCCGACGGATTGGCCAGTACGCGCCGGATATCCTTGCCCAGGATGCGCGCCAGTTCCTTTTCCCACTCCCTGAGCCAGGGCTCCGCCGTGGCCACCACCACCTCGCCCGACTTCACCTCGGTCGCGAGGATGCGGAAACGAGTGGCGTAGGCGCTGGACATCACCTCGGTAACGGAGGAAAAATCTATGCGCAGGGGATCAATGTGCAGGTAGGGCAGACCGCAACGGCCGGCCAGCCACTCGGTCAGGGCATCGAGAGTGAGCGTCTTGCCCGGCGGCAGCAGGGATTTCCACTTCTGTTCCGCCACGATCGCCAGCGGGTGGGTGTCCCCCCGGTAATAGCGACGCTCCCGCTTCAGGCGCTCGGCTTCCACCGCCGGCACCAAGCCATCCGCATTTAGCCCATCGAGCACTTCCCCCAGGGTCAGCCTGTGCTCTTCACGGTTCTCGGATGGCGATCTGTGGGACATGTTCAGGACAAGTCGGATATTCCAGGCACTATAGCGGACATGGCAGCCGCACTCAACTTGCGCAGGGCCAATCCGAGGCGGCTTATGGCGGCATCAAAATCATGGCCGGCAGGGTTTTCGCTCGATGATATAATTCGCCGGTTTGCCTGAATGCTCCGGCCATAGCCGGCTCCGGGCACGGATTTACTTTCAACATTGGCCGACCTCCTCGGCCCGAATGGAGTTTCCATGAGTTCCTCTATCTTTTCCGCCGTGGAGATGGCTCCACGTGATCCCATCCTGGGCCTGAACGAATCCTTCAACGCCGATGCCCGCACGACCAAGGTCAACCTGGGCGTGGGCGTCTATTTCGACGACAACGGCAAGATTCCCCTGCTGTCCGCCGTCAAGGCCGCCGAGAAGGCGCGCATGGAGGCCCAGCCGCCCCGGGGCTACCAGCCCATCGAGGGTGCCGTGGCCTACAACCAGGCCGTGCAGAATCTCATCTTCGGCAAGGGCTCCGAGATCCTGGCCGACGGCCGGGTGGTGTCCGCCCAGTGCCTGGGCGGCACGGGTGCGCTGAAGGTCGGCGCCGATTTCCTGAAGCGCCTCTCCCCCGACGCCACGGTCTATATCTCCGATCCGAGCTGGGAAAACCACCGCGCCCTGTTTGAATCCGCCGGCTTCCCCGTCGACAACTACCCCTATTACGACGCCGCCACCCGCGGCGTGGATTTCGCCGGCATGAAGGCCAAGCTTCTGTCCCTGCCGGCCGGCGCCATCGTCGTGCTGCACGCCTGCTGCCACAACCCCACCGGCGCCGACCTGACCGACGCCCAATGGGCCGACGTGGTCGCCGCCTGCCAGGAACGGGGGCTCGTTCCCTTCCTGGACATGGCCTACCAGGGCTTCGCCGACGGCATTGATGCGGACGCCGCCTCGGTGCGCGCCTTCATCGCTTCCGGCCTGCAATTCTTCATCTCCAGTTCCTTCTCCAAGTCCTTCTCCCTCTACGGCGAGCGCGTCGGCGCACTGTCCATCGTCACCGCCAGCAAGGAAGAGTCGGCCCGGGTCATGTCCCAGGTGAAGCGCGTCATCCGCACCAACTACTCCAACCCGCCCACCCACGGCGGCGCCGTGGTGGCCGCCGTGCTGGGCAGCGCCGAATTGCGGCAAATGTGGGAAGACGAACTGGCCGGCATGCGCGACCGCATCCGCGTCATGCGCGCCGGTTTCGCCGAGAAGCTGGCCGCCCGCAACGTGCCCCAGGACTTCTCCTTCATCGTGCAGCAGCGCGGCATGTTCTCCTATACGGGTCTGAGCGCCGAGCAGGTGGAACGCATGAAGAACGAGTTCGGCATCTACGCCGTGTCCACCGGCCGCATCTGCGTCGCCGCGCTGAACACCAAGAACCTGGACTACGTGGCGGATGCCGTGGCGGCGGTGATCAAGGCTTGATACTGTCCCGACCCGGCCTGGCATTGACTGTCAGGCCATGAAAAAAGGCGGCCTCGGCCGCCTTTTTTCATGCCGACATCCCTGTCGGGTTGAAACCGGCCTACAGGAAGGGGTGACGCAGGACGATGGTTTCTTCCCGGTCAGGGCCGGTGGAGATCATGTCCACCGGCACGCCGCAGACTTCCTCGATGCGCTTCAGGTAGGTGCGGGCGTTGGCGGGCAGGCCCTCCAGGGTCTTCACGCCCACGGTGCTGTCGCTCCAGCCGGGCATGGTCTCGTACACCGGCTCGCAACGGGCCAGGTCGTCGGCACCCACGGGCAGGAGATCGCAGAAACCGCCGTCCAGCTTGTAGCCGGTGCAGAGCTTGATCTCTTCCACGCCGTCCATCACGTCCAGCTTGGTGATGCACAGGCCGGAGACGCCGTTGATCTGGATGGAGCGCTTCATGGCGGCGGCATCGAACCAGCCG
The DNA here is from genome assembly GCA_028714035.1 of Rhodocyclaceae bacterium. GTDB lineage: Bacteria > Pseudomonadota > Gammaproteobacteria > Burkholderiales > Rhodocyclaceae > JAQTNA01. The sequence continues at coordinate 69,024 of JAQTNA010000015.1, forward strand.
CAGCGGCGGGCACGGCCGGTGGTGGCGCCGAACTCGTGGCCCTTGGTGGCCAGGTGCTTGCCCACCGGGTCCAGCTTGTCCACCGCGTCGTACAGTTCCGTGGGGAACGGGCCGCCGCCGACACGGGTGGTGTAGGCCTTGGTGATGCCCAGGATGTAATGCAGCATGCCGGGGCCGACGCCGGAGCCGGCCGCCGCCGCGCCCGCCACGCAGTTGCTGGAGGTCACGAAGGGATAGGTGCCGTGGTCAATGTCCAGGAGCGTGCCCTGGGCGCCCTCGAACAGGATGTTGGAGCCGCCCTTGTGCGCTTCGTACAGGGCGCGGGGCACGTCGGCCACCATGGGCGCCAGGCGCGGCGCCATGGCGAGGCCCATGTCCAGCACCTTCTGGAAATCCACGGTGTCGGCGCGGAAATAGTGCTTCAGCACGTAGTTGTGGTAATCGAGCACTTCCGCCAGCTTCTCGGCGAAGGCCTTGGGACGCAGCAGATCCTGCAAACGCAGGCCGCGGCGCGCCACCTTGTCCTCATAGGCCGGGCCGATGCCGCGGCCGGTGGTGCCGATCTTGCTGGCGCCACGAGCCACTTCCCGGGCCGCATCCAGGGCCTGGTGATAGGGCAGGATCAGCGGGCAAGCCTCCGACAACTTGAGCCGGCTGGCCACATCCACGCCGGCGGCTTCCAACTCGTCCATTTCCTTCAGCAGCGCATCCGGCGCCAGCACCACACCGTTGCCGATGTAGCAGGCCACGCCATCCCGCAGGATGCCCGACGGAATCAGGTGCAGCACCGTCTTCTTGCCCTTGATCACCAGGGTGTGGCCGGCATTGTGGCCGCCCTGGAAACGCACCACGCCCTGGGCGTGATCCGTGAGCCAGTCGACGATCTTGCCCTTGCCTTCGTCACCCCACTGGGTACCTATGACCACTACGTTTTTTGCCATTTTTCCAAGTCTCCTGGTTTCAGGAATCCGGGATCGGGAATCAGAGTCCCCTGTGCCCGTGTTCCCGGCTGCTGTTTCCGAATTGAAATTCTATTCCGCGAGTGGGACGATTACCCACAGATCATCCTTTTTCACCAGTTGCCGGTCGCAACCGGCCTCGCGCCAGCTGCCTTCGTGGCCGGGCAGCGCGGGAACGACGGCCTCGCCCGCCCTGCGCAACTCGGCGACAGCCCAATCCAGCCCCTCCCCGACCAGGGGCGCGAGTATGGCTCCCGCGTCCTTCTCCACGGGCAAGAGGCGCAGGATTTCCCGCATGTCCATGCTGAACCCGGTGGCGGGACGACCACGGCCGAAGGCCTGACCCACTTCGTCATAGCGTCCGCCAAGCGCGATGGCGCCCGGATGCTGGCCACAGTAAGCCGCGAAGACGATGCCGCTGTGATAGTGATAGCCGCGCAGATCCGCCAGATCGAAGCTCACGGGCAGGCCCGTGAGCCCTGCCGCCAGGCCGCGCAGATCGTCCAGGGCAGCCTGGATACGCGGGTCGCGGGGCATGACCGCCTGGGCCCGATCCAGGACCTCCGGACCGCCATAGAGCCCCGGCAGGGCCATGAGCGCCGAATAGACGGGTTCCGCCACGTCTTCCACCAGGGCCTTGAGGCCCGGGACGTCCTTGGCCTGGAGCACCGCCAGAAGTTCCTGTTCCAGGTCGCCCGCGATGCCGCCCAGGTCCGCCAGGGCCTTGAACACGCCCACGTGACCCAGATCCAGGCGCGAGGCCTGGACACCCGAGAGGGCAAGGGACTCGCCCAGGAGGCGGATGATTTCCAGGTCCGCTTCCAGCCCGCCGTGGCCGTAGATCTCGGCGCCGATCTGGAGCGGCTCGCGCGTGGAGGTGAAACCCGCCGGCAGGGCGTGCAGCACGCTGCCGAAGTAGCACAGGCGGGTGACGCCCTCACGGTTGAGCAGGTGGGCATCCATTCGCGCCACCTGGGGCGTGATGTCGGCGCGAATGCCCAGGGTGCGGCCGGACAACTGGTCCACCAGCTTGAAGGTGCGCAGATTGAGGTCCGAACCGCTGCCTATGAGCAGGGAATCCAGGTATTCCAGGAGGGGGGGAATGACCAGGTCGTAACCGCGCAGGCGGAAGGCATCGAGCAGGCTGCGGCGCAATGCCTCCAGCTTTTTCGCTTCCCGCGGCAGGACGTCCTCGATGGCTTCCGGCAATAACCAGCGATGCATGGAAAAAAGGGAGTTGTTGGTCAGGAAAGGAAGGTGAGCGCAAGCAGCCCCACCAGCATGGAACTCAAACCCAGGAAGCGCAACTGGCCATCCGTCATCTCGGCCACCCTGAGCATGGTCTGGCGCCAGGAGGTGGGCGACAGGAAGGGCAGCAGCCCTTCAATCACCAACATGAGGGCGAACGCCAGGAACAGGGTATGAGCCATGGGCTGATAAAACTACTTGGCGTGCTTGCCGTTGCCGGCGCCGCTTTGCTTCAGGTACTTGAAGAACTCGGAGCTGGGGTCCAGGACCATCACGTCGCTCTTGCTCTTGAAGCTCTGGCGGTAGGCCTCCAGGCTGCGCCAGAAGGCATAGAACTCGGGATTCTGTCCGAAAGCCTGGGCATAGATCGCGGACGACTTGCCGTCGCCCTCGCCCTTGATTCGCTGGGCATCCCGGTAGGCCTCGGCGACGATCACTTCCCGTTGCCGGTCGGCGTCGGCCTTGATCTTCTCCGACTCGGCGCCACCCTGGGAACGCAGCTGGTTGGCGACCCGCTTTCTCTCGGTCTCCATGCGCCGATAGACGGACTCGGACACTTCCGGCGGCAGATCCACCCGTTTCAGGCGCACATCCACGATTTCCAGGCCCATCTTGCGCGCCTCGGCATCAGCCTTGCGCTTGACCTCGTTCATGATCTTTTCCCGCTCGCCGGACACCACGTCATGCACGGTGCGCTTGCCGAACTCCTCGCGCAAGCCGGAATTGACCACCTGGGCCAGGCGGGTCTTGGCCCGCACCTCGTCACCCACGCTCTTGTAGAACTCCCGCACGTTGTCAATGCGCCACTTGACGTAGGAGTCCACCTGCACCGGCTTCTTTTCCGCGGTGAGGAAACGCTCGGGCTCGGCGGAATCCAGGGTCAGGATGCGGCTCTCGAAAATTATCACGTTCTGGATCAGGGGCCACTTGGCGTAGAGGCCGGGCTCCTTGATCACATCCTTGATTTCCCCCATCTGGAAGACGATGGCCTGGCGGCGCTGATCCACCGTGAACAGGGAGAGGGAGGCCAGGAACAGGGCGAGCAGGACGACGCCGGCGATGAAAGGCATACGGTTTGACATCAACGCTCTCCCCTGTCCCGGTTGCGCAGGGCATCACGCGAACGCACCATATCCGGCTTCTCCAGTTGGGGCGGCACTTCGTTGGAAACGGCGGCCGCCGGCGCGGCCGGACCGGCCACGGCCGGCGTCTCGGCCTGGGCCGTGGGGGCGCCCGCGGCCTGCATGAGCTTGTCCAGCGGCAGGTAGAGCAGGTTGCTGCCGGACTTGGCATCCACCATGACCTTGCTGGTGCTGGTCAGCACCTGCTGCATGGTGTCAATGTAGAGCCGGCTGCGCATCACGTCCGGCGCCTTCTTGTATTCCACCAGCACCTGCTTGAAGCGTGCCGCCTCGCCCTCGGCGTTGGCGATGACCCGGGACTTGTAACCGTTGGCCTCGGCCAGGAGGCGCGCCGAGGCGCCCTGCGCCCTGGGGATCACGTCGTTGGCGTAGGCCTGGCCTTCGTTCTTCTGCCTTTCCTTGTCCTGGCCGGCCTTCACCGCATCATCAAACGCGGCCTGAACCTGCTCCGGCGGCTGGGTGCTCTGCATGGTGACGGAACGGATCAGGATGCCGGTCTTGTAGCGGTCCAGGATGTCCTGCATCAGCTTGGCCGTGTTCGCGGCAATCTGGTCGCGCCCCTCGTACAGCACGAAGTCCATCTTGTTCTTGCCCACCACCTCGCGGATGGCGGTCTCGGCCGCGCCCATCACCGAATCGTCCGGGCTGCGACTGTTGAACAAATAGTCCTTGGGATCCTTGAGCAGGTATTGCACGGCGAACTGGACGCTGACGATGTTCTCATCGTCCGTCAGCATCAGGGCCTCCTTGGGCACCTTGTTCTTTTCCGCCCCCCGATAACCCACCTCCACGGTGCGCACCCCCGTGACGTTCACCACCTCATGGCTCTGGATGGGACTGGGCAGACGCCAGCGCAGGCCAGGCTCGGTGGTTTCCTTGTAGCGGCCGAATTGCAGCACCACGCCGCGCTGGCTGGCATCCACGATGTAGAAGCCGGAGGCCAGCCACAGGACCAGCATCAGGGCCAGGAGCATCCCGATGCCGCCGCCGAAGCGGCGAAAATCAATCTGGATCGGGGGGCGCTTGCCGCCGCCATCCCCGCCGTTGCCGCCATTACCACCGTCGCCACCCTTCTGGCCGAAAATGGTGGACAGGCGGCGGTTGAAGTCGCGCCACAGCTCATCCAGGTCCGGAGGGCCGTTGCGCTTGCCGCGACCCCACTCTGGGTCGTTCAGGGACATGAGAATTCCGGCTATCACGTGTATGGGTAGTAAGGAGTGAGGGGTTGGGGGTAAACGCTGTGGCCCGGAACAGAAAGCACCGCTATGAAACGGCGGCTTCTCCACCGGATGACTTTTCCTGCGCGACCTCGATCAGGACCGAGCGCAACAGATCCAGACCGGAGCCGGTGCGCGCACTCATACGAACGCGGGCGATTTTACCATACTCGTCCCGATCCACCCCCGGCTCCCCGGCCCTGAGGTCTATCTTGTTCCAAACCAGCACCTGGGGAACGTCCGCGGCGCCGATCTCCGACAGCACGCCATTCACCGCGGCCATCTGCTGATCCCGGTCGTCACTGGCGGAATCCACCACATGCAGCAGCAGGTCGGCGTTGGCGGTTTCCTCCAGGGTGGCATGAAAGGCCGCCACCAGGGCATGGGGCAGATCGCGGATGAAACCCACGGTATCCGACAGGATGATTCTCCCCTCTTCGCCCAGGTAGAGCCGACGGGAGGTGGTATCCAGGGTGGCGAAGAGCTGGTCTGCGGCATAGGCGCCGGCATGGGTCAGGGCATTGAACAGGGTGGACTTGCCGGCGTTGGTATAGCCGACGATGGACACCGTGGGCAACTCGTTGCGCCCGCGCTGGCGGCGCCGTACCCCCCGCTGCCGCTCCAGCAGCGCCAGGCGTTCCTTGAGCATCTTGACCCGCTTGCCCAGGAGACGCCGGTCCGTCTCCAACTGCTTCTCGCCCGGGCCGCGCAAGCCGATGCCGCCCTTCTGCCGCTCCAGGTGGGTCCAGCCCCGCACGAGGCGGGTCGCCAGGTGTTCCAGCTGCGCCAGCTCCACCTGCAACTTGCCCTCGAAACTCTTGGCGCGCTGGGCGAAGATATCCAGGATGAGGGCGGTGCGATCCACCACCCGGCACTCCAGTATCTTTTCCAGGTTGCGCTGCTGACCGGCGGAGAGTTCGTGATTGAAAATCACCACCTCGGCGCCAACCGCCCTCCTCACCTCGCCGATCTCCTGCACCTTGCCCTTGCCGGCAAAGGTGGCGGCGTCCGGGGACTGGCGACGGCCGTGCACCGTTTCCAGGGCCGTGACACCGGCGCTGGAAACGAGCAATTCGAATTCGGAAAGGCGTTCGGCGAAATCCTTGCCGCCCAGGTCAAGCTGGACCAGGACCGCCGATTCGCCCGAAGCGGGGCGATCAAACATGCGAGCGAACTACCAAGGGCAAAACCTCACCGCAAAGACGCAAAGGCGCGAAGGTTCGCAAAGGCAGGCAGGAGCCTCTCATTTAGAGAAACTCCGCCTTGGTATTCCTTTGCGGCCCTTTGCGTTCTCTGCGCCTTTGCGGTGAAAGCTTTTTCCTGCCACGCCATCAGTCGTCGCCGGCTTCCTGGGAGATATTCACCGGGCGCGCCGGTACGATGGTGGAAATGGCGTGCTTGTAGACCATCTGGGTCACGGTGTTCTTGAGCAGCACGACGTACTGATCGAAGGATTCCACCTGGCCCTGTAGCTTGATGCCATTGACCAGGTAGATGGACACCGGGATATGCTCCCGGCGCAAGGTGTTGAGGAACGGGTCTTGTAGAAGTTGCCCTTTATTGCTCATGTCGGCCCTCTCGGCTCTTTGAAATAGTTGAGTACTTTAATGTATTTCCAGCCCAGGCGCCACTTGGCACGCCGGGTGAGGAAACCCACCCTATGCTTTGTCGGCAAAAGGATTGCGGGTCGTCTTGAATTGTATGCGCAAGGGCGTGCCCTGGAGCTTGAACTGGTCCAGGAACACGTGCTCCAGGTAGCGCTTGTAGGTCTCGGACACATGATCCAGGGCGTTGCCGTGGATCACGATGATGGGCGGGTTGTTGCCGCCCTGGTGCGCATAGCGCAGCTTGGGGCGGAAGGCCCCATGCTTGGGGGGCGCCTGGCGCGCCACCGCGTCAATCAGAACCCGGGTCAGCTTGGGCGTGGCCAGCTTGACCATGGCCGCCGCATAGGCCGCATCCACCGAACGCATCAGGGTGTTCACCCCCTCGCCCTTCAGCGCCGAGATGAAATGGGTGCGGGCGAAGGACAGGAAGGATAACTTGCGCGAGACATCCAGCTTGACGCGCTCGCGGCGGTACTCATCCACGTCGTCCCACTTGTTTACCGCCAGCACCAGGGCGCGTCCCGCCTCGACACAGAAACCGGCGATGTGGGCGTCCTGGTCCGAGATGTCCTGACTGGCGTCCAGCACCATCACCACCACGTTGCACTCCTCGATGGCCTGGAGCGTCTTGATGACCGAAAACTTCTCGATGGCCTCGAACACCTTGCCCCGGCGCCGCAGGCCGGCGGTATCAATCAGGGTATAGGCCTTGCCGCCGCGCTCGAACGGAATGGAAATCGCGTCCCGCGTGGTACCCGGCATGTCGAAGGCGATCACGCGCTCCTCGCCCAACAGGGTATTGATGAGGGTGGACTTGCCCACGTTGGGCCGTCCCACCACGGCCACCCGGGGACCGCTGTCCTCGTCCTCCTCTTCCTCATCCATGGGGAAGCGCGAGAGGGCCAGTTCCACCACCTCCCTCACGCCGTCGCCGTGGGCGGAAGAGATGGCATAAGGCTCGCCGCAGCCCAGCTCATGGAATTCGGCGGCAACCACGCCCCGGTTCATGCCCTCGGCCTTGTTTACAGCCAACACCACCGGCCGGCCGCTCTTCCGCAGCCGCAAGGCGATTTCCTTGTCCTGGGGCGCGAGGCCCGTGCGGCCGTCCACCAGGAACAGCAGCACGTCCGCCTCGATGATGGCCTGCTCGGCCTGGCGCGCCATCTCCTGCAGGATGCCGTCCTTGGCCAGAGGCTCGAAACCGCCCGTATCCACCACCAGGTATGGGCGCCCGGCGCCCCGGCCAATGCCATAGTGCCGGTCGCGCGTGAGGCCGGGGAAATCCGCCACCAGGGCATCCCGGGAGCGGGTCAGCCGGTTGAACAGGGTGGACTTTCCGACGTTGGGCCGGCCGACGATGACGAGTGTAGGGTTCATTCCAGGGATCAGGGTTCAGGGATCGGGGTTCAGGGTGGGCAAAACCTGCCCACCACAAACCTAAAGGCCCATCGAGTAAAGGTTGCCCTTCTGGGTCTGGATGACGAAGCCGCCGTCCAGGTGGGTCGGTGCGACCAGCACCGGGCTGCCGTCGGTCACGATGCGCGCGGCGAAACTGCCGTCGTCCTTCTTCAGCAGATGGACCACACCCTGCACATCCGCCACCGCCACATGCTCGCCCAGGGACAGGGGGCGGGACACGCCGCGACCCAGCAGTTTGTCCTGTTTCCAGAGACTCGCGCCGGAGTCCCGATCCAGGGCCATGACGGCACCCTTGTCGTCGGAAACATAGACGCGCTGGCGGTCCATATCCACGCCGCGGCTGCTGGAAATATCCCGCGCCCACAGCAGTTCGCCGCTGCCGGCATCGAAGCAGGCCACCCGCCCCTGATAGGCCGCGGCACAGACCTGCCGTCCGTCCACCGCCGGCTCGCTGGTCACGTCGGCGATGCGGTCCAGTTCCGTCGTACCCTTGGGCAGGGCCACCGTGCCTTCCCAGACGGGCGCACCATTGGCCAGGCTGAGCGCCACCAGCTTGCCGCCCGGGAATCCGGCGTAGGCCGTGTTCCCGGCCACGGTCAAGCCCACGGCACTGCGCAGCGACAGTGCCGGTGTCGGACGCTGGTAGGTCCAGACCCGCTTGCCGCTGGCCGAATCGAAGGCATTGATCCGGTTGTCGCCGCTGCGCACGATCACCAGATTTCCGGCGAATACCGGCGCAGCCAGGATTTCAGAACTGACCTGGCCCTTCCACAGGAGCTTGCCGGCAATGTCGAACACCAGGACTTCGCCCTTTTGCGTGCCCACCGCCAGATGCTGGGAATCCGCGCCCACGCCGCCGGTCAGGCGCCGGTCGGCACGGAAACGCAGCACCTCGCGTCCGCCGTCCAGACGAACGATGCTGCCATCCGCCGCCGCCGCGTTGACGATGGGGCCGACCACCCCCGGCGAAAACTCGGACTCCGCTGCGGAGGCGACGCCCGTCTGCCAGCGCAGATGCAGCGAGGCACTCCCCTGGATGGGCGTCAGATCCGCCATCTTGGGCTTGGCGGCGCTACTGGAGGTGAAGGGATTGACTTTATCCAGGGTGCTGCTCACGGTGGAACAACCCGCCAACAGGGCAGCCACAGCCACCACGGCGATGCGCAATTTCATGGCTTCCCTCCCAGGGACTCCAGTTTGATGCCGAGGATATCCCGTGCCAGTTTCCCCCGACGCTCTTCGGCGATGTCGCCCGTGTCAGCCACGGCGCGCTTCTTCAGGGCATCCTGATACGCGGCGACCGCCTCGCTCTTCTTGCCCTGGAGCGCCAGCACGTCACCCCGGCTTTCCGCGAAATTCGCGGCGAAGGCGGCCCCGGGCTCCTTCTCCAGTTGCTTCAGGGCCTCATCGAAGGCCTTGTCGTCCACCAGTACGGCCGCCATGCGCAGGCGGGCCACATCGCGCACTTCGCTGTCCACCGCGTTCTCGGCGGCCCACGCCAACTCCGCCTTGGCCGATTTCGCATCGCCGGCCGCGAGTTGCACCTTGGCCGCCAGGAGGGCGCCGAGGCCGGCCTGGGCCGTGCCGGGATACTTGTCCAGCAACTCGCCGGCCGCCTCCCGGGCATGCAGGGCATCGCCGGCCGCCGCCGAACGCTCCACCGCCGCAAACACCGCGCCGGCCTTGGCCGACTGATTGCTCCGGTACCAGCTCCAGCCCTGGAAACCCACCGAGGCCACGGCCGCGGCAACCAACACGCCGGTCACCAGGTTGCCGTGCTGTTGCCACCAGGCCTGAATGCTGGATAGCTGTTCCTGCTCTTCTAGATCGAATGCCGCCATGTCAGTCGTCCGCCTCAAACAAGTATTCGCTGATTTCTTCCACCAGGGCGCCCCGCTCCACTGCCCGCTGCCCCAGTTCCCGGCGCAAGGGCTTGAGCATGACGCTGTTCTTCGCCACTTCATCCTCGCCGATGATCACGGCCAGGGGAGCGCCGCTGGCATCCGCCTTCTTCATCTGCGCCTTGAAACTGCCGCCGCCGCAGTGAAGCAGCACGGACAGCCCGCCACTGCGCAGTTCTTCCGCCACGCCGAAGGCCATGCGCTGCGCCGCGTCCCCCATGTAGGCCAGGTACACGTCCGGCGCCCAGCCCATGTCCCCGGTCTGGTGTTCCCGCCACAGGGCAAGCAAACGCTCCACGCCCATGGCGAAACCGGCTGCCGGGGCAGGCTTGCCACCCAGTTGCCCGATCAGGCCGTCGTAGCGCCCGCCGGCGCAGATGGTACCCTGGGCGCCCAGCTTGTCGGTGATCCATTCGAACACCGTGAGGTTGTAGTAGTCCAGGCCGCGCACCAGACGCGGATTGACCCGGTAGGGAACCCCCGCATCCTTGAGCAGGTTCTGCACACCCTCGAAATGCTTGAGGGAGGCTTCCCCCAGATGGTCGGAAAGGCGTGGCGCCTTTTCCGCCAGATCCTGCATGTCCGGATTCTTGCTGTCCAGGATGCGCAGGGGATTGGTGTGGAGGCGCCGCTTCGCGTCCGCGTCCAGCAGCGCCTCGTGCTTTTCGAAATAGGCGATCAATTCGGCACGATGGCTGGCCCGCTCCTCGCTGCTACCCAGGGAGTTGATTTCCAGCCGAACGCCTTCGAGCCCCAGGTCGTCCCAGAGACGCTGGCACATGAGGATGTGTTCCACATCAATATCCGGGCCGGCAAAGCCCAGGGCTTCCACACCGACCTGATGAAACTGCCGGTAACGGCCCTTCTGCGGGCGCTCGTGGCGAAACATCTGCCCCAGGTAATAGAGGCGCTGGGGCGCCTGGTAAAGCATGTTGTGTTGCAGCACGGCACGCACGCAGGATGCCGTACCCTCGGGCCGCAGGGTCAGATCCTCGCCATTCAGCGCGTCGGTGAAGCTGTACATTTCCTTTTCGACGATGTCCGTGACCTCGCCGATGGCCCGCTTGAACAGGGGCGTCGGTTCCACCACGGGCGTGCGGATAGGCCTATAGCCGTAGCTCCGCAGCCAGCCGCGCACCAGGGATTCGAACTCCTCCCAGGCTTCCGCCTCGTCGGGCAGGATGTCATTCATGCCGCGAACGGCTTGCAGTGTGTTGCTCATGTTTATTAGTCGAGAGTCGAGAGTCGAGGCTGTAGGTCGGGTTCAACCCGACATGTCGGGCTAAAGCCCGACCTACAACTCGACTCGGATTTTCCTGTATTTCCGTGCCACGTATTCGTCAATGATGGCCTTGAATTCGGCGGCGATGGTATCACCCTTCAGAGTCACCGTCTTCTCGCCATCCACATAGACCGGCGCCACCGGAGTCTCGCCCGTACCGGGCAGGCTGATGCCGATGTTGGCGTGCTTGCTCTCGCCGGGACCATTCACCACGCAGCCCATGACCGCCAGGGACATGTTCTCCACACCGTGGTGGTGCAGCCGCCATTCCGGCATTTTCTCCCGCACATAGGCCTGGATATCCTGGGCCAGTTGCTGGAAATAGCTGCTGCTGGTTCTGCCACAGCCCGGACAGGCGGCCACCAGGGGCGTGAACGCCCTGAGGCCCATGGTTTGCAGGATTTCCTGCGCCACGATCACTTCCCGGGTGCGCTCGCCGCCCGGCTCCGGGGTGAGGGACACCCGGATGGTGTCGCCTATGCCCTCCTGGAGCAGGACGGACAGCGCCGCCGTGGAGGCCACGATACCCTTGGAGCCCATGCCCGCCTCGGTCAGACCCAGGTGCAGGGCGTAATCGCAACACCCGGCCAGATCCCGGTAGACCGCGATGAGATCCTGCACTCCGCTCACCTTGCAGGAGAGCACGATGCGATCCGCCGGCAGCCCCAGAGCCTCGGCCTGGCGCGCACTTTCCAGGGCGGAGGTCACCAGGGCCTCGCGCATGATGCCGGTCGCGTCCAAGGGTTCCGCGCGGCGGCAGTTCTCGTCCATGATGCGCGCGAGCAGCACCTGGTCCAGGCTGCCCCAGTTCACCCCGATGCGCACCGCCTTGTCGTAACGGCACGCCGCCTCGATCAGGCTGGCGAACTGCTCGTCGCGCTTCGCACCCTTGCCCACATTGCCCGGATTGATGCGCAGCTTGGCCAGGGCCTCGGCGCAGGCCGGATTGTCTTTCAGCAGCCGATGGCCATTGAAGTGGAAATCCCCCACCAGCGGCACATCCAGGTTCATGGCCAGCAGGCGCTCCCGGATCTTCGGCACGGCCTTGGCGGCCTCGTCCGTATTGACCGTGATGCGCACCAGTTCCGAGCCGGCGCGGGCGAGTTCGGCGACCTGCATGGCGGTGGCAAACTCGTCCGCCGTATCCGTGTTGGTCATGGACTGCACCACCACCGGCGCGCCACCGCCCAGGCGGACCGCCCCCACTTTCACGCAGCGGGTGACATGCCTCGGAGCCGGGCCGTGCACGGCTCTATTCTGTTCGGCAGCCATCAGTTGAGCGTCAGGCGCGCCACGTCCACCTTGGTGAAAGGCGCGAGATCCACGGCACGGTCGTCATACTGCACCTGAACCGACAGGGCATTGCCGATGACCACGGAAAAAGGCGGACGTCCCTCAACGATGCGGGTGTTGCCTCCCGGCACCTTCTGGGAAATGAGCGCGCGCCCATCGGCCTGCTTGATCTCGACCCAGGAGTCCTTGAGGAAATTCAGGACGATCCGATGGGTATTGGTCAGAGCGTTGGGAGCGGGAGCCGGAACCGCCGCGGCAGGCTGGGCCATGGCGGGTGCGGCGGCCGGAGCGAACGCCGGAGGCGCCGGAAGCGTAACCGGAGCGGCTGCCCCGGCCTGGGGCGAAGGCTGAGCCGAGACCGGGGCCGGTACGCCGCCCACGGGAGCAGGCGGGACGGAGGATGCGGCGGGTAGCGCGCCGGCGGATGCGGAGGCGGAAACCGCAGGGGCCGCGGTGGGTACCGGAAGCGCCACCTGGGAGGCGCGCACGGCCGCGCCCTGCTCCATCGGTTGGTCGCTCGACGCAGGGCGCCAGCGATCAAAATTCACACCCAGCGCGTAGAGGATGCCCGCGCCCAGAGCCACCAGAACCAGGGGCGAGGCCGCCAGCACCCAGGCCAGGGGCTTCCTGCCGCCGGGGGTGGGCATGGACACGCCGGTATCGGCAGGGCCTTGCAGTTCATGTTGCGGCAGGGGCACCTGACTTTCCACCAGCGCCAGCACTGCCTGCGGGTCGAGACCGAGATGGCGCGCATAGTTGCGCATGAAGCCGCGCACATGGGGCGTGCTGCCCAGGGCCAGGAAATCGCCTTCCTCCATGGCCACCACCTGCCGGGGCTGAAGTTTTAGCGCCTGGGCCACTTCTTCCAGGCTGAGCCCCTTTTCCTCCCGCGTGGCGCGCAGCAAACCGACGGGCTTCTCGGTCGGTGCGGCCCCGGTCTCGTCCGAAGCTTCCGGAATCAGATTCTCACTCATTCAAACTTGCCCTGAATCATGGCTTGATATTCCGGAGTCCCCTGGAACTTCCAGCGCAGTTGATTGGCATAACCGGTCTCGGCGGCGCGATTGCCCAGCTTGCGCTCGATGCGCAAGGCCAGCCAGAGCGCAGCCGGATCCGGCTGGGAAATGCGCAACACCTCGGCAATGAAGCGCTGGGCCTCATATAGGTTGCCATATGTGTATCGGTACTCAGCCACGCGATAAAGCGCCTGAGTGTTGCGGCGATCGGCCATCACCGCCTTCATGAAATAGTCGCCCGCCGCCTCATTGTCCTTTTCCAGCAGGGCGCACATGCCGGCGTTGTACCAGGCCTTGGTCGGGGTCGGGTACAGGGGCTCCTTCACCGCCTTCATGAAATAGGCAAAGGAGTCCTTGACCTGGCCGTTCTGGCACAGAAACCAGCCATAGTTGTTGTTGATCTCCGCGTCACCCGGCGCCAATTTCAGCGCCTTCTCGAAATTCAGGCGCGCCAGTGCCGACTCCCGGAGATACATGTGCACCAGACCCAGGAGATTGTAGGCCGGGGCATACCGGGGGTCGGCCTGGACCGCGCTCTCGCCTTCCTCCAGGGCCACCGCCATCCGGCCGGCCTGAAAATAGGCGCTTCCCAGTTCGGTATGCACCTTGGCCCGATTTTCCACCGAATTCTCCGGGGAACCCTCCGAGCCGGAAGGCTTGTAGCTCACGCCACCACCGTCTGCCCGAACCAGGGCCGACAGGCAGAGCAGGATGGCATACAGTCCGAACCGTAAACGCCGAGTCATGGCCTCACCTCCACCAGCGGAATGCTGCCGGAAAGGAGCCGCCGCTTGCTCTTGTCCTGCACCTGCCCGGCCAGCTGGCCGCAGGCCGCATCCACATCCTCGCCCCGCGTCTTGCGCGTCGTGACCACCAGGCCCGCCGCCTGGAGAATCTCGGCGAAACGGCGGATACGGTCCGGTTTCGAGCGGCCAAAGGGCGCGCCGGGGAAGGGATTGAACGGAATCAGGTTGAACTTGCAGGGCACATCCGCCACCAGAGCCAGCAACTCCCGCGCATCCCGGTCCCGGTCATTCACGCCATCGAGCATGACGTACTCGAAGGTGATGAAATCCCGTGGCGCCTTTACCAGGTAACGCCGGCAGGCCGCCATGAGTTCGGACAGCGGGTACTTCTTGTTGATCGGTACCAGTTCATCCCGCAGGACATCGTTCGGCGCATGCAGCGAGACCGCCAGTGCCACGGGGCAATCCTCCCGCAAGCGATCCATGGCCGGCACGATGCCCGAGGTGGACACCGTCACCCGGCGCCGGGACAGGCCGTAGGCATTGTCATCCAGCATCAGCCGCAGCGCCCGCAGGGTATGGTCGTAATTGGCCAGGGGCTCGCCCATGCCCATCAGCACCACGTTGCTGATGACCCGCTCACCGTCATTTTCCCCGCCGCGCACCGCACCGAGCGCCCGGTTCGCCCACCAGAGCTGACCGATGATCTCGGCGACCGACAGGTTACGGTTGAAACCCTGCTTGCCCGTGGAGCAGAAGGCACAATCCAGGGCACAGCCGGCCTGGGTGGACACACACAGGGTACCGCGCCGGGCCTCGGGGATGAACACCGTTTCCACGGCATTGCCCTCCCCCACCGAGAGCAGCCACTTGCGCGTGCCGTCGTCCGACAGGGAATCGCGAATGACCTCCGGCGCGGCGACCACGGCCTCCTCCGCCAGACGCGCCCTGAGGCTCTTGGCCACGTCGGTCATGTCGGAGAATTCGGCGACCCCGAACTGGTGCATCCAGCGCAGCACCTGCTTCGCCCGAAACGGCTTCTCGCCCAGGGAGGCGAAATACTCGGTCAAGCCGGCGGGATCGAAGTCGAGCAGGTTAATCATTCGGTGAGGAGTGAGGGGTAAGGGGCGAGGAGTCAAAATATCCGCGCCTGCGGCGCGCTGAATATTCTGATTCCTGATCCCTGATTCCTGTTACCTGGAATAGACGTTCAGGGCCGGGAAGAAGTAGGCTACTTCCACCGCGGCGGTTTCCGGGGCGTCGGAGCCGTGCACGGCGTTGGCATCAATGCTCTGAGCGAAGTCGGCGCGGATGGTTCCCGGGGCGGCCTTCTTCGGGTCGGTGGCGCCCATCAGCTCGCGGTTCTTGGCGATGGCGTCCTCGCCTTCCAGCACCTGCACGAACACCGGGCCGGAGATCATGAACTCGACCAGATCCTTGAAGAAGGGGCGCTCCTTGTGCACGGCATAGAAGCCTTCCGCTTCGGCGCGGGACAGGTGCACCAGGCGGGCGGCGGCGATCTTCAGGCCGGCGGCTTCGAAGCGGGCGACGATCTGGCCGATCACGTTCTTGGCGACGGCGTCGGGCTTGATGATGGAAAGGGTACGTTGAACAGCCATGGGAATCTCCAGATGGAAGGGTAAAAAAGATAACCGCGAATTTTAACCCACAAAGGGCGGCTTCCCCCACGCCCGGCTCACAAAAAACC
>JAQTNA010000016.1 GCA_028714035.1 Rhodocyclaceae bacterium
CTCACCCGCTACCTGGATGGCGCCGCCGAACCACAGGAGCTTTTCCGTGAGCGTGGTCTTGCCCGCGTCCGGGTGGGAAATGATGGCAAAGGTGCGGCGGCGGGCAATTTCTTCGGCTGAGGTCACGACGTAGGGAAGTGCTTGAAAAGGGGCGGATTATCCCAGAAAAAGGAGAGAAACGCCGAGGCGATTAGTCGGACGTGCCATGCAGGAAACGGCCGTGTTCGAGGAAATGTCCGGCCTGGCGGGCGCAGGCCTCGGAGAGCAGCATGCCCATGTGACTGACCTTGAGCAGGATGGCGTCCCGGGCACCCGGCACCACGGTCTCGACCACCGCCACCACGCCATCGTTGGGTTCCGGCAGGCTGGGCACGAACAGGCGCCCCAGGCCCACGCCCAGGCGGCCGGCGATCACGCCCACCTCCAGCCAGTCGGGAGGCACCGGGCGAGGCCGCGCCAGCCATTCCGGCAGGGTATGGCCGAAGATGGGCGCCAGCGCCGGGATGTGGCCCAGGGTGGTGGCGCAATGGCTGCCCTCATAGGGGGATCCGAGCATCACCAGGCGCACGGGACTACCGTCTTCCGGGGCTCCCGCGGCAAGGCAGGCGGCCAGGGCCACCAGGCCGCCCATGCTGTGCCCCAGGAGATGCACCGGGCCGGGCGTGGCGCGCGCGGCCCGCAGGGCCCCGGCCAGTGCGGCGGTGTTCTGGTCCAGGCCGCCCCGGAAGGAGGCATAGCCGAAGCGTTCCACCGCGTAGCCCGCCTCGGCCAGATGACCGGCCAGGGGCTTGAGCGTGGCGCGATTCATCCACAGGCCATGGGCCAGGATCACCTTGCCCTTGCCGCTTTCGGTCACGAATTCGCCCTTCTTTTCAAGAAAAAACCGCGGCCTTGCGAACCGCGGTTTTCATGGCGCCGGCCATGCCGGAAGAATGGTCTCGGCCAATCGGCTCAGGCGCCGGCCTGCCGGGGTTGGCGGCGGGCCTGATCCAGTTGCTGTTTGATCGCCAGGACGCGGCTGACGTACTGGTTACCCTCGCCATCCGTGGCGCCGCCGTATTGTTGCAGGCCGGCCTTCAGGTTGCCGGCGCGCTGGATGGACTCCTTGAGCACCTGGGCGCCGACCTCGATGTTGGTCACCGGGTCGAGCAGGGGGTTTTCCTGGTCCTGCTGGGCCAGTTTGTCCTGATGGTACTTGGGGATCACCTGCATCAATCCTCTTGCGCCCATGGTGCTTTCGGCGAAGGGATTGAACCCGGATTCGATGGCCGCCACCGCCAGGATCAGCATGGGGTCCAGACCGACCCGGCTGCCCACCACGTGTGCCGCCGCCACCAGGGGTTCCACGGCGGGAGCCGCGACCCGGTACTTGTGGGACAGATAGTCCGCCACACGGCGCATGTCCGGGGTGAGGACCGGGGCCGCGGAGATGTCGGCCGAGGTGAGCGAGAATCCGCCGCCCTGTGCCCCCATGCTCCAGAAGGTGGACACCCAGTTCTTCATCTCCGTCTGGGTATGCTGCATGCCGCCGGCACCCACCCGGCTGGCGATCAACACGGCCACCAGCAGTCCGGTGACCACCAGTCCGCCGTGGGCGAAGTGAAGAACGATGGAAGCGGTGTTGGCAAGAAACTTCCGGATACGCATTGCGTGGTTCATGCTTGCTCCTTTCCGTGTGGCCGACCCGAGCCTGTTCCCGGCGCTGCCGCCCAAGGACATGCTTACGGAAATTGGCGCAAACCCCAAATACAGGATAGGCGCCGGACTCGCGGACTCCCCGTGTCGCGGGAGCCGCTGGTCCTCGAAAGGACCGGCCTGACATCAGTGGCGAAGCGCACGCTGCCGCAAGGTACAGCGTACGAACTTGTTTTCCGCAGCCAGCGCCTTCTGATTAGGCGCCGAGACCAGAGTCGCGGAGGTACTCTGCATTGCATGGTGCAACGCAACAGTCGCCATTCTATTGATTATTATCGAATAAGTCAAGCCACCCGGTTTTCGGGGGCAATCTGTAGAGTGGCAGCCGGGTCGAAACCGCTGGAATCATGCCCCATTTCCGCCGGGCAAGGCCGTGTGTTATGTCACGCGAACAGGGAACTTTATAGGTGATCTCGGCCTGCGATTCCAGGGGCGGAGGCTCCGGTCAGGCGTTTCAGCAAGTCCCAATCGAAAGAGGGCCCCGGGTCCGTCTTGCGCCCTGGGGCGATGTCGCTGTGGCCGACCATGTGTTCCAGGGGGTAGGTCTGGCGCAGGCGGGCGAGCAGTCCGGCCAGGGCCTGATACTGGATGTTCTCGAAGGGTAGGTCGTCGCAGCCTTCCAGTTCCACGCCCAGGGAGAAGTCGTTGCAGCGCGAGCGGCCGTTCCAGGTGGAGACGCCTGCATGCCAGGCGCGCAGGGCGCAGGGCACGAACTGGATCAGTTCGCCGTCGCGGCGAATGAGGAAATGGGCCGAGACCCGTAGCCCCTCGATTTCCCTGAAGAAGGGATGGGCGTCCGGGTCGAGCCGGTTGGTGAACAGTCGCTCGATGGCGTCGCCGCCGAATTCTCCCGGCGGCAGGCTGATGGCATGAATGACGATCAGGCTCGGCACCTCTGCGCCGGGACGCTCGTCGCAGTTGGGCGACACCACCCGCCTGGCCCCTTCCAGCCAGCCCTGTAGGTCGGGCTTCAGCCCGACATTTCCGAGAATCCCGGTATTGGACTCGGAGCATGTTCCTGTCGGGATAAATTCTGACCTACCGGTCTCACGCCTCATTCCGTTATCCCCAGGCGCTCCATGCGATAGCGCAGGGAGCGGAAGGTGACCCCCAGCAATTTTGCCGCGGCGGTACGATTGAAACCGGTCTTGGACAGGGCCTCCAGGATGGCGCGCCGCTCCTGGCTGTCCAGGTATTCCTGCAGGGAGGCGGCATCATCCGCGTCGGGCTCGCCGGACAAGGGCACGGGGCAAAGACCCAGGTCTTCCTCTCCCAGGATGCCGCTGCCGGAGAGGGCGAGGGCGCGCTCCAGGATGTTTTCCAGTTCCCGCACGTTGCCGGGGAACGGGTAGGCGCTGAGGGCGGCAAGGGCCGGGGCGGAGATATGGGGAGGCTCCAGGCCCGCCTCCCGGCAAAGGCGGGTGAGGATGTGGCGGGCCAGGAGGGGCACGTCTTCCCGGCATTCCCTCAGAGCCGGCATGTGCAGTTCGATGACGTTCAATCGGTAGAAGAGATCCTGGCGGAAGCGGCCCGTTTCCACCAGTTGTCGGAGGTTCTGGTGGGTGGCGCTGATGATGCGCACGTCCACCGGCTCTTCGCTCGTGCCGCCGATGCGCCGTACCCGTTTTTCCTGAATGGCCCGCAGGAGCTTGACCTGCATGGCCAGCGGCAGGTCCGCCACTTCGTCCAGGAACAGGGTGCCGCCGTGGGCGGCCTGGAAAAAGCCTTCCCGTTCCGCGTCCGCGCCGGTGAAGGCGCCCTTCCTGTGGCCGAAGAACTCGCTCTCCATGAGGTTTTCCGGGATGGCGCCGCAATTGACCGCCACGAAGGGCTGGGCCGAGCGTGCGCCCTCGGCATGGATCTGGCGCGCCGCCAGTTCCTTGCCGCTGCCCGACTCGCCCGAGATGTAGATCGGGGCCATGCTCCGGGCCAGCTTGGCGATCAACTGTCGTATCTGCACCATGGGCGGGGACTCGCCGAGCAGGGCAGCCGTGCCGCGCGGGTCACCCGCCGGCGCCGCGCTCAGGCGCAGGGCGGAACGTACCAGGGCGCGCAGGCTGTCCAGGGAGACGGGCTTGGACAGGTAATCGAAGGCTCCGGCCTTGAGGGCGGCCACCGCGCTTTCCATGCTGCCGTAGGCGGTGATCACCGCTACCGGCAGATCCTGACTGGATTCGCCGATTTTTCGCACCAGATCCAGGCCGTCGCCATCCGGCAGGCGCATGTCGGTCAGGCATAGCTGGTAGGGGCCGTTCTGGCCCAGCAGCCGCTTGGCTTCGGCCAGGGTGCCGGCGCCGTCGCTCTCCAGTCCCATGCGCGCCAGGGTCAGTTGCAGCAGTTCCCGAATGTCCTCCTCGTCATCCACCACCAGGACACGGGAAGGGCTGCGTTTCTCCGGTTTCAGGCTCATGGTGCCTCGCTTCTGCCGCGCAGTATGAAATGGGCGCCCGGATCGTCCGGGCCGTAATCCGCCAGGTCCAGGCTCGCACCGTTGGCCTCGCACAGCTCGCGCGCGATGTATAGCCCGAGGCCCGTGCCCTTGCTGTCCGTGGTGAAGAAGGGCTCGAACACCTGGGCACGCAGTTCCGGGGCGATGCCCGGGCCGTCATCCCGCAGGTGCAGTTCGCAGGAACCGCTGCCGTCCGAAGGGGAGGACAGGGAGAGGGAGCCGGTCTTGCCCCGGCAGTAGCGCAGCGCATTGCGCAGCAGGTTCCACAGCACCTGGTTGAGGTGGGCGCGGTCAAATTCCAGGGTCGCGTCGCCCCGCACCGATATCTGCATCACGGACGGGGAGATGCCTTCCCGGGCGCAGAATTCCTCGGCAAATCCCCGGAGGAAGCTGGCCAGGGGGATGGCTTCCGGGTGCATGCGATCGCGCCGGCCCATCTCCAGCACCTCCCGCACCATGGTGTCCATGCGCCGCACGTTGTCGCCGATGATGCGGGTCAGGCGTGCCTCGGTACCGGTCTCGGCCCCCTCGCGCAGCAGTTCCGCCGCATGGCCGATGGCGGAGAGCGGATTCCTGATTTCGTGGGCAATGCCGGCGGTAAGCCGCCCCAGGGCGGCGAGCTTCACCTGTTCCGCCAGGCGCTGGATGCGATCCTGGTCTTCCAGGTAGATGATGAAGTCGTCGCCTTCGCCCGCGGAGACGAAGCGGGCCAGGATCGTCCGGCCGTTGCCGTGGAAGGCGTGGCTGCTGCCGGCCAGCGCCTGTCCGCCGGCCGCGAAGCGCTGCGCCAGATCGGAAGAGTACTGGGACAGGTCGGCACCCGCCTCCGGTGCCACGCCCAGGAGCTTTTCCGCCTGGGGATTGCGCTGGCGCACCCGACCCGTGGCCATGACCACCAGCACGCCGTCCTGCATGTCCCGGATGACCAGCTCGTTGATCCGGACCTGGCGTGCCAGGGCGATGCCCCGCTGCCGTGCCAGGCGTTCGTTTTCCATCACCCGCTGAGCCAGGAAGCGCATGAGCAGGGCGATGGCGAAGAAGCCGGTGCTGGTGAACCCGATCTGGGAAAACTCGGCGGCTTCCCCGCTCAGGTTGAGAACCCGCCAGGTTTGCTCCAGCAGCAGGGCGATGCTGGCGACCGCCGCGTAGAAGAGGACCATGCGCCCCTCGCCCACCAGGGCAGCGCCGGCCAGGGAGACCAGCATCATGAAGGCGAGGCCGCTGCGGTGGCCGCCGCTGGCATAGGCGAGCAGGGTGAGCGCCAGGATGTCCACCAGGACCGTGATGGTCAGGAAAAGCGGGATTTCGAGGCGGAATTTTTCCTGGAGAACGAGGAACAGGATGGCCGCGAGCCAGTAGGCGACGCAGGTCCAGATAAAGAAGGGGAAATCCTGGGTGCCCAGGGCATAGCTGCCGCGATAGAGGAAGGTGGCAACGAGGAAGAAGCTCGCGAGCGTCAGCCGGTAGGCGTTGAAATAGCGCAGGGAGCGCCAGCGGAAATCCGCCTTGTCCGGTACGCCGGGGTCGAACGCGGGGGCGGAAGCTTGCGGGGCCGACATTGCCTTACCGTGAAAGTCGCTCTAGCGACTCACGACGCGCCCCTCGCCCACGTTTGGGAGAGGGGCGGGGGGGTGATGGGTTGATTTACAAGGGCTTTCATGGGCGGGGGCGAGCGGTAGATCATGAGTGTTAGTGCTCCCGCCGGTGTTCCTCGCAGCAGAAATGCTCGCTGCCGCGCCTGATGCTGTCGCTTTCCGGCAGGAGCAGGCCGCAATGGGCACAGGCCACCATGTTTTCCACCGGCTTTTCACCCCCCACGGAGCCGGGCGGCACGCGCGGCGACCCGGGCATGGCGCCGCCCTGCCGCAGTTTCTTGACCAGCAGCCAGGCGGCAAAGGCGAACAGAAGCCAGAAGATCAGACGGCCCACGATGACGAATGGCAGAAGTAGAAGTCGGAGGAGGTTCAAGGCGATCGGGGATCAGGATGAACCGGGAGTATAACTGCTTCCCCTTGGTCGCCGAAGCGATCCGGGAGACAATGACGCAGTTTTCCGAGGAGATGGGTTCATGAACGAGATGTTTTCACCCCTCGCCCTGATGCAGGGCTGGTGGCAGATGGGCGCCGAGATGCAGAAAAACTGGCTGGGCCTGTGGCAGCAGGGCATGGCGGCCGGCCTGCCGGCAGCGGCCTGGATGCCCGGGGGGCTGCCCAAGGTGGAGGCCCGCATCACGCCCCTGGAAACCCGGGGGGCGCTGGCCGGCATGGATGCCGCCGCCCGCGTTTCCCTGCGCATGGCCATGCCCGGCTGCCTGGGGCCGGCGGAAATGCTGCTGGTGGAGGCCGTGGTGGCGCGCGCTCCGGCGTCGGACGCGCCCATGCTGAAAGACATCGCGCCCGATTTGCTGCCTGGCTCAAAGGTATAATCACGCGCTCCCGCTTGTCGGGTTACGGCTGCGCCTAAGCCGGCCCACGCCTGATCCCTGATCCCTGATCCCTGATCCCTGATTCCTGATCCCGATGCCCAAAGTCTATATCCGAACCTTCGGCTGCCAGATGAACGAGTACGATTCCGACAAGATGGCGGACGTGCTCGGCCGCGAGGGGGGCATGGAGAAGACGGACCGGCCGGAGGAGGCCGACCTGATCCTGTTCAATACCTGTTCGGTGCGGGAGAAGGCCCAGGAGAAGGTGTTCCACGAACTGGGCCGGGTGCGCTTGCTGAAGAAGACGAAGCCGGGTCTCCTCATCGGCGTGGGCGGCTGTGTCGCCAGCCAGGAGGGCGGCGCCATCGTCGAGCGGGCGCCCTTCGTGGACCTGGTGTTCGGGCCGCAGACCCTGCACCGCCTGCCGGAACTCATTGCCCGGCGCCGGGAAACGGGCCGGCCCCAGGTGGATGTGTCCTTCCCCGAGATCGAGAAATTCGATGCCATGCCGGCGGCCAAGGTGGAGGGGGCCTCCGCCTTCGTCTCCATCATGGAAGGCTGCTCCAAGTTCTGCACCTACTGCATCGTCCCCTTCACCCGGGGCGAAGAGGTGTCCCGGCCCCTGGCCGATGTGCTGGCCGAGATCGCCGGCCTGGCACAACAGGGCGTGAAGGAGATCACCCTCCTCGGGCAGAACGTAAACGCCTATCGGGGGACCATGGAAGAGGCGGGCGAGACGGCGGACCTGGCCCTGTTGCTGGAGGTGGCCGCCGAAATCCCGGGCATCGAGCGCCTGCGCTTCACCACCTCCCACCCGCGGGAATTCACGCCCCGCCTGATCGAGGTCTATGGCCGGGTGAAGAATCTGGTGAGCCACCTGCACCTGCCCGTGCAGGCCGGCTCCGACCGGGTGCTGGCGGCCATGAAGCGCGGCTATACCACCCTGGAATACAAGAGCATCGTCCGGAAGCTCCGGGCGGTGCGCCCGGACATCTGCCTGTCGTCGGATTTCATCGTCGGCTTTCCCGGCGAGACCGAGGCCGACTTCGAGGCCACCATGAAACTGATCGAGGACGTGCAGTTCGATGCTTCCTTCAGCTTCATCTTCAGCCCCCGGCCCGGCACGCCGGCGGCGGAAATGGCCGACGACACCCCGGCGGACGTGAAGAGCGCCCGCCTTGCGCGCCTGCAAAAGCGCATCGAGGAACTGGCCCAGGACGTGAACCGGGCCATGGTGGGCACGGTGCAGCGGGTGCTGGTGGAGGGCCGCTCGAAGAAGGACGAAGCGGAGCTTGCCGGGCGTACGGACAACAACCGGGTCGTGAATTTCGCCGGCAATCCGCGGCTCATCCACCATTTCGTGGACGTGCTCATCACCGGCGCCCTGCCGCACAGCCTGCGGGGCGAGGTCGTGGTCAAGGCCTGAGCCGCGCCCCTTGGCGCTCCGGGCCGAACCCTTTATATTTCGCCATTGGCTTGTGGCCTGGCTTTCCGCCTCCCTGTCCCGAAATCTCATGAGGAATCTGCCGTGAATCTCCCCCCGCGTGTCCTGAGCGTCGCTATCCTTGCCGCCGGTTTATCCGCCCAGCCCCTGCTGTGCCAGGCGGATGCCTTCGGCTATACACCCGGCGGCGCCAATTCCCCCGTGACCGGTGCCGCCGGCACTCAGGGATCAACCGGGGAGGCGCAGAGCCTGGAAAAATGTGCCCGGCCCATGGGGGCCATCGCCGTGGTCGAGCCGCAGGACTACGTCCAGCGCACCCTGTCCCAGTACAACCTGCCCTCGCCCACCAGCCTGATCCGGCTGATGATCCATCAGTCCAACTGTTTCATGGTGGTCGAGCGCGGCACCGGCATGCGCAACATGATGCAGGAGCGGGCACTGGCGGAGAGCGGCAATGCGCGGGCCGGGTCCAACATCGGCAAGGGACAGATGGTGGCCGCCGACTTCATCCTGACGCCCGAGGTGGTGTTTTCCCAGAACAACGCCGGTGGTGTCGGCGCGGCGCTGGGCGGGATTTTCGGCGCGGGCGGGCATCTGGCCGGCGCCATCGTCGGCGGGCTGAAATTCAAGCAGGCCCAGACTTCCATGCTGGTGGCCGATGCCCGTAGCGGCTTGCAGGTCGCGGCGGCCACCGGCAGCGCGGAAAAGACCGATTTCGCCCTGGGCGGCCTGCTCGGGGGGGGTGGCGGTTTCGGCGGCCTGGGCGCCTACGAGAATACGGCCGAGGGCAAGGTGGTTGCCGCCTCCTTTCTCGACAACTACAACAAGATCGTGCAGGTCATACGGAACAGCCCCGAACTGCAACGCACCTCCGCCAACCTGCGCCAGGAAGCTTCCAAGGTGACCACCGCCGGGGCGGTGATGGAGGCGGGCGATGTGGTCGTGCCCAAGATCGGCGGCGTCAAGGTCACCTCGGAGCCTGGTCGGGGCAAGGTGGTGGCGACCATGAAGAAGGGCAATGAAGCCGTGGTCACGGAAAACGGCGGCGACAATCTGAAGGTGCAGGGCGACGGTTTCGAGGGTTGGGTGGCCAAGGCCATGGTGAAGAAGCAGTGATGCCTGCCGCGGGGCGGGGCCGTGCCCTGAACGTCAATCTCGCGCCGGTGGACAACGCCCGGCTGGCCGCCCTGTGCGGCCCGCTGGACGAGAACCTGCGCCAGATCGAGGCCGCCTTCGATGTGGAGATCGCGCGCCGGGGCGAGAGTTTTTCCATCCACGGCCCCCTGGGCCAGGCACGCCGGGCGGGCGAGGCGATCGAGCATTTCTACGATCAGGCCAAAACCGGCCTGGCGATTGACGACATCCAGCTCGGCCTGGTGGAACTCCTGGCGACCCACCCGGCTGCCCAGACGGCGGCCGGCCTCCTGACCCGCAAGTCCGACCTGCACGGGCGCACGCCGCACCAGGTCGAATACCTGAAACAGATTCAGGCGCACGACATCACCTTCGCCATCGGCCCGGCCGGCACGGGCAAGACCTACCTGGCCGTGGCCTCTGCCGTGGATGCCTTCGAGCGGGATCAGGTGAGCCGCATCGTGCTCACCCGACCGGCGGTGGAGGCGGGGGAGCGCCTGGGTTTCCTGCCGGGCGATCTGGCGCAGAAGGTGGACCCCTACCTGCGCCCCCTCTACGACGCCCTCTACGATCTCATGGGCTTCGACAAGGTGGCCAAGCTCTTCGAGCGCCAGGCCATCGAGGTGGCGCCGCTCGCCTACATGCGCGGCAGGACGCTGAACCACGCCTTCATCATCCTGGACGAGGCGCAGAACACCACGCCGGAACAGATCAAGATGTTCCTGACCCGCATCGGCATCGGCGCCAAGGCGGTCGTCACGGGCGATGTCACCCAGGTGGACCTGGCCAAGGGCCAGAAGTGCGGCCTGGTGGAAGCCCGGCGCATCCTGGCGGACGTGCGCGGCATCGCCTTCACCGATTTCGATGCCGGCGACGTGGTGCGCCACCCCCTCGTGGCCCGCATCGTCGCGGCGTATGAGAAGGAAGCGGCGCGCGAGGAAGCGGCACGCAATCTTGTTCCTCCCAACCACTGATTTCCGATATGGCCCTTTCCCTCTCCGTGCAATACGCCTGCAAACATGAGGCGCTACCCTCCCGGCCTCAGGTGCGCCGCTGGGTCAGCCGCGCCCTGAAGGCCACGGCTCCGGAAAGCGCGGAAGTCACGGTGCGCTTCGTGGAGGAAGAGGAAGGCCGTGAGTTGAACCGGGATTACCGCGGCAAGGACTATCCGACCAACGTCCTGTCCTTCCCCTATGCGCCGGCTCCCGTCCTGGCCGGCGATCTCGTGCTGTGCCTGCCGGTGGTGCTCAGGGAGGCGGCGGAGCAGGGCAAGACGGTGGAGGCTCATTTCGCCCACATGCTGGTGCATGGTATGCTGCACCTTCAGGCTTACGACCATGACAACGACGAGGACGCCGAGATCATGGAAACCGAGGAGCGGGAAATTCTGGCGAAACTAGGCTACCCGGATCCCTACGGCAGTGAGCGGTAAGCAGTCAGCAGTGAGACGTCGAAATGTCCGCGCCTTCGGTGCGCATGCCATGACACCTTACTGCTCACTGCTTACCCCTTACCAGTTACCAACATGGAACCCCCCAGTAACAAGCCCTCACTTCTGGAACGTCTCTCCGCCCTGCTGACGCGGGAGCCGGAAAACCGGGAGCAACTGCTCGAATTGCTCCATGCCGCCTTCGAGCGCAACCTGCTCGACGGCGACGCGCTCGCCATCATCGAAGGCGCGCTGCAAGTCTCCGACATGTCGGTGCGGGACGTGATGATTCCGCGCGCGCAGATGGACACCCTGGACGTGGATGCGCCGGTGGAAGCCATCGTCCGCCGCGCCGTGGACGCCAGCCACTCCCGTTTCCCCGTCACCGACGACAACAAGGACGACGTGATCGGCATCCTCCTGGCCAAGGATCTTCTGCGGCTGTTCGCCGGCGAGGATCTCTCCATCCGGGACATGCTGCGGCCGGCGGTGTTCATTCCGGAATCCAAGCGCCTGAACGTGCTGCTGCGGGAGTTCCGTAATTCCCGCAACCACATGGCCATCGTGGTGGACGAATACGGCGGCGTGGCCGGGCTCGTCACCATCGAGGACGTGCTGGAGCAGATCGTCGGCGACATCGAGGACGAATACGACTGGGACGAGGATAGCGACAACATCCTGCTGGACCAGGACGGCCGCTACCGGGTGAAGGCCACGACCGAGATCGAGGCCTTCAACGAGTCGTTTTCTGCCAACTTCGAGAGCGAGGACTACGATACGGTCGGCGGCCTGGTGATCCACGAACTGGGGCGCCTGCCCAAGCGGGGCGAAGTGCTGACCCTGGCCGGCATGCGTTTCCAGGTCCTGCGCGCCGACAGCCGAAGGGTGCACACCCTGCTGGTGGAAATCCTGCCTCAGCCTCCGGGGGGGAGCGACGGCTCGTCGTGAAGCCGGTCCATCGTCTTCTCCTGGCCGCGGTCCTGGGGGCGCTGGCGGTCGGCGGCTTCGCTCCCCTGGAGTGGTTTCCGCTCACGGCCTGCGCCCTGGCGGGACTGTTTGCGCTCTGGCGCAGCCGACCCGAGTCGGCTCCGGCCACTGCCTATGCCTGGGGCCTGGGGCTGTTCCTGGCCGGGGTTTCCTGGATCTACGTGAGCCTTTCCCGCTATGGCGGCATGGGGGTGCCGCTGTCCCTGCTCGCCGTCCTGCTCTTCGCCGCCGTGCTCGCCGTCTTTCCGATGCTCGCCGGTTGGCTGTTCCGGCGCCTCCGCAGGGGTTCCTGGCGGACGGACGCCCTGCTGGCCGCCGCTGCCTGGACCCTCTCGGAGTGGCTGCGCACCTGGTTTCTCACCGGCTTTCCCTGGCTCATCGTCGGCTATTCCCAGACGCCGCCCAGTCCGCTGGCCGGCTTCGCAGCGGTTTTCGGCGTGCATGGCGTGACCCTGGCACTCACCCTGGTGGCCGCCCTGCCGGTCTTCGCCTGGGGCGACCGGCGGCGGTTCATGCGGGCCGGCGCCGCGGCACTCGCCCTGGTCCTGTGCGGGGCGGGCCTCGCGCGCATTGCCTGGACCACCCCCCGGGGGGCGTCGGTAAGCGTCAGCCTGCTCCAGGGCAACATCGAACAGAGCCTTAAGTGGCGACCGGAACTGCTCTCCCTGTCCCTGGATACCTACCTGGATCTGGCCCGGCGCCATCCGGCCAGGATCGTGGTGCTGCCGGAGACGGCCCTGCCCCTGGCGTTCGAGCGGATTCCGGCAGACTACCTGGCCGCCCTGCGACCCGCCGGTTCCGACCTGATCCTGGGCACGGTGACTTTCGATCGGGACGGATCGGCCTACAACGCCGCCGTGTCCCTGGGGGCGGGCGGCACCCGGCGCTACGCCAAGTCCCACCTCGTGCCCTTCGGCGAATTCACCCCCGCCCTGTTCCAGTGGACGCTCAAGCTGCTGTCCATTCCCATGTCCGATTTCTCCCGGGGCGGGCTCCGTCAGCCACCCTTTTCCCTGGCGGGGGAAAAGCTGGCGGCGGACATCTGCTACGAGGATGCCTTCGGCGAGGAAATCGTGCAGGCCCTGCCGGAGGCGAGCATCCTGCTCAACCTCTCCAACACCGCCTGGTTCGGCGATTCCCTGGCCCAGCCGCAACACCTGCAGATGTCCCGCATGAGGGCGCTGGAAACCGGCCGCCCCATGCTGCGCGCCACCAACACCGGCATGACCGCCTTCATCAATCCGGACGGCGTCGTGCTGGCGCAACTGCCGCCCTTCGTGGCGGGAGGTCTCACGGTGAACGTGCATGGCTATGATGGCCTGACTCCCTACGCCCGCTGGCAGGACTGGCCGGCCGTTCTGCTGGCCCTGGTCTTTCTGGTGGCAGGCCGCTTTGTGGGTCGGCCTTCAGGCCGACAATTCCCGAGGATGTCGGGATGAATCCCGACCTACAAAAATGACCAAGATCGTAGATGTAGCCGCCGCCGTCATCCTGCGGCCGGACGGTGCCTTTCTCCTCGGCCAGCGCGCCGAGGACACCTTCTATCCCGGCTACTGGGAGTTCCCCGGCGGCAAGGTGGAGCCGGGCGAGACCGCCAGTCAGGCCCTGGTGCGGGAACTGCGGGAGGAACTGGGCATCGAGGTCCAGTCGCTCCATCCCTGGATCATGCGCAGCCATGTCTATGAACATGCTTCAGTCCGCCTGCATTTCTTTCGCGTCCGGCAATGGCGCGGGGAACTTCAGGATCATGTGCACGCCGCGCTATCCTGGCAACAGGAGGCCCGGCGATTGACGGTTGCCCCCATGCTGCCGGCCAACGGTCCGGTGCTCGCCGCCCTGGCCCTGCCCGATTTCTACGGCATCACCCAGGCCGGCAAGATGGGCGTCGGGCGGCAACTGGAATTGCTGGAGAAGGCTCTTGGGCGGGGCCTGCGCCTGGTCCAGGTGAGGGAGCCCGATCTGTCGGACGCGGATCGGCTGGGCTTCGCCCGGGACGTGGTGGCGATGGCCCGGACGCATGGCGCGAGCGTGCTCATCAACGGCGATGCGGACCTGGCGCTGGCTTCGGACGCGCACGGCCTGCACCTGCCGGCCAGGAGCCTGATGGCGCTCGATGCCCGGCCCGATTTCCCCCTGGTGGCGGCTTCCTGCCACGATCGGGAAGAACTGGAAAGGGCGGCCGGCCTGGGCCTGGATTTCGCCGTGCTCGGCGCCGTGCAGCCCACCGCCAGCCATCCCGGCCGGGCGGTTCTGGGCTGGGGCAAATTTGCCGAACTGGCGAGAGACTTGCCCATGCCGGTCTTTGCCCTGGGCGGCCTCTCCCGGGGCGATCAGGAACGGGCCTGGCAGGCCGGCGCCCACGGCGTGGCGGCCATCCGGGCCGCCTGGAAATAACCCTGGAAACCTCAGTTTGAACCGCAGAGACGCAAAGGCGCAGAGGGAAGACAGGGCGTTATAGTGGGTTTCTGTTTCACCCATCGGATGAGACCGAGATACCTGCCAAGTCCTGGTTTTCTCTGCGTCTCTGCGCCTCCGCGGTGAATCAAGTGCTTTTTCTAGGATAGCTATGCCAGATCGGCGTCGTCCGTGGCACCGTCCGCCGCCTCGGCTTCCGGGATGCGGTAGCTTTCGCTGGCCCAGGCGCCCAGATCCTGGGTACGGCAGCGTTCCGAGCAGAATGGCCGCCAGCGGCTGGCGGGCTCCCAGCGCACGAGGGCACCGCAGACCGGGCATTTCACTTCCCTGACGCGGGGCGATTCGGTGTTCACAGGTTGCAGAAGGTCAGGCGGAAGGCGACATCGTTCTCGACCTGGCGCGAGCGGGCATCGCAGCAGGCGTCGGTGAAGCGGATGTTGATGGCGTACTTGTTGGCGCTGATCTCGGGCGTGCAGCGCTCGTTTTCCTGAATCTGCAAGCGCAGCATCTGGGCACTGCGTCCGGCGAGCATCAACTGGAAGGTACCCTTTGTCGCCACCAGGGGCTCGCCCCGGCCGCTGGCGCGCAGGAGGCGCAGGACGATGGCGATGCCGTCCCGGATGGGCAGGATGGGCGCCAGCCAGCCTTCCAGGTCGGTCTGGCGTCCGGCGCTATCCTGGTGCAGCCAGTAATGGTAGGAAGGTAGATCAAACTCGCAGACGCCGCCCGGGATGTTGGAACGGTTCTTGATGCTCATGAGCCATTCGTTGTCCCGCAGGTATTGCCCCACCTTGCCGGCCATGGAGAGCAGGGAACTGTTGGCCTGCTCGATCTCGTAGAGGGCGCCGGAGAGCGCTTCCTCGGAGATGTCGGGGTTGTTGCGGAAGCTGATGAGGATCTGCCGCTGGCGTTCAAGCTCCTGGAGAAGATCGAACTTGAGGTCGGCCCGGCGTGCCACGTCGAGGATCTCGAACAGGCCCATGAGGGCGGCGTGGTGCTCGTGGGAGGTGCTTCCGCGCAGGAAATGGGTGGCCTTGGCGAACAGATCCTCCAGCCGGAGCAGCGTGCGTATGCGCTCGTTGAGAGGATGTTCGTAGGTGACCACTGTGCGCCGCCAAGAAGAAGAATGCGGAATTCTGACGGATTCGCCCGCAAATCACAACCCGATCGCCAATAATCCGGGAAAAACTGATCGAACCGCAGAGGCGCGGAGACGCAGAGGAAAACAAGAGCTTGTATGCCAACGCTGGAACATCCCTCGGGCGAGCGCGCCAAGCTGTTTTATCTCCTTTTCTCTGCGCCTCTGCGGTGAATGATGGGTCCGGATAGAGTCTTATCGCCGCAGCGGCATCACCAGGCTGGCATCCAGGCCCAGGGCCTGGATTCGTGCTTGGGCGGTGGCGGCTTCAGCCCGGCTCGGGTAAGGGCCGGTTCGTACCCGGGCCTCGACCACTGCCGGGATGCCTGCCGCAACCAGTTTGGCTCGGATCGTCTCGGCTTCCGCGACGCTGGCGAAGCCGCCCACTTGCACGAGGTAGCCCTGTGCGGCGCTGGCAGGGGCAGCCTGGGCCGGGGCGGCGGCACTCGCTGGCGCCGCGGTGGCCGGAGTGGCGGGGGGCGCTTGCACTACCGGGGCGGTGGCCGGGGAGGGCGCCGCCGCCGGTGTCGAGGGCTTGCCGACGGTGGCCGGTCCCTTGTCCTGGCTGGCAGGTGTGCCGGCGGCAGGGGACGCCGTGGCCGGCGCGGCGGCGGACGGCGCTGCCGGGCGGGAAGACAGGGGCCGGGAGGGCGTGGCCGGCTTGGGCGCAACCGGCTTGCCGGTACCGAAGTGGCGGATTGCCGGGGCGGGGGGGGCGGCCGGTGCCGTCGGCCCCGTGACCACCGGCGTGGGCGGCGGTGCAGGGGGGGCGGCCGGTACCTCGGCCTCCGGCGGTGTGGCCGGCTTTTCCGGCAGCATCTCGGTCTGGGCCACGGCCTGCACCTGGCCTTTCACCACCTGGGACAGGGGCGGGGCGACGGGCGCGGGTGGCGCCGGGGGGACTTCACTACGTTCGAACAGGAACAGGCCCGCCAGGAGGAGAGCGATCAGGACCAGCGCCACCCCCATGCGTTGCAGCAGGCGCTTCTTCTGTTCGATCAGATCATCGGCGGCCTGGTCGGCCTCGTGCCTTGCTGTCATGGCAAACCCTTCGTGTTTTTATGTTCTTCACGCCGCGTCAGTGCCCGTACCAGTTCGGCCTCGGCCACCGAGATGCCGCAACGGTCAGCCATGGTCTGCACGTCTGCGCCGTCACTCGCCAGGGACATGGCCTCCGCGTAATGGGGCGACGTCTGCCGCGCCGCCTTCAGGTGGGCGATCTCTTCCTTGAGTGCCGCCAGTTCGGTCCGCACCTGGTCCAGTTCGGCTTCCACGCCCCGCATGAACTGGCGGGTGGCGAATCCTACGGTATCCGCGACCTGAACCACTTCCGCCGCCCGTGGCGCGGGATGGCCGGACGGCGCCGAGAACAGGGCTTTATCGGTGCTCTCGGGCAAATCCCTGGCGGCGGTGGAGTTGCCTCTGGATCGCTGCATCCGGCCCAGGCGCAGCAGAGCGTAGGCCAGATAAAGGGCCAGGAGTACTACCAGCGTCAGCAGGGCGACGCGCCAGTCGAGCTTGGTCAGGTCCATGGCGGGCAAGGGGCCAGGTTTGTCGGTAATAAGGCAGCTGACTCACCGCAGAGACGCAGAGGCGCTGAGAAAAACATGATCAACAAAGGTTCGTGATCCGCCTGAAAAACGCCCGGGCCTTGAGGCATCGGCAGCAATTTAATCTCCGGGCCGCCCCGCCTCTGCGGTTCAAACAGTATTTCCCGGATAATAGCTGTCGCGCCCCAAACCGTAAATCCACTTGACCCCATGTTCCTCCTGAAAAAGCTGCTTTCGGCCCTGTTTTTGCCGCCTTTGCTGCCGCTGCTGCTGGTGGCGGCGGGGCTCTTGCTCGCGCGGCACCGGCCGGGACCGGGACGCTTCCTTGCCTGGATGGGCGTGATCTGTGCCCTGCTGCTTTCCGTGCCCCGGTCGGTGGGCCTGATGCTGGCCCCTCTGGAAGCCGTGCCCGTGCTGGCGCCGAATGCCTGGCGCGGGGCGCAGGCCATCGTCATCCTGGCGGGCGGCAAGAACCGTCATGCCCCGGAATACGGCGGCGAGAGCGTGAACCGCCTGACGCTGGAACGGCTCCGTTACGGCGCCCGACTGGCCCGGCAGACCGGACTGCCCGTCCTGGTTACCGGCGGCGCGCCAACCGGTGGCGTCTCGGAGGCGGCGCTCATGAAGGAGGCGCTGGAACAGGATTTTCAGGTGCCGGTGCGCTGGGTCGAAGGCGCCTCCCGGGACACGAAGGAAAACGCGCGCAATAGTGCCCGCCTGCTTGCATCGGACGGCATCCGCCGGGTCATTCTGGTAAGCCATGCCGCCCATCTGCGGCGTGCCGCCGAGGAGTTTGATGCCGCGGGACTGGAAGTGGTGCCGGCGCCGACGGCTTTCCTGGGAGGGCAGACCGAGACGGATGTCGACCTCGGCGATTTCCTGCCCGGTCCATCCAGCGCCTATGCCGGATGGTACGTCAGTCACGAATGGCTGGGCCTCCTGGCCAGGAGGCTGGGGCTGTGAGGCTGAACTAGAAGAACTGCTTGGAGAAGTTGGCGATGGCGAGCGCCACGACCGCGCCAAGCATCCACTTGATGAGGGTCATTTCCCCCTTCAGTGACTCGAAGCGGGAATCCAGATGTAACTCCATTTCCTTCAAGTCCCGTTTCGTTGCAACTTCAGCTTCGCCGGAGGCGTCTCTGAACGCATCGGCAATGGCCTCGGCCTGCGCCTCAGGCAGGCCGGCCTGGCGCAGTTTGCTGATGAACTTGTGGGTATCGAAGGTGATCGCGCTCATTATCTTTGGGGCAAACGCGGGAAAGTGCGTCAAGTATAGCGCCTAATCAACGAAAAGCGGCCGGCTGAAGGCGCCCGCTTGACTTCAGTGCGCTGGCTGCGAAGCGAAGCGCGTTGCACCAATCGGTGAGGAGAAAGGGAGGGGGAGCGGGACGTGGCGGGTGTTACGTCCTGATATCCGGCGCAATGCCCTTCGGATATTGTGCCCTATGCTTGCTTAGTGGGGCAGTCGCAGCAATCCGACGACAATCCCGGCGGTTGCCACGATAACCGCGCCAAGTTTGACGGTCAAACGTAATTCCATCGCTTGCATGTCCCGACGCATGACTTCCAATTCACCGCGAATGGATGAAGTCGACTCGGCGACATCGCGTTTTGAAGCAACATCTACTTCGCTGATCGCCGCCGCCAACGCGCGGGCTTCCGCCTCCGCTTGCATGGGGGGCACCCCCGACGCCTTGAGGGTATCGGAAAACTTCAGTGTGTCAAATGTGATCGCGCCCATTGCGCACTCCCGCCTGGAATTCAGGCCATTCTAGCAAAAACGGCCGCCCGAAGGCGGCCGCTTGACTTCTAATCGGACGAGTCCGATTAGAAGGTGTGACGCAGGCCGAGTTGCACGCCGGTCAGAGCAGCGCCGGCAGAGGACAGGCCCGTGCCGTTGACGCCGAACTCGTACGCAGCGGAGGTGTCGTTAGCCAGACGGGCATAGACAGCCTTCAGCATGGTGCGCTTGGACAGGTTGTGCTCGTAGCCCAGCTCGTAGAAGCGAGCGCCGGTGTTGTCAGCAGCACCCAGAGCAGCGGAACCGGACACGTTGTTCGCCTTGTAGTACTGGGCGATCAGCTTGCCGTCGGCGCTGGTGTTGAGCGTGCCGCCCAGGCCCCAGACGGTCTGGCTGGCGTTCACGCCGCCAACCAGGTCAGCCTGGCTCTTGTCCCACAGGCCGCGGACGGTGCCTTGACCGAAGTCATAGGAAGCCACCAGACGCGTGTCCTGGGTGTGGGTGTCGGCGGAGTTGCGCAGCTTCACGTCAGCGTGGGACAGGCCGACCAGAACCGGGCCGTTGGCGTACTTCAGGCCCAGATCCCAGGCGCTCGGGTCAACGTAGGAAGCGGCGGAGCCAGCAACCGTCGTGCCACCGACCTTACCTTCGTTGGGTACATAGCCGATGATGGCGGTGAAGCCATTGAACGTCGGGGAGATGTAGGCGATGGCGTTGGCGAAGCGGTTATCGTAGGCGGACGCGTAGGTCGTGGAACGCGTGCCGGCGGTAACGCCGTTCACTTGGGACGTGGCGGTCGCAGCGCCGACGGTCGCGGTGTTCAGCGTGCCGGTCAGGACGTTGCCCATCTTGCCGATCAGGGCGATGTTGGCGCCGACGCCGGTCGCGCCGGCATTGACGTCAACCGCGGCGCCGAAAGCGCGGGTCGGGCCGGTCAGGTTACCAGCAACCACGGTACCGAAGCCGCCGGCCAGGCCGACGAAGCTGTCACGGGTCAGGCCCAGAGCGCCGGCGCCGTCAAAAGCGGCAGCGGATTCGAACTGGAACACGGCGGTCAGGCCGTTGCCCAGGGACTCGGAACCCTTGAAACCGATCAGGGAGGAGTTCGTGGAGACGCGGTTCAGGCTGATGTTGTTGTTGGCAGTGCTACCGCCGGAAACGGAGATGAAGTCGTACGTTGCGTCGGCAACGCCGTAGACCGTGACGTTCTCAGCGGCGAAAGCGGCGGTGGAAGCCAGGCCGGCGATGGCCAGGGCGATCAGTTTCTTTTGCATATGGGTTTCTCCTAAAAGTTTGCTGTCGGTCCTGCCTTCTGTCTTATCCGGATGCAATCCGGATCCTCCCGTCAGGCTGGCCCTACTCAAGCTCCCGGTATCGGTAAGCTGGGAGGCATTCTGGCAGACGCCTATTCGCCGGAGCAAGAAGAATCGCCTTCCCGGTGTTGCGGGAAATGGATTTTGTTGTTTTTTTGCAACACCGGCAGTTTGAAACGCCGAGGCGCCGAGACGCCGAGAAAAGCTTGTCATCCGTGTGGCGGGGTTCAAGCCGGCCAATAGGGCCGACACGTAGACACGTAAGGGTGGGCAGGCTTCATCTGCCCACGCGGAGGGGGCAAAAGGTGGGCATTTGCGTGGGCACGCTACGCTTTGCCCACCCTACCTTTGCCCACCAACAACTAACTACAATTTCGGTAGGCGCAAGATACGGCGTAGGGATTCTTCGATGGCGGCCAGGTCTTTGCCGCCTATTTCCCCGATGAGCGTCTTGAGTCGTGTCTTGTCCACGGCGCGGATGTGC
Organism: Rhodocyclaceae bacterium; assembly: GCA_028714035.1. GTDB lineage: Bacteria > Pseudomonadota > Gammaproteobacteria > Burkholderiales > Rhodocyclaceae > JAQTNA01. The sequence goes on from JAQTNA010000016.1 coordinate 20,205, forward strand.
TCGATACGCGCCTTGGAGTCCGCTCCCATCGAGGGCGTGGCCAGCAGTAAGGGTACAACCGGCGGGGTCTTGGTCGTGGTCAGCGGTACCACAATCACGGTGCGGCGATAGTCATTGACCTCTTCCGTCGAGAGTACGACGCAGGGCCTGGTTTTCGCTATTTCCGAGCCGCGTACCGGGTCAAGTTCGACCCAATACACCTGGCCACGCAGGATGGATTGAGTCATGCGCCTTCTTCCGTGCGCGCCTTGCGGGGTTCGTGGAGAGCTTGTGCCTCCCGATACTGGCTCTCGAAAACGGCCGCATCAAAGCCGTCATCGGCATCGGCTGCCAAAGGGCTTTCGAGCCATTCACCGGCCTCCGCCGCAAGGACGGGATTTCCGGCCTCGATCTCGGTCAGGTGCTTGGCCGCTTCCTTGAGTTCACTGCTTTCGCGTTCGAGTTCGCGGCGGAGAAGGTCAAGCAGGAAGCGGCCGCGCTGGCGCGGTGCAACCAGCTGTGCGAAGCGGGTGGCGAGATCATCTGGTAAGCGTAGAAGCACTTGGTTGGACATGGCGGATATATCCGGGCCGGATTCAAGAAGTGAACATGATACATGCTATCAAGCGAGGCTGCTCTGCCTGGGTGCGGGTCAAACTGATGTGGGGCATGTGTGTGTGGGCGAGCCGAGTTTCAATGTCAGGTTGCGCGCGCAACCTGACCTACCGCTACCGCTGGTGCAAGTTCAGAACTCCCGTGCACCTTCGCTGAACACACCGTTCTGTTCGATGAACTCGTTATAGGCGGCCAGGGCATCCTTGTTCTCGGCCAGCCAGCGCTCGGCCATGCGCCGCCGCACCACATCCGACAGGTGAAGCTCGAACTCCCGCAAGAGAGGGAAGTCCATCAGCCGAACAGCCTTGCCAGTTCCTGCCCCGGATCGGGGGCGCGCATGAAGGCTTCGCCCACCAGAAAGGCGTTGACCCGGTGTTCCCGCATCAGCGCCACGTCGGCGGGTGCCAGGATGCCGCTCTCGGTGACGACGATGCGCTCCTCGGGGATGCGGTCAAGCTGGGAGAGGGTGGTGTCGAGGCTCACCTCGAAAGTGCGCAGGTTGCGGTTGTTGATGCCCATGAGAGGGGTCTTCAATTGCAGGGCGAGGTCCAGCTCCGCTCCGTCGTGGGATTCCACCAGCACCGCCATGCCCAACTCGAAGGCGAGGGCTTCCAGTTCGCGCATGGCGGCCAGATCCAGGGCTCCGACGATGAGCAGGATGCAGTCGGCGCCCATGGCCCGGGCTTCCACCACCTGCCAGGGGTCAATCATGAAGTCCTTGCGCAGCACCGGCAGGGCGCAGGCGGCGCGGGCCTGTTTAAGGTATTCGGTTTCGCCCTGGAAGAAGGGCGCATCGGTGAGGACGGACAGGCAGGCCGCGCCGCCCGCTTCATACGAGGCGGCGATGTCGGCCGGGCGGAAGTCGGGGCGCAGCACGCCCTTGGAGGGGCTGGCCTTCTTCACCTCCGCGATCACCGCCGGCCGCCCGGCGGCAATCTTGGCCCGGATGGCGCCGACAAAATCCCGTGGCGAGGGCTGGAGCGCCGCCTCGGCCCGCAATTGTTCCATGGAGCGCAGGGCCTTCCCCGCCGCCACCTCTTCGCGCTTCTTCGCGATGATCTTGTTCAGGATGTCAGTCATGTGAACCACTGTTTGAACCGCAGAGGCGCAGAGGCGCAGAGGGTTCTGGAAAATTATTGACGAGACGCCGAATGCCATGCTTCAGCAAGGCTTCATGAAAGTTCAGAAGCAGACCGACTCGTGCTCCGGTCAGCTTGAGGTAGGTCAGAAGTTGGGCTTCATGAATCGGCAGCAACTTCTCCACGCATTTCAGTTCGATAACCACAAGGTCTTCGACCAACAGGTCAAGCACATACCCACAGTCCAGCAAGACATCCTTGTAACGCAAGGGTAGATGAAGTTGGCGGCGAAACGCCAGGCCCGCCTTCGCGAGTTCATAGCAGAGACATGCTTCGTAGGCGGACTCAAGCAACCCTGGGCCAAGCTCCCGGTGAATTTCGATGGCGCAGCGAATCACCTCGTCTGTGACTTGGTTTTCCCTCTGCGCCTCTGCGTCTCTGCGGTTCATTTGGGGTTTCGTTCAGGTCTTGAACCGCCCCGTGAATGCGACCAGTTCGTCCACCTTGGCCCGGGCGGCGCCGGATTCGACTTGGGAACGGGCGATTTCCACGCCATCGGCCAGGGTCTCGGCCAGGCCGGCGACGTAGATGCTGGCGCCCGCGTTCAGGATCACGATGTCGCGGGCGGCGGGGAGCCGGCCTTCCAGGGAGGAAAGCAGCATCGCCCGGCTTTCCTCCACGTTTTTCACCTGCAAGGACTCCGGGGCATGCAGGGGCAGGCCGAAAGCCTCCGGGGTGAGCTCGTATTCCGTGACCTGGCCGTCCTTCAGTTCGCCCACCAGGGTGGGGCCGGAGATGGAAATCTCGTCCAGGTTCTCCCGGCCGAATACTATCAGCGCCCGACGGCTGCCCAGCCTTTGCAGCACCCGCACCTGTATGCCCACCAGGTCCGGGTGGAACACGCCCATGACCTGATTCTGGGCACCTGCCGGGTTGGTGAGCGGTCCCAGGATGTTGAAGATGGTGCGCACCCCCAGTTCGCGGCGCACGGGGGCCGCGTGCTTCATGGCGCTGTGGTGGCTGGGGGCGAACATGAAGCCTACGCCCACCTGCTCTATGCACTCGGCCACTTGTTCCGGCGTGAGGGTGATGTGTACGCCCAGGGCTTCCAGCACGTCGGCGCTGCCGGACTGGGAGGACACGGAGCGCCCGCCGTGCTTGGCGACCTTGCAGCCGGCGGCCGCCGCCACGAACATGCTGGCGGTGGAGATGTTGAAGGTGTGGGCGCCGTCGCCGCCGGTGCCGCAGGTGTCCACCAGATGGGTGGTGTCCGCCACCTGAACCTTGGTGGACAACTCGCGCATGACGGTCGCGGCGCCAACGATCTCGCCTATGGTTTCCTTCTTCACCCGGAGGCCGGTGATGATGGCGGCGATCATGACCGGCGAAACCTCGCCGCCCATGATTTGCCGCATGAGGGAAACCATCTCGTCGTGGAAGATTTCCCGGTGCTCGATGATCCGGTTCAGGGCTTCGGTGGGCGTGAAGGGATGGCTCATCTCGGGGACTCCGTGAGGAAGTTCTTCAGCATGTCGTGGCCATGCTGGGTGAGGATGGATTCGGGGTGGAACTGCACGCCTTCCACCGCCAGGGTCTTGTGGCGCACGCCCATGATCTCGCCGTCCTCGGTCCAGGCGGTGATCGCGAGACAGTCCGGCAGGGATTCCCGTTCGATGGCCAGGGAATGGTAGCGGGTGCAGACGATGGGGTTGGGCAGGCCGCGGAACACGCCCACGTCGTCGTGGAACACCGGCGAGGTCTTGCCGTGCATGAGGGTCTTGGCGTGCACGATGCGCCCGCCGAAGGCGTAACCGATGGACTGGTGCCCGAGACAGACGCCCAGGAGGGGAATCTTGCCGGCGAACTCCCGGATCAGGGGCACGGAAATGCCCGCTTCCGCCGGTGAGCAGGGGCCGGGCGACACCACGATGCGGGAAGGCGCCAGCGCCGCCACCTCCTCCAGGGTGATTTCGTCGTTGCGGGCGACGCGCACGTCTTCACCCAGTTCCCCGAAATACTGCACGAGGTTGTAGGTGAAGGAGTCATAGTTGTCGAGCATTAGCAGCATGTCTATTCTGTCCGATGAATTAACGTGGCATCGCAATTCGTTCCGCAGTCGGATACCCGCTCGGGGGTGGATGCTGACGGCGTCGCCGGCAGCCATTATCGGGCCACCGCGTAAACCCTTCAAGGCTTTAAGACGTCGCCTTCTCAAGCCCGGCCGGGCTTTCCCCGGTTCCCCGTCTTCCGAAGGCAGGGCTTAATGCTACCAATTTTCCCACGGCTCCCCGGCTAATTGTGCCGGATCCCCGTTCCGGGAACCGGATCGGGGACTGGTATCATCGCTTGCGATGGGCGGTTACAATTGCGGTTTTTCCGAGACAAGACCAGTGCAAGATCGTCGAGCCCAGGCCCCGGTTTTGCTGTTCTGTCGCCAACCCCGATCAACACCGGCTTGACTATCGGCGCGGCTCGGGCTGTATCGCGATGCCCGCAACGGCTTTCGTGGTGCATTGATAATTAAAGGAATTCCATGTCCCTCAAGTGCGGCATCGTCGGCCTGCCCAACGTCGGCAAGTCCACCCTCTTCAACGCCCTGACCAAGGCCGGCATCGCGGCGGAAAATTATCCTTTCTGCACCATCGAGCCCAACGTGGGCATCGTGGAACTGCCGGACCCGCGCATCACGGAACTGTCCAAGATCGTCAATCCCCAGCGGGTGCAGTACGCCATCACGGAATTCGTGGACATCGCCGGCCTGGTGGCGGGAGCCAGCAAGGGCGAGGGCCTGGGCAACAAGTTCCTGGCCAACATCCGGGAGACGGATGCCATCGTGCACGTGGTGCGCTGCTTCGAGGACGACAACGTGGTGCATGTGGCCGGCGGCGTCGACCCCATTTCCGACATCGAGGTGATAGACACCGAACTGGCCCTGGCGGATCTGGCCACGGTGGAGAAACAGCTCGCCCGCTACCGGAAGCCGGCCTCCGCCGGAGACAAGGAAGCGAAGATACTGGTGTCCGTGCTGGAAAAGGCCCAGGTGCAGCTGGATCAGGCCAAGCCCGTGCGTACCCTGGATCTGTCCAAGGAAGAATGGGCGATCCTCAAGCCCTTCTGCCTCATCACCGCCAAGCCCGTGCTCTACGCCGCCAACGTGGACGAGCATGGCGTGAAGGGCGACCATCCCCTGCTGGACAAGGTGCTGGCCCACGCCGCCGCGGAGAAGGCGCCCGTGGTCGCCATCTGCGCCGCCCTGGAATCCGAGATCGCCGACCTGGACGACGACGAGAAGCAGGTGTTCCTGGAGGACATGGGCATGGAGGAGCCGGGGCTCAACCGCCTGATCCGCGCCGCCTTCAAGCTCCTGGGCCTGCAAACCTACTTCACCGCGGGGGTGAAGGAAGTGCGCGCCTGGACCATCCACGTGGGCGATACCGCCCCCCAGGCCGCGGGCGTCATCCATACCGACTTCGAGCGCGGCTTCATCCGCGCCCAGACCATCGCCTATGAGGACTTCATTGCCTACGGCGGCGAACAGGGCGCCAAGGAAGCCGGCAAGATGCGCGCCGAAGGCAAGGAGTACGTGGTCAAGGATGGCGACGTGCTGAATTTCCTGTTCAACGTGTGACGCCCCAAAAGCAGAATTAACCGCAGAGACGCGGAGGAAACCCAGAACCAGGGAGTAGTGGCCATCATGGCTCCGAAGGATCGGGTTTGAAAGACATGAATGCCTTTCTCTGTGCCTCAGCGCCTCTGCGGTGAAAAATGCCTTACTCAGGATGAGCACCATCCCCGCCCCCAAGGCCCAACTGGACAGGCTGGCGAAGCTGGGGCTGTTCACCCTGGATGACCTGGTCCTGCATCTGCCGCTGCGTTATGAGGACGAGACCCGCGTGACGCCGCTTGCGGACGCGCGCATGGGTGAGGCGGTGCAGGTGGAGGCGGAGGTGGTGTCCGCCGAAGTGCAGTTCCGGCCGCGCCGGCAACTGGTGTGTCGGATGCAGGACGAGGCCGGCCATGAACTCTGGCTGCGCTTCCTGAACTTCTACCCCAGTTTCACCAGGCAGTTGGCGCCGGGCAAGCGCCTGCGCCTCTTCGGTGAGGTCCGGCCCGGTTTCTTCGGCGCGGAGATGGTGCATCCCCGTTTTCATGTCGTGGCACCCGGCGCCAGCCTGCCGGAAGCGCTCACCCCCGTTTACCCCACCACGGCGGGCATCTCCCAGGCTGGACTGAGAAAGTTGGTGGAGACGGCGCTGAGAGAGGCGGACCTCACGGATACCCTGCCGCCCGCCCTCCTGAAGCGGCTTTCCCTGCCGGGATTTTCCGAATGCGTGAAACTCCTGCACCACCCGAGCCCCGAGTATTCCGCCGCCGCCCTGGAGGACCGCGGGCTGCCCGCCTGGCAACGCTTGAAGTTCGATGAACTCCTGGCCCAGCAGATGCAGTTGCGCCTGGCCTACGCGGCCCGTCGGGCCAAGGGCGCGCCGTCCCTCCTGCCCCTCGCCACGCTCACGGAAAGATTGCTCGCGGCCCTGCCCTTCCAGCTCACCGGCGCCCAGCAGCGGGCCTGGGGCGAGATCGCGTCGGACCTGGCGGCGAGCCATCCCATGCAGCGTCTCCTGCAAGGCGACGTGGGCAGCGGCAAGACCATCGTCGCGGCGCTCGCCATGCTGCGGGCGGTGGAAAACGGCTGGCAGGCGGTACTCATGGCGCCCACGGAAATCCTGGCGGAACAGCATTACCGGAAGCTCGCGTCCTGGCTGGACCCCTTGGGCCTTCCCGTGGCCTGGGTTTCCGGCAGTCAGAAGAAGAGCGAGCGCAAGAAGGCGCTGGCCGCCATCGCCTCCGGCGAGGCCTCCCTGGCAGTGGGCACCCACGCCCTGATCGAGGACGGGGTGGAATTCCCCCGGTTGGCGTTGGCCATCGTGGATGAGCAGCACCGCTTCGGCGTGCGCCAGAGACTGGCGCTACGGAACAAGGGGGGCGCGGAGGAGGGCGGCGGAGGCGGGGAAGCCCGGCCGCACCAGCTCATGATGTCCGCCACTCCCATTCCGCGCACGCTGGCCATGAGCTATTACGCCGATCTGGACGTGTCGGTACTGGACGAACTGCCCCCCGGCCGCACCCCGGTGCTGACCAAGCTGGTGTCGGATGGGCGGCGGGACGAGGTGGTGGCGCGCATCCGCGCCGCCTGCGCCGAGGGGCGTCAGGCCTACTGGGTCTGCCCCCTGATCGAGGAGTCCGAAGCCCTGCAACTCCAGACCGCGCTGGAGACCTTCGAGCGGCTCACGACAGAACTGACGGAGTTGCGGGTGGGCCTGGTGCATGGCCGCCTCTCGGGAGCGGAGAAGGCGGAGGTCATGGCCGCCTTCAGCGCCGGGCAGGTGGACCTGCTGGTGGCCACCACGGTGATCGAGGTCGGGGTGGACGTGCCCAATGCCTCCCTCATGGTCATCGAGCACGCGGAACGCTTCGGCCTGTCGCAACTGCACCAGTTGCGCGGCCGGGTGGGTCGGGGCACGGCCCGGTCGGTCTGCCTCCTGCTCTACGCCCATCCTTTATCCCAGACTGCCCGGGAGCGGCTGAAGATCATGTTCGAGACCAACGACGGCTTCGAGGTGGCCCGGCGCGACCTGGAACTGCGCGGCCCCGGCGAATTCCTGGGGGCGCGCCAGAGCGGCGTGCCGCTCCTGAGGTTTGCCGACCTGGAGGCGGACGCCGAATTGCTGGACTTGGCCAGGAAATCCGCCGAATGGCTGCTCAAGGACCACCCGGAGTGGGTGGAACCCCACCTGGCGCGCTGGCTGGGTTCGCGCCGGGAATTGCTCAAGGTGTGACGATTCATGCCGTTGAGGAAGGGAATCGGGTTTCGCCGCCAGGATGATGGGACATTGCCGACGGGATATCCGATTTCCCCGCCTGATGGTGGGCATCAAGCACTGCTTGCTCGTTCCCGCGTATCTACGGTCTTGCTTTTCCAATAGAATACGAAAAGTCAAAATAACTACCCTGTCTGCATGGGTGTGTCGTGACCGGGGACGATCCGGAACCGGCAGGGCAGGAAAGATCGGGACCAACAATTGATTAAGCTTTCGTGGCTGGCAGGTTTGGCGTTCGGCATGGTGGTGGTCTCGGCGCAGGCCCAGGAGAAGCCGGGCCTGGAGTTTTCCGGCGCGGGTTTCGTGACCCTGGCGGCGGGGGCGGTCCTGGGCGGGAGCAAGGACGGCCCGGACATCAATTCGCGCTACCTGGGCTACAAGGGCCCCCACTATATTTCCGACTGGGCGCAGGGCAGCGTCTACGAGAACGATGGCCTACAGTTCAAGCCCGATACCCGGCTCGGCCTACAGGGTTCGGCCATCTTCAGCCCCCGGTTCTCCCTGACCGGCCAGGTCGTGGCCCGCGGTACCCGGGACGGTAGCGTTGACCTGGAATGGCTGTATGGCAGTTACAGGGCGAGCGACAAGCTGACCTTCCAGGTGGGCCGGAAACGCCTCCCCATTTTGTACTACTCGGAATCCCAGGACGTGGGGGTTTCCTATCCCTGGATTCATCTGCCGCCGGACCTGTATGGCTGGCAGGTGGTGAATTACAACGGCGCCAACATGTCATACCGGGATCAGTTAGGCGACTGGACCTATATCGCCAATGTCTTTGCCGGGGCTGAGACGAACAAGAATTCCGGCTACGGGAAGATGTACCAGGGCAAGGCATCGAATACCAATGTGCGCTGGAGCAACATCCTGGGCGGTGAGCTGAATCTGTCCAGGGACTGGTTCGAAAGCCGCATCGGCTATTTCCAGAATGACGTGGAAAACGGCATTCCGGGAACCGACCGCTACCAGGCGAAGTTCCGGCAGCATACCTACACCCTCGGTTTCGTCATCGCTTGGGAGAACTGGCGCCTCCACAACGAATACTACGTGGGCGACCTTTCCCGGGCCGAGGAAAGGGATTACGCGCAGGTCTATGCCGTCGGCTATCGCCTGGGCAAGTTCACGCCCATGTTCACCTACAGCAACTACGAGACCCGTTACATCGCCGGTGGCCCGCTCTTCGGCTACACCTCGAACGACGAGGAGCGCCATGACACCCGGACCCTGTCGGTGCGCTACGACCTGACCTCGTCGAGCGCCCTGAAGCTCCAGTATGACGACTACCGGGACCGTTCCGGTTCCGCGTTCACCGCCCGGGGCACGGTGGCCACCGGCGATGTACGCCTGATTTCCTTCAGCTACGATCGGGTCTTCTGAACCTTGCCGTACCCGGAGTGCCGCCCCGGCACTTCCCGGCGTCAGGACGCCCCGTTTTCGGGGATAATTGCGCCTTTCCAAACATCCGGAATCCGCTCATGCCTTCCTTCGATTTCACTTCCGAGGCCGACATGGTGGCGCTGAAGAACGCCATTGACGTGGCCAGTCGCGCCATCGAGAACCGCTACGACTTCAAGGGCACTTCCGCCAAGGTGGAACTCTCCGAGAAGGACAAGACCATCACCCTCTGGGGCGACTCGGATTTTCAACTGGACCAGATCAAGGATCTGCTCTTCCCCGCCCTGGAGAAGAAGGAGAAGGAAAGCACCAAGCGCCTGGACCTACAGCCGGTGCAGAAGGTCTCCGGCAACAAGGTGAAGCAGGAGATGAAGATCAAGGTGGGGATCGAGAGCGAGCTGGCGAAGAAGATCGTCAAGCTCGTGAAGGATTCCAAGCTCAAGGTCCAGGCCAGCATCCAGGGCGACGCCGTGCGCATCCAGGGCGCCAAGCGCGACGAGCTTCAGGCCACCATCGCCCTGATCAACAAGAGCATCAGCGACTTCCCGATCAAGGCCGGGAATTTCAGGGACTGATCTTGTGGGTCGGGTTTCAACCCGACATTTTGCGATCCATAGCTCCGTGTCGGGATCAATCCCGACCTACATTTTTGCCTTCGCCCACGCCACCAGTTCCGCCGGCGCCGCAGCCGCCAGGGCCACGCCTTCGGGCCGGGCATCGGCGAAGCCGCCGTAGCCCCAGCAGGCGGCGATGAACGGGAGACCATTTTCTTCCGCCGCCTGCCGGTCTTCCTGGCGGTCGCCGATGTAGCAGGCGGCCTCCCTGGCGAGGTTCAGGTCGGCCATCTGGGCCGCCACCATGGCCCCCTTGCCCTTGAAGCCGCGCCCGGGCATGTCCGCCGCGTACACCGTGTTGAACCAGGGCCGCCAGCCCAGGAATTCCAGTATCCGCTCCGTGGGCAGGAGGCGCTTGTTGGTGGCGATGTGCAGGTCCAGACCCAGGCCGGCCAGGCTCGCCAGCATGTCGGCCACGCCCGGAAAGACCACGGTCTCCTTGTAGCCCTCGCTGTCGTAATGGCGCTTGAAGCCTGCCGCCAGGGCGGAGAGCGTCGCCTCGTCCGCGCCGCCGGTGAGATTGGCGAGGGTCTGCATCAGGGGCGGGCCGATGATGGCGCTGGTCAGCGGCAGGACGGGGCCGATGCCCGCCTCCTCGAAGGCGGCGCGAAAGCCCGACAGGATGCTGGGCGCCGAATCTATCAGCGTGCCGTCGAGATCGAACAGGAGGGTGGTCATGGTCATACGTTCAGTGCGGTGGCGAGCCGGCTGCGGTAGCGGCGCACCAGCTCGTGGTCGCCGCCCAGGAGATTGAACAGGGCGATGAGGGTCTTGCGCCCGGCCTCGTCCTCGAACTTCCGGTCCCGGCGCACGATCTCCAGCAACTGCTCCATGGCCGGCTCGAACATTCTCCGGTTGGCCAGGAGCCGGGCCAGTTCCAGGCGGGCCGCCAGGTCGCCCGCGTCGGCTTCGATGCGCGCCGCCAGTTCGGCCTCGTCACCCTGCACCGCCGAAGCCCCCGCCGCGAGTTCCAGCCGGGCGAAGAGGGCGTCCAGGCGCGTCCGGTCCTCCACTTCCCCGATCCCGGCCAGGGCCGTTCGGGCCTCCTCGGCCTGCCCCATCTCCAGAAAGAGCTCCGCCCGATCCAGCAGGGCCGGCTCGAATTTCCCGTCCGCCTCCAGGGTCCGGTTCAGGCGTTCCAGGGCCAGGGCGTTGTCGCCGGAAACGATGGCGTCCACCGCCTCCCGGTAGAGGGGCTCGGCGGGGGAGGGCAGGAGAGCCTCGATGAAGCGGCGCACGGCCGACTCGGGCTGGGCGCCGGTGAATTCGTTCGCCAGCTGCCCCTGGACGATGGCCTTGACGGCCGGAATGCCGCGCACGCCGAGCTGAGCCGCCAGTTCCTGGTTCTCGTCGGCATTGATCTTGGCCAGGATGAAGCGGCCGCCGTACTCCGCGGCCAGCTTCTCCAAAATGGGGCCCAGAGTCCGGCACGGCCCGCACCAGGGCGCCCAGAAATCCACGACCACCGGTACGTCAAAGGAAGCCCGCATCACCTTGTCTTCGAAGTCCCCGGCGGCGACATCCATGCTGTGGGGCGAAGAGGTTTGCTCGTGGTTCATGCTTTCCTTCCGTTCGGGTTGGGGAAACGCATGATTTTACAGACACATCGCGGCGTGAACAAAACATCGCCGGCCCGGGCAGGCCGCGGGCATTGGGTATAATCTCGCTTTTCCCGCCTGACCCGCCTTCCCATCATGGCCCAGATCCTCAAGTTGCGCGGCGCCGCCGCCCATTCCTCCACCCGCCTCGCGCGCTTCTTTGCGGAACTCAAGGCGATACTCCCCAAGTTGAACGGGCTCGCGGCGGAACAGTGGTATTTCGTGGAAGTGTCCCGCGACCTGGAAGACGCGGAGCTGGCGCGGCTCAAGGACTTGCTCCATGCCTTCCCCGCCACGGCCGAAGCCCCGACGGGCAGCCTGCTGTTGGTGACGCCGCGCCTGGGCACCATCTCGCCCTGGTCCTCCAAAGCCACGGAAATCTCCCGCCAGTGCGGCTTTACGGCCGTGGTGCGCATCGAGCGGGGCACGGCCTGGACCCTGAACGCCAAGGGCCTGGATGGCGGACAGAAGGACGGCGTGCTGGCGGTGATCCACGACCGCATGACCGAGTCCGTGCTGGATTCCCTGGAAGCGGGCGAAGCCCTGTTCCACCACTACCCGCCCAAGCCCCTGGCCACCGTGGACGTGCTGGCCAGGGGGGCGGACGCCCTGACCGAGGCCAACCTGGCCCTGGGCCTGGCCCTGTCCGCCGACGAGATCGCCTACCTGCTGGAGGCCTTCACCCGCGCCGGGCGCAATCCCACGGACGTGGAACTGATGATGTTCGCCCAGGCCAACTCGGAACACTGCCGGCACAAGATATTCAACGCCGACTGGGTGATTGACGGCCGGACTCAGCCGAACACGCTCTTCGGCATGATCCGGGAGACGCACAAGGCGCACCCGGAGGGCACGGTGGTGGCCTATTCGGACAACGCTTCGGTGATAGCGGGCGCGACCATCGGCCGCTTCTATCCCGATGGGACCGGCGCCTACGCCTACCATGAGGAAGAAACCCATCTGCTGGCCAAGGTGGAGACCCACAACCACCCCACCGCCATCTCCCCCTTCCCCGGCGCGGCCACCGGCTCCGGCGGCGAGATCCGGGACGAGGGCGCCACGGGCCGCGGCTCCAAGCCCAAGGCCGGCCTCGCGGGTTTCTCCGTCTCCAACCTGGCCATCCCCGGCTTCGAGCAGCCCTGGGAAGAGGCCTACGGCAAGCCGGAGCGCATCGCCAGCCCCTTGCAGATCATGATTGATGGCCCCCTGGGCGCGGCGGCCTTCAACAACGAATTCGGCCGCCCCAACCTGACCGGCTATTTCCGTACCTTCGAGCAGGAGGTCATGGGCGAGGTGCGCGGCTACCACAAGCCCATCATGCTGGCCGGCGGCGTGGGCAGCATCGCGGCAAGGGATGCCTTCAAGGAGGAATTCAAGGCCGGCTCGCTCTTGATCCAGTTGGGCGGCCCCGGCATGCTGATCGGCCTGGGCGGTGGCGCCGCATCCTCCATGGCCACCGGCACCAACGCCGCGGACCTGGACTTCGCCTCCGTGCAGCGCGGCAACCCGGAAATGCAGCGCCGCGCCCAGGAGGTCATTGATCGCTGCTGGCAAATGGGCGCACCCGAGAACGGCGGCCTCCAGGCCGGCGACGGCAACCCCATCCTCTCGATTCACGACGTGGGCGCGGGCGGGCTGTCCAACGCCATGCCGGAACTGGCCCATGGCGCCGGCTGCGGTGCCCATTTCGAGCTGCGCGAGGTGCCCTCGGAGGAATCCGGCATGGCCCCGGCGGAAATCTGGTGCAACGAGGCCCAGGAACGCTACGTGCTGGCCATCGCCCCGGAGCGCCTGCCGGAATTCGCGGCGCTGTGCGAACGGGAACGCTGCCCGTATTCCGTCGTGGGCACCGCCACCGATGACGCCCAACTGACCGTCTCCGATCGCCACTTCGGCAACAACGCGGTGCACATGCCCATGGAGGTGCTCCTGGGCAAGCCGCCCAAGATGACCCGGGACGTGACGACCCGCGCCGTGCATCTGCCGCCCTTCGATGTGGGCGACCACGAACTGAAGGAGGCCTGCCTGCGGGTGCTGTCCCTGCCCACCGTGGCCTCCAAGAACTTCCTCATCACCATCGGCGACCGCAGCGTGGGCGGCCTGACCCACCGGGACCAGATGGTGGGGCCCTGGCAGGTGCCGGTGGCGGACTGCGCCGTCACCCTCATGTCCTTCGAGGGCTACCGGGGCGAGGCCTTCGCCCTGGGCGAACGCACGCCGCTGGCGCTGCTCTCCGGCCCGGCTTCCGGGCGCATGGCCGTGGGCGAGGCGGTGACCAACCTGGCCGCCGCGCCCATCGCGGATCTGTCCGACATCAAGCTCTCCGCCAACTGGATGGCCGCCGCCGGCCACCGGGGCGAGGACGCCAGGCTCTACCAGACCGTCGAGGCCGTGGGCCTGGAATTCTGCCGCGCCGCCGGGATATCCATCCCCGTGGGCAAGGATTCCCTCTCCATGAAGACCACCTGGAAGGAAGGGCAGGAGACGAAGCAGGTCATTTCCCCCCTGTCGCTCATCGTCACCGGTTTCGCGCCGGTGGCGGACGTGCGCGCCACCCTCACGCCCCAGCTCTCCCCTGCGGAAGACACGGAACTGATCCTGGTGGATCTGGGCCAGGGCAAGAACCGCCTGGGCGGCTCCGCCCTGTGCCAGGTGTACAACTCCGTGGGCGAACATGCCCCGGACATCGAACCGGGCCTGCTGCGCGCCTTCTTCGGCGCCATCCAGAAGCTGAACGCCGCCGGCCTGATCCTGGCCTACCATGACCGCTCGGACGGCGGCCTCTTTGCCACCGTGTGCGAGATGGCCTTCGCCGGCCACTGCGGCGTGTCGCTCAACCTGGATACCGTGGCCTGGGATCCCCTCATGGCGGACGTGGATGGGCTGGAGAAGCGTCCGGATACCCTGAAGGGGCGCTTGAACGACCGGGTCTATGCGGCGCTCTTCGCCGAGGAACTGGGCGCCGTGATCCAGGTGAAACGGGACGACCGCTCCTCTGTTGCCGCCATCCTGCGGGAAGCGGGTCTCGGCGCCTTCTTCCACACCATCGGCAGCCCCAATGCCTCGGACGACCTGCGCATCTGGAGGAACGCCAAGCTCCTGTTCAAGGAGAACCGCACCAGCCTGCACCAGGCCTGGTCCCGCACCAGCTTCGAGATCGCGCGCCTGCGGGACGACGCCGACTGCGCCAGGGAAGAATTCGAGCGCCTGGCGGACGCCTCCGACCGGGGCCTGTCGGTCAGCCTGTCCTTCGATCCGTCGGAAGACATTTGCGCGCCCTTCGTCTCGACTGGTTCACGGCCCCGCATCGCCATCCTGCGTGAGCAGGGCGTAAACGGCGAGGTGGAAATGGCCGCGGCCTTCGAGCGCGCGGGCTTTGCCGCGTTCGATGTGCACATGAGCGATCTCCAGGCCGGGCGCCATCATCTTTCCGGCTTCCAGGGGCTGGCGGCCTGCGGCGGCTTCTCCTACGGCGACGTGCTGGGGGCCGGCCAGGGCTGGTCCAAGTCCATCCTGTTCAACGACGCCCTGCGCGCCCAGTTCGAGGCCTTCTTCCGGCGCGGCGACACCTTCGCCCTGGGGGTGTGCAACGGCTGCCAGATGATGAGCAACCTCTCTTCCATCATCCCCGGCGCGGAAAACTGGCCCACCTTCCATCGCAACCGCTCGGAACAGTTCGAGGCCCGTTTCAGCCAGGTGTTGATCCCCGAAAGCCCCTCCATACTCCTGGCGGGCATGGCGGGTAGCACCCTGCCGGTGGTGGTGTCCCACGGCGAGGGCCGGGCGGTGTTCGCGGCGGACGAGGCTGCCGGATTCGTGGACGTGGCGCTGCGCTTCGTGGATCACACCGGCAAGCCGGCCGCCGCCTATCCCGCCAACCCCAACGGCTCGCCTGACGGCATCACCGGCGTCACCACCCCGGACGGCCGCTTCACCATCATGATGCCCCACCCGGAGCGCGTCTTCCGCACGGTGCAGATGTCCTGGCACCCGGCCGGCGGTGGAGAGCATTCCCCGTGGATGCGCATGTTCAGAAATGCCCGGAAGTGGGTGGGGTAAGCGGCGCGGGCAGGGGGCGGGGAAACCCGCCGCTCGCCTTGGCTGGCGGTGAGCGAAACGAACCGCATCGAACCCATGGGCCAGGGGTGATGCGGTTCGTGCCTCACCCCATCCTACAGGCCAACAGGTTCAGGCTGCTTCCAGCTTGGCTATGGACAGCGCCAGCCACTTGCTGCCCGCCGAGCCGAAATTGACCTGCACCCGGGCGTCCGTGCCCGCGCCTTCGGCGGCGACGATGACACCCATGCCGAACCGGGCGTGGCGCACGTTCTGGCCGATGCGGAAACCGCCCGCGTCGGGCTCCGAGCCGTAGCACCGCTCCGAGGGCGGCCGTGCTTTTCGGTGCCCGGTGTGTTCAACCCCTTCGCCCCCCCCTCCTCGGAGGGGTTACGGTTGAGTTGCCGATCTGTGCAAAATGCCCATCGCGTGACTGGGTTTGCCTGGGGGACGGGGCGCCGCGACCAAACCGTGGCCCGGGCTTGCCATTCACGACAGCCGCTGGCCAACTTGTCTCCGGGTCGGCCCTTATGACCAGCTGCCGGCCGGCATCGGACTGCGCGGTTTCAGTCAGCACCGTCGCCCGCGCGAAGGGATTTCTTCCCATCGAGCGTCCCCGCCCAGGTGCGCAACTCATTCAATGTCGAGACGGAACAGACACGATGTCCATGAAAAACCTGAAACACATTTTCCGCCAGGCCTTGTTCGCATTCATGATGTTCTGCGGCGCCCATGTTTATGCGGCGAACGTCAGTTATCCGATTAACCTGGCTTCCGGCTGGAACCTGTTGGGCAACAGCTTGGACGTTCCGCTGGACGTGAAGACGACCCTGGGCGCGCATGCCGAGGTGGTCTCGGTCTGGAAGTGGGATGCCACGGCCAAGTCCTGGGCGTTTTACTCGCCGTCCCTGGACACGGCGGGAACGCTGGTCGCCTACGCGGGAGCGAGGGGGTATGCGGTACTCTCCTCCATCGCGCCGGGCGAGGGTTACTGGGTCAATGCCACCGGCGCCTTTGCCCTGGGGACTCAAACCGGCAGCGGGTTTTCTCTGAGCCCGGCCCAACTCTTGACCGGATGGAATCTTTCCGCCACGGCGGATGATGTGGCGCCGACCCTGTTCTCCAGTTCGATGGGGAGCGTCACGAGCCTGTGGGCCTGGGATAACGCTACCGGTACATGGTATTTCCACGCGCCGAACCTGCAGGCCAACGGCACTCTGGCAAGCTACATCGCCAGCAAGAACTACCTGGATTTCGGCGCCAGGACCCTGGGCAACGGCCTGGGGTTCTGGGTCAATTATGCGGGAGCCTCGGGCGGGGCGGGCGGCAGCGGCACCCCGGCCTGCATGATTTCCGCCGGTACGGCCAAGATCTGCTATGAAACCCTGCCCGTGCCCTTCACCTGCGATGCCAAGGGTATGAACAACAGCACCTGGATACTTGATTACGCCGGCTACACCGCCCAGTCAGCCAAGGCTTATCAGGCCCTGTCCACCTGCACCGGCTCCGGCTACAACATGGCGGGCACGGTATTCACCACCGTGGCCAACGACGCCGTGGTGCTCACGCCTTTCGGCACCACCCTGTCTCTCAACGGCGACTACCTGGATGCCACGGGCAACGCCGCGCGCTTCTATTTCAACAATGGCTTCGGCACCGTCTCCGGCATCGCCTGGGACGGAACCTACCTTTGGGTTGCGGACACCAGTAACCGGGCCATTCGTAAGCTGGATCCCGCCACCGGCGCCGTCACCAGCCTGGCTGTCCAGATCACCGACCCCAGGGGCACCTTTAACCCCCTGATCGCCCCCAAGGGTATTACCAGCGACAACGCCAACCTCTACGTCACCGACCAGCACAGCATCTACCAGATATCCAAGACGACCGGCGTGGTCACCGTTCTGTCCGGCTGGACATATGGTCCGGTAGCAGGCGGCATGGGCGATATCCGCGTCGGCACCCTACCCACCACGTCCACCCCCAGCGGCATCACCACGGACGGCACTTACCTCTATTTCTCCGATCTGGATTACACCTCGGTTCCCGGTTCCGTGATCAAGATGAACCTGGCGACCAAGGTGTTTACCGCTGTGGCCACGGGCGGCGCGTCGAACGCCTTTACCGCGGCCGGTCCCAGGGGACTCACCACCGACGGGACCAATCTGTATGTGGTCCAGGGCGGCAGTCGAACCATCCAGAAGATCGTCATCGCCACCGGCCAATCGAGCGTCCTGGCGGGCAACTCGGTCCAGTCCGCCATGCGCGACGGCGTGGGCGAGGCTGCGGTATTTGCCGCTCCGACCGACATCACCACCGACGGCACCTATCTCTACGTCACGGATAGTACCGTCGTCTCCGGTTTCGACACGATCCGCAAGATCGAGATCAGCACCGGCATCGTCACCACCCTGGCCGGCGGCTCCAGTGCCGGCTTCCTGGACGGCGATGGGAACGTGGCGCTGTTCAACGGCCTGGGCGGCATCACCAACATCGGCAGCACGCTCTACGTCACCGACAACCTGAGCGCGGTGCGCAAGATCGTCTATGGCGCCGCCGCCCAGGGCATAGGCAACATCTTGACGCCCCGTGTGCCCGTCGCTCCGACGGCGGCTGCGACTACTGCCAGCGCTACCGCCATCAATGTTTCCTGGTCGGCGGTGAACACGGCCACCGGCTACCACGTCTATCGCGCAACGACGCCCAACCAGGCGCTTTCCGCCATGACCCGGCTCACCGCAACGCCCATCACGGCAACCAGTTACCTGAACTCCGGTCTGGCCTTGGGCGCCTATTACTACACGGTGGTGGCGCTGAATGCCGTCGGTCCCGGCCCGGCGTCAGCAGAAGTCAGCGCCAATACCAACCCGCCAACCGCGCCTGGCGGCCTCTCCGCAACCAATGTCGGTTCGGGTTCCATCAACTTGAACTGGACGGCAGCCTCCGGCGCTACCGGCTATGACGTCTACCGCGCCACCAGCGCGGGCCAGGCCCTGGCCTCCATGACCAGACTCACCTCAACCCCGACGGCGGCCCTTACCTATTCCGATACGGGGCTGGCGACAGCCACGCTGTACTACTACAAGGTGGTCGCCATCAATGGCGCCGGTAGCGCCACCTCCAGCGAGGTCAGTTCCGTCTCTTCCGCGCCCACCACACCCACGGGCGTAACGGCCACTGCCACCGGCACAACGACCATCAGCGTCACCTGGTCGGCCGTTACCGGCGCCAGCACCTACGATGTCTATCGTTCCGGCACGGCGGCTCAGGCCATAGGCTCCATGACCAAGCTCACGGCCACGCCCACGGCGGGAACGACATGGCCCGATACGGGCCTGACCGCATCCACGCCCTATTACTACAAGGTGGTCGCGAATAACGCGGCGGGCTCCAGCAATGCCAGCAGCGAGGCCACCGCCACCACCAACGCTCCCGCGCCCACGACCCAACTCCTGGGCGGGGCCATCCAAGGTGTTGTGCCTTCGTTCTCTGCGGTCTCTACCTTTGCCACCGGCTACAGTGTTCCTACGGACGTTACCTCCGACGGTACCAATCTTTACGCGTGGGCACGGAACGGTTACCGGCTCTACAAGATCGTCATCGCCACAGGCGTCGCTACGTCGGTAGCGGGATCGGGCAGCAGCGGGTCGGCCGACGGCACCGGCGCTGCGGCCAGTTTCAACTGGACCTACGGCATCACCACGGACGGCACCAACGTGTATGTGGCGGACACCTGGAACAGCAAGATACGCAAGGTGGTCATCGCCACCGGGGTGGTCACGACCCTGGCGGGATCGGCAAGCGCTGGTTCCACCAATGGCACGGGCGCGGGCGCGAGCTTCAACTCTCCCTATGGAATCACCACGGACGGCACCAGCCTCTACGTTGCGGACACCAGCAACCACCTGATCCGCAAGATCGTGATCGCCACCGGCGTCGTCACCACCGTCGCGGGAACAGGTGCGTCGGGGAGCGCCAACGGTACGGGGACGGCCGCAGCCTTCAATCAACCCAGGGGCATCACCACGGACGGCACTTCCCTGTATGTCACCGAGTATGGAGGCAACAAGATCCGCAGGATCGTGATCGCCACGGGGGCCGTCACCACCCTGGCGGGCACGGGTACGGCGGGTTCGACGGATGGTGCGGTAGCGGTGGCCACCTTTAACCAGCCGTCGAACGTCACTTGCGACGGTACGAATCTCTATGTAACGGATGCCAGTTCCAAGGTACGCAAGGTCGTGATTGCCACTGGGATGGTTTCCACCCTGGCGGGCAGCGGTGCCATCGCCTCGGTAGATGGCACCCTGACCGGCGCATCCCTCTATCAGCCCAATGGCATCACCACGGACGGCGTCAGCTTGTTCGTTGCGGAGGGGAATACCGGCAAGGTGAGAAGGATCCGGTAGGAACTCGGGTGCGATGCGCAGCGCATTGCACCACAACGATCACGGCAACAACCCGGCGCAATGCCCTTCGGCTATTGAGCCCGCGTTGTGAACGCCGGCAAGGCCAAGCATAACCCCTCCCCGGAGGGGTTATGCACATTGCCGAGATATCGCAACATCTCGGCAATGTTCGTCCGGCCGCCCGGGAAATTGTCATTTTCCGATCGCCTCATCCGAGTTCAGGAGAAACACATGCGTCTGACCCACCGTCTCATTCCCGGCCTGTTGGCCGCCCTGGTAGCCGCTCCATCCGCCTTCGCCACCACTATCTCCGCTTCCGGCTACACCGCCACCGACGCCATCCCCTTCCATTGGGATGAACTGACTAACGGCTATAACAACCCGGTTGCCGGCGCCACCCGCGTGCTCGGGAACAACGACGACTCGCTCGCCTCCATGTCCATGGAATACCTGGCGCCGACCGATAGGAGTCCGCAAAACCATATCGGCATGGATTTCTTCATGTTCGGCAGCGCAATCTCCCGCTGGTACAATCCCGGAGTCATGTTCATCAGCTCCAACGGCCTGCTGTCCTTCGGCTGTCCGGCCCACTACAACGCCAGCGGTCAGACGATTACCTGTTACCCAACCTCAACCAGCGGCAATACCGCCCTCAACGTAAACTGGCTCAACGCGCCCTCCATCGCCGCGGCCTGGGATGACTGGACCACCACTCCCAACAGCACCGACGGGGTTTATTGGGCGTTCCTGGGCGCGGTCGGCAGCAAACGGCTTGTCGTCGAGTGGCATGACACGATGCGTTACGGAAGCGGCAATCCCACGACGGTCAGCTTCGAAACGGTACTGTACGAAGCGACCAACCAGGTCGAACTGCGCTATCTGAAGATGGCTACCGGCAACAGCGCCACGGCGCAGGGCGTCTCGGCCACCGCGGGTATTCGGGACGCACCGACGATCCCCAGTGGCGCCACCGACAACTATCTGCAATGGTCCATGAACCAGGCGGTGCTGACGGGCGGTACGTCCATCCTGTTTACGCCGGATGCCGTGGCGCAATCCGGCGGGGCCTCGGTCCCGGAACCCGGTAGTTACGGCCTGTTGGCCGTGGGCCTGGGGCTGATGGGCCGCAGCCTGCGCCGCCGCAAGGCCTGACCGCCCCAGTAGTCAGTCATGCTGAATCTAATGGCTGTGGGGCCGGCTTCAGCCGGCCATGGCGGACTGAAGTCCGCCCCAGGTATATGCGTTTTACATTGACCGACTACCAGATCAAGAACCGCCCTGGAGTTTCAGCACCAGGTCCAGCCGGTTCTTGACCCGGTGATAGGCCAGCAGCGACGACACGTATTCCTTGACGGTGTATTCGGATAGTCCGAGTTCCCGCGCGATGAGTTTGTTCGAGGCGCCGCGTAGCAGGCATACCTGGACTTTCCGTAGGCGCGGAGACAGGCTTCGAATGTCCCCATCCGGTGAGCCATTCAGCAGCCGGGACAGGTGTTCGGGGACAAATACCTCCCCGGCCCGGACGGCGGAAAAGCAGGTGACGATCTGGTCCGGGTCGGCTGCCTTGGAAATGAAACCCCTTACCCCGGCGCCCAAGGCCGCCCTCAGCAACTCCACGGGGGTATCGGCGGAAATCAGGATCGTCTTTCCCGCCCAGGGCGAATCCCACACGTGGCGCACGAATTCCCGTTGCGGGTCATCCGGCAGGTTGATGTCCAGAAACAGCCAGTCCAGCCGGGTGGGGCCGTCCATCACGGCGCGGGCCTGCGCCACCGTGTTGGCGCTGTGAACCCGGCTCGTCGGATGGATCGCCGACAACAGTCCGGTCAACCCGTGGCAGGTGAGCGGATGGTCGTCGACGATCAGGATGTTCATGATTGCTCCGGTATCGGGTCGGCGACTTGCGGCAGCAGGGCGCAGAGGGTGGCGGCAAGCAGGCTCGGCGCCACGGGTTTCGACAGTACCAGGTAGCCCGCCTCGGCGGCCTCCGCGTGTACCGCCTCCGCCAGTTCGCCAGTCTGCAACAATCCGGCCGCCTTGGGGAAGTGTTCCTGCAGGAATGCCAGTACGGCTATGCCGTTCAGCGGCCCCGGCAGGCGATAGTCGCACAGGACGCATTCCGGCTGCCAACCATCATTGCAAACATTCATCACACCTTCGTCACCCCGGCTGGCCATGCGCAGGTCTATGCCCCATCCGCAAAGCAGTGCCTTCATGGCTTCGCGTACCATCGGATCGTCGTCCACCAGCAGCAAGCGCAGGCCCTTGAGGCCGGGGGGCGGCGCATGCGGCGCAGCCACATCCGGCGGCAGCCGTTCCGATGCCAGGGACCAGGCGGGAAAGGACAGGCGGAAGCGGCTTCCCCGGAATGGGCGCGAACGCAGGGACAGACCGATGTGTAGCGCCTGGACGGCCTGCTTGACGATGGCCAGGCCCAGGCCCAGTCCCTTGCCGCGGTCCCTCTCGGGATTTCCCACCTGATAATAGGGTTGAAACACGCGCTCGTGATCTTCGGCCGGAATGCCTATCCCGGTATCCCACACTTCCAGCCACAGGCCGCCATCGTGTCCGCGGCGCAGGTTGAGCAGCACGCCGCCCCGCTCCGTATAACGTAGCGCGTTTCCCAGAAGGTTGCCCACGATGCGCTCCAGCAGAACCTTGTCGCTTTGCACCAGGGTGGTCTCCAGGCCGTCCGCGATGCGCGAGCGCAACTGGAGGTTCTTGTCTTCCGCATCCAGCCGGTAGCGGGAAATGCACCGGCGCATGAGTGTCGCCAGGGGAATTTCCGTGAGGAGGGGCTTCTCGGCGCCGGTTTCCAGGCGCGAGAGTTCCATCAGGGCATTGAACAAGGTGCTGATGGATTGTCCGGCCGAGGCGATGTGCAGCAGGAGCGGGTCTGCCGCCGCGGCCGGGTTCTGCTGCCGATAGGCCTCGATCAGCAGCAGCAGGGCATGCACCGGCTGACGCAGGTCATGGCTGGCGGCGGCCAGGAATTCGGATTTCTCACGGTTGGCACGATCCGCCTTCTCGGCCTGCTCGGCGCTCTTCCGCGCCAGGGCTTCGTTGATCAGGCGCAGCCTGACCGAAGTCAGGACCGTATTGTGGGCATTCCTGGCGACGAAGCCCAGCACGACCATGTAGATGGCGCACATGCCCGCCACGTAGAGGGCATGCTCGCCGAACGCGGGCGGGATGAACAGTGCCATCAGCGCCGTGCCGATCGCCATGCTGGCGATGAATCCGGGTAGATCGTAGGCCGGATTGCTGGCGGCCGAATAGGCCAGGACACCGGCGAAGGCGGTCATGATCATGAGGTTATGCACGTCCTTCGAGGGCACCAGCAGCATGCCCTCCGCGCCCCAGCAGGCGCCGGTCAGGCACAGCGCCACCATATGAGCCAGGTGCCAGCCACGCAAGGTGGATGGTGGCACCGAGGGCGCCTGCGCCAGATGGCGGAAACGCCAGATGCTCAGCCACATGACCAGGTTCGAGAGCATTACCATGGCCAGCCAGCTCCTGAGCAGCGACGGGGCCACGGCGCCGCGGGCGCCCGCAGCCACGATCAGGGGCAGGACGACATGGCCCACGGTGTGCATGATCAGGTTGCGGTGCCCCAGCCTGAACAGCTCGATCTGAACTTCAGGTTCCGGGGGGCGCAGCACGTTCAAGAACATGTGGCGACCCGATTGGCACAAGAGATCCGGGACGAGCGCAGGAACGAGCTTGCTCCCGATACGGAAGAAGAGGGGGGATGCATGGCGCCGTGTCGGGCTTCAGGCCGCTTCCAGCTTGGCGATGGACAGCGCCAGCCACTTGCTGCCCGCCGAGCCGAAATTGACCTGCACCCGGGCGTCCGTGCCCGCGCCTTCGGCGGCGACGATGACACCCATGCCGAACCGGGCGTGGCGCACGTTCTGGCCGATGCGGAAACCGCCGGTGTCGGGCACCGAGCCGTAACCGCGCTGCCGGCTGCGCGGTGTTGCCACGGTGGCCGCGCGTTCCGGTTGGTAGTAGCGGGCGGCCGGCTCGGCGACGAAGCCCCGGGGTGATTTCTTCGGCGTCAGCCACTTGGTGAGGCCGGCGGGAATCTCGTCCAGGAAACGGGATTGCAGGTTGTAGCGGGTCTGGCCGTGCAGCATGCGCGTGTCGGCGAAGGACAGGTAGAGGCGCTTCCGGGCGCGGGTTACCGCCACGTACATGAGCCGGCGCTCCTCCTCCAGGCCCTTGGTTTCCATGGCCGAGTTCTCGTGGGGAAACAGGCCTTCCTCCAGGCCGGACAGGAACACCACATCGAACTCCAGGCCCTTGGCGGCGTGCACCGTCATGAGTTGCAGGGCGTCTTCCCCTTCGCCCGCCTGGTGCTCCCCGGCCTCCAGGGAGGCGTGGGCCAGGAAGGCGGCCAGATGGCTCTGCCCCTCTTCGATGCTGCCTTCCTCGGCGATGAAGTTGATGGCGGCGTTGACCAGTTCGCCCAGGTTCTCCAGCCGCTCCTGGCCTTCCTTCTCCGTTTCGTAGTGCCGGCGCAGGCCCGAGATGTCCAGGACGTGGTCCACCAGTTCCGGCAGCGGCAGGTCGTCCGATACCTCGGACATGCCCTCGATCATGTGGGCGAAGTTCGCCAGGCTTGCCCCCGCCTTGCCGCCGATCCGGCCCATGGCGCCGAAGAGGCTGGTGCCGCCCGCCTGGGCCGCATCCTGGAGGCTCTCCAGGCTGCGGGCACCGATGCCCCGGGTCGGGAAATTCACCACGCGCATGAAGGCGGTATCGTCGTCCCGGTTGGCGATGAGGCGCAGGTAGGCCAGGGCGTGCTTCACCTCCTGGCGCTCGAAGAAGCGCAGGCCGCCATAGACCCGGTAGGCCAGGCCCGCCGAGAACAGGGCGTGTTCCAGCACCCGGGACTGGGCATTGGATCGGTAGAGGAGCGCCATCTGGCTGCGGGCGTAGCCGTCCCGGGCCAGGGCGCGGATTTCCTCCACGATCCAGCGGGCTTCGTCCAGGTCGCTGGCGGCCTCGAACAGCCGGATCGGCTCGCCGGCCCCCGCCTCGGTCCACAGGTTCTTGCCCAGGCGCGCCGAGTTGTTCTTGATGATGGCGTTGGCGGCATCCAGGATGTTGCCGTGGGAGCGGTAGTTCTGTTCCAGGCGGATGACGTTTTCCACCCGGAATTCCCGCTCGAAGTCCCGCATGTTGCCCACGTCCGCGCCGCGAAAGGCGTAGATGGACTGGTCGTCGTCTCCCACGGCGAACATCGCGGTCGGAGCTTTCGCGCCTTCGGCGCGCACGACGTTCCCCTCCCCTTCAAGGGAAGGGGCTAGGGGTAGGGATGGGGTTCCGTAGCCCGCCAGGAGCTTCAGCCACAGGTATTGCAGCCGGTTGGTGTCCTGGAACTCGTCCACCAGGATGTGCTGGAAACGGTTCTGGTAGTGGGCGCGCAGGATCTCGTTGTTGGACAGCAACTCGTAACAGCGCAGCAGCAGTTCGGCGAAGTCCACCACGCCTTCCTTCTGGCACTGGGCGTCGTAGGCGGCATAAAGCTCCACCCGCTCCCGGGTGAAATTGTCCCAGGCCTCCACCGCGCCGGCCCTGAGGCCCGCCTCCTTCTGGCCGTTGATGAAGTGCTGCAACTCCCGGGGCGGGAACTTCTCGTCGTCCTTGTTGAGCGTCTTCAGGAGGCGCTTGATGGCCGCCAACTGGTCGGAGGAATCCAGGATCTGAAACAGGGAAGGCAGGCCCGCTTCCCGGTGGTGGGCGCGCAGCATGCGGTTGCACAAGCCGTGGAAGGTGCCGATCCACATGCCCCGGGTGTTGATGGGCAGGAGCGCGGCCAGCCGCGTCAGCATCTCCTTGGACGCCTTGTTGGTGAAGGTGACGGCCAGCACCGAGTGGGGCGTGGCCTGCCCGGTCTGGATCAGCCAGGCCAGGCGCGTGGTCAGGACGCGGGTCTTGCCCGAGCCCGCGCCCGCCAGGATCAGGGCATGCCGGGGCGGCAGGGTGACGGCGGTCCGTTGTTCCGGGTTGAGCTTGGCGAGGAAGTCTGACATGGTGGGCGGGGCGAAAGTGAGGGGCGGATTATACCGCCGTCGGTCCGGACCCTTGCCGCCAAGGCCGCCGTCCTCTTCCATGCTGGCACCATTCCTGGGATAGTATGCCCATGGGGACCACTGGGCACGAAGGGGGTTGGACGGCTGCCGCCGATGGGCACGCGGGCGACAAGGCTCGCGTGCTGACCTACGTGCTGTCCGTGATCATCCTGTTCTGCCTGGCTTCCGCCCTGATCCTGCCCCTCATCGAGCCCGTCCAGTCCCGGCGTGCCCTGGCGTTCGCCCTGATTCCGCCGCCGGCCATCGTGGCCCTCTATCTGGCCCATGTCGGCCGGTTGGCCCTGGCGGCCCGTTGGGCCGTGTTCGGCATCTGGGGTGCGCTGACCCTGGGTATCGCCCTGCATGGCGGCCTGCAGGAACCCCTGGCCCTGGCCTATCCCCTGCTGATCCTGATTGCCGGCATGAGTCTGGGCCTGGCCAGCGTCTTGTGGCTCACCGGGCTTACCCTGGTGGCGCTTTCGCTGCTGCTCGTGGCCCAGCAGGCGGGGATGCTTGAGCCGGTGCCCCCGGCCAGCCCGGCGTGGATGCTGACAAGGGCGGTGCTGGCCAGTCTCGCGGCCGCGGCGCTTGCCAGCAGGCTGCTGGTCGGACTTCGGGGCAAGGTGAGCGCCCTGCTCCAGAGGGGAGACGAACTGGCGCGCCGCCTGGGGGAGGTGGAGGCGAGGGAGGCGGTCCTGAACCTGGTGATGGAGAACGTGCCGGCCATGATCCATTACGCGGACCGGGATTTTCTGTGCCTTCTCGCCAACCAGCCTTTCCGCACCTTCTTCGGGCTCGGCGAGAAAGTGGGCCTGGGGGGCGGCTTGAGCGACCTGGTGGGAGCCGAGAACCTGGCCCGCTTGCGTCCCCATGCCCTGGGGGCACTGGAAGGTCGGACCGTCGCGCTACGCAGCGAGTTCGTCGGCTCGACCGGCGCCCGGCGCATCTTCGATTGCAGTTTCGTGCCGGACCGGAGCCCCGATGGCACGGTGCGGGGTTATTTCGGACAAATGGTGGATGTGACGGAACACCAGGAGGCGGAGGCCGAGTTGCGGCGCTCGGAAGACAAGTTCTCGCGCATCTTCCACGCCAGCCCCATTCCCATCGCCCTGCTTACCGAGGACGGCCGCCTGCTGGAAGTGAATGACGCCCTGTGCCGGGAATCGGGCTGGAAGCGGGAGCAGTTGCTGGGGCGTACGACCGTGGAGATGGGTTTGTGGCCAAGCCCACAGGACCGGGAGGACTGGAAGGAGAAGCTGGTCCGGAACGGACACTATCAAGGCCAGGAATTGCGTCTGATTGACGCCGCCGGCCAGCCCCATTGGGTGCTCGTGTCCAGCGAAATGCTGCCCCTGGCCGATGGGCCGGCCATCCTTTCCTTCATCGTGGACATGACCGGGCGCAAGCGCGCGGAAGAAGCGATCGCCCAGGCCAACGCCCACCTGGAGCGAAGGGTCAAGAGTCGCACCGCCGAACTCACCGCCGCCAACAAGGAACTGGAATCCTTCGCCTATTCCGTGTCCCACGATCTGCGCACCCCGCTCAGGAGCCTGGATGGATTCAGCCACATCCTGCTCACGGATTACGGGGACAAGCTGGGGGAGGAGGGGCGTTCCCACCTGCACCGCATCCGGCGCTCGGCCCAGAGGCTGGGAATTTTGATAGACGAGTTGCTGCATCTCTCCCGGGTGGCACGTCAGGAGCTGCGGCTGGACAAGGTGGACCTGGGGCGCATGGCCCGCGAAATCCTGGATGATCTGGCGAACAGCGAGCCGTCAAGGCAGGTCGAGACGGTCGTCTGCCAGGACTGTCCGTGCCCCGAGGGCTGCCGCGCGAAGGGCGATCCGGCCCTGTTGCGGGGGGT
Source organism: Rhodocyclaceae bacterium (assembly GCA_028714035.1). Lineage (GTDB taxonomy): Bacteria > Pseudomonadota > Gammaproteobacteria > Burkholderiales > Rhodocyclaceae > JAQTNA01. Next base: position 47,767 of record JAQTNA010000016.1, read on the forward strand.
GATGGAGAATCTTCTGGGCAACGCCTGGAAGTACACCTCGAAGAGCGAGGGCGTACGCATTGAATTCGGCTGCCGGGCGGACGGGGAGCGGCAGCGATATTTCGTGCGGGACAATGGTATCGGATTCGACATGGCCCACGCGAAACGCCTGTTCCTGCCATTCGAGCGCATGCACCACGCCAGCCAGTTCGAGGGCAGCGGCATAGGGTTGGCCACCGCCGCCCGTATCGTGCGCCGCCACGGTGGGGAGATCGGCGCCCAGGCCGAACCCGGCAAGGGCGCGACTTTCAGCTTCACCCTCGAGTAGGGGCTAGAGACTAGGGGTGTTTTCCGCGCGCTTCGCGCGCGCCAAAATACTCTAGCCCCTCAAACTTTCTAAGCTCTGGCCTCTGTTCTTCCTCAATGTGCGGGCCGGCCGCAGGCGTAGAGGCGATGCCGGGCTTCGTTGGCGGCGCGCATCATGCCTTCCCAGGCCAGGAAGGGTACTTCGCCCAGACGGTGCTGGACGCGCACCATGGGGACGAGGTTGGGGCGGCAGGCCTTGTTGCCTTCCTCATCCACCAGTTCCAGCAGCTTCTCGTTGGCGATGCGCCAGTACTCGGGCGTGTTGACCCAGCCGGTCTTAAGAGTGGCATGGCGCAGGGCCTTGTGCCAGAGGGCTTCGGCCATTTCTTCGGAAATGCCGGCCTTCCTGGCCAGCCAGGGGAGAATCATCGGTGTCTTCATGGTGGTGCTCCTTCCGTCCATGGCCCTCGTGGGGCAGGGTTGCGGGCCAGGGGGTGGGATTGGCCCCCGCCGCGGACGACTAGATGGTTTTATTGTGCACTGCAATATGAAAAAAGTCAATGCTTGGCGCGGGCTCTGCTCGCCACTCGGTGCAGGCGTATAATCCGCGCTTTGCCAAAGTCCGCTTCACGCCTACCCATGCAGGAAAAATACAACCCGGCCGTCATCGAACAGGCAGCCCAGAAATACTGGAACGAAACCCAGGCCTTCCGTGCCGTGGAGGATACGTCCCGGCCCAAGTACTATTGCCTCTCCATGTTCCCTTACCCGTCGGGCAAGCTGCACATGGGGCACGTGCGGAACTACACCATCGGTGACGTGCTCTCCCGCAGCCAGCGCATGAAGGGGTTCAACGTACTTCAGCCCATGGGCTGGGACGCCTTCGGCCTGCCCGCCGAGAACGCCGCGATCCAGAACAAGGTGCCGCCGGCTCAGTGGACTTTTGAGAACATCGCCTACATGAAGAAGCAGCTCCAGTCCCTGGGGTTCGCCCTGGACTGGGAGCGGGAAATCGCTACCTGCAATCCCACGTACTACAAGTGGAACCAGTGGCTGTTCCTGCGCATGCTGGAGAGCGGTATCGCCTACAAGAAGACCCAGGTGGTGAACTGGGATCCGGTGGACCACACGGTGCTGGCCAACGAGCAGGTCATTGACGGGCGCGGCTGGCGCACCGGCGCCGTGGTGGAGAAGCGGGAGATTCCCGGCTACTACCTGGCCATCACGAAATACGCCGAGGAGTTACTCGCCGACCTGGACCAGATGAGCGACTGGCCGGAGCGCGTGCGCACCATGCAGGCCAACTGGATCGGCAAGAGCCAGGGCGTACGGTTTGCGTTCCCCTACGATTTTCCCGCCGCAGGCGGTACAACGCTCCTCTCCCCTTCAAGGGGAGAGGTTGGGAGAGGGGATGGGGTTCCGTCGCCCGACCTGACCCCATCCCCATCCCTAGCCCTTCCCCTTGAAGGGGAAGGAAGCATCGAGCGTGCCGCCGGCGCGGACGATCGGAAGGGCCTGCTCTGGGTCTACACCACCCGTGCCGACACCATCATGGGCGTGACCTTCGTCGCCGTGGCGGCCGAGCATCCCCTGGCCACTTACGCCGCCCGGAACAACCCGGAACTCGCCGCCTTCATCGAGAAGTGCAAGCACGGCTCGGTCATGGAGGCGGACATGGCCACCATGGAGAAGGAGGGGCTGCCCACGGGCCTCTTCGTGGCGCATCCGCTGACCGGGGAACAGGTTCCGGTCTGGGTCGGCAATTACGTGCTCATGAGCTACGGCGAAGGGGCGGTGATGGCCGTGCCGGCCCACGACGAGCGGGATTTTCACTTCGCGCAGAAATACAAGCTGCCGATCAAGCAGGTCGTGGCCTCCGGGGACAAGACCTTCAGCCTGGAAGGCTGGCAGGAGTGGTATGCCAGCAAGGACGGCGCCTGCGTCCATTCGGGCAAGTACGACGGCCTCTCGTATGAAGCGGCGGTGGCTGCCATCGCGGCCGACCTGAAGGCCAGGGATCTGGGCGACAAGCAGGTGCAGTTTCGTCTGCGGGACTGGGGCATCTCGCGCCAGCGCTACTGGGGCTGCCCCATCCCCATCATCCATTGCGCCACCTGCGGCTCGGTGCCGGTGCCGGACGAGCAGTTGCCGGTGGTACTGCCCGAGGACTGCGTGCCGGACGGCTCCGGCAACCCGCTGAATAAACGCGAGGACTTCATCAGTTGCGCCTGCCCGAAGTGCGGCGCCGCGGCGCGGCGCGAGACGGATACCATGGATACCTTCGTGGATTCTTCCTGGTATTACGCCCGTTACGCCTGCCCGGACAATGCGCAGTCCATGACCGACGCCAGGAGCGACTACTGGATGCCGGTGGACCAGTACATCGGCGGCATCGAGCACGCCATCCTGCACCTGCTCTACTCCCGTTTCTGGAGCAAGGTCATGCGCGACACGGTGGCGGGAGGGCGGCCCCTGGCGAATTACGACGAGCCCTTCAAGCGCCTCCTGACCCAGGGCATGGTGCTGAATCACATCTACTCCCGGCGCGGCGAGAAGGGCGGCATCACCTATTTCGCCCCCGACGAGGTGGAGGTCCGGCTGGATGAGGGAGGCTGCGTCACGGCCGTGAGCAAGGACGACGGCCAGGCGGTGAGCTACGACGGCATCGGCACCATGTCGAAGTCCAAGAAGAACGGCGTGGACCCGCAGTCGCTCCTGGAGGAATACGGCGCCGACACGGCCCGCTTCTTCATGATGTTCGCCTCGCACCCGGAGCAGACCCTGGAATGGGCCGATTCCGGCGTGGAGGGCGCCTATCGTTTCCTGAAGCGCGTCTGGGCCTTCGGCCATCTGTTCCAGACCACGGTGAAACCGCTCCTGCCGGTCCAGTCGACCCTGGCTGGCGCGAAGCTGCCGCGGGAACTGGCGGAAGTCCGGCGGGAGATCCACCTGAACCTGAAACAGGCCAACTACGATCTGGGCAAGCAGCAGTTCAACACCGTGGCGTCGGCCACCATGAAGATGCTGAATGCCCTGGAGAAGGCGCCCCGGGACACGCCCGCCGCCGCGGAGGTCATCGGCGAGGGTCTGTCCCTGCTGCTGCGTCTTCTGTCGCCCATCACGCCCCACATCTGCCACGCCCTGTGGATCGAACTGGGCTATGGCCCGGACATCCTGGCGGGCGCCTGGCCCGAGGCGCTGGATGCGGCACTCACCCAGGACGAGATCGAGCTCATGCTCCAGGTCAACGGCAAGCTGCGCGGTGCCGTGCGCGTGCCGGCGTCCGCCGACAAGGCGGCCATCGAGGCGGCGGCTCTGGCCTCCGACACGGCGCAGAAATACATGGAGGGCAAGCCGGCCAAGAAGGTGGTGGTGGTGCCGGGACGCCTGGTGAATATCGTTGTGTAGGTCGGGATTCATTCCGACAAATCGGAGGAGGGGCTGTGAAGGGTAAAGCGAGTTTCCCGGGGGTGGCCCGGTGGATGTGGGTACTGCTGCTCACTCTTGTGCTGGCCGGGTGCGGTTTCCATTTGCGCGGGGCGGGGGGCGGCAAGCCCCTGGCCTTCAAGACCCTGTATCTGGGTGTCGCCGAGCAGTCCGAATTGGGCGCTGCGCTGCGGCGCCAGATACTGGCCGTGGGCGGCACGGCCCTGGTGGCCCGGCCCTCCGAGGCGCAGGCCGTCCTGACGGTGGTTGCGGAAGGCAGGGAAAAGACCATTCTCAGCCTGAATGCCGCCGGCCGGGTGCGGGAATTCCTGCTGCGCCAGCGCTTCGTGTTCCGGGTGCATGACAACCAGGGACACGACTTCATTCCCCAGAGCGAAGTCGTGGTCAGCCGGGATATCAGCTACAGCGACTCCGAACTGCTGGCCAAGGCGGCGGAAGAAGCCCTCTTGTACCGGGACATGGAGCGCGACCTGGTGCAACAGATCATGCGCCGTCTCGCGGCGGCTCAAATGCAGGAAGCAGAAAGCGGTAAGCGGTAAGCGAAGGCATTTTGCGCGCCACAGGCGCGGATGCCATTACCGCTCACCCATCACCGCTCCCCGCTCACCATGTTGATACGCCCCGAACAACTTGCCGGCCAGTTGGAAAAGCCCCTGGCGCCGCTTTGGCTGCTGCATGGGGATGAACCCCTGCTGGTGATCGAGGCGGGGGACGCCATCCGTGCGGCGGCGCGCCGTCAGGGCTACACGGAGCGGGAGGTACTGGTGGCCGGCCCCGGTTTCCGCTGGGGGGAACTGGCGCTGGCGGCGGGCAACCTGTCCCTGTTCGGCGGCGGCAAGCTGGTGGACCTGCGCATCCCCTCGGGCAAACCTGGCCGCGAGGGCGGGGATGCCCTGGCGCGTTATGCCGCCCGGCCGCCCTCGGGCATCGTTACCCTGGTCACCTTGCCGGAAGTGGAATGGAAGGTGAAGAAGACCGCCTGGTTTTCCGCCCTGTCCGAGGCCGGACTGACCATGGAGCTGAACGCTCCGCCCCTCTCTGCCCTGCCGGACTGGATTGCCCGGCGCCTCTCGATTCAGGGGCAACGGGCGGAACGGGCCGCCCTGGAATTCATGGCGGAGCATGTGGAGGGTAATCTCCTGGCGGCGCACCAGGAGATCCAGAAGCTGGGCCTGCTCCACCCTCGGGGGGAGCTGAGCCTGCCGCAGGTGCAGGACGCGGTGCTGGACGTGGCTCGCTTCGATACGGAAAAGCTGCGCTTCGCGCTGCTGGCCGGTGATGTGGGGCGTTGCGCCCGGCTGCTGGACGGCCTGGCCGCGGAAGGGGTGGCGCCACCCCTGGTACTCTGGTCGCTCACCACGGAAATTCGTGCCCTGGCCCTGTTGCGGGCGGGACTGGATCGCGGGGAGGCCCTGCCCGGCCTCCTGAAGTCCGAACGTATTTTCGATGCCCCCCGTGTCCAGGCCTTGCAGCACGCGCTGCCCCGCGTGGCCGGCGCCTCCCTGCGGACGGCGCTGCTGCATTCCGCACGTATTGACCGGATCATCAAGGGCGTGGCCGACGGGCATGTCTGGGACGAATTCCTCCAGCTCTGTCTGCGCCTCGCGCCTCGCCCGAGAAGCAGACCCCCCGGCACGGCGGCGCGCACACCCGGTGTTTGAGATTCATGGGCGCCTCGCCCATCCCGCCACGAAGTGTGGCTTTCCCCTGCCGTCCTGATGCTGGCGCCCGGTTGGGAAAGAAGTTATAGTCCGGGAGTCAAAGTGCCGCGAGGCTCTGCCATGAAGAAACTGACCCGTCGTGTCGGCAGCATGCTTGTCCTCTGCGCTCTTGTTTCCCTGCCCCTGGCCGGGCAGGGGGCGGAAGGCGAGACCCCCGATCTTGCCTTGCGGGGGTTCGGGACTCTCGGTGTTGCGCGCTCCGATAACGGCAATGCGGAATTCGTGCGTGACCTGTCCCAGCCCAATGGTATCGGCCGGAACTGGTCTGCCCGCGGCGACAGCCTGTTCGGCCTGCAAGCCAATTATCGCGTGGCGGACAACCTGGAAGCGGTGGCCCAGGGCGTCAGCCACTATCGCTATGATGGCAGTTTCTCGCCGGAACTGACCTGGGCCTACCTGAAATTCGAACCGAGCCCGGACATGATGTTGCGTGCGGGCCGTTTCGGCACCGAGTTCTTCATGCTGGCCGATTCCCGCTCGGTGGGCTACTCCTACCTCACGGTGCGCCCGCCGGTGGATTTCTTCGGCAATCTGCCCATGAATTACGTGGATGGCGTCTTCGGGCGCTTTACCCGCCGACTGGAAAGCGGCCTGGTGCGGGCCGAACTCTACACCGGCCTGGCAAGAGAGAAATTGCCGACGAAAGGCGAATTTCTGGACCTGGCGGGATCCCGTCTCAATGGTGTGTCCCTGGATTTCCAGCAAGGGCCCTGGCAGGCGCGCCTGAGCTATGCGCAACTGCGGTTCCAGAACGGGACGCCCATGCCGGGCCTGACCGGTCCGCTCATCGCCACCGGCCTGCCCTCGGCCATTGGCGCGGCCCAGGCCCTGAACCTGGCCGGAACCTATGTCCATTACCGTGCCTTTGGCGTGGCCTACGATGACGGCGCCTGGCAGGCGCAATGCGATCTCAATTCCACCTTGCGCGACAGCGTGCTGTGGGAAGACTTAACCTCCGGCTATCTCATCGTCGGGCGCAGGGTGGGCAAGTGGACGCCCTTCCTCGGCTACTCCTGGACCCGTTCCGGGCCCAAGACCCTGGATACCGGTGTCCCGGCGCTGAACCCTGCGGTGGCCGGCGTTCTGGCCTTCTCCCATCAGGACCAGCACACCGTGATCCTGGGGGGGCGCTGGGATTGGCGGCATAACATGGACTTGAAGGCCCAACTGGATATCGTGCGGGGCAGCGCTTCCAGTGTCGCCCTGGTGCAGAACGCCACGCCGGCCTGGGATGGGCACATCCGGGTGTTCACCCTCGCCCTGGATTTCGTCTTCTGAGCATCATGGTGGGGTTCCAGCGCATTTTCTTCTTGTTGGCAGTGGGCCTGTTGCTCCTGCCCCAAGCTGCGGTCGCGGGCGTGATGGTGGTGGTCAATCCCAGGAGCAGCGTGGATCATCTGAGCCGGGATGACGTGATCAATATCTTCATGGGGCGTTTTCGGCAACTGCCCAATGGTCTGCCCGCGAGCCCGGTGGACCTGCCGGTCACGGAGCGTGCGAAACCCGAGTTTTACCGCCTGCTGGTGGGCAAGGACATGGATCAGATCGCCGCCTACTGGTCGCGTCTGGTCTTTACCGGTCGCACCGCTCCGCCCATGCAGGCCGGCAGCGTGGAAGACATGATCCGTTACCTGAATGCCAACCCGGGCGCGGTCGGTTACATGGACAGCAACGATGTGGATAGGCGGGTGAAGGCCGTGCTGGAACTGAAATGAGGCCTGATTCTGGAGAAGCAGCTTGAACCGCAGAGGCGCGGAGGCGCAGCGGAAAGCTTTAGGGCTTGAGGTCGGTGTGATGCTGCTTTGCCTCCTGGGTAAGGCAATGATTTCCGACAAGTTTACGTTTTCTCCGCGCCTCTGCGGTGAATGAATTGGTGCTTCCATGACCCGCATCTGGAAAAGAAGCATCCTCGGCGGCACCTTCTTCGCGGTGGCCATGGTGGCGCTCGTGGTGGGCTCCCTGTTCGTGATGGTGACCTTGAAGATCACGGACGAAAGGGCCACGAACCGGGCCAATACCCGGCTCATGGAACTGATGGCTTCGGCGGAACAGACGGCGGCCATCGCCTGTTTTGCCAATGACGTTACGCTGGCCACGGAAACGGCCCGTGGACTGACGCTCTCCAGCGATGTTCTGGACGTGGCCGTCATTTCCGGCGGCAGGGAACTGGCCCGTGTATTCCGCAAGGGCGCAAGGCAACCCCCGGGCAACGTTCCTCTTCCCGGGCGCCTGGTTGCGCCCCTCTATTCGCCGTTCAACCCTTCCGAAAAAATCGGCGAACTGCGCCTGGATCCGAACCTGGAGAGCATCCGCGCCACGGTTTTCGAGGAAATCCGATACGTTGCCCTGCTCCTGGTCCTGCTGGCGGCCGCCATGGTCAGCGCCGTGGCGGCCGTGCTGGGTGTGCTGGTGGTGCGTCCGGTAAAAACCATGTCGGATCAGCTGCACGTCATGGATGCCGGTGCCGGGGAACGCCTGCCCGTGCCCCGTGGCCACGAGGAGAGCGAGCTCGGGCGCCTGGCCGGGGACATCAACGGCCTGACCGGCAAGCTGGTCGCCGCCGCCATGAAGGAACACGAACTGCGCCTCCAGCGCGAACTGGACGAGCGCAAGTACCGGGCCATCTTCGATAATGTGGAGGCCGGGATATTTCTCGTGGACGGGGAATTTCGTCTCAAGTCCTTCAATCCGGCCTTTGGCCGGCTGATGCGCCTTGCCCTGGCCGAGAGATATCGGGAGATTGCCGGCTTCCGTCTGTCCGAGTTGCCCTGGCTCGACGGGGAGGGGCTTGCCGCCCTGGTGAACGGCTGCCTTGCCGACAATGCGGCCAGGAGCGATGACCTGGAACTGGACCTCGCCGAAGGTGGGCGGCGCTGGTTCAATCTGGTGCTGCGTCCCGTGGGCGAGGGGCTGGCTCAGGGCATGGCGAGCGACGTGACGGAACGGCGGCTGGCGGAACAGAAGGCGCGTCAACAACTGGTGACCGATGATCTGACCTCGGTGGCCAATCGCGCCGGGCTGGAGGCTGTTCTGCGCGCCCGGATCGAGGCCCATGCCTCGGCGGAGCACACCGAGTTTGCCCTGCTGCTGGTGGATCTGGATGGTTTCAAGCGGGTAAACGATGCCCTGGGCTTGCCGGTGGGCGATGAAATCCTGCGCAACACGGCGCGGCGCCTGCAATCCTGCCTCTATGAGGAGGACGTGGTGGCGCGCATGGGCGGCGATGAATTCGCGGTGATTGCCCGGGCCGGCACGGGGGAAGAGGGGGTGGCCCGTGTCGCCGAGCGCATCGTTTCGGTGCTCAATTTTAGTTTCCTCGTGGCGGATGCGCCGGCCCAACTGGGGGCCAGCGTCGGGGTCGCCCTCTTTCCGGGCGACGGCCGGGATGTGCCGACCCTGCTGCGCAACGCCGAGTTGGCGCTGGACCGGGCGCGGGCCAACGGCGGGCACCGCTGCCAGTTCTTCGATTCCTCCATGGCCCAGGCGGCGCAGGCCTTGCGGCGGCTGGATACGGACATGCACCTGGCGGTACGGCGCCACGAGTTCCGCCTGTTCCTTCAGCCCATCGTCAATCTGCTGGAAAGACGCCTGGTGGGCGCGGAAGCCCTGCTGCGCTGGCAGCACAAGGAGCGCGGCATGGTGCCGCCGGACGCCTTCATTCCGGTGGCGGAGGAGACCGGCTTCATCCGGGAGATCGGCTTGTGGGTGCTGGAAGCGGCCTGTCAGCAGCTCGCCCTGTGGCAGGGGGAGGGGCAGGAATACTACCTTTCCATCAACATATCCGGGCGCCAGGTGCCCGATGGCCTGACGCCCGCCATGCTGTTGGACGCGACGCGACGTCACGGCATCGTGCCCGAGAGGCTGGTGCTGGAAATCACGGAAGGCGTGCTGATCAACGACATGGTCAAGGCCCAGTCCTGGCTGGCCGAGGTGCACGAGAAGGGCTTTCGCATCTACCTGGATGACTTCGGCACCGGCTACTCCTCCCTCTCCTACCTCAAGCGCTTCCCGGTGGATACGGTGAAGGTGGATCAGTCCTTCGTGCGCGACATGAGCGACGACAGCAGCGACCGGAAACTGGTGGAGGCCGTGGTGGCCATGGCCCACAGCCTGGACATGCAGGTGGTGGCCGAGGGGGTGGAGAATGCCACCCAGGCCCGCTTGCTCAGGGACATGGGCTGCTGCCACGCCCAGGGCTATTACTTCTCCCGCCCCGTTCCGGCGCAGGACTTTGCCGCCGTGGCGGAAGAAATTACCCGCCGCTTCGCCCTGGAACAGTAAGCGGTGAGCGGTAATAGCATCCGCGCCTGCGGTGCGCAGATTTTTCCGCTCACCGCTTACCGCTCACCAATAACATCCGTCTGCTAGACTTTCAACTTCCGCCTGACGGCGCGTCAAGATTGAGGAATTTATGGACATCAAGGATTACATGCAGAACCTGGGACGGCAGGCGCGCGCCGCCTCCCGGCTCATGGCGTGCGCCGACACCCGCTCCAAGAACCGGGCGCTTCTCGCCCTGGCCTCGGCCATCCGGCGCGATGGGGCGCTGATTCTCGCCGCCAACCGCGAGGACCTGGCGGCCGCCCGGGCGGCCGGACTGGAGCCGGCCATGATTGATCGCCTGACGCTCTCGGAGAAGAGCGTGGCGGCCATGGCGGAGGGGGTCGAGCAGATCGCCTCTCTCGCGGACCCCATCGGCGAGATGTCCGACCTGCGTTTCCGGCCCAGCGGCATCCAGGTGGGCCACATGCGCGTGCCCCTGGGCGTGATCGGCATCATCTACGAGGCCCGGCCCAACGTCACGGTGGATGCCGCCGGACTGTGCCTGAAGTCGGGCAACGCCGCCATCCTGCGCGGCGGCTCGGAGGCCATACGCTGCAACCGGGTGCTGGCGGGCCTGGTGCGCGAGGGACTGGCGGCGGCGGGCCTGCCGGAGACGGCGGTGCAGGTGGTGGATACCACCGACCGGGCGGCGGTGGGCGAGCTCATCACCATGCGGGAATTCGTGGATGTGATCGTGCCCCGGGGGGGCAAGGGGCTCATCGCCCGGCTGCTCAAGGAATCCCGCGTGCCCATGATCCAGCACCTGGATGGCAACTGCCACGTGTACCTGGAAACGGAAGCGGACCCGGAAAAGGCGCTGAAGATCGTGGAAAACGCCAAGACCCAGCGCCTGGGCACCTGCAACACGGCCGAGTCGCTCCTGGTGGATCGCTCGGTGGCGGCAAGCCTGCTGCCGCCCGTGTGCGCGATGCTGACGGCCAAGGGCGTGGAAATCCGCGGCTGCCCGGAAACCTGCGCCCTGGTGCCACAGGCGAAACCGGCCACGGAGGAGGACTATTACACGGAATACCTGGCCGCCATCATCTCGGTGAAGGTGGTGGACGGGCTGGACGCGGCCATCGCCCACATCAACCAGTATTCCTCCGGGCACACCGAGGCCATCGTTACCGAGAACTACACCCGGGCCATGCGCTTCCTGCGGGAAGTGGACTCCAGTTCGGTCATGGTGAATGCCTCCACCCGCTTCGCCGACGGCTTCGAATACGGCCTGGGGGCGGAGATCGGCATCTCCACCGACAAGATCCACGCCCGGGGGCCGGTGGGCCTGGAGGGCCTCACCTCCCGGAAATGGGTGGTGTTGGGCAATGGGCAAGTGAGAGGTTAATACAAGAACCAAGGCAAATTAACCGCAGAGGCGCAGAGACGCGGAGAAAACCATTCAGTGCGCCGTGACATGGCGCCGTGCGCAGTGGATTTACTACAACTGTCGTGCCTTACCTCTGCGCCTCCGCGTCTCTGCGGTTCAAACCGTTTTTTCCAGAACTTATGTCCCGTGAAATCTACGACGCGGTTGTCCCCATGCCCGGCTTCGCCCTGGGGGTGCACTGCCGGGGGGACGTGGTCACCGGGATCGAGTTCCTGAGCGAGCGGCCCCCGGTGGCGGCCACGTCGGCGTTTGCGGCGGAAGTCGCGCGGCAACTGACGGCCTATGGCGCCGATCCCGACCATCGCTTCGATCTGCCGGTGGCACCCGCCGGTACCGAGTTCAGGCGCCGGGTCTGGGCGGCCATTGCCGCGATTCCCCGGGGCAAGACCCGGACTTATGGCGAGCTGGCGCGGGAACTGGGGAGCAGTCCGCGGGCGGTGGGCCAGGCCTGCGGCGACAATCCCTATCCCCTCGTCGTGCCCTGCCATCGCGTGGTGGCCAGCGGCGGCCCGGGTGGTTTCGCCCATGCCCGGGATGGCCTGCTGCCGGACATCAAACGCTGGCTCCTGAGGCACGAGGCGTGACCGAAGCCCTCCTGCCGGGACGGGACGGGGAACTGCTGGATGTTTTCTGCGACAGCCTGTGGCTGGAGGATGGCCTGTCCAAGAACACGCTCGCAGGCTACCGCAGCGACTTGTCCTGTTACGCACTGTGGCTGGCCGACAGGAATTTCTCCCTGGAAAAGGCCGGGCCGATGGAACTGGGGCTTTACCTGGGGGAGTTCAGCCGCATCAAGAAGGCCACCAGCCAGCGCCGCCTGATTTCCTCCCTGCGCCGTTTCTACGGCCACCTGCTTTCCCGCGGCGTGCTCCAGGCCGATCCGACGCTGGATATCGCCAGCCCCGGCACCCCCCAGCGCTTCCCCAAGACCCTGTCGGAAGCCCAGGTAGAGGCGCTCCTCTCGGCGCCGGACGTGTCGGAGCCCCTGGGTCTGCGGGACCGGGCCATGTTCGAGACCCTCTACGCCACGGGCCTGCGCGTCTCGGAACTGGTGGGCCTCAAGCTCTTCGAGGTGAGCTTCGACATGGGCGTGGTGCGGGTGTTCGGCAAGGGCGGCAAGGAGCGCCTGGTGCCCCTGGGCGAACTGGCCCTGGACTGGATGGGGCGATACCTGAAGGAGGCGCGGTCGGTTCTCCTGGCCGGGCGCACCTGCGACGAGGTGTTCGTCGGCGCCCGTTCCGGCCAGGCGGCGTCAAACCGCAGCGGTGCGCTCACCCGCCAGATGTTCTGGACCCTGGTGAAACGCCATGCCCTGACCGCCGGCATCCGCCCCGATCGCATCTCGCCCCATACCCTGCGCCACGCCTTCGCCACCCATCTGCTGAACCACGGCGCCGACCTGCGGGTGGTGCAACTGCTCCTGGGGCACGCGGACATCTCCACCACCCAGGTCTATACCCACGTGGCGCGGGAGCGGATGAAGGCGCTGCATGCGAAACATCATCCTCGCGGATGAAATGTGAAACGTGAAATGTAGGAACCAACTGGCTTGACTCTTATCCATAGCATGGATAATTTGTATACATTATTCCCCGTGAGGTGTCCTTCATGACCATGCACGTCAATCTTTCCTCCGAGATGGAGGGTTATATCAAGGGCAAGGTGGCCGGCGGCTTCTACGGCAACGCCACGGAAGTGATCCGCGACGCGATCCGCCGGATGCAAACCGAAGAAGCGCGCCTCTCTGTGTGGCAGGCTGCGATAGCCAAGGGCGAGGCGCAACTGGACCGGGGCGAGGGCGTACCCTATACCCCGGAACTGCTGGAGGCGATGACCCAATCGGCCATCGCCAACCTCCACGGCAACGTGCCCATGGACCCCGATGTCCTCCCCTGAACTGGTCCTTTCCCCGGAGGCCACCGGCTGTATTTCGTCGGCTCCCACGTCGTCGTGTATCGCCCGCGGCCCGAGGCCACCGTAGTGATACGTATCCTTCATCAGCGCATGTGCCTGACGCGACATATCCAGGGAAGTTGAAATGGCGACCAAAACAATTTTGCGGCGGGTGTTCTGTCTGGCGGCCAGCCTGGTGATCGGTCTGGCTTCGGGGCTGGCGCTGGCCGATGGGCCTTATCGGGTTCATGGCGTGCCGGTGGATGACAAGACCCTGCTCAAGAAGCTGTCCCCGGATGAACGGCAGGCGCTGCTGGCGGGCTTCGCCGCCGACCTCAGGGCCGGCGGCCTGGAGCCTGCCGTGGAGTCCGATCTGCTGGCGGCGGCGAGGCAGGCGGCGGACGACATCGGTGTGACTTTCCCGCGCAACTACCTGCCCAGGGTGCGCCCCTGGTCGGGCCAGGACGAGAGTCTGCGCCGGGACGTGGACCGGGCGCCGGCCTTCGATGCCGCGCCCTATCTTTCCGAGCCGGTATTGAGCAAAGAGAAGCTGCTGGCCCTCATCTCCGATCTCAAGGCGCGCCAGACGCCGGAGGCCATCCAGACCTATCTCACCGCCCAGGATGCCCTGGCCCTGAGCCGGCGGCCGGCGAACGCCGAGGAAGTCCGGCTGAAGACTCTCTCCAACAGGAACGCGCTGACGAACGTGGAGCGCCGCCTGGGAAGCATCGAAGGTCCGCGGCTTGCCGATTTCTTGACGGATTTCTCCGCCGCCCTGCGGGCGCTGCAAGCCTCGGGCCGGCCGGTCACGGGCGAAGCCCTGGTGCGCCTCCTGAACCAGACCGCCTTTTTCGACGGCGCCCGGAATAATCCGGCCTTCCCCAATGGCAACTACCCCGGCTGGCAGAATCTCGGCGCGAAGCTGGGGGAGCGTGCGGCGCTCCTGAATGCGGGTGCCGAGCCGGTGGGCGTGGCGGTGATGCTGGGCACGGAGACCCTTCCCTTCCTCTCCTCGCCCGATGTCCTGGCCCGGCTCGCCAGCCCCCTCACCCCGGATGTGCGCCAGGTGAACACCAAGGTCGCCGCCCTGGTGAACGGCGGCTACGTCAAGACCATCCAGAATGCGGTGGGGGTGGTATGGGTCAGCAAGGCGCTGGGGGAGCTGGGCCGTCAGTACGACGAGCAGATCCGGCAGGCGGAGGAGCGGGGCCGGAAGGCGGACGAGCGGCGCCGAGAGTACGAGGAGCGGGGCCGGAAGGCGGACGCGGAGATGACGCAACTCAAGCTGATCGGGCCGTGGGTGAGCCGCCTGCTGGAAATCGCGCTCGTCCTGGGCAATACGCCGGAATCGCGCACCAAGGATGCCGCCCTGCGCCAGGAAGCGCGCGCCCTGATCCAGAAGCTCAACGCCAACACCTCCCTGCTGCCCAACACCCGCCCCGAGATTGACCAGCTTCGCGGGCAACTGGGCCTGTGAGCTTCCCTGAACGTGGGGCCGGCTTCAGCCGGCCTGGGTTGGAACGGGAATGGCGACAATGGCGGGCTGAAGCCCGCCCTACGCCCGCTCCCGGTGCGATTTTGGGGATACCCCACCTTTTTTGCGAGCGACTGCTTGCTGATATATACAAAATTTTATATAGTCTCGCCATGACCGCTACCAAGCCCGTCGAATTCCGCGGCAACTCCCTTGATGAACTTCGCGCTTTCCCGCTGGCGGCCAGGCGTTACCGCGACTTGTTGAAGGAGTTGGGACAATGAGCAATGAACGAGATGCCAGCCGATATGCCAGCATATGGGACGCCATCGAGGACACCCCCGAGGCAGCGGAAAACATGAAGCTGCGTTCTGTTTTGATGACGGCGCTGAAGAATCACATCGCCCGCACGGAAATGAGCCAGGCGCAGGCCGCCAGGCTTTTCGGCGTTACCCAGCCCCGTGTCTCCGACCTGATGCGCGGCAAGATCAACCTGTTTGCCCTGGACGCCCTGGTGAACATGGCGGTGGCGGCCGGTCTGCACATCGAAATGCGGGTGCTTGAAGCGGCGTGAAACCCGAAAGGTGAAATGTGAGCGACAAACCCCTGGATCAACGACCTGAGACCCCGGATTTCTGGGACAAGCGCTTTGCTGCCCGCACCACCCCCTGGGACGCGGGCGGGGTGCCGGCGGACTTGATGGCCTTCGCCTCGACCGTTCCGGGAGCGCCCCGCGTGCTGATCCCCGGCTGCGGCAGTGCTTGGGAGGCGCGCTGGCTGATGGAGCGGGGCTGGCGGGTCACGGCCCTGGACTTCAGCGCGGCGGCCATGGAGGTGGCGCGGGAGGTGCTCGGCGATCACGGCGCCTGCCTGCTGCACGCGGATTTCTTCCATTTCGATGCCGGGGAAGGCTACGACATCCTCTACGAGCGGGCCTTCAAGTGCGCCCTGCCCCGGAAGATGTGGCAGGACTACGCCCGCCGTTGTGCCGTCCTCCTTCCGCCCGGGGGGCTGCTGGCGGGTTTCTTCTTCTTCCGGGACGATCCCAAGGGGCCGCCCTTCGGTACGTCGCCCGAGGCCTTGCGCGAGTTGCTCTCGCCCTGGTTCGAATGCCTGGAAGACCGGCCGGCGGCCGAATCCATCGCCGTCTTCTCCGGCTTTGAGCGCTGGCAGGTCTGGCGGCGGCTGTAGCTCGGGCTTCAGCCCGACATCGGCCTTTGCTCAAGCCCTTGTCGGGTTGAAACCCGACCGACACGGTTTTGCGTTCATCGGCGCCTTTGCGCCGGTCTTTTGATTTTCATACGTTCGCCGACCACGGCGTATAATCGCCCGCCATGGATACGACCCTGCTCGGCGGCCTCTCCCCCGCCCAATTCCTGGAAGAGTACTGGCAGAAGAAGCCCCTTCTGGTGCGAGGCGCGGTGCCGGGGTTCTCCGGCTTCGTCACGCCGGATGCCATGATGGATCTGGCTTCCCGCGACGATGGGGAAGCGCGCCTGGTGGAGTTCAAGGACGGCGTCTGGCATGCCCGGCATGGCCCGTTCAAGCCGAAGGAGCTCGCGAAGAAGAGGAAGCATCCCTGGGCGGTGCTGGTGCAGGGGCTCGATATGTATGTGCCGGAGGCTGAGGCCTTCATGCGCCGCTTCAACTTCATTCCCTGGGCGCGCCTGGACGACCTGATGGTGAGCTACGCCGTGGATCAGGGTGGCGTCGGACCTCATTTCGATGACTACGACGTGTTCATCGTTCAAGGCCTGGGCCGGCGCCTGTGGCAGATCGGACCCCAGGAGGACAAGACTCTGGTGGAGGGCGCTCCGCTCAAGATCCTCAAGAATTTCAAGCCGGCGGAGGAATGGATCGTGGAGCCGGGGGACATGCTCTATCTCCCGCCGCACTGGGCACACAACGGCATCGCACTCGGCGAGTGCATGAATTATTCGGTGGGCTTTCGTTCGCCCAACGCCCAGGAATTGGCTGACGAGTTTCTCTCCTACCTTCAGGAGCGGATCGAGATTCCCGGCCTGTACGCCGATCCGGACCTCAAGCTCCAGGCCCACCCGGGGGAGATCGGGGATGCCATGGTGGCCCAGGTCGCGGACATGCTTTCGAAGATACGCTGGGATCAGGACGACGTGCGCAATTTCCTCGGTTGTTATCTTTCCGAACCCAAGCCGCGAATCTATTTCTCGCCGCCCGAGGAACCCCTTTCCCGGAAGCGCTTTCTCTCCGCCTGGAAGAAGGGCGGGCTGGCGCTCGACCCGAGGACACAGATGCTGTTCTCCCGGGAACGCTTCTTCCTCAACGGCGACTCTCTGGAAGAGCTTTCCGGCGAGGACGAAGAGACCTTGCGCCGTCTGACGGACGAGCGTCGCCTGGCGAGCGCGGAGGGGCTGGGTGAAGACACGCTGGATCTGATTTACGAATGGTATCTGGACGGGTTTTTGCACGTGGGCAGGGGTTGAATTCCACCCGGGAGAGGCGTTGGGAAGCGACGATGCGGTCCCGGGAATGATGCGATGCAGCAAACCTCCTCTAGATATTTCTTTTCTGGCTATGTTAGAATCCAAAGCTGGTCGGGGAACAGCCTCGGCCTAAACCAAAAATTTTGGGCTGTTGTAAACTTTATCGATAAAGGGAATCTCCAATGAACAAGTCTCTGCTCGTCGCCGCTCTGGTCGCTCTGGCCGTGTCCGCCTGCGGCAAGTCCGAAGCCCCCAAGGCTCCGGAAGCTGCTCCCGCTCCCGCCGCTGCTCCCGCTCCGGCTGCTGCCCCGGCTGCCGCCCCGGCTGCCGCTTCCGCTGAAGCTTCTGCTCCGGCCGCTGCTTCCGCCGCTGCCTCCGCTGCCGCTCCGGCCGCTGCCCCGGCTGCTTCCGCCAAGTAATTTTTGGTGGAACGAAAAAACCGGCCTTCGGGCCGGTTTTTTTGTTGACTCCTGGGCTTCGGGCCGGCTTTTTTTACGCCTGTGGCCGGGAAAATGAAAAGGCCGGACGAGTCCGGCCTTTTTGTCCCTCGGCGTGTCGGGCTTATTTCAGCTGCTGGTAGAGCAGGCCGAGGATCTTCCTGGCGGACTCGGAATTGTCCACCCCGCCTTCCGCGGACAGGACTTGCACCGAACTGCCGCTCTGTCCCCCGTCCTTGACGTAGATCCGGTACTGGGTCTTGTTGGCCTTGTCATCCTTGCCGCTCTTCCAGAAGGTGAGCTTGGAGAGGAAGCCCTTGTCATCCTTCTTGGCGTTGTCCGCTTCCGGATCCACGTAGCGCACGAAGTACAGTCCCTTGGTGCGATCCCGGTCCTCCACCGTGAACCCTACCCGGTCCAGAACCAGACCGACGCGGCGCCAGGCGCGATCGAAGGTCTCGTTCATTTGCAGCGCGCCGCCGCCATCCGGTGCCTTTTGCAACGCGGCCCGTTCCGTCTGGGGCGTGGCCGCCAAAAGCGTCTTGGAGCGGGTTTCATCCACGCCCAGGCGCACCATCAGGCGGCGCAGCATCTCGGCTTCCATGCCGGGATCGGAAGCGCGGGGCTCCCAGCGCGTCTGCTCCTTGCCCTCGGAGACAAATACTTCCCTCATGCTGCGTTCGCTGATGTAGATCTCGGTGCTGCCCGGGGTGGTGCCGCGCTCCATGCGGGTCCGGAACTTGTCCCGCTCGGAGGTGGAGTAGAAGGTGTCCAGTGCCTTGCCCAGGAAGTCCCGGATCAGGCCGCCGGGGATCTTGGCGCGGTTCTCCGCCCAGTCCGTCTCCATGATGCCGGCCTCGGGCAACTCCATGTTGATGACGAAGCCGCTATCCTGCCAGAATTCCTTGACCTGGCTCCAGAGCTTTTCCGGGGCCATGGGCACCACCAGCCAGCGCACGTTGCCATCCCGCTCGACACGGATGTTGCCGGCGGCGGGCAGGATCTCGTTGCTGCCGCTGGCCTGCACCTTCCCCGTGCGGTCGGCCGCGTAGGAGGAAAAGGTGGCGCTGCCCTTGGGATTGACATCGGGCACCGTGTAACGCTCGTCCCGGCTGGGCAGGGTCAGATCCGGCGGCACCTCCAGGCTGCTCACCTGTGACTTGCTGGCGGACTTGTAGTCAATTTTCTTGGATTCCAGCAAATCGTTGGCCGTGGAGCAGCCGACCAGCAGCACGGTGGCCGAAATGACGGAAAGGCTTGCATGCAGGTTGCGACTCATGCCTGTACCTCGGAATTGGGAATGGGGTGGAACATAAGGGAGCGAGCGGAAGGGGGCTGCGGCATCAGATGACGATGCCGGCCTGGTGCATGGCCGCGCGCAGGCGATCATGGCAGGCGTCGGACAGGGGGGTTAGCGGCAGGCGGATACCGTCCTCGATCAGCCCCATCCGGGCCACGGCCCACTTCACGGGGATGGGATTGGCTTCCAGGAACAGGTTGCGGTGCAGGCCCAGGAGCCGGAAATGCAGGCTGCGGGCACGCTGTACGTCGCCTTCCAGGGCCGCGGTACACATTTCGTGCATCAGGCGCGGCGCGACGTTGGCCGTGACCGATATGCAGCCGTGGCCACCCAGCAGGATGAAGGGCACCGTGCTGGCATCGTCGCCGCTGTACAGGGCGAAGCCATCGGGCGCGCGCTGGATCAGGTCCGAGGCGCGCTCCATGTTGCCCGTGGCATCCTTGATGCCGACGATATTGGGGATTTCCGCCAGGCGCAAGGTGGTGTCGTTGCCCAGGTCCGCCACCGTGCGGCCGGGCACGTTGTAGAGGATGACCGGAATGTCCACCGCTTCGGCAATGGCGCGGAAGTGGCGGTACAGGCCTTCCTGGGTCGGCTTGTTGTAGTAGGGCACCACGGACAGGGCGGCGAAGGCCCCGACCTTTTTCGCGTAGGCCGTCAGTTCGATGGCCTCGGAAGTGGAATTGGCACCCGTGCCGGCAATGACCGGCACCCGGCCCGCGGATTGTTCCACCGCCACCCGGATCAGCTCGCAATGCTCGTCGTAATTCACCGTGGGGGACTCGCCCGAGGTGCCGACGATGACGATGCCGTCCGTGCCCTCGGTGACATGAAAGTCAATGAGCGAGCGCAGGCGCGGGATATCCAGACTGCCATCCACGTGCATGGGCGTGACGATGGCTACGATCGAACCCTTGATCATCTTGCTTCCTGAAAGAGAAAACGCCTGATTCTACCCGAAGGAGGGGAACAGGGTAATCAGTCGAGAGTCGACAGCCCCCGATTCTGTTTCCTGTTCCCTGTTTCCTGACCTCTGCTTACAAATCCGCCAGCACCTTGATGTGGGCGGCAACGCTGCGGGCCAGGGACGACAGGGTATAGCCGCCCTCCAGGATGGAGACGATGCGTTTACCCGCCGTGTCCGCCGCCACCTGCTTGAGCTGGGTCGTGACCCAGGCATAGTCGGACTCCAGGAACCCCAGCGAGCCCATGTCATCCTCGTAATGGGCATCGAAACCGGCGGAGATGAAGATCATCTGCGGCTTGAATTCCCGCAGGGCCGGCAGCCAGATGTTCGTTACGGCCTCGCGGAATCCGTCGCCCCGGGTGCCGGCCTTGAGGGGGACGTTCACCATGTTGGGGGCCGGATTGTCCGCGCCACAGTAGGGGTAGAACGGATGCTGGAAGCTGCCCACCATCTGCACGCGCATGTCGTTGGCGAAGATGTTTTCCGTGCCGTTGCCGTGATGGACATCGAAGTCTATGATCGAAATCCGTTCCAGGCCATGGACCGCCAGGGCGTGATGCACTGCCACCGCCACGTTGTTGAAGAAGCAGAAACCCATGGACTTGGCCCGTTCGGCGTGGTGGCCGGGCGGGCGTACGGAACAGAAGGCGGATTCGGCCTGGCCGGCCATGACCAGATCGGTGGCCAGGATGCCGGAACCGGCGGCGCGCAGGGCGGCTTGCAGCGTGCCCGGAGACATGGCGGTATCGGGATCCAGGTGCACGATGCCGGTCTTCGGCGCACTCTGGAAGATGGCGTCCACGTACTCCCTGGGGTGGGCGCGGGACAACTGTTCCACGCTGGCCAGCGGCGCGTCGTGGAAGGCGAGGTACATGTCCAGGCCGGAGGCGATCAGCCGGTCGTTGATGGCAGAAAGGCGATCCGGACATTCGGGGTGATGGGCACCCATGTCGTGCAGCATGCAGTCACGGTGGGTGATGAAGGCAGTCGTCATTTGCCGAGTTTCTCCTTTTTTCCGTGGCATCCCGTTCGGCTCGGGATGGTATTTTGGTCGCCGGAACCGGAGTCCCCTACAATGCGACACTGTTGGCGGTCTACGCGGCTTGCAGCCTGCCGGATTGCCCTATATTCCGCGTCGTATTATCCTCGCATCGGGTGCGAAAGTCATGCCTTCCCCCCACCCGGGCCGAGTTGGACACGGACTGCCCTCACGAAATTCAAAGAGTTGATTGATGAGCGCCTCGATGGAAAACCTGGTGACCCGCGCCGGAGAAGTGGTGTTGGGCAAGGAGCGCCAGATCCGGCTGGCCCTGGCCTGCCTGCTGGCGCGGGGGCATCTGCTGATCGAGGATGTGCCTGGCGTGGGCAAGACCACCCTGGCGCATGTCCTGGCGCTGCTTCTGGGGCTGGAATTTCGGCGCATCCAGTTCACCAGTGACCTGCTGCCGGCGGACATCACCGGCGTTTCCGTCTATGACCGGGGAAGCGCCTCGTTCATCTTTCACCCCGGCCCCATCTTCTCCCAACTGCTCCTGGCCGACGAGGTGAACCGGGCCACGCCCAAGACCCAGAGCGCGCTGCTGGAAGCCATGGAGGAGAGGCAGGTCACGGCGGAGGGTGAGACCCGCCTTCTGCCCGTGCCCTTCTTCGTGATTGCAACCCAGAATCCTTCCTACCAGATCGGCACCTACCCTCTGCCCGAATCCCAACTGGACCGCTTCCTCATGCGCGTACACCTCGGTTACCCGGATCGGGCGGCGGAACGACGGCTGCTCGAGGGCGAGGACAGGCGGGACATACTGGGGGGGCTTGCAGCCTGCATGGAGTCGGTGGAACTTCAGGCTCTACAGGGGCAGGCGGCGCGTATCCATGCCTCGCCCGCACTGCTGGACTATATTCAGGCCTTGGTGGCGTACAGCCGGCTGGCGAGCGGTTTCGGCGCCGGCCTCAGCCCGCGCGCCGCCCTGGCCCTGCTGGCGGCGGCGCGGGCCTGGGCGCTCATGGCCAGGCGGGACGCCGTTCTGCCCGAAGACGTGCAGGCGGTATTGGCCGCGGTGGTCAACCATCGCCTGCGCACCGCCGGTCCGGGTGACGCCGCCGCCGAATTGATCGCGGCCGTGGCCATCCCCTGAGCGACGGGTAAATAGCCTTCCCTGGACATGACGCTGCGCGCGGCCTTTGACGCCTGGCTGTTCCGCCTCACCGGCCCCGAGCCGGGGCGGATCGTGCTCGGGCAGCGGCGCGTTTTCCTCTTGCCGACGCGGGCGGGGATGGCCTTCGGGCTGGCGCTCGCGCCCATGCTCCTGGCCTCCGTCAACTACAACCTCTCCCTGGGATACCTGATCACCTTTCTCCTGGGTGGCCTGGGCATCGTCGCCATCCTGCACGGATTTCGCAACCTGGTCGGGCTTGCCATCCTGCCCGGCAAGGCGGAGCCGGTTTTCGCCGGAAGCCAGGCCGCCTTTGGCCTGATTCTCGCCAATGACAGGGATCAGCCGCGTCCGGCCCTGGATGCCCGGTTGCAGGAGGGCTCGGCCGTGGTTCTGGATCTGGGCGGGAACGAGCAGAAATCCGTATGCCTCATGCGGCACGCGCCGCATCGTGGCTGGTTGCGGCCGGGGCGGGTAAGGCTGGAGACGCGTTATCCCCTGGGTCTGATCCGCGCCTGGAGCTACGTGGAACCGGACATGCGCTGCCTGGTTTATCCTCGCCCGGAAACGGATCCCCCTCCTTTGCCTCTGGGGGGGCGAGAGGGGGCGGCGGGCGCGCGGTCGGGGGAGGGCGTTGAGGATTTTCTTGGCCTGCGCCCGTATCGGCCGCCGGATTCTCCTCGGCGCATCGCCTGGAAGTCCCTGTCCGGAGGGGGCGAACTGCTGGCCAAACAGTTTTCGGGCACCGAAGACGCCGTGCCCTGGCTGGATTGGCGCATGCTTCCCCCAGGCCTGGATCAGGAGGCGAAGCTTTCCCGTCTTGCCGCCTGGCTGGTGCAGGCGCGGCGGCTGGGTTTGCCCTGTGGTCTTTCCCTGCCGGGTTTCGAACGTCCGCCTGCGGCGGACGATGGCCATTTCCTGGCGTGCCTGCGGGCACTGGCGGAATACGGTGCTCCGGAAGGGTGAAGGCGGAAATCAGCCCTTCAGCTTGGCGGCCACTTCCGCTTCCGCCCGGACCCAGTCCTCGTGCTCGAAGCCGGGAGCGAAACCGCGGCGTTCGGCCAGGTAGTAGGCGGCCTCGGAAACGTGGCGGTGCCTTTCCTCGTGGTGCATGACCGAGGCTTGCGCCGGCACCATGTCGGCCTCGATCTTGGGCTTCCTGGCGCGCTTGGGCGCGGCGGGCTTGGCGGCGGCGACGGGCGCGGGGGCCGCAGCGGTCACGACGGCGGCCTTGGGTGCGGCGGCGCGGCGGGGCTTCTTGGCGGCGGGGGGGGCTTCAGTGGTGTCTAACTCTTTGATCTTACGGGTAGCCATGCTGGGTCTCCAGGTGCGGATCGCGGTCTGTTCCGGCCGCTGATCTCGTTGAAAAGCGCGAAATGTAGCATGGAATCATGGGCAGGCCCATTACAAGAATATGATGGGCCTATATGTTTCGCGGAGGTCGGAGTCCGGCCCAGGCTCAATCGGAGTCTGGGTCGCCGGAATTGCTCCCGGTATCCCGGACCCGGATGTTGTACTTTCTCATGAGAGCCTGAAAATTGGCACGTTGCATGCCCGTTTCTTCCGCGCTCTTCGTGACATTGGAGGCGTTTCTCTTGAGGGTCTCCAGGACGAACAGCTTCTCCACTTCCTCCACCGACTTTTCCCGCGCAATCTTCTTGACCTTCTTCAGATCTTCCCCGGTTCTCGGGATCTCGAGGTCGAGCCTGGGCGAAGCGTCAAGGATGCTGACCAGGTCGGCCTGGCGGATGACCTGGCCGCTGGCGAGGATCACGGCCCGATGCATGGTGTTCTCCAGTTCCCGAACGTTGCCCGGCCAGTCATGGTTCAGGAGCAGACTCATCGCTCCATCCGAAATATCGGAGGCCGGTCTGTCCAGCTCACGGCAATAGAATTTGAGGAAGTGAAAGGCCAGGGCGGGGATGTCATCCCGGCGCTCCCTCAGGGCGGGTGAGTGGATGGGGAACACATTGATGCGATAAAACAGGTCTTCCCGGAAAGCGCCTTCGGCCACCAGCGTCTTGAGATCCCTGTTCGTGGCGGTAATGAGCCTCACATCGGCCGTCTGGGTTTTCGTGCCGCCCACCGCCCTGAACTCTCGCTCCTGGATGAAGCGCAGCAGCTTTCCCTGGATGGACAGGGGAATGTTCCCGAACTCGTCCAGAAAAAGAGTGCCGTTGTTGGCGATGTCGAACATGCCGCGCTTGTTGGCGACGGCGCCGGTAAAGGATCCTTTGACGTGGCCGAACAGTTCGCTCTCCAGGAGATGCTCGCTCAGCGTGTTGCAGTCGACGACGACGAACGGCTGGTCCCGGCGCAGGCTGTTCCGGTGAATCGCCCGGGCAATCATTTCCTTGCCCGTGCCGCTCTCTCCGGTGATCAGGACATTGCTGTTCGTCGGCGCGCACTTTTCTATCAGGCGGAACACCTCTCGCAGGGGGGCGCTGGCACCAATGATGCCCTCGAATCGGCATGACGCGCCGTTCTCGCCCTGCGGTTTGTGGTTTTCCTGAAGCAGCCTTCGCTTCTCCAGTGCCCGATTCACGATCTCCTTGAGTTCGTCGGGGTCGAACGGTTTGGGCAGGTAATCGAATGCGCCGAGCTTCATGGACTTGACGGCCGTCTGGACCTGCGATAAACCGGTAACCATGATGACGTCCACATCCGGATGCGTCTCCTTCACGTGCTGTAACACCTTCATGCCGTCAATCTTGGGCATCATGATGTCCAGGATCACGATGTCGTAGTGCGCCTCATCGAGTTTTCTCAGCGCTGCCCAGCCGTCCTGCACGGAATCCACCACATGATCGCCATCGCTGAGTATGCGAACGCAACTCCGGAGAACGATTTCCTCGTCATCAACGATGAGTATCCTGGCGCTCATTGATCTGTCTTATCCTCGTTTGGCCCGGCTTCGTCCGCCGGAGCCATGACCGGTAAATGGATACGGAACGTGGTGCCCACACCCACTTCGCTCTCGACCGTGATGTCTCCGCCGTGAGCCTTGATGATGCCGTAACTGACCGACAGCCCCAGTCCGGTTCCCTTGCCCACTTCCTTGGAGGTGAAGAAGGGGTCGAAAATTCGCTGCAAGTCGGCTTCGGGAATGCCGCAGCCCGTGTCCTTCACCTCCAGCTCGACCATGGGCATGGATTCGGATGCTGAATTGGACGGGGGGCTGGTGCGGCAACGGCGGCTCTCGACGACAATATTGCCGTGGCTCTCGATGGCCTGTTTGGCGTTGACCAGGATGTTCAGAATCACCTGTTTGATCAGGTCCGCGTCACCCCAGACCTGGGGCAGTTCGGGGTCAAGAGCGGTGGTGATATCAATGTTCAGCAGGGATGCGCGCCGGTCAATGAAACGCACCGTGTCCTCGACGACCTGATTCAGGCTGAAAAATCCTTTCGACGGCACTTTTTCGCGCGCGAAATCGAGCAGCCGCCGGATGATGCTGGCGCAACGCTTCGTTTCCCGGATGACCAGATCCAGGTCTTCCGCGTCCGGGCTGCCATCCGGCATCTTCTTGCGCAACAGGGAGGTGAAGGTCAGCACGCCGGTCAGCGGGTTGTTCAACTCGTGGGCTATGCCCGACGACAGCAAACCCACGGCGGCCAATTTTTCCCCCTGGGCGATCGCGGCCTTGGCGACGAGCAGTTCCTGGGTCCGCTGTTTCACCTTCGATTCCAGGGACTGGGCCCATTGCTGCATTTCGAGCCTGGATTGATGCAGCGCCACGGTCATGTCGTTGAACGATTCCGCAACCCGGCCGAATTCGTCGTGGCTACGCACCGGGATGTTGTGGTCCAGTTCTCCGGATGAAACCCGCTCCGCCCCGGATTCCAGATCCTTCAGGGGCAGGTAGATCAGCCGCTGAAGCAGGACGCCGACGCTGACGGAGACGATCAGGATGAATCCGAAGGAGATGCCGATGAGGTAGATGAGCTGCGTTCTGATCGTGCTGTCTATTTCGTCCAGCGAATAGGCAATATCCACGACACCGAGTACCTTCTGGCTTGCGGGATGCTCATGGCAGGATGCCGACGAACAGGTCGGTTCGTTGCGGATGACGGTCGTGGTGCCGAGGAACCGGTGCCCTTCCGGGTTCTTGAAAATGCTCCACAACTTGCCCTCCGGAATCTGATCCACCGGCTTGCTGGTCTGATGGCAGTGGATGCAGGGCTCGTCGTGCTCGTCTACCGAATACCCGGTTTCTGCCGGGTGATTGGAATGAATGATCGTGCCGTCGGCGTCCAGCACCCGGACGCGCACGATGCCCTTCTGTTTTCCTATGTCGAGGATGATCTTTTCGGCGATGTCCCGCTTGTTCACGAGCATCGCATAACGCGTGCTTCGGGCTATGACTTCGGAGGTCTGCGTGACATGCCGGGAAACCTCGTTCAGCAGGTTCTCCTGCTGGTTCTTGACGATGAGCGCGATGAAAAGGGTGATCGGCACCCACAGGGTGATGGTCAGATAGATACTGACCTTAAGCTTGAGGTTGTTTGGAAGAAACTTCATCCTTATCCTGCGCGCGGATAAGCTTAGTTCTTCACGACGGCGATGCGATCACCGCGTCGGAACCTGTATTGAAGCAATTGTGGTCCTTCGCCAAGCCATGGGCGCCCATGGTAGCAGATTGTCGGAGCGGCCGCGTATGCGGATAGGGCAACCGGGCGCGGCGGGGTGGACCCGGCGCGTGGAGGCCTTCGCGGCGAACGCCCGCCAGCGGAATTTCTGCCGGCGGCAGGCTTTGGCGGGGGGGCGGGCCCTAGTCTTTCAGCAGCGCGCGGCCACCAAACCAGGCGAGCGCGCCCAGGCCGGCCAGCGGCGCTACCAGGATGAAGGCGAGGCCGATGAACGGGGCCGCGAGGAACAGCCCGATGCTCTTTGCCGTGCTTTCCTTGTCGGCCGCCATGGCTTCCGGCAGGGCGGCTTTCTCGGCGATGGCAGGCGCGGCCTTGAGCGCATGCTGCTTTTCCAGCGCCTTGGCCGCGCTGTTTTCGATCATTTCCGGCGAAAGCGGCTTGTTGATGAAGCCCGATACGCCCGCCGCCGCCGCCCTCGCCTGGTAGGCCTGGGTGTCATAGCCGGTGATGATCACCACCGGAAGCCAGGGTTGGCTTGCCTTGATGCGTTCGGCCACTTCCAAACCGCTCATTCCGGGCATTCTGATGTCGGTAAACACCAGGTCATAGGTCTCGGCATTGAGCTTCCTCAGGGCTTCTTCCCCATTTTCGGCGGTGATGACCGCATATCCCTTGGATTCCAGAACCCGGTTGAAGCTCTTACCGATAACGGGATCGTCATCAATCACCAACACTCTGCGCGATGCACCCACGACGTTCTCCTTCACGGCCCTGCCTCCGGACGATTATCAAATTCGTTGTGTAGCCAAGCAATGTTGGTGCCACTGGTCGGAATTGGCCAAGTAGCCGAATGTTTACATGGGGCTATGGATTTGCACCGGGTGCGGAAGGAACGCCGGATTCCGGGCCGAAGTACATTTTTTTTGTGCATGCGGGCACCGTGCCTGTTGAATAATCCATTGGATTCAACAAGATGACGGATATTCTCGGCGCACAAACGATTTGTGCGGTCCCGGACGCGCCTTGCGGGCTTTCCCGAATCGCTGCCGTTACACGGCCATCGGCGCGGTGAGCGGCGGGTGGTGTCGGTAGCCTTCCAGGGAGAAGTCGGCGGGTTCCACCTTTTCCAGCCACTCGGG
Source organism: Rhodocyclaceae bacterium (assembly GCA_028714035.1). Taxonomy (GTDB): domain Bacteria; phylum Pseudomonadota; class Gammaproteobacteria; order Burkholderiales; family Rhodocyclaceae; genus JAQTNA01. Next base: position 75,341 of record JAQTNA010000016.1, read on the forward strand.
TTCGTAGCGCCCGGTCGTCGCGTAGTCAGGAACGCGGTCCGAGAGCCGTAGCCGGGGGGCGGGGTAGGGTTCCCGGGCCAGTTGCTGGTTCAGCATGTCCAGGTGATTCTCGTAGATGTGGGCGTCGCCGATGAAGTAGGTGAACCAGCGCGGCGTGTAGCCGGTGATCCGGCCCACGAGAGACAGGAGTGCCGCGCCTTCCGTCAGGTTGAAACCCGTGCCCAGCCCCACGTCGTTGGAGCGGATGTAGAGGCACATGGAAATCTCACGGCTCACAACATTGGGCAGGAACTGGTAGAGCAGGTGGCAGGGGGGCAGGGCCATCTGGTCCAGTTGCGCCCAGTTCCAGCCATGGAACAGGATGCGCCGGTCCGTCGGGTTGGCCATGATGGTGTCCAGGCATTGCCGCAACTGGTCCACCGCCTTGTAGAGCAGCACCTTGGGGATGCCGTCTTCCGATAGCCCGGCGACCTGGCGGTAACCCCGGGCCTCGGCATCCGCGATCTGCGCAACGGCATGCGCATCCAGCAGCTTGTAGGCGGGCCAGGCTCGCCACTGCACGCCATACACCTCGCCCAGGTCGTCGGTGCCGCTGCGATAGGGATTGGCCAGCCACTGGCCGTTCTCGTTGGCATTCTGGTCCCATACCTTGCAGCCCAGGGCGCGGAAGTCGGCGGCGCTCTTCGTGGCGCGCAGGAAGCCCACCAGTTCCCCGATGGCCGACTTGAAGGCCAGCTTCCGGGTGGTGAGGGCGGGAAACCCCTGTTGCAGATCGAAGCGCAACATGGCGCCGGGCTGGCTGATGGTACGCACGCCCGTGCGGTTTTCCTGCCAGGTGCCGGTGCTGAGGATGCTCCGGACGAGATCGAGATACTGTTTCATCGGGAAAATCCGGTTGAACCGCAGAGGCGCAGAGGCGCAGAGAACAGCATATAAAACATCGAGTTGTTGGCGGTGGCGTAGAGCCCGAAGTGACGAAGTGCAATGCCAAGACCCCTCGAATGAGAGTTTTTCCTCTGCGCCTCTGCGCCTCTGCGGTTGGAAAGCTTGTCTTGTTGGCTCATGCCACAATTACCTTCGTATCGCAGACTTGGGGCGGAAGGCCTGGATCACGGCCTCGTTCGTTTCCACGTAGGGGCCGCCGATGAGGTCCAGGCAATAGGGGACGGCGGCGAACACGCCGTCCAGGGTTTCCTTGATGGCCTTGGGCTGGCCGGGCAGGTTGAGGATGAGGGTCTTGCCCCGCACCACGCCCACCTGGCGCGAGAGGATGGCGGTAGGCACGTATTTCAGGGAAACGGCGCGCATCTGCTCGCCGAAGCCGGGCAATACCTTGTGCGCCACGGCCAGGGTCGCCTCGGGGGTGACATCCCGCGGTGCCGGCCCCGTGCCGCCGGTCGTCACCACCAGGTGGCAGCCGGTTTGATCGCAGAGTTCGATCAGGGTCGCTTCGATCCCCGCCTGCTCATCCGGGATGAGGCGGCTTTCCATGCGCCAGGGGGTCTTCAGCGCGGCGCCGAACCAGTCCGAGAGGGCGGGCAGGCCCTTGTCCTCATACACGCCGGAAGAGGCCCGGTCGGAGATGGAAACGAGGCCGATGAGCAAGGGCGAGTCGAGAGTCATGCCGGTTCCTGATCTGTATCCTCTGATTCCTGATCCCCGATTCCTGATTCCTGCAAATCCCGCAGCACCCGGAATATCTCCCGGAAGGCGCGGGGGGGCTTCTGGTGTTCGGCTTCCTTCAGGGCATTCCGGCGCAGTTGCCGCAGGTGTTGCAGGTCGGCCTCCGGGTGTTCCTCGGCTATCTCCCCCAGGACCGACTCGTCTTCCAGCAGCCGGACGCGCAGCCGCTCCAGGCGGTCCATGCGCGCCTTTTCGGCGGCGGAAACGCCCTTGATGGCATCCAGGGCTTCCTTGAGGGGCGCGGGGTCCACGTGCCGCATGATGCGGCCGATGTACTGCAACTGCCGACGCTGCGCCTCGTGCTTGGGAATGTGCTGCCATTCCAGGATGGCATCCAGCAGCGCCTCCGGCATGGCGATCTTCTTCAGCCGTGCCGGGGGCAGGGCGGTCAACTCCTTGCCCAGTTTCTGCAAGGCGTCCATGTCCCGCTTTTTCTGGGACTTGCTGGGACCGTCGTAGACGCTTTGATCTTCTTCAGATTCTTCGTGATGATGCCCGCTCATGCTGTGCCGCGTCCGATTCGTTGGAAAAAACCGTATCATTATAGCCTTCAACCCCGTCCCGGCCTCCCCATGACCACCATTGCCCAATCCGCGCCCGCTTTTTCCTTCACTCGTGAACGTCTTTCGGACATCGCCCGGGACATCCTGGAGCACGCCAGAAAGGGAGGCGCCTCGGCCTGTGAAGTGGATGTGTCCGAGGGCTATGGCCAGTCGGTCACGGTGCGGAAGGGGGAGGTGGAGACCATCGAGTACAACCGGGACAAGGGCGTGGGCGTGACGGTCTACCTGGGAACCCAGAGGGGCTATGCCAGCACCTCCGATTTCAGCCGGGAGGCCCTGTTTGCCACGGTGGATGCGGCGCTTTCCATCGCCCGATTCACCGCGCCCGACCCCTGCGCCGGACTGCCGGAGCTGGAACTTCTGGCCATGCAGTATCCGGACCTGGACCTCTATCATCCCTGGGATCTGTCCGTCGAGGACGCCATCGAACTGGCGCGGCGCTCCGAGGCGGCGGCCTTCGCGGTGGACAAGCGCATCAAGAATTCCGAAGGTGCCAGCGTCTCCACCCAGCAATCCCATTTCGTGTCGGCCAACAGCCTGGGCTTCCTGGGGGCTTACCCGTCCTCGCGCCACTACATTTCCTGCGCGGTGATCGCCGGGCAGGGGGACGCCATGCAGCGGGACGACTGGTACACGAGCCGGCGTGACGGGGCGGAACTGGAGTCGCCGGAGGAAGTGGGGACCATCGCTGCCCGGCGGGCCTGCGCCCGCCTGGGTGCGCGCCAGATTCCCACCGGTTCCTTTCCTGTGCTGTTCGAGGCCCCCCTGGCGGCCAGTCTGATCGGCAACTTTGTCCATGCCGCCAGCGGCGGCAGCCTGTACCGCAAGGCCTCCTTCCTGGTGGACGCCCTGGGCAAGCCCGTGTTTTCGCCCCTGGTGAATATCAGCGAGCGGCCCTTCATCCCCAAGGGACTGGCCAGCAGTCCCTTCGATGACGAAGGCGTGACGGTCGGCGAGCGCGAAGTGGTGCGTGACGGCGTGCTGGAGGGCTATTTCCTGGGTGTTTACTCGGCCCGGAAGCTGGGCATGAAGACCACCGGCAACGCGGGCGGCAGCCACAACCTGATCGTCGCCCCCGGCGAGCACGATCTTCCGGCGCTCCTGAAGACCATGGGGCGCGGCCTGTTGCTAACCGAAGTCCTGGGCTCCGGCGTCAACTACGTGACCGGCGACTACTCCCGGGGCGCCGCCGGTTTCTGGGTGGAAAACGGCGAGGTCAGTCACCCGGTGGAGGAAATTACCATCGCCGGCAACCTCAAGGACATGCTGGCCGGCGTGGCGGCCGTGGGCCGGGACGTGCATGTCCGGGGCGGGAAGCAGACGGGGTCCATCCTGCTGGAGCGCATGACCGTGGCCGGCGGTTGATCCTTGCGCGATTGATCGCGTCCGCCGGTGCTGTCGGAAGGGGGCGTGGCGGGCGGAAGCCGGCCCGGCAAAGATAATAAGCGCAGTAACTTGATGTTTCTCTTGCGGCTTATTACTTTCGTCGGAAGATTTCGCAATTCGGTCATGCTAGGATGGCCGGATGGCAAATTTCCTGGCAGGCAAGCCATTCGCGCTTCCTGAGCACACTTTTCCCTCCATCGTCGAGACGGCGCCGGTGGCCATGGTTGTCGTTCGCGACGGCCGGTGCGTTTACGGCAACAAGGCCTTTGCCAGCTTGCGCGCCTGCCCCGGCCTATCCTGCGGGCGGACCTGTAACGTCGGAGATATTCTGGCGGCCCCCCTGGGCCTGGACTGGCGGGGGCTGTCCGATCAGCTTGCCGTGGGCGAGGAACTGCGCAGGCGCCTGAGCCTCATCAACTTGCGCGGTCACTCCGAGGACGTGGAGGTCGTGCTGCAAAGCCTGCCGGAACATCGGGAGGTGCTGGTCACGGTGCTCCAGACCGGAGAGGAGGCGCGCATGAGGCGACTGGTGGACCACCTGGCCTTTCACGATTCCCTCACCGAACTTCCCAACCGGGCGCTGCTCTTCGATCGCCTGAGCCAGGCTTTGACGCGCCTGCGCCGGGAGGATGGTGCCTTTGCCCTCATGGTCATGGACCTGGACGGCTTCAAGGAAATCAACGATTCCTGGGGGCATGCCAAGGGGGACGAACTGCTCTGTGCGGTGGCGCAGCGACTCCTGTCCTGCGTGCGGGAGTCGGACACGGTGGCGCGGCTGGGCGGCGACGAGTTCGCCTTGTTGCTGCATGGCATAGGCAGCGAGGCGGAGGCGGAACGCACGGCGAAGAAGCTCTTGAAGAGCCTGGCCGAACCTTTCGATCTGGGGGAGGCCCGGGTGGGGCTGGGCGCAAGCCTGGGTATCGCCCTTTGCCCGCATCACGGCACGGGCCTGGATGCCCTGCTCTCCCAGGCTGACCAGGCCATGTACCGGGCCAAGCAGGAAGGCAAGTCCTGTCACGCCGTCAGCGATGGCCGGCGCACGGAAGCGGGGCTCATGGTGCGCATGCCCTGGATGAGCGGGATCCCCCTGGGGCACGAGTCCGTGGATGAGCAGCATCTGCGCCTGGCGGATTCTATCAACGCCATCATCGAGGCCATCGCCAATGGGCGGGAGGCCCAGACGCTGGGGCATTGCGTGGATCGCTTTGAGTTTCTTCTGGGAGAACACTTCGCCCACGAAGAGGCGCTCATGGCCGAAGCATCCCTGGTCTGCGAGGAGTCGCACCGGGCCTCGCACCGCCGCATGCTGGGGGACTTGCCGTCCCTCCGGATGCAGATATGGGGCGGCACCTTTTCCACCACGGTCCAGTCCCTGAAGAAGTGGTTGCTGGATCACATACGCAGCGACGACAAAGAACTGGTCGCCGCCTTGCGCAGCCGTGGGGTGGATTCGTAGGCGGGGCGGACGAGGAGCGGCCCCCTTTTTGGCGATGCTTGGCCGGTGTAAGCCGGCTCCCATGAAAGTATCGGCAACCGTGGGTCATGGTTCGAGGCTACAGCGAAATTCATGAACTTGCACTGTCAGGTTGGCTGTGCAGACGGGCTTTCGAGAATAGATAAAAGGGGAGAATCATGGCAAGAACCATCAGTCAGTCCATCGGCCAAGGGGGTTACAACACTTCCGGCGCGGACATCAAGACCATTCAGGAATTGCTGAACCTGGTTCCGCCCGCCGAAGGTGGCCCCGCGCCCAAGCTCGCGGTGGATGGGCTGAACCATGGCACCAACTGGAATCACACCATCCAGGCGATCCACAAGTTTCAGAAAGCCAAGTTTCGCGGCTGGTCAGACGGCCGGGTGGACCCGGAAAAGTTTGGCGGCAAGACCATGACGGAGCTGAACAAGTACGACAAGCCCTCGGCTCCCGGAACGACCGGGTTTGTCAATTACACCATCCCCGGCATCATTCCCAGCCTGGTTCAGCCGAACGGCATGGCGTGCTGGGCCACTGTGGGCACCATGCTGAAATCCTGGCGGGCCCATCGCAGCATGACCATTCGGGAGGCACTCACGGTTCAGAACAGGTATTACCTGGAGTTGTTCGACGCCGGCAAAGGCCTGCCGGACACTTCCCATGAAAACTTTGCCCGCGCCATGGGTTTCCGCATCGAACCGCTGAAGAATTTCACACCGGAGGCCTGGCTGGTGATGTTGCAGCAGCACGGCGCCCTCGGCGTGGTGACCGCGCCTCCGTTTCACGCCAGAGTCATGATCGGCATGTGGGGCGACGGCAGCGCCGGCATGGGGAATCAGGTCAAGCTTCTGGACCCGGCCGACGGACGGCAACATATGGTGCTCTTCCCCCACTTTGCCCAGCAGTTCGAGGCGGTGGCCAACAGCCCGCGCGCCCAGCTCTGGCACTACTGAACCTGTCCCCGCCCCAAAATGTCAGCCAGTGCCGCCACCAGTGCCTGGCATTGCTCTTCCGTGCCGATGGTGATGCGCAGGAACTGCTCGATCCTCGCCTGGCGGAAATGGCGCACGATGATGCCGCGCGCGCGCAGGGCGGCCGCCAGTTCGCCGCCATCATGCTCGGCGTGCCGGGCGAAGATGAAGTTGGCACTGGAAGGCAGCACCTGGAAACCCAGGCTTTCCAGCCTGGCCGTGAGGCGCTCCCGGCTCGCCATGACCTTCCCGCGCGTCTCGTGGAACCAGTCCTCGTCGGCCACGGCCGCGGTCGCGCCGACCAGTGCCAGCCGGTCCAGGGGGTAGGAGTTGAAGCTGTTCTTGACCCGTTCCAGCGCCTCGATCAGGGCCGCGTCGCCCACGGCAAAACCCGCGCGCAGGCCGGCCAGGGAACGGGACTTGGAGAGGGTCTGCACCACCAGCAGGTTCGGGTAGCGGTTTACCAGGGCGATGGCGGTGGGGATGACTTCGCCAGCGAAATCCACGTAGGCCTCGTCCACCACCACCACCGAATCCGGATTGCCCGCCACCAGGCGTTCCACCTGGTCCAGGGGCAGCAGCCGTCCCGTGGGGGCGTTGGGGTTGGGGAAGATGATGCCGCCCAGCCGATTTTCCGGCGTAGCCGCACTGCGCTCTCCTCGCCCGCTTGCGGGAGAGGGGGTGGGGGTGAGGTAGTCCTCCACCCGCATCTGGAAATCCTCATCCAGAGGCAGGGTGCGGAATTCCACGCCGTACAGGCCGCAATAGACCGGGTAGAAGCTGTAGGTGATGTCCGGAAAGAGGATGGGCGCATCGTGCTTCAGGAGGCCCAGGAAGGCGTGGGCCAGCACCTCGTCCGAGCCGTTGCCCACGAAGACCTGCTTCGATTCGATGCCGTAGTCCCGGAAGTGATGCGCCACGGCTGCCTTGAGGGCGTCGCCGTTGGGGTCCGGGTAGAGCCTCAGGGCATCTCCGGTAGCCTCCCGGATGGCGGAAAGCGCCCGAGGGCTGGGGCCATAGGGGTTCTCGTTGGTGTTCAGCTTCACGAGGTTGGGCAGCTTCGGCTGCTCGCCCGGTACGTAGGGGGTCAGGTCCCGGGCGACCTTGCTCCAGAATCGGCTCATGGCATTCGGTATGGCTAAGAATGGGAACGGGCAATGGTATCATGCGCGGCTTTTGACCTTCGCGGTCCAGGGTCGAGAGCCCTCCGTTTCCGCGCCCCCGGCGCGCACGAATCGCTCTGGATGCTCCGCGTGCTTCCCATGACCTCCCCTACCCGAATTTGCCTGGTACGCCACGGCGAGACCGACTGGAACGTGGAAAAGCGGCTCCAGGGGCAGCTGGATGTGCCCCTGAACGCCGTGGGCCGCACCCAGGCCCGGGCCGCGGCCGCCATGCTGTGCTCCGAGTCCATCGCGGCCGTATATAGCAGCGATCTGTCCCGCGCCATGGAGACGGCACGGGAGATTGCCGGCGCCCTCGGTCTGGCGGTGCGGGGCACGCCCAGTCTGCGCGAACGCCGCTTCGGCGTGTTCGAGGGGCTCACGCAGGACGAGGCCCGGCAGCTCGACCCGGACGGTTATGCCCGGTACCGGGGGCGGGAGCCGGACTATGCCATCCCCGGTGGCGAGAGCCTGAAGCAGCTCGCGTCCCGCATCGTCGCCAGCATGACGGACCTGGCGCTGGCCCATGTCGGCGAGACCATCCTGCTGGTGACCCACGGCGGCGTGCTGGACATCGCCCACCGTCTGGCCACGGCCAAGCCCCTGGGAAATCAGCGGGACTTCACCATCTCCAACGCGGCCCTGAACTGGATCGCCTTTGATGCCGGCACCTGGAGGCTCCTGGCCTGGGACCAGAAGCCCCATCTTGACCTCGCCCTGGACGAACTGCCGGGGTGAGGAAATGATCTAGGGTCTGTTGACAATCAAGTGAGCCATATGACGGCTGCGGTGAGGGCAACGAAGGCGGAGAAGCGTTCGGCGAGTTTGTCGTAGCGGGTGGCGATACGTCGGAACTGTTTGATACGACAGAAG
>JAQTNA010000017.1 GCA_028714035.1 Rhodocyclaceae bacterium
GCACGGTTTGATGAGGGAGGGCAGGTGACGCAAACCAAGGACAGCCTATTGAGGCACCGCCAGACGAAAGGGGCGGAAACGGCTAGGGCTGTCCTACAGAATGCGGGAACCTGCTCTCTACTCTACCATGGCATTCATGGGTCAGCCTCTGATATTGAGGGAAGGATGTCTTGTCCCTATGCTCCGGTTCATGGGCGAGCGCCTCGGGACGTACCGGAAATGGGGTCAGGCTTGCGGCGACTGGGTGGAAGGCCGAGCAGAAGAACGGCGCAGGAAACGCTTGCCCAGATCGTCCATGGCATCTTCCAGCGCGCCCGTGACCATATTGGCGGTCTTGGCGTAGCTATAGACATGCAATGCGCCGGAATAGCTGTCGCTGCCCAGCGCATACAGGGTGTCATCCACACGTCCCAGCAGAACCTGTAATGCGTGGCGCAGGGGGGTCAAGGCCTCCAGCAGGGCCATTTCATCCAGCAAGCCCTGGCGATCGAAGCTGGGGGGCAGGATTTCAGGATGCTGCGCCGCCAGGTCCGCCGCCTTGGCAACGAATGACTGACTCTTGTCGCCGAACCGGGCCATGCCCTTCCGTTCTTCGACATTGAGGTCTATGAGAAATGGCAATCCATCCTGAATGGCGGCGATGGCCGTGGAACAATCGGGGTCAGACTCGCGTTTCTCGCGCTTGATCCGCGCGAATCGGGAAATCGGGAGCGGCGCCCCAGGTTTGGCCCGGCCACGCCGGGTCGGTGCACCGTACCATTTTTGAGCGCAGAAAGCCAATGAGAGCCTTGTCCAATGAGGTATGAGCCTGAAGGAGGGGCGTATTTCTGGTGAGGTATGAGCCTGAAGGCGAGAATTTGCAGGCGGATTGAGGGGTGGGTTGATCATCCGAGGATGGTGATCAACATGAACGAAACCCGGTTATGCACGATTGAGCAGATCGAACAATTTCTGGCTGGCAGCGGAGCGGTGGCATTCTCGGGGAGCGGGAACGACGCCGAGCGGTATGGTCATATCAGCCGGGTGCTGGCACGCTTTGACTATCCCAGGCGCGGCAAGCGTGAGCGCGGGGTGTTGCTACGCTATCTGCAACACACCAGCGGCTACAGCCGGGCGCAGGTGACGCGGCTGGTGGCGCGCTGGCAGAGCAACCGACTGGCGGCGGTGCCGCTGGCCAAGCGCTACCGGGCGCCGGCGGTGCCGTTTGCGCGCAAATACACCGCGGCCGACGTGACCCTGCTGGTGGAGATGGACCAGGCGCACGAGGCGGTCTGCGGCCCGGCCATCGCCCACCTGCTGCAACGCGCCTATGGGGACTATGGCGATGCTCGCTACCAACGCCTGGCCGGGTTGTCGGTGTCGCATCTGTACAACCTGAGAAAGAGCGCCGGCTACCAGGCGCAGCGCACGAGTTTCACCAAGACGCATCCCGTATGCAATGCCATCGGCCTACGAAAAGCGCCTGCTCCCGAGGGGCGCGCCGGCTTCGTGCGGATTGATAGCGTGCATCAAGGTGATCAGGATGGCATGAAGGGGGTGTATCACATCACCTGCGTGGATGCGGTCAGCCAGTGGCAGGTCGAGTCCTGCGTGCAGGGCATCAGCGAGGCATTTCTGCTCCCCGTGCTGGAACGGGTCATTGCCCAGTTTCCGTTCGTGGTGCGCGGCTTTCACTCCGACAACGGCTCGGAGTTCATCAATCACCAGGTGGCAAAGTTGCTGGAGAAACTGCGCGTCGAGCAGACCAAGTCGCGCTCCCGCCACAGCAATGACAACGCCCTGGCCGAGAGCAAGAATGCCAGCGTGGTACGCAAGCACATGGGCTACGACCATATCCCGCAGAAGTATGCCAAGCCGATCAACGCTTTCTACCAGGAAACCTTCAACCCCTGGCTCAACCTGCATCGCCCGTGCCTATTTGCGACTTTGATCACCAACGCCAAGGGCAAGATCATCAAACGCTACCGGCATGAGGATGTGAAGACGCCGCTCGAATGCCTGGCCCGCCTGAGCGCACAGGGCTTGGTCACATTCCGGGACGGCATCACCCTGGCGGCGCTACAGGCTCAGGCCAAATCACAAACCGATCTGGCCGTGGCGCAGGCGATGCAGCGCGCCAAGAGCGACCTCTTCGCTCGCTTCGTCAAACCCCGGCGCCAGGCCTGAGTGTATCGCCGACCCGCCGACTCCCGCGCTCCGCTGGGTGGGCAGACGGCTTGCTGCGCAATCCGCCCGCCGCAAGCCCTGCGGGCCGCAAGGTCCAAAGCGGTATATTCATACCTGGAAAGGCCAGGTCAAAACCAACCCGCCTCGACGCTTCCACCGCCCCAGGCTCAACCCATTACAATGCCTCTTTAACCCATCAACCCACATCCCAAAGTCATTCAGACCGCCACCCCTTCAGGCTCATACCTGAATTGGAAAATACTATGAGATCGAGCACCTCGCGCTGAAATGCCGCGGGCAAGGTGCTGACTTCCCGATCAATGGCTGCAATCACTGTGGTCACGACCCATCTGCTCCGGTCGAAGGCGATACTGAACAATCGGGGTCAGACTCGCATTCCTCTCGGTTGATCCGGGCGATTCGGGAAATAGGGGGCCGCGCCATAGGCCTGGTCCAACCATGCCGGATCGGTGCGCCGATCGGTTTTCGAGCGCAGAAAGCCGATGAAATCGAGTACCTCGCGCTGAAATGCCGTAGGCAAGGCGCAGGCCTCCCGATCATGGCTTCAATCAATGCCGTCACGATTCATTCCCTCCGGCCGAAGGCAAAACGGTCGAATCCGGGATGGCTTCCGGCTTCGGCTGCAATTATGCCCGCATACAGGGCAAACGTGCACACCGACCGGGGGCATCATCAGGTCGGCGGTCTTGTGACAACACATCTGTGTAGCAGCTGGCCTGGGCGGTCTCGGGTGATCCCGCGCGCGTAGGCAGCCCTCAGTCCAGCAATTCCGCGGCAAGGCCCAGGGTTTTGGCGGCTGCGGTAAGGCCGCGATCCAGGGTGTAGATCGTGGCACCGTGATTGGCGGCGATGGCGAGATGCAGTCCGTCTCCGGCCTTCAGGGCTGTTTGCCAACCGTTCAACAGCAGCAGTGTGCGGCGATGGTCGCTGTCATCCACCGGGAGATGCCGGAGTTGGGGTGATACCAGGTGGCTGTAGGCGTCGAGGGCCGCTTCGGCGCCCGTCCTGGGCAGTTGCCCGGTGCGTACCTTGACGCCCAGAGCGGACAACAATTCCACTTCCGTCCAGGCACACAGAATCAGGGTCAGACTCGCATTGCTTGGGCGCCGAGGCCGGGTCTTGCATTCACGCATTTTGATGCCCCCGCGCTACTTTGCCCTCGCCTCCAACCACTGCTGCAACGAGCGCTGGCTTTCTCCCGAGCGGCGGCCGAGGAGGAGTCCTTCGATGCTGATGTCTTCGTCCAGGTCTTCCCAGTGAATGCCTATGCCTTGGCCGATAAGGCGCCAGCGGTTCCGTTCGGCGGGTGTTGAATGGGCGAGCCTGGGATACCAGCCCAGCGGCGCGGAAAGAGTGCGGCCATCTTCCAACTCGACGGTAAGGGCTTCATCCGAAACGGTCACATGCTGCGCGTTGGGGATGGCGATTTCAGTCTGAGAAATAATCATTCCAAGCCTCCGAAAATTTCTCGCGGTGTTCCATCACGAGAGCCTCGACCTTCGCCAGTTCCGCCCGGCTGAACCCGGTGCTGTGATGCATGCGCACAGGCGACAACCAGTATTTGGCCAGCGCCTTGTCCCGTTCCACATGCACATGCATCGGCTCGTCGCGGTCCCCAGCGAAAAAGAAGAATCGGAATGGACCTATGCGCAATATCGTGGGCATTCAGGCCGACTCCCCAATTCGTTCAGATCAAGCCTGGCCGCGTACCCGAGCGGCGAGGTTGAATCATAACGGAAAACGTTAAGCAAAATAAGTGCAGACTCGCATTTCTCTGCCCCCGATTGTTCCGACCGTTTTCAGCCCTCAGTCCAGCAATTTCGCGGCAAGGCCCAGAGTTTTGGCGGCAGCCGCGAGGCCGCGATCCAGGGTGTAGATTGTGGCGCTACGGTTGGCGGCGATGGCGAGGTGCAGTCCGTCTCCGGCCTTCAGGGCTGTTTGCCAACCGTTCAACAGCAGCAGTGTCCGGCGATGGTCGCTGTCATCCACCGGGAGGTGCCGGAGTTGGGGCGATACCAGATGGCTGTAGGCGTCGAGGACTGCTTCGGCGCCCGCCCTGGGCAGTTGCCCGGTGCGCACCTTGACGCCCAGAGCGGACAACAATTCCACTTCCGTCCAGGTACTGATGGCCAGAGGTTCGCCTGGGCTGCGCATGAAGGCTTCGGCCGCTTCACTCTTTGTTTCCGGCGTCAGATAGGCCACCAGAACGCTGGTGTCCACGTAGCGCATCAGTAGCGCTCGTCGTCGCGCAACTGGCGCACGAATTCGCCTGCGGGAATGGCCTGCCGAGGCAGGCTTGCCCGAAGCTCGGCCAGGCTGGGTAGTTGCTGGCGGGGCGCGGCGCTGGCGACAAGCCGCACGACCGGATGGCCGCGCTTGGTAATGGTGACTTCCTCTCCGCCTTCGACCAATTCGATCAGCCGGCTGAGATGGGCCTTGGCATCGGCCAGAGTAATGGTTTGCATGGTGGCCTCGTGACTATCCAGTCGGTCACTTGATGATAGCGTAGCGTGCGCCCGAGGCGCAACATTTCCTTCGACCTTGATTCCGTGCGGCGGAACCAGGAGGACTGCAAAAAAATGGGCGCCGGAGCGCCCATTTTCCCGGCCATGGGTTTGATTACAGCCCGGCGTCGGCGCGCAAAACGGCGGCCTTGTCCGTGGCTTCCCAGGTGAATTCCGGTTCCTCGCGGCCGAAGTGGCCGTAGGCGGCGGTCTTGGAGTAGATGGGGCGCAGGAGATCCAGGGACTGGATGATGCCCTTGGGCCGCAGATCGAAGTGCCTGCCGATCAGTGCCACGATGGTCTCGTCGCTGACCTTGCCGGTGCCGAAGGTGTTCACCATGAGGGACACGGGCTTGGCGACGCCGATGGCATAGGCTACCTGCACCTCGCAGCGGTCGGCCAGGCCGGCGGCGACGATGTTCTTGGCCACATAGCGGCCGGCGTAGGCGGCGGAACGGTCCACCTTGGAGGGATCCTTGCCGGAGAAGGCACCGCCGCCGTGACGGGCGGCGCCGCCGTAGGTGTCCACGATGATCTTGCGGCCGGTCAGGCCGCAGTCGCCGTTGGGTCCGCCGATGACGAAACGGCCGGTGGGGTTCACCAGGTAGCGCACGTTGCCTTGCAGCAGCTCCTTGGGCAGCACGGGCTTGATGACTTCCTCGATCACGGCTTCCGACAGGTCGGCGTGGGAGATGTCCGGGCTGTGCTGGGTGGACACCACCACGGTGTCAATGGCCACGGGCTTGCCGTCCACATACTTCACGGTCAATTGGCTCTTGGCGTCGGGGCGCAGCCAGGGCAGACGGCCGTCCTTACGCACTTCCGCCTGGCGCTGCATGATGCGGTGGGCGTAATAGATGGGCAGGGGCATGAGGCTGGGGGTTTCGTTGCAGGCGTAGCCGAACATCAGGCCCTGGTCACCGGCGCCCTGATCCAGATCCAGGCCTTCGCCTTCATTCACACCCTGGGCAATGTCGGAAGACTGGCGGTTGATGGCCGTGAGCACGGCGCAGGACTTGTAATCAAAGCCGATCTCGGAATCGTCGTAACCGATGCGGCGCACCACGTCACGGGCCACTTCCATGTAGTTGATGTGGGCGGAGGTGGTGATCTCGCCGGAGATGACGACGAGGCCCGTGGACACCAGGGTCTCGCAGGCCACGCGGGCCTGGTAGCTGGGATCCAGCGTGAGGATGGCGTCCAGCACGCCGTCGGAGATCTGGTCGGCCACCTTGTCGGGGTGGCCTTCGGAGACGGACTCGGAAGAGAAGAGGTATTCGTTGCTCATGAGGAGAAGACTCCAATAAAAAGATCCCCGGGCTGTTCGGCGTTGCCGGCTCCGGGGATTTCATGAGCAGACGACGCTTTAGCAGAATTTTTTATGCTGCGCGTCCTTGTCGGACCTGCGCCTCACCCCGCCCTGCAAGTTGTCGATTTAACTCGGCGGATGGACAATTATTCCCTTTTTCCCCCGTCTCTGTCAAAGTCTCGCCGCCAGACGCCAGATAAAGTTTTGCGCCATGCCTGAGAAACCTTCCGAGAACGCCCCGAACCCATTGTTTTTTCGCCTGATTGGCGCCCTGTCTCTGCCTGCGGCGCACCGTCTCGGCTGGCTTGCCGGCTGGATCGTCTATGCCGTCTCGGGGGGCTATCGCCGCCGGCTACGGGAAAACCTGGATCGCGCCCTGGGCGGACGGGCGCCGGATACCCTGCGGCGGCAGGCGGTGGGCGAGGCCGGCAAGCAGGCGCTGGAGGCGGTATGGGTGCTGATTCGGCCCCAGGATGAGGTGGTTGCTCGCGCGGTTCAGGCCAGCGGGCTGGAGTATGTGGAGGCGGCCAAAGCCGACGGGCGCGGCATCCTCTTCCTCACGCCTCACCTGGGCTGTTTCGAAATCACGGCCCAGTTCCTGGCGGCCCGCTTCGGCGCCATTACCGTGCTCTACCGCGAGCCGAAGAAGGCGCCACTGGGGCGCCTCATCCAGTACGGCCGCGCTCGGGGCAGCATGGATATCGCGCCGGCGGACATGTCGGGCGTGCGCCGGCTGATCAAGGCCCTGCGTCACCACGAAATGGTGGGCATGCTACCGGACCAGGCGCCGGGGGCGGGCGAGGGCATGTGGTGCGATTTCTTCGGCCGCCCGGCCTGGACCATGACCCTGGCGGCACGGCTCACCGAGGTGCCCGGCGTCACGGTGCTGACGGTCCTGGGCGAACGTCTGCCCGGTGGCGTGGGCTGGCACGTCCGCTTCGCGCCCTTCGTGCAGACGCTGGAAGGCGACACGGCGGCCCGTGCCCGGACCATCAATCGGGAGATGGAGGGGCTGATCCTGCGTTTTCCCGCCCAATACCTGTGGAGCTACAATCGCTACAAGGTGCCGGAAGGTGTGCAGCCACCTGCTGCTGCCGATCAATGAATTGCACCGCAGAGGCGCAGAGGCGCAGAGAAAGCCAGTTGCCGGTAAGCCGCAAGCGGTCGGCGTTTTTGATTCTGACCATCTGCTTTCCGCCCACTGCCAACCAATTGCCGTTTCCCAAAGATTTCCTCCGCGACTCTGCGCCTCTGCGGTTCGAGTTGCTTTTTCCATCATGCTGACAAGATTATTTATATTCGTCCTCTGGCTCCTGCACTGGCTGCCCCTGCCGTTCCTGGCCGTCCTGGGCAATGGTCTGGGCATGCTGCTCTACGCCCTGGGGCGCGAGCGGCGCCGGGTGACACGTACCAATCTGCGTCTTTGTTTCCCCGACATGGGCGAAACCGAGCGGGAAAAACTGGTGCGTGCTCATTTCCGGGCATTTGGGCGCAGTTTTCTGGAGCGCGGCCTGGCCTGGTGGGCATCCGGGGAGCGCCTGCGGCGGCTGATACGTTTGAGCGGCGTGGAGCATCTCCAGGCCCTGTCCGGCCAACCCGTGATCCTGCTGGTGCCGCACTTCGTCGCCCTGGACATGGCCTGGATACGGCTTACCCTGGATTTCCCCATGGCCGGCATGTACGCGAATCAGAAAAACCCTGTGTTCAACGAGGCCTTGCACAAGGGACGGGTCCGCTTCAACCAGCCGGTGGCGGTTTCCCGGCAGCAGGGCTGGCGTGCCAGCATGAAGGCCATCAAGAGCGGACGCCCCTTCTTCTATCTGCCGGACATGGACTACGGGCCGAAGGAGGCTCTGTTCGTGCCCTTCTTCGGCGTGCCGGCGGCCACCATCACCGGCCTGTCTCGCTTCGCCGCCGTGACCGGCGCCCGGGTGCTGCCCTGCCTCGTGCGGGCACTGGACGGGGGCGCGGGTTACCAGGTGAGTATCCTGCCACCCTGGCCGGACTATCCCAGCGGCGACCCGGAAGCGGATACCCGGCGCATGAACGCCTGCATCGAGGAGTGGGTGCGCGACATGCCCGAGCAGTACTACTGGGTGCATAAGCGTTTCAAGACCCGCCCCGAAGGCGAGAAGTCTTTCTACGACAGGTGAAGCATGAGCGGAAATATCGGGGTCGAAATACGGGCCGTGAGGGCCGATGAGGTGGAGGCCATCGGCGCCCTGGCCCGGGTGATCTGGCAGGCCGCCTACCTGGACATGATCGGCCAGGGGCAGATTGATTACATGCTGGCCCAGCGCTACGGCGCCGAGCGGATGCGCGAGGAACTGGCCCGGCCCGACATCTGGTGGCGGCAGATCCTCGTGGACGGCCAGCGTCTGGGCTTCTATGCCTGCCAGACCGGCGAGAAGCCGGGGGAGCTGAAGCTGGACAAGCTCTACGTGCACCCCGGACACCAGCGCCGGGGCCTGGGCGGCCGGCTCCTCGCCCATGCCAGCGAGCTTGCCCGCGGCCAGGGCTGCCATACCCTGGTGCTGGCCGTGCACAAGGGCAACGCGCCGGCGATCGCCGCCTACAAGAAACACGGCTTTGCCATCCGCGAACCGATCTATATAGACATCGGTGGCGGCTACGTGATGGACGACTATCTGATGGAAAAACGCCTGACGGCGGAGGCTAGAGACTAGCAAATCAGAGGGGCTAGGGAATAGTTTGCGCGCGCAAAGCGCGCGGGGTAAAGTTTCTAGCCTTTAGCCTCCAGCCCCTACCCTGAAATGTTCAAGAACCCCGACACCGCCGCCATTGCGGCGCTTTTGAAGAATGCGAAAATCATCGCAGTAGTGGGGCTCTCGCCCAAGCCCGGGCGGGACAGCCATCATGTGGCGGAGGAGATGCAACGCTTCGGCTATCGCATCATCCCCGTGCGGCCAGCCCTGGATTCCGTGTTGGGAGAGAAAGCCTACGGGAGCCTCTCGGACATTCCCCCGGAGTTGCGGGCGCAAATTGACATTGTGGATGTGTTTCGCGCCGCCGAGCACATCCCGGCCATCGTGGACGAATGCCTGGCCCTGGGCCTGAAGACGCTCTGGGTGCAACTGGGCATCGTGCATGAAGAGGCGGCGGAAAAGGCCGTGGCCAACGGCATGACCGTGATCATGGACCGCTGCATCTACGTGGATCGCATGCGCCTCGTCGGCAACGACCAGGAGCGTCCTGTCCTCGACTCTCCACCCTCGACTCGCGACTGACAAAATGAAAATCCGTTTCACCAAGATGCACGGCCTGGGCAACGACTTCGTGGTACTCGATGCCGTGCGCCAGAAAATCGAGTTGACACCCGATCTGGCGCGCCACCTGGGCGACCGGCATTTCGGCATCGGCTGCGACCAGATTCTGGTGGTGGAGGCGCCGCGCCTGCCGGACACCGACTTCCGTTACCGCATCTTCAACAGCGATGGCGGCGAGGTGGAGCAGTGCGGCAACGGTGCGCGCTGTTTCGCCCGGTTCGTGCAGGAGGAAGGCCTCTGCGAGAAGCGGGAAATTCGGGTCGAGACCCAAGGCGGCATCATTGCCCCGCGTCTCACGGATGACGGCCAGGTGACGGTGGACATGGGGGTACCGCGCTTTGCCCCGGCGGAGATTCCCTTCCTGAGCGATGACGACGCGCCCGTGCAGACCCTGGACGTGGCGGGCAGGGCGGTGGACATCAGTGCCGTGAGCATGGGCAACCCCCATGCGGTGCAGGTCGTGGCCGATGTGGACACGGCTCCGGTGGCCGAGCAGGGTCCGCTCATCGAACATCATCCCCGCTTCCCGCAGAGGGTGAACGCCGGCTTCATGCAGGTCGTGGCACGCCACGCCGTCCATCTGAGGGTGTTCGAGCGCGGCGCGGGCGAGACCCTGGCCTGTGGCACCGGCGCCTGTGCCGCAGTGGTGGCGGGCATACGCCGTGGCCTTCTGGATACGCCGGTGCGGGTCACGACCCGGGGCGGGGAACTGAATATCGCCTGGGACGGCCCCGGCAAGCCGGTGCTCATGACCGGGCCGGCGGTGACCGTGTTCCGGGGCGAGATCGAAATTTGACGAAATTTGACGCATGGGTGCCGCAACGGCGAAGATGCGTCCTTGAACCGGTTTCTGAAAGACTCACCATGACAGCAGACGACGTTGCAGCTTTTCTCCAGGCAAACCCGGATTTTTTCGAGGATTACCATGAACTGCTGGCGCACCTGAACGTTCCCCATCCCCATGGCGGACGGACCATATCCATCACTGAGCGCCAGGTTCTCACGCTGAGGGAGAAAAGCCGGCAACTTGAGACTAAAATGGTCGAACTTCTGCGATTCGGGGAGGAAAATGACGCCATCGGCGAGAAGGTGCATCGGCTGTCCATCGCCCTGGCCTCGGCGCTGGAAGCCGATACCGCCCTGGCGGCGGTGCGCTCCCACCTGGTGGAGGATTTCCAGGTGCCCCATGTGGCGCTGCGCCTGTGGGGTACGGCCACCCGCATCGAGTCGCCGGAATTCGGGACCGTGGCGGTTGCCACCCGCTCCTATGCGGCCGGTCTCAAGCATCCCTATTGCGGACCCAACGCCGGTTTCGAAGCCGCGACCTGGTTCGGCGAGGACGCCGCCCAGATCCATTCCCTGGCCCTGGTGCCCCTGCGCCGTGGGCCCGGCGAGGCCGAGGTGGTGGGCCTCCTGGCCCTGGGCTCGGAAGAGTCGGAGCGCTTCTACGCCGGCATGGGCACGGTGTTCCTGGAACGCATCGGCGATCTGGTCAGTGCCAGCCTGCTCCGGGTATTGGGATGATGGTCCGCGCGGGGTCGGAGAGTCTTTCGTAGGTCGGGATTCATCCCGACACCGGCTCGTCGCGGCCGGCTCCTGTCGGGATGAATCCCGACCTACAGTTCGAGGTTCATGCCATGCCGCTCCAGGGTTCCGACGCTCGTGCTGCCGCCGATGTCTGGCTGAAGGAACTGGCGGAACAGCGCCGGCTCAGTCCCCATACGGTGGAAGGCTATGGGCGGGATCTGGCATCCCTGCTGGAGATGGCCGGCACGACGCCCCTGGAGCAGTTGCAAGCCCAGGACATCCGGCGTGCCGTCGCCCGCCTCCATGCCAGGAATCTCTCCGGCCGGTCCCTGGCGCGCATGCTCTCCGCCTGGCGCGGCTTCTACCGCTGGCTGGGCCGGCGGCACCTGGTGGCGGTGAACCCGGTGCAGACGGTGCGTCCGCCCAAGTCCAGGCAAGCCCTGCCCTCCGTCTTGTCCCCCGATCAGGCGAACGCCCTACTGGATGGGGTCGTGGAAGACGTGCTGGAACTGCGCGACCGCGCCATGTTCGAACTGTTCTATTCCTCGGGCCTGCGCCTGTCGGAACTGGCGAGCCTGGACTGCGGGGGGGGCCTGGACCTGAAGGAGGGCGAGGTGACCGTCACGGGCAAGCGGGGCAAGACCCGGTTGGTGCCCGTGGGCGCTTCCGCCCGGGCTGCGATTGAAGCCTGGCTGGCGCACCGCTCCGGGATTTCAACCGGTGATGAACCGGCCCTGTTCCTCGGTCGACGCGGCACCCGGCTCTCCGTGCGCAGCATCCAGGTGCGGCTGGAACGCTGGGGACTGAAGCGCGGCCTGGGCGTCCATGTCCATCCCCACATGCTGCGCCATTCCTTCGCCAGCCACGTGCTGCAATCCAGCGGCGACCTGCGCGCGGTACAGGAAATGCTGGGCCACTCCAGCATCGCCAGCACCCAGATCTACACCCACCTGGACTTCCAGCACCTGGCCCAGGTCTACGACGCCGCCCATCCCCGGGCAAAGAAAAAGTAGGTCGGGATTCATCCCGACAGGAGCCTCAATTCTCATGACATCTCTCATCCTGAAACCCGGCAAGGAAAAATCCCTCTGGCGCCACCATCCCTGGATTTTCGCCGGGGCCGTGGAGCGGGTCGACGGGCGCGTGCGTGTCGGTGACACCGTGACCGTGATGTCCGCCGAGGGCCAGGCCCTGGGCCGGGCGGCGTTCAGCCCGGAATCCAGCATCCGGGCGCGCATGTGGAGCTTCGATCCCGCCGAGACGGTGGATGATGCCTTCTTCAAACGCAAGGTGGCCCAGGCCGTGGCGCGCCGGGAAGCCCTGCCGGAACTGCGCGGACAGGACGGCTTGCGCCTGGTGCACGGGGAGGCGGACGGCCTGCCCGGCGTGGTCGCGGATCGTTACGGCGATACGGTGGTGCTGCAACTCGGGAGCGCCGGGGCGGACAAGTGGCGCCGTGCGATTGCCAACGCCCTGGCCCAGGTGACGGGCTGCGCCCGGATATTCGAGCGCTCGGACATGGATGTGCGCGCCCTGGAAGGGCTGCCGCCCGCCACCGGGCCGCTCCTGGGGGAGGCACCCGAGGAGCCGCTCACCATCGTCGAAAACGGCGTGCAGTACCTGGTGGATGTGGTGCAGGGGCACAAGACCGGCTTCTACCTGGATCAGAGGGAGAACCGGCGCTACCTGGGCGAACTCTCCGAGGGCCGGGACGTGCTGAACTGCTTCTGCTACACGGGCGGCTTCTCGCTCCAGGCCCTGAAGGGCGGGGCGAAATCGGTGCTCTCCCTGGATAGCTCGGCTGAGGCCCTGGCTCTCGCGAAGAAGAACGCCGCCTTGAATGGCTGGGCTGACGACGGGCGGGCCGAGTGGCGGGAGGCGGACGTGTTCTCGGCCCTGCGCACGCTCAGGGAGGAGGGGCGAAGCTTCGATCTGGTGGTGCTGGACCCGCCCAAGTTCGCCCCCACCGCCGGCCATGCCGAGAAGGCGGCGCGGGCCTACAAGGACATCGCCCTGAACGGCCTGAAACTCCTGCGCCCCGGTGGCCTGCTGTTCACCTACTCCTGCTCCGGCGGCATCCCCATGGACCTGTTCCGCAAGATCACCGCCGGTGCCGCCTGGGACGCGGGCGTGGAAGTGCGCCTCCTGCGCCAACTCTCCGCCGGCCCGGACCATCCCGTGTCGCTCAACTTCCCGGAAGGGGAATACCTCAAGGGCCTGGTGGGGCAGGTGTAGGGTAAACTTCGCGCCCTGCGATTGTCGGGCTGAAGCCCGACCTACGGCCCGACCGACGCCCAACCTGTAAACCCATGTCCCACCACCTCAATCCTCCCCAGCGCGAAGCCATCAAATACCTGGACGGGCCGCTCCTGGTGCTGGCCGGCGCCGGTTCGGGCAAGACGCGGGTCATCACGCAGAAGATCGCCCACCTGGTGCAGGTCTGCGAGCTGAATCCGGCCCACATCGCGGCCATCACCTTCACCAACAAGGCGGCCAAGGAGATGAAGGAGCGGGTGGCCAAGCTCATGCCGGGCCAGTCGGCGGCTGCGCTCAATGTCTCCACCTTCCACGCCCTGGGGGCGAAGATATTGCGCCTGGAGGCCAAGGCCCTGCATCTGAAGCCCTCGTTCTCCATCCTGGATGCCTCGGATACCCTGGGCATACTTTCGGAACTGGCCAAGGAGTCGGACAAGGCGCGCCTCAAAGGCATGCAATGGAAGATTTCCGCCTGGAAGAACGCCATGATAGGGCCGGATTCCGCCGCGAGCCACGCCCAGGATGAGCTGGAACTGGCGGCGGCCCGGGTGTTCGGCGACTACGAGCGGGCGCTGCGGGCCTACCAGGCGGTGGATTTCGACGACCTGATCCGGCTGCCGGTGCAACTCTGGCAGGACGACCCGGAGATCCTGGCCCGCTGGCAGGGGCGGCTGCGTTACCTCTTGGTGGACGAATACCAGGACACCAACCGCTGCCAGTACCTGCTGCTGAAGCTCCTGGCCGGTGCCCGGGGGGCGTTCACGGCGGTGGGCGACGACGACCAGGCCATCTATGCCTGGCGCGGGGCGGACGTGGAGAATCTGCGCCAGTTGCAGCGGGACTACCCGAACCTGAAGGTGATCAAGCTGGAGCAGAACTACCGTTCCAGCGCCCGCATCCTGAATGCCGCCAACACGCTCATCGCCAACAACGACAAGCTGTTCGAGAAGCGGCTCTGGTCCGAGCACGGGCCGGGCGACCACATCCAGGTGTCCGTCTGCCGGGACGCGGAACACGAGGCCGAGGCGGTGGTGATGAAGCTCCTGGCGCACAAGTTCCAGAGCCGGGCCAAGTTCTCCGATTACGCCATCCTCTACCGGGGCAACTACCAGGCGCGTGCCTTCGAGCAGCAACTACGAAACCACAAGGTGCCCTATCTTCTGTCGGGCGGCCAGTCCTTCTTTGACAAGGCGGAAATCAAGGACATCACCTGCTACCTGCGCTTGATCGTGAACGGCGACGACGATCCGGCCTTCATCCGGGCAGTGACCACTCCCCGGCGCGGCGTCGGCACGTCTACCCTGGAGGCCCTGGGTTCGTACGCGGGCAGGCGCCATGTGAGCCTGATGCATGCCGCCTTCGAGTCCGGGGCCGAACAGCATGTGCCGGCCAAGCAACTGGAGGCGGTGCGGGAATTCGGCAACTTCATCTCACGCCTGGAATTTCGGGCGAAGAGCGAGGCCCCGGCGACGCTCCTGGAGGACATGCTCCGGGCCATCGGCTACGAGCACTTCCTTTTCGAGCACTGCGAGGCGCGGGAGGCCGAGACCAAGTGGGCCAACGTGAGGGATTTCGTCGGCTGGCTGGGCAAGAAGGGCGAGGAGGAGGGTAAGAGCCTGTTGGATCTGACCCAGTCCATCGCCCTCATCTCCATGCTGGACAAGGATGCCGGGGAGCAGGATGCGGTGCAACTGGCGACGCTGCACGCCGCCAAGGGCCTGGAGTTCGGCCACGTGTTCCTGGTGGGGGTGGAGGAGGGCATCCTGCCGCACCGGGAATCCCAGGACGACGCCAAGATCGAGGAGGAGCGCCGCCTCATGTACGTGGGCATCACCCGTGCCCAGAGGAGCCTGCATCTGTCCTACTGCGCCCGGCGCAAGATGGGCAAGGAAATCCGCCACTGCGAACCCAGCCGCTTCATCGAGGAGATGTCCGGCGACGGCGCCGACATCAGGAAGATCGGCGGCAAGGATGCCGAACCTACTCGGGAGGCAGGGCTTGCGGGTCTGGCCGCCGCTAGAGCAGCGCTTGGGGGTGGTGCGAAAAAATAAATCCTTGCTCCACGCGGGGCAAGCATCATCGCGGTAACTACTCACCATCTATTCACGCTACCGTCCAATCCTCCAGTTTCAGTCCTTCCACTATGGAAAACTCGTCCTGGTTGTGGGTCACGAGAATGGCGCCGAGGCTGAGAGCGTGGGCCGCGATCAGGGTGTCCATGGCGCCGATGGGGCGGCCGCGTTGTTCCAGGTCGGCACGAACGCCCCCCGCGATCAGGGCGGCCGGTTCATCGAAGGGGGCGATCCGGAAATCCAGCAGAAATTCGGAGAGTACCGCGTCGTTGGCCTTGCGCCAGCGGCTTTTCCTTACGCCGTAGCTCAGTTCAAAGACGACCACGCTGGATAAGTACACCTGGGCGTCGCTCGGCAGGGCTTCGAGCCGGGCCAGGATGCGTTGCTGGAACTCGGGCTGGCGCCCGGTCAGCAGGTAGATGCAGATGTTGGTGTCGAGCAGGTAATCCATGGCGATCACCCTTCACCACTGCCGTTCGTCAAATCCTTCCGCCTGCGGGCGATCCAGTTCGCCCTGGACCTGGCCGATGCAGGCCCGGACATGGCGCCAGCGGGAGGCCGGCTTAGGAATCAATACCACCGTATCGCCTTCGCGCCGGATGAATACCTCGTCCACATCGAAGCGAAATTCCTTCGGCAGGCGCACCGCCTGGCTGTTGCCTTGCTTGAATACCTTGGTCGTAATCATTGCACACTCCCGTTTGTGGGAACGGCTAAGTATATACGGGGCGCTTCGGTTTGGACAATGGCTGCTGCGGTTTCCCGGAAAGGAGGGCGATTTCTCCTCAGTCCACCACGAACCGGAACTGGTCGCCCTGGTGGCTGCCGAAGAGGATGGTGTCGCCGGAGACGAGGGCCGCTTCGCTCACGGACTCGTTGGTGTGGGTGTTGAGGAAGGTACCGTTGGTGGACTCCAGGTCGCGCAGCACGGGCTTGCCGTCCACCAGGCCGATCCAGGCGTGGTGAGCCGAGACGCGGGTGTCGGGGATCACGACGTCGCAGGACTGGTGGCGTCCCACCGTGATGCCGGAGGTGGCGATGGGATATTTCCTGCCCCTCTGGCTGCCGGTGAGGCCGACCAGATGGGCGCCGGATACGCTGACGGGCGCCGCCCCCGCCCTTTGCAGCAGCACGGCGTGGGCGGATTCCAGGGGCGGCCGGATATGGACCTTGGTGGCGTCCGGATCGTAGGCTTCCGCCGGGCTTGCCGCGGGAAGGTCCACGAGCGGGCCATGACGGGCGGGCGGCGCCGCCTCGTCGTTAGCCTGGGGTCGGGTGACGGTCTGCTCCAGCTTTCGCAGGCGCGCCCACAGCATCAGGATGACGATCAGGAGGCCCGCGATCAGGGCAATCAGCAAGGAAATGATGAGCATGATCCTACAATAAGCACTTGATTCACCGCAGAGGCGCAGAGACGCTGAGAAAACCGGAACTTGCCAAGTATTTTAGGCCCACCCGATGGGTGAAACGAGAAAACCGCTGTAATTCATTGTGTTTCCTCTGCGCCTCCGCGTCTCTGCGGTTCAAATTGAGGTTTCCAGGATGGTTATAGGGCTTATTCGCCTTCGCTGGCCGGGGCGTAGGCCGAGTCGGGCTTGTCCAGGGGCGGGGGCGGCAGACTCTCCTGGTAGATCATTTCGCTGCCGGACGAGCCTCCCTCGCCGGCGGGCTTGATCGGGATCAGGCCGGGAGGCACGGGCAGCATCGCTTCAGGGACATTTGCCAGGGCTTTCTCCATGTAGCTGATCCACATGGGCAGGGCGGCGGCGCCACCGGTCTCGCCGTTGCCCAGGCGCCGGGGCTGATCGAAGCCGATCCAGGCCACGCCCACCAGGGTGGGCTGGTAGCCGCAGAACCAGGCGTCCACGTAGTCGTTGGTGGTGCCGGTCTTGCCCGCCAGGTCGTTGCGCTTCAAGGCCACGTGGGCCTTGGCGGCCGTGCCCCGGAGCACCACGTCCCGCATCATGCTGTCCATCAGGTAGTCATTGCGCGGGTCTATGGCGCGGATGCTCTCGTCGCCGGCCAGCCTGGGCTGGGCCTGGGCCAGGAGGGTGCCCTTCGCGTCCTCGATGCGCTTCACGATGTAGGGCTGGATGCGATAGCCGCCGTTGGCGAACACGGAGTAGGCCGTGAGCTGCTGCCAGGGCGTGACGGAGCCGGCGCCCAGGGCCATGGTCAGGTAGGGCGGGTGCTTGTCCGCATCGAAGCCGAAATGGGTGATGTAATCCTGGGCGTAGGCGGCGCCGATGGCGCGCAGGAGGCGGATGGACACCATGTTCTTGGACTTGGTGAGCGCCGTGCGCAGGGTCATGGCGCCTTCGTACTTGCCGTCATAGTTGTGCGGCGTCCAGGCCTGGCTGCCGGTTTCCCCGGAGGAGATGGTGATGGGGGCATCTTCCATGACGCTGGCCGGGGAATAGCCCTTCTCCAGGGCGGCCGAATAGATGAAGGGCTTGAAGCTGGAGCCGGGCTGGCGCCAGGCCTGGCTCGCGTGATTGAACTTGTTGCGGTTGAAATCGAAGCCGCCCACCAGGGCGCGAATGGCGCCATCCGCCGGGTTGGCGGACAGGAAGGCCGCTTCCACATCCGGCAGTTGGGCGATCTGCCAGACCGGCTTGCCGTCCCGACCTTCCTTCCTGACGCGCACGATGGCGCCACGCCGCAGCCGCTTGTTGGCGGGCGCCTTGTCGCTCAGCATGGGCAGGGCAAATTTCAGGCCCTCGCCGGACAGGGTGATGACCTCGCCGCCCAGGCGGTAAACGCGCAGGGACTTGCTGTCGGCAGAGAGCACCACGGCTGGGTTGAGGTCGCCCACGTCGGACACGTCCTGCAAGGCTTCGTCCAGACCCTCGTCCTGGTCGGATTTGATCTCCGACATGTCCACGTAGGCTTCCGCGCCCCGGTAGCCGTGGCGCCGGTCGTAGTCCAGCACCCCCTGGCGCAGGGCGGCATAAGCCGCCTCCTGGTCCGTGCGGGTGATGGTGGTGATGACCCGCAGGCCGCGGTTGTAGGCATCCTCGTGGAACTGCTCGATGGCGATCTGGCGCGCCATCTCGGCGACGTAATCGGCATGCACGGAGAATTCGTTCGGGTCGCGCTTGACGTGCAGGCTCTCCTTTTCGGCCTCGGCGTATTGCCGCGCATCCAGGAATCCGAGATCGTTCATGCGGCGCAGCACGTAGAGTTGCCGCACCCGGGCACGCCTCGGGTTGGCCACCGGGTTGTAGCTGGAGGGCGCCTTGGGCAGCCCGGCGAGCATGGCGGCCTCCGCCGGCGTCAGGTCCTTCAGGCTCTTGCCGAAATAGATCTGGGCGGCCGAGGCGAAGCCGTAGGATCGTTGCCCCAGGTAGATCTGGTTGATGTACAGCTCCAGGATCTGGTCCTTGCTGAGATTGTGTTCGATCTTGAAGGAAAGAAGAACTTCCAGCACCTTGCGGTTCAGGGTCTTCTCGCTGGACAGGAAGAAGTTGCGCGCCACCTGCATGGTGATGGTGCTGGCGCCCTGGCGCTTGCCGCCGCTCACCAGGTTGGCCAGGGCCGCGCGCAGCACGCCCAGGGTGTCCACGCCGCCATGCTGGTAGAAGCGTTCGTCTTCGGCGGCGAGGATGGCGTTCTTCATCACCGCCGGCACGTCCTTGATCGGTACGAAGGTGCGCCGCTCCTCGCCGAACTCGCCGATCTGGAATCCGTCCGCGGTGAACACCCGCAGAGGCTGCTTGGGCCGGTAATCGGTCAGCGCATCGAGCGAGGGCAACTTGGGATAGGCAAAGAGCGCTACCATTCCGGCGAAGGCGGCGGCCAGGAAGCCAATGCCGGCAAATCCGAGTGCGAGATGGAACAGCCAGCGGCGGGAAGGATTCACGGACGGTGCCTTCAGGGGGAAACGGTGCGGAATTATAGCAGGCCGGAACGGTCTGACCCGCTGCCCGGCGAGGGCGAATCCGGCGGGCGGGCGGGGTGAAAGGGCGCGATAGCCAGAAAGGCCTGGAAACCCCAAATTTCTTTACAGACATGCTATGTTATTGATAGTATTTCATCCAAATTTGCTAGTCTGTGCTCTAACTCCGGGTTAACAATAAGGATTTCTTCCTTGCAACTCGATCTCTCCATTTTCAACCCGAAAGCGCGTCCTCTCCTGGGGCTCGACATTTCCACCTCGTCGGTGAAGATGGTGGAGTTGTCGGATGCCGGCAAGGATGGCTACCGGGTGGAGCGCTTCTCGACCGAGACGCTGCCGAGAGACGCGGTGGTGGAAGGCAATATCGCCAAGCTGGAGGCGGTGGCCGAGGCGGTCAAGAAGGCCTGGAAGCGCCTGGGCACGACCACCCGTTTCGTCGCCATGGCCCTGCCCGCCTCCAACGTCATCACCAAGAAGATCGTCGTGGCGGCCGGCCAGAGGGAATCCGATCTGGAAGCCCTGGTGGAGTCAGAGGCGACCCAGTACATTCCCTTCTCCCTGGACGAGGTTAACCTGGATTTTCAGGTGATCGGTCCCGCGCCCAACAACGTCAATGATGTGGAAGTGCTGATCGCCGCCTCGCGCAAGGAGAAGGTGGAAGACCGTATCGCCGTGGCGGAGGCGGCCGGCCTCGAACCCCTGGTGATGGACGTGGAGTCCTACGCGGCCCAGGCCGCGTTCGAACTGGTGGAGCGGCGCCTGCCGGAAGGCGGCAAGGACCAGGTGATCGCCCTCTTTGACATCGGCGCGAACCTGACCAACCTGACCATCTTCCGGAACGATCAGCCGCTTTATTCCCGTGACCAGCCCTTCGGCGGCTACCAGCTGACCCAGGAGATCATGCGCCATTACGGCATGAGCCCCGACGATGCGGAATCGGCCAAGCGCGAAAACAAGCTGCCCGAGAACTACGAGAACGACCTTCTGCGGCCGTTCATGGATACCCTGGCCCTGGAGTGCTCCCGGGCCCTGCAATTCTTCTTTACCTCGACGGCCTACAGCCAGGTGGACCATATCGTCCTGTCCGGGGGGGCGGCGACCATCCCCGGCCTGGATGAAGTGGTGGCGGCGCGCACGCTGGTCAGCACACGCATCGCCAATCCCTTCGTGGATATGCTGCTGTCCCAGCGCGTCAAGCCCCATACCCTGGCGGCTGCCGCGCCTTCCCTCATGGTCGCTTGCGGCCTGGCCCTGCGGAGATTCGACAAGTGATCGGCATCAACCTGCTGCCGCACCGGGAAGAGAAACGCCGGGCCCGGCGCCAGCAGTTCTACGCCCTGTCCGGCCTCGTGGTGGTCATTTCGGCGCTGATTGTCTTCATGGTGCACGGCGTGAATGCCACGCGCATCGGCGCCCAGGAAGAGAAGAACGCTTTCTTGAAGCGCGAGATTGCCACGCTCGACAAGGAAATCAACGAGATCAAGCGCCTCCGGGACCAGACCGGCGCGCTCCTGGCGCGCAAGCAGGTGATCGAGAACCTGCAATCCAACCGCGCCGAGGCGGTCACCCTGCTGAACGACCTGGCGCGCCTGACGCCTGAAGGGGTGTACCTCAGGTCGGTCAAGCAGTCCGGTCAGAACGTGGGGCTGGCCGGCGTGGCGCAGTCCAGCGCTCGGGTCTCCAATCTCATGCACAACCTGGAAACCTCGCGGATTCTGGATACGCCCACCCTGGTCGAGATCAGGGCGACCATGGTAGACAAGCGCCGCCTGGCCCAGTTCAGCATGAATGTGCATGTGCGCCGTTCCGATCAGGGCGGTGCCAAGCCCGCGGGCGGGAAGGGGGGCAAGCCGTGAAGCTCAATGTCCCGAAGTTTTCCGGCCTGAGCCTTTCCGGCAAGGGGCATGGCTTGAACCGTGCGGCCCTGTCCGAGTTGCCGAAAATGGACTTCGCCGCCATCGTCGACGAATTCCGCTACCTGGATTCCCGCGATATCGGCAACTGGCCGCGTTATCCGCGTATCGCCGCGCTGCTCGCGCTGTTGCTGGCCCTGCTGTTGGCCGGTTGGTGGTTTGACTGGAGTACGCAACTCGAGGAGCTGGGCTCGAAGCAGAAGCAGGAAATATCGCTCAAGGAAGAGTTCCTCAACAAGAAAAAGCAGTCGGTCAATCTCGAGGAATACCGGAAGCAGCTCGCCGAGATAGACCGATCCTTCGGTTCCCTGCTCAAGCAGTTGCCGAACAAGGAGGGCATGGAGTCCCTCCTGATTGACATCAACCAGGCCGGACTCGGCCGTGGGCTGCAATTCGAACTGTTCAAGCCCGGCAATGAAACCATCAAGGACTTCTACGCCGAGCTGCCGATCCAGTTGCGCGTGACGGGCTCCTATCATGACCTGGGGCAGTTCGCGGGGGATGTGGCCAAACTGTCCCGTATCGTTACCCTGAGCGAGCTGTCTCTGAGTGCCGGCCAGGGGGGCGTTCTCAACCTGGATGCCGTTGCCACCACCTACCGATATCTGGATTCGGAGGAAATGGCCAGGATCAAGGCCGCCAAGGGCAAGGGAGGCAAGTGATGGGCGCGTCGAAACGGTTTGCTCGGCCCGGCCTGTCCTCCTCGTTCCTGGGCTTGCTGCTGATTCTTGCCCTCGGAGCGTGCAGCAGCGGCGATAATCAGGATCTGAAGGACTGGATGCGCGAGGCCACCAAGGGCATGAAGGGCAAGGTACCGCCGCTGCCGGAAGTGCGATCCGGCCCTTCGGCGGATTACGAGGCCGGGAACCTGCTTGACCCCTTCAGCGCGACGAAGATCGAACCGGAAAAGAAGACCCGTGGCGGGGGACTTCAGCCAGACATGAACCGGCGACGGGAACCCCTGGAGAGTTTCCCCCTGGAATCGCTGAAAATGGTGGGCACCCTGAGCCAGAAGAACACCACCTATGCCCTGATTCAGGCCGACAAGTCGCTCTACCAGGTGCGCGTCGGCAACTACATGGGCCAGAGTTTCGGTGTCATCACGCGTATTACGGATAGCGAGATCACCCTGAAGGAACTGGTGGAAGATGCGACGGGGGACTGGACCGATCGGATCAGCACGCTGCAATTGCAGGAGACGGGAAAATGAGCAAGATCGTAATGTTGTGGCGGGCCTTGGCGGTCATGGCGTGCCTGTTCCTGTCGCCGTGGGCGGAGGCGCAGGGAAGCGCCGCTCCGGCCAACGCCATTCAGACCTTGCAGGCCACCCGCCTGGGAGGAAACATCGTCGTCAAACTCGGATTGAGGCAGGCGCTGCAAAAGCTGCCGGCGGCCTTCAGCGTCGCCAACCCGGCGCGCATTGCCCTCGATCTGCCCGGGACCGAAAATGGCCTGGGAAAGAATAGCGAGAACGTGAACGAGGGAGATCTGAAGAGCGTCAACATCGTCCAGGTGGCGGATCGCACCCGTGTCGTACTGAACCTGATGAAAATGGCCTCCTTCGATACGCGCCTGGAGGGTAATGCCGTGGTCGTCACCATCACGCCGCAACTGGGCCAGGGCGTCGGGACGGCTCCGGCCGCATCCCGGTTTGCCGAGTCGCGCCCGAGCGAGGTGAAGCACGGCCTGCGTGCCGTCAACTTCCGCCGCGGCAAGGAAGGCGAGGGCAGGATCATCGTGGATCTGTCCGATAGCGACACCGGAATTGACATCCGCCAGCAGGGGCAGAGCCTGGTGGTGGATTTCCTCAAGTCCAGCCTGCCGGCCAAACTGGCCAAGACCCTGGATGTCACGGATTTCGCGACACCGGTCACCAGCATCGTGACCACGACCGAGGGCGACAGCGTGCGCATGGTCGTGACCCCGAAGGGCCTTTGGGAACACAACGCCTATCAGAGCGACAATCAGTTCGTGCTGGAGGTGAAGCAGATAGTGGAAAGCGCGAACAAGCTGGTGCAGGGTAGTCGTCCCGGCTATCAGGGCGAGAAGCTTTCCCTCAACTTCCAGAACGTGGACGTGCGTTCGGTGCTTCAGGTCATCGCCGATTTCACCAACTTCAACATCATCACCAGCGACACGGTGGGCGGCAACCTGACGCTGCGCCTGAAGGACGTGCCCTGGGATCAGGCGCTGGACATCATCCTTCAGGCCAAGGGCCTGGACATGCGCAAGAACGGCAACGTCATCTGGATCGCGCCGCGGGACGAACTGGCGGCGAAGGAGAAGCTGGAGCTGGAGTCCAAGCAGCAGATCTCCGACCTGGAAGTGACCCGGACCGAGGGCTTCCAGCTCAACTACCAGAAGGCCGACGCGGTGCAGAAGCTTCTCGCCGACAAGAACCAGTCCATCCTGTCCAAGCGCGGCAGCGCCGTGGTGGATGCCCGCACCAACAAGCTCTTCGTCAATGACACGCCGACCCGCTTGGAGGAGGTGCGCAAGTTCATCGCGGAAATTGACATCGCGACGCGCCAGGTTCTGATCGAGGCGCGCATCGTCGAGGCCCAGGATACCTTCGCCCGCACCCTGGGCGCCAAGCTCGGTTTCGGCGGCGTCTACGGTAGCGGCAGCGTCAAGACGACTCCGACCTCCAGCAACTCCAGCAGTACCACCAGCACCACCACCGGGGGCGTGACCACGGTCACCGGTACGTCCTCCTCCAGCGCCGGCACGACCACCGGGTACAACGCGGCGACGGCCAACGGCCTGTTCCCCCAATACGCCGCGGGCTCCAGCCTGAACGCCACCGGCTACACTTCCGGGCAGTTGTCCACCCAGCCCACTCTGGACCAGTTGCTCAACGTGAATCTCGGTGCCGGTTCCATCAACGGCATGCAGGCCGGCTCCCTCGCCCTGAGCCTCTATAGCGCCGGGCTTTCCCGCTTCATTGACCTGGAACTGTCCGCCCTGGAGGCCGACGGCAAGGGCAAGGTGGTCTCCAGCCCGCGCATTATGACCGCCAACCAGGTGGAAGCCATCATCGAGCAGGGAACCGAACTGCCCTACAGCCAGAGCACCAGTTCCGGTGCCACCGCGGTGTCCTTCCGCAAGGCGAACCTGTCCCTGAAAGTGAAGCCGCAGATCACGCCCGACGGCAGCATCATGATGCAGCTGGACGTGAACAAGGACACCCCGGATCCCTCCATCTCCAACACCGTGGGCATCGCCATCAGCACCAAGCATGTGAAGACCGAAATCCAGGTGGAGAACGGCGGCACCGTGGTCATCGGTGGCATCTACACCCAGAATGACTCGACCACGGTCACCAAGGTGCCGTTCCTGGGGGATGTGCCGCTGCTGGGCAATCTGTTCAAGAACACCTACCGGAACAACCAGAAGACGGAGCTCCTGGTGTTCATCACGCCGAAGATCGTCAGCAATGCCCTGACGCTTCAGTGATCAGTTGCCTGTTGTCAGTTGTCAGACCAGTTTCCGCGCGCTTTGCGCGCGCATGAACTGCTGACAACTGATACCTGATAACTGACAACTGATAAAATCTCGCCGTGAAATCCTGTGACAACATATTCCTGGTCGGCATGATGGGGGCCGGCAAGACCACGGTTGGCCGGCAATTGGCCCGGCGCCTGAGGCTGCGCTTCGTGGACAGCGACCATGAGATCGAGGCCCGATGCGGGGTCAAGATTCCCGTCATATTCGAGATCGAGGGTGAAGACGGATTTCGCAGGCGGGAAAGCCAGGTTCTGGGGGAATTGGCCGAGGAACCGGGCCTGGTGATCGCCACGGGGGGCGGCGCCGTGCTGCGCGCCGAGAATCGTGCCTGCCTGGCGACCCATGGCACGGTCATCTACCTGGCCGTGCCGCCCCAATATCTCTGGGAACGTACCCGCCACGACGTCAACCGACCGCTTCTACAGGTGGAAAACCCCAGAAAGCGGATAGAGGAACTCCACGCGGCAAGGGATCCGCTGTACCGGGAGGTGGCGGATATCGTCATCTCCGGCGGCCGGGTGAGCCAGGGTACGGTTCTCAAACTCATCGAAAAGGAATTGAAGGAACGATGCCAAGCTTTCGCAGCCTCGACGTAGAACTGGGCGAACGCAGCTACCCCATACACATCGGGCCGGCGCTGCTCTCCAGGGCCGACCTGATCCTGCCGCACCTCAAGACCCGGCGCATCGCCGTGGTCAGCAACGAGGTGGTGGCGCCCCTGTACCTGGAGCGCCTGGTCGGTCCGCTGAAGGCCGAGGGCGTGTCCGTGCTGGCCCAGGCCATCCTGCCGGACGGTGAGGTGTTCAAGGACTGGCAGACGCTCAACCTGATATTCGACGCCATGCTGGGCGCGCGCTGCGACCGCTCCACCACGGTCATTGCCCTGGGTGGTGGCGTCGTCGGCGACATGGCAGGCTTCGCGGCCGCCAGCTATCAGCGCGGCGTGCCCTTCATTCAGGTGCCCACCACGCTGCTCTCCCAGGTGGACTCTTCCGTGGGCGGCAAGACCGGGATCAATCATCCCCTGGGCAAGAACATGATCGGCGCCTTCTACCAGCCGCAACTGGTGCTGGCCGACACGGATACCCTGGTGACCCTGCCCGCCGAGGAGCTCTCCGCCGGGCTGGCCGAGGTCATCAAGTATGGCTTGATCAGGGATATCCCTTTCCTCGAATGGCTGGAGGCGAACATGGATTCCCTCCTGCGGCGGGACGGGGAGGCCCTGGCTCACGCCATCGAGGTGTCCTGCCGCAACAAGGCGGACATCGTGGCGGAGGACGAGACCGAGAGCGGTGTTCGTGCGCTCCTCAACCTGGGGCACACCTTCGGCCACGCCATAGAAACCGGCGCCGGCTACGGCAACTGGCTGCATGGCCATGCGGTGGCGGTGGGCACGGTGATGGCGGCGGATCTCTCCCGGCGCATGGGCTGGCTCCCGGAAGGCGACGTGGCGCGCGTCAGGACTCTGCTTTCCCGGGCCGGGCTGCCGATCGAGGGGCCGGCGCTGGGCGTGGATCGCTATCTGGAACTGATGAGCCTGGACAAGAAGGTTTCCGCCGGCAAGCTGCGGCTGGTGCTGCTCAAGGCTCTGGGAGAAGCTTGCATCACGGGCGAGGCGCCCCCGGCGATGATTCGGGCCGCGATTGAGGCGTGTGGCGGTGGGAATTGACCTGAATCCCGGCCTTGCCCCTTACGCCGCCACCGATGCGGCTTCCCGTGGCCGGCGCCACCCCGAGCCACCGCCGGCGGAGCGGGGTGAGTTCCAGAGGGACAGGGATCGCATTGTCCATTCCACGGCCTTCCGTCGGCTGGAATACAAGACCCAGGTCTTCGTCAACCACGAGGGTGACCTGTTTCGTACCCGTCTCACCCATAGCCTGGAGGTCGCCCAGCTCGCCCGGGGCATCGCCCGCTCCCTGCGCCTGAACGAAGACCTCACGGAAGCCATCGCCCTGGCCCACGACCTGGGCCACACGCCCTTTGGCCATGCCGGGCAGGATGCGCTGAATGCTTGCATGGCGGACTACGGCGGTTTCGAGCACAACCTGCAATCCCTGCGCACCGTGGATCTGCTGGAGGAACGTTACGCCGACTTTGACGGCCTGAATCTTGCCTTCGAAACGCGGGAGGGTATCCTCAAGCATTGTTCCCCCGCCAACGCCCGGACTCTGGGCGAGCTGGGCCTGCGCTTCCTGGAGAAGACTCAGCCCAGCCTGGAGGCCCAGATCTGCAATCTTGCGGACGAGATCGCCTACAACAACCACGATGTGGATGACGGCCTGCGTTCCGGACTCATCACCCTGGAACAACTGGAGGAGGTGCCACTCTTTGCGGGCCAGATTCGGGCGGCCCGGGAGGCCCACCCGGGACTCGCCGCGCGCCGTCTGATTCACGAAACCGTGCGCCGCATGATCAACGTCCTGGCCCTGGACCTCATGGAGCAGAGCCGCAGCCATATCGCCCAGGCGGCACCCTCCTCACCGGACGAGGTGCGCGCATGTCCACCCCTGGTAGCCTTCAGCCCGGACATGTTCCAGAAGCAGCGGGCGCTGAAGACCTTCCTCCGGGAGAACCTCTATCAGCACTTCCGGGTCCGGCGCATGACCGCCAAGGCCAAACGCATCATCAGCGAATTGTTCCAGGCCTTCCTGGGCGACCCCAGGCTGCTGCCGCCCCAGTACCAGGAAAAGTGCCTTTCTGCCGGCGACGAGTTTGCCGCTGCGCGGGCCGTCAGCGACTACATCGCCGGCATGACCGACCGCTATGCCATGGCCGAGCACCGGCGCCTGTTTGCCGTGGGCGAGATCTGAGGCTGTGACGAGAGGGCCTGCGGACGGCAGGTAGCTCGCCTATTGCAGCAGCATGCGCTGCAACTTCGCCGCGAGGCCCGGGGCTTCCATGACGCCCTCGGCCGTCAGCAACAGGTTCCGCAGCCAGGGTTCGAACTGCCGCTGCAATTCCACCAGGGTGCGGCATTGATCCAGGATGCCCTCCAGGGAGGCGCCAGCCTGGCCGGTGAAGCGCTGGAGACTCTGTTTCATGAAATTCCGGGCCAGGGAAACAGAGTTGCCGGGACAGCGGGGGCAGCCCGGACAGGTCGAGCGCTGAGGGCAAGCCACCGAGTCGGCGGGTTCTGCCGCGGCCAGCGTTTCCTGTTGCGCCGGTTGCGGGGCGGTGGCCGCGACGGGCAGGGTACCGGCGGACAGCTTATGCAGGCGAAGGTCGGCGCTGGCGGGAAAGGCGGCGTTGCCTACCGGGGCTTTGGGCGTGCTGATCAGACGCCGCCCGCTCATTTCCCCGGTCTGATGCGCGTCGGGTGTTGCCGACGGTCGGGCCACCTGACTCGCTTCGCCGGGGACGGGATGGGCGGGCCAGCCGGGAGGGATGGCCAGGGATGAATCGTCCCGAAGAGCCGGCTCGTGGGCCGCCGTCAAATCCACGACGGCTACCTGTGCGGCCGTGGCCGCGAGCAGGGCCTGCATGGCCTCGTCGGCCGTGGGCTTCTGGCGGGCCGGTTTCGCCGCCGCCTGGGCGATGGGGCGCCTCGCGGTCCCGGTAGCGGCGAACGAGGGTTCCGCCGCCGCAGTGAGATCAATCACCGGCTCCCGGATAACCGTGGCAGCCAGGTCCGGGGCATGGCCACGGTCCGCGGGCTTCGGCGTGGCGGCGGGTTGATGGGGCCGCCCGGTGGCTCGGCTTTCCGGTTGTGGCGTTTCGTACTCCGGCGAGGCGGTGAACAAATTCGTCAGGTGGGCGACCGTCGAGGTCAGCCAGTTGCCCGACCGCCGGTCGGTTCTCGCATCGGCCGGGGCGGTTTGAGCGGCGCGGGGGACGTTGTGCCGTGGGGGCGCGCCGGAAGGCGAAGCGCTGTGCGCCGGCGCTGGCCGCGAGGCAGGGGTCGCGGGGTGGGGGGAATGGTAGGGCGGTTGGGGGTGGGGTTGGGCGTGCGGTACGCTGCCGCCAACCAGTGGTGCCACATATCCGGCACTCGGTGCGGAGTCCTGCCGGGCCAAAGCTTGTCCGCCGAGTTTGATCGCCATGTTCGGCGCCACCTCGATGAATCCTCCGGAGAGCAGCCTGGCGGCCGTGTCCAGGCCTTCTCGTTCAAGCCCTGCCTTGCCGGCCAGAGTGTCCAGGGAACGCTTGCCGTCCACCTGTATGAGCAGGAGCCTTTCCCTGGGCGGTAGCCGGTAGGTGCGCCGCTCTATTTCCTCCAGCCCTTTATGGGTCTTCCTGAAAATCGCGTTCGTGTCCACATCTTCTCCCCTCGCCAGGGTTCCGTGCGACTTTCCCCGGCGCCAAACCAAACGTTCCAGACCCCGCGTGGGGGTGTTGTGCTCTGTGGCGGCGCGTGCGATCACCTCTCTGGGTGGCTTGCCCCCTGGGCCGGGCTTTGTCAGAGTGCGACCCTGGCGCGGGGACGTCCGGGTTTATGACGCCCTGTAGCTTTAAAATGCCTATATGCTGAGAGGGCGGCTCCGGGAGCGCCATTGTAACCAAAGTTACAGACCTGCTGTTCCAGAGCTGATTAAATGGCGTCACTTTGACAAATGGTGGCACTTTAACTCTGGGAGGTTTGACATGAAGGCGAACGAAGGTGGTGTGGATCGTGGCTTGCGCGTGGTCGCGGGTCTGGTATTGATCGCCCTGGCTGTGATGGGTACGGTGGGCGCATGGGGATACATCGGTGTGGTGCCCCTGCTGACGGGCCTGATGGGTTTCTGTCCCGCCTATACCCTCCTGGGTATCAATACCTGTGGCATGAAGAAGTAAGCGGCAAACTCTGCAAGAGCCCGGGCGGATCGCTTCCGCCCGGGCTTTTTTATTCCCGGCAAGGGCGTGGTGGCGACCCGGGGCGTGCATCCGGTGCGTAGGGCATCGGCATTTATTCCTTCGAGAAAACCCCCGGTTCTGCCGGGGGACTAACAAGCTTCGAGCTTTGCGGCAATCTGAGATGCGATCAGTAGTCGACGGCGTTGGATTCCCTCCCCTTGAAGGGGAGGGTTAGGGTGGGGATGGGGTAACACCGTTCGGGATTGAATACGGCAAACCCCATCTCCCTCCCAACCTCCCCCTTGAAGGGGGAGGCGTATGGCAGTCCCGGGTGTTATCAGCGCCCTTGAGGTGCTCACAATTTAATGCCCCCGGCTTCGCCGGGGGATACTTACTGATAAATGTCGGGAAATCTTACAGCCAGAACACGGTGCGCCGGACTTTTGCTGGCACGAAACAAGCCCTTGGTGATTCGCTACATGAGGTGCATACGTCAATTAGATCAATGCATTGACGTATTCTGTCGGGGTGATTTTCCCACCTTTTCATGCCTGTTCGAGGAGACGAATAGCTGTCGGAAATATTTACAGTTGAGGCAAACATTGCGCATAGTCAATAAATAAGTAATTGATTATTTGATATATGTCTAGCCTGGCATGGTAGTTGCAGTAGGGTCCGTGCATTTGCCCACTTTGAAGGAAACCGCCATGATCAGGAAAACATTGTTTGCAAGCTGCCTTGTGCTGGCGGCCTTCGCCTCCAGCGCCCAGGCCAACCTTGTGTCGCTGGACGCGTCCAGCGGCTGGAAGGCGACCCTCGCCCCCGGCGAATCGGTCACCAACAACGGCTATCCGAGTCCTTCTCCCATCGGCTCCGTAGGCCTGACCTGGGAGGCCGCGAACACGGGTTGGAACAGCAGCACCAGCTATGATGCTTCGGCCTGGAGTTCCTACAGTGGTGGCTGGATTGATGCCTACGGCACCACGCCGTTTTACGCCCGCGAGGTGTTCCATATTGGTGGCACGGTGACCTCCGGTACATTCTCCTTGCAGGTGGACGACGATTCCCAGGTCTGGGTCAACGGTACCCTGGTTCCCGGCCTGGATGACCACAATATGGGCACCTACAATCCCTACCCGAACACCGCCGACATCACCAGCTACCTGCACAGCGGCGACAACGTCATCGCCTTCAAGGCCCACAACTCGATGGGCGGTGGCTATTCCGTGTTCGTATTGTCCGGATCGGTGAGCTACGATGCGGCAGCGGTTCCGGAGCCCGCCATGCTGATGCTGTTCGGTGCCGCTTTCGCCGGCCTGGTGGCAAGCCGCCGGGGACGTTGAGGGCGCCGGTCAGGGAACTTTCAGGCCGGCCGATCGAGCCCGCACGGGCGGCCGGTCAGGCCTGGCGTGAGCTGAGCAGGTTCGCCAGGCGCACGTAGTCTTCCACCGTCACATCTTCGGCGCGGGCGGTGGGAGGAATGGCGAGGCTCTCCAGGTCCGCTTCCGTGGCCACGCCCTTCAAGGTGTTCCTCAGCATCTTGCGCCGCTGGGAGAAGGCCGATGACACCACATGGGCCAGCATCTCCTCATCCCGGGCGTTCAGGTCGGCGGCAGGCCGGGGGGCCATGCGCACGATGGCCGAGTCCACCTTGGGTGCAGGTTCGAATGACTCCGGCGGCACGGTGAATAACCTGGCCATGAAGAAGCGGTATTGCAGCATCACGGAGAGTCGGCCGTAATCGGTGCTTCCGGCGGTTGCGACCATGCGCTCCACGACTTCCTTCTGCAACATGAAATGCATGTCCCGCACCTGTTCCGCGTAGCCGGCGAGATGAAAGAGCAGCGGTGTGGAGATGTTGTAGGGCAGATTGCCGACGATGCGCAGATCGTCGCCCAGCCTGCCGAAATCCAGGCTCAGGGCATCGGCGTCGAAGATGGTGAGTTGATCCGGCTTGAAACGCTTTCTGAGCCGGGCGACGATGTCCCGGTCTATCTCCACCACTTGCAGATGCCCCAGGTTGTCCACCAGCGGCCCCGTGAGGGCGGCCAGCCCCGGGCCGATTTCCACCACCTTGTCTCCCGGACGAGGCGCGATGGCGGCGATGATGGCGGCGATGATCCCCTGGTCCACCAGGAAATTCTGGCCGAAGCGCTTCTTGGCCTGGTGGCCCTGATGAGTCCTGGTCATTGTCGCGCTCCCAAGGCGGTGAGCCGTTGGCGGATCAGGGGTACGGCGGCGAAGGCTGCTTTCTCCCCCTCCATGATGGCTTCGTTGCGGGAATCGAAGCTG
Organism: Rhodocyclaceae bacterium; assembly: GCA_028714035.1. Taxonomy (GTDB): domain Bacteria; phylum Pseudomonadota; class Gammaproteobacteria; order Burkholderiales; family Rhodocyclaceae; genus JAQTNA01. The sequence continues at coordinate 31,526 of JAQTNA010000017.1, forward strand.
GTGGCGGCCAGATTTCTGACATCGGGCCGAATGATCACGTCAGCGCCCGTCAGCTCGGTGCGGGCGATGGCATTGCCCATGATGGAAATGGTGTCGAGCAGCACGTCCAGGGTGCCCTGTCCCCGCCGGCCGCTGGGTCGGTCGGAGATGTCCACGGCGATCACCAGGTCGGCGCCCAGCTTCCTGGCCGCGTTCACCGGCACCGGGCTCACCAGCCCACCGTCCACGTATTCGCGGCCGCGCAGGGTCACCGGCGAGAACACGCCGGGGATGGCGGCGGAGGCGCGCACCGCCTGGCCGGTGTTGCCGAGTTCGAAGACGGTCATCTGGCCGGTCTGGAGGTCCGTGGCGACGGCGGCAAACTTGCGGCGCAGGCCTTCCATGGGCTTGTTGCCCACCTGTTGGTTGATATAACGTTCCAGGGATTCGCCCTTGACCCAGCCCCGATCAAACAGGCTCCAGTCCGTGACGGTGCCCTCGTCCAGTTTCAGGGCCAGCTTCTGCATGTCGTAGGGCGTGATGCCCGCCGCGTACAGGGCGCCCACGACGCTGCCGGCGCTGGTGCCGACGATGATGTCGGGCATGATGCCCTGGGACTCCAGGGCCTTGAGCACGCCGATGTGGGCAAAGCCTCTCGCCGCGCCGCCGCCCAGCGCGATGGCGATCCGGGGCTTGCGCACGAGGGGGCGGGGGTCTTCGGGCGTTTTGATGCCGGCACAGCCCGAGAGAAGTGCCAGGGAAAGTGCGAACAGGGCGAGCAGGAAACGTGTCAAGCAGCGCTCCGGGCGCAGATGTCCACCGCCGATTCGATGGCGGTGAACAGGCTGCCGGGGTCGGCGCGGCCGGTGCCCGCCAGATCCAGGGCGGTGCCATGGTCCACGGAAGTGCGCACGATGGGCAGGCCCAGGGTGATGTTCACGCCGCCGCCGAAACTCGCATACTTGAGGACCGCCAGGCCCTGGTCGTGATACATGGCCAGGACGCCATCGCCCCGGGCGAGCTGGGGCGGGGTGAACAAGGTGTCGGCGGGCAGCGGCCCGATCAGCTTCATGCCTTCGGCGCGCAGCTTCTCCAGCACCGGCGTGATGACCTCGATCTCCTCCCGGCCCAGGTGGCCGCCTTCTCCGGCGTGGGGGTTGAGCCCCGCCACCAGGATGCGCGGGTCCGGCAATCCGAATTTCCGGATGAAATCCCGGTGCATGATGCGCAGGGTGGTTTCCAGCTCATCGGGGGTGATGGCGTCGGCCACGTCCTTGAGGGGCAGGTGGGTGGTGGCCAGGGCCACCCGCAGCCCGCCGCCCGCCAGGAGCATGACGACCCGCTTTGTTCCCGTCTTTTCGGCCAGGTATTCCGTGTGGCCGGTGAAGGGTACGCCGGAATCGGCGATGACCCCCTTGTGTACCGGCAGCGTGACCATGGCCGCGAATTCGCCCGAGGTACAGCCGGCGAGCGCCCGATCCAGCAGGGACAGGACGTAGCGGCCGTTGGCGGTGTCGAGCCTGCCGGGCTGGGAGAGGGCGGCCAGGGGCAGATGCAGGATTTCCAGCTGGCCGGCGGGGGGCGGCGTTTCCGCCCGGTAGTCGCAGAATGGCATCGGCATACCGAGGGCGGCCGTCCGCGCCGCGATCAACTCCCGGTCGCCCAGGATCACCAGACGCGCGGGAAATTGCCGCTCCAGCAGGCGCCCGCACAATTCCGGACCGACGCCGGCGGGCTCCCCCGAGGTCAGCGCGATGACCGGCAGACCCCGACTTTTCATTCCTGGGGCCTCGCGCTTCACTTGGACTCCAGATGGTATTCCACGTAGGTACGGTCGCGCAGCTGGCGCAGCCAGTCCTGGTAGACCTCGTCCGCCTTGCGGTCCCGGAGCACTTGCCGGGCCGCGGCGCGGCGCCGTTCCGGGGACAGGTCTTCCACCTTGCGCTCCAGGACCTGGATCAGGTGGAAGCCGAAGGGGGACTGGACCGTCTGACTGATTTCATTCGGCTTCAGGGTGTCCATGGCCCGCTGGAACTCGGGAACCGTATCACCCGGCAGCACCCAGCCGATATCGCCCCCCTTGCCGGCGGAGAGGTCGTTGGAGTTCAGGCGTGCCAGTTCGGCGAAGTCGCCGCCATGCACCAGGCGGTCCCTGAGCACTTCCAGCTTGTGCCGGGCATCGGCCTCCGAGACCAGTTCGTTGATCTTGATGAGGATATGCCGGACGTGGGTCTGCTGCACCTGTTTGGGCAGGGCGCCGGCGCCGCGGCGGTCCGCCAGACGCAGGATGTGGAAGCCGGCCGGGCTGCGCAAGATGGTACTGATTTCCCCGGCGCGCATGCGCTCCAGTGCCTGGATGAAGACCGCGGGTACCCTGTTGGCGGTGCGCCAGCCCACGGTTCCGCCGTTCAAGGCCTCGTTGCCGTCGGAGTAGGTGGCGGCGGCCTTGGCGAAGCTCATGCCGGCGGCCAGTTTTTCCATCACCATCTGCGCCTTGATAAAGGTGCGTTGCAGCTGTTCCGGTGTCGCCTGTTCCGGAGCGCGCAGCAGGATGTGCTGGATGAGGAATTCTTCGCCGTTCTGGTCGGCGCTGGTGGACAGGTAGTTGTCAATCTCGCCGTCGGAAACGGCGATGCGGTTGTCCACTTCCCGTTCCCGCAACTGCCCGACGATCATCTCCTTGCGGATGTCTTCCCGAAAGGCGGTCCAGTTCAGGCCATCTTTCTCCAGGGCCGCCCGGAGCTGGGGCACGTTCAGGTGGTTGGATTCGGCAATGCGCTGGAGTCCGGCATCCAGTTGCGGGTCGTCTATGTTGAGCCCGTTGTCCTTGGCCAACTGCATCTGAGCCCGTTCGATGATGAGCCGTTCCAGCACCTGCTTGTTCAGGGCCTCCGTGTCGGGGAGGTCCGTTCCCTGCTGTTTCAGTTGCCTGATGACCGTATTCACCCGGGCCTGGAGTTCCCGGGCCGTGATCGCCTCGTAATTGACCACGGCGACGATGCGGTCTGCCTCGATGGCCTGGAGAGCCGCGTGGGCGCGTGCCGCCAGGGTCAGCGGCAGGGTCAGGGTCAGGCAGGCCAGCAATAGCCGCAATCCACGACGAAACTTCATGTCTTGTCCTCGAAAATTATTGGGTCGGGAACCGGTGCGCCAAAGGCGCCATAGTCGGTTCGCTCGAGTTCATTCCACCCCGAACAGGGGGGCGCCGCGTGGATCGCTGATCCTGCCATAACCGCCGATGGAGCGGCGCAGGACTTCGCCGGGGTCAGACCCGAGCCGGGAAAAACCGTTCAACTCCAGTTGGAAAAACAGGGCGGTGGTCGTGGTCAGGGTGGTGGTCGCAAAGCGTTGCGCCACGGCGCGCGCGACCCAGCAGCCGCCATCGTATTCCACCCCCGCCAGGGCTTCCACCAGATTTCTGTCATGCAGGGAGTAATTGTAACGTCCCAGGCCATACCAGCGTCCATACAGGGGCCATTGGCCGGAGACATCGAAGTCGCGCAGGCCGTCGTTGGCACCAGGCACGGAGTCCCGCTTGAAACGGTAGCCGATGTTGGCGACCTTGAGCGCCTCGGGCTGGTAACGGCCTCCCAGGGTGAAACGCTGGGTCTGCCGCTCCTGTGCGTTGTACTGCCAGCCGGAATCCACGTAGGTCCGCGGCAGGATCGTGCCGGTGAAGGCGGCCAGGATATCGGCCTTGCTGCTGGTGCGCGGCGTCTCGCCAGGCAGGGTAACGCCCTGGTTGCGGAAATAGTAGCGCTGGCCGATGGCGGCCTGCATGGTCTGGGCACCGGTTTGCGAGTCAATGATGCGCGAGGTGAGGGCCGCGGTGAGCTGATTGGCGTCGGCGATACGATCGCTACCGGAATAGATGTTCTCGGCGAATATCTGGGCGAAGTTGAAATCTGCCAGGCCGGAGTCGAACACGGGGAACTTGCTCTGATCGCGGTAGGGCACGTACACGTAGTAGAGACGCGGCTCCAGGGTCTGGAGCAGGTTCCGGCCACCCCAGAGGATGTCCCGCTCAAGGACGAGATTGCTGTCCAGGCTGAAGATGGGCAGGTTGCGGGAGAAGGACGTGGCATCGCCCGGCGTCTGCACCCGGCTCATGCTGTAGCGCGTCACGTGGTACGCGATCTTGGGCGTGACGCTGATGCCGGAGTAAACCAGGGGCAGGGACAGCTGGGGGTAAAGGACCGTGCGTGAGCCTTCGGGACGGCTGAAGTTGGTCGGGTCCGAGACCACGAAGTCATCGAAATTGCCGGAGAACGCGAAGGCCGTGCCGGCGATGAAGCTGGGCCGGTTGGCATACAGGGAGGCGGAGGGCAGGCGGTCGTAGGGGGGCGCCACCAGCGCCGCGGGATCCTGCAGGGTCTGGTAGCGCTGTATGCCCACCGATCCACCCCATCCGGGGGCGGCGTAGGACAGGCTGCCGCCGCGCAGGAAGGTGGTCTGGGCCGTGGTCGTGATGGCGGTGCCCAGGTCGGTAAAGTAGCGGTAGTCCGACGCGCCGCTGACGTTCAGGTTGGTGGAGAAGCCGCGGCCCAGCACCTGGTTGTGCTGAAAGGAATAGAAGCTGCGGTCTGCGCCATAAACCCGGTCCTGCGGCAGATAGTCGTAGCGGGCCATGCCGTTGTAGGTCGGTTCCAGGTAGCGGAACTCGGTACCCAGGAGCACGCCGCGCCGCGCCAGAACGCGCGGGGACAAGGTCGCGTCCATGTTGGGCGCGATGTTCCAGTAGTAGGGCAGGGTGGCATCCAGGCCGGAGGTGCTGGAAGTGCCCAGGGTCGGCGTGAGGAAGCCCGACTTCCTCGCGTTGGACAGGGAGAAATCGAGCATGGGCGCATAGAGTATGGGCACGCCCTTGAATACCACCTTGCCGTTTCGGCCTTCGCCCACCAGGCGGGTGTAGTCCAGGAAAAGATCGTCGGCCTGGGTGTACCAGTCCGGGTTGCTCGGCGAACAGGTGGAATAGGAGCCCTTCTTCAGCCGGTAACGGTCTTCGCCGTCGAACTCCAGTCGTTCCGCGTGGCCGTAGCCCGTCGTCGCGGCGATGGCCTGCCCGGGTTGAGGGTCGGTCCTGAACACGTAGTCGGGTTGTTCAAAGAAGCCGGTTGCGGCATCCATCTTGCGCCGCATCCTGGGCCCGCTGATGAGGTTGCTGTCGGTGGTCAGGCGGACATGTCCTTCCGCATCCACCTCATCCTGGTCCTGGAAATAGCTGATGCGATCTGCCTTGAGGGTCTTGCCCGTCTGCCTCAGTTCCGCCGCGCCCTCCACCGTCACCTGGTTGTCGCCCACGCTGCGAATATTGTCTCCCGACAGGAAACTGGGGCGGGAGCCCTCCTTGGGTAGGGGCGTGATGCGCCCCGTGGGGGCCAGCGGGGCAAGGGGGAGGGGCGTGGAACCGCCGGTTCCCGTGGCTCCCAGGCTGCGTTCATCCTCCCGCCGGTTCGATCCCGGAAGCACTGCCTGGCTCGCGGCCGGAGCTCCCGCGCCGCCACCCGCAGGGGCGGAAGCGGCCGGCCGGCGTGCCGGCAAGGTGCCGGCGGGCTCGGTGGAAGAGGCCGGTTGGGGGGGGCGGGACTGCGCCATGGGCACTGGCGCCGGTTCCACCGGCACCACCCGCACGGTCCGTGCCGGCATGGGCCCGAGCAGGCCCGGGTCCACCTGAAGCGGCGGCAGGCTTTCGGCGGCGGCAACATGGGGCTGCATGCCGGCCAGTCCGCCCGAAACGCAACAAAGCACTAGCGGGACCAGTTGCCCGCGCAGGGAATCCGCCATCGTCAGTCTATGATCTCGTGAAATAGGCCTCGATGGGTCTGCCGCTCGCGAGGCCGGTGATCCATCAGGCTGCTAAAATGCGCGATTCTAGCATCAACATCTCAATAGCCCGTTACCGCCTCTCATCAGAGATACCCATGCAGCGACTCGAACTCTTGCAGCAATGGCTGCATGGCCTCTTCCCGGGCCGCGACTTCACCTTGGCCCCGGCTTCCGCCGACGCCAGTTTCCGCCGTTATTTCCGGGTGAGCTTTCCCGCGGACGAATCCCTCATCGTCATGGACGCGCCGCCCGAGCGGGAGGATTGCCGTCCCTACCTGCATGTGGCGGAGCTTTTCTGGCAGGCCGGCACCCACGTACCGGCGGTGCTGGAAAAAAATCTGGATCAGGGTTTCCTCCTGCTCTCCGATCTGGGCAGCACCACCTATCTCGCCGCCCTGAGGCCGGAAAACGCCCGGCGCCTGTATGGCGACGCCACGGCGGCCCTGGTCAAGATACAGCTCGCCAGCCGCCCCGGTGAGTTGCCCGAATATGACCGCGCCCTCCTCCAGCGGGAACTGGATCTGTTCCCGGACTGGTACCTGACGCGCCACCTCGGGCTGAGCCTGACGGACAGCCAGAGGAACGTCCTCAAGGCCGCGTTTGATCACATCCTGGCGGTGAACCTGGCCGAGCCCCGGGTGTTCGTGCATCGCGACTACCATTCCCGCAACCTGATGCTGCTGCCGGATGCCGCCAATCCCGGCGTGCTGGATTTCCAGGATGCGGTGTATGGCCCCATCTCCTACGATCTGGTGTCGCTGTTCAAGGATGCCTACGTGGAATGGGAGGAGGAGGAAACCCTGGACTGGCTCATCCGCTACTGGGAACAGGCGAGGAAGGCCGGCCTGCCGGTGAATCCGGATTTCGCGCTCTTCCACCGGGATTATGAATTCATGGGCGCCCAGCGTCACATCAAGGTGCTGGGCATCTTCGCCCGTCTCTATCATCGGGACGGCAAGGACGGCTACCTCAAGGACATGCCGCTCGTCATGCACTACCTGAGGAAGATCTGCGATCGCTACCGTGCCCTCGGGCCCCTGCTGAAACTCCTGGACGACATCGAGGGCAAACGGGTAGAGGTGGGGTATACATTCTAGGGAGTGGAAAATGGGGAGTGGGGAGTGGGAATGTCAGGCGCGCTTCGCGCGCAAACTCCCCGCTCCCCACTCCCCGCTCCCCACTCCCCGCTCCCCACTCCCCATGAAAACCATGATCCTTGCCGCCGGTCGGGGGGAGCGCATGAGGCCGCTCACCGACCATACGCCCAAGCCGCTGTTGCCGGCGGGAGGCAAGCCGCTCATCGTCTGGCACATCGAGCGCCTGGCCGCGGCCGGTTTCCGGGAGTTGGTCATCAACCACGCCCACCTGGGCTGGAGAATCGAGGCCGCCCTGGGGGATGGATCCCGCTGGAAGGTCGCCATCGCCTGGTCGGACGAGGGGACGGCCCTGGAAACCGCGGGCGGCATTGCCCACGCCTTGCCACTCCTGGGGGATCAGCCTTTCGCCGTGGTGAACGGCGACGTTTACTGCGACTACGATTTCTCCCGGCTGAAGGCGAGGAGCCTGGGCGACGACCTGGCGTACCTGGTGCTGGTGCCCAACCCGGAGCATCACCCAAAAGGGGATTTTGCCCTGGAGGACGGTCGCGTGCGGCACGAGGGCGAGCCGCGTTTCACCTTCTCGGGCATCGGCCTCTATCGCCCCGAACTGTTCGCCGGACTCGACCCGGACGCTCCGGCGAAGCTCGCCCCCCTCCTGCGCGCCGCCATGGCGGCAGGGAAGGTCGGCGGCGAAGTCTTCACCGGCCGCTGGCTGGACGTGGGCACCCCCCAGAGGCTGGCCGAACTGGATGCGGAACTGTCCGAAACAGCAAGTTGAACCGCGGAGACGCAAAGGCGCAGTGAAATCCGCGGATTTTTCAGGAAGCGGAGGGCTTTCTGTTTCAGATCGGCGGCAAAATCCGTCATGCCCCCGTAATCGCGGTAGACTTCCGCACCCACCGCGAAACGCGGAACCCTGAAACTCGCCGATACCATGCCGACCCTTTCCGACGTTTTCCGCGACGCCGATGCGCACTCGCTGCTTGCCTTTTTTGATTCCCTGGACCTGGACCTTTTCGAGAAAAAGCTCTTCGAGAAGAACGGCAAGCCCTATCTCACCTGCCTTGCCACGGGCAAGGAGAAACAGGCCAAGCCCGAGGGGCGTGAAGCAAAACCCGCCAACGGTACACGCCCGTATCTGACGGCTGAACACCTTGTCCTGACCCGCGGCCGACAGTGCCATGCGGCAATCATCCACACCCCGCACCTACCTATACAACGCTCTTCCCGCAAAAACAGCCTCCCCGGAAAACTTCGCGTAGAATCCGCCGGTTGAATTTACTTGTAGCACATTGGAGTTTATTGATGAATTACCTTGAGGCGATTGCGACTGCGACTGCGACTGCGCCTGCGGAGCATCTCGCCAGAACCAAGGCCCGGCTGGCTGACCTTTACAGGCGAGATTCGCGCCCATGGATCGTAGCCTTTTCGGGTGGAAAAGACTCCACGTTGTTACTCCAACTTGTCTATGAGTTGCTGTTGGAGTTAGGGAAGCAAGCCGGAAAAACCGTGCACGTAGTCTCGTCGGACACCGGCGTTGAGGCTCCCAATGTCAGTGCCTACCTAGCTAGAACTTTGGAGTGCATTGCTCACGGAGCGCAAGAGGCCGGACTTCCTTTTCAGGTGCACTTGGTAAAACCCGCCCCGCATGAGAGCTTTTGGGCAAAGCTCATCGGTGCCGGGTACCCGTCGCCAACGCGCTGGTTCCGCTGGTGTACGACCACGATGAAAATTCGGCCTACACGGCGCATCATAGAAAAAATTACCCAACATGACGGTAGTGTTATCCTTCTGCTTGGCACTAGGGTTGATGAGAGCAGTGACCGTGGCAAGAGGATTCAAAACCGTCAAAGCACGGCAGATGGATTGAATCCGCATCATGAAATTCCCAACGCCTTGGTCGCTACCCCCATCGTAGATTGGTCAACCGAGGAGGTATGGGATTACCTGTTTTCCCACAACCCACCTCCATGGGGAGGGCGCCACGATTTCTTGCTGGAACTCTATCGGCAGGCGGCTGGCGGAGAATGTCCCGTTGTCTTCGATCTTTCAACTCCCTCTTGTGGCGGCAGTCGTTTTGGCTGCTGGACCTGCACTGTGGTCAAGGAAGACAAGTCAATGCAAGGATTCATCCAATCCGGTGAAGTCCAATTTGCTCCGTTGAATGATTTTCGGGATAAGTTGAAGCGAGTTCGAGAATTGCAAGACTGGCGCTCCCCTCGAAAGAAGGACGGCACAGCCGGCCCTGGCCCTTTTCGCCCAGAGAGGCGGGTTGAACTTTTTCGAGAGCTGTTGGCCCTGGAAAAACAGGTTGGTGAAAGACTCATAAGCGATGAGGAAATTCATGGAATCCAGGAGCTTTGGACCCGCGAATTTGATTTGAGCGGAACGGCGTTAAAGCTGGCGGCAGAATTTGGGAGGCGCGTGGAAACGATGGACGAGCTTGATCATCCCCCCCTGGAACAGCAAGTTCTGGACGAATTGCTTGCTGCCGGCGACCTTGAGCCAGATCTTATAGACCGACTGTTAAGCCTTGTACTAAGGGAGTACCCAGACCTGACGGTCTGGGGTTCGAAGGCGGCCTTGGAACGTGAAATTGCTCAGGCCATCGCCGCTTCGGTCGAGCGCCAAGGAGGAACAGCATGATTTTTCGCCGGCTTTTCCTTGAAAACATCTTCTCATATCGCCATGCAGAGTTCGATTTCGGGGGTGAAACCGCCGACAAGAACATAGTTCTCATATTTGGCCGCAACGGATACGGAAAAACCAGTCTCACGAACGCCATTAAATTGCTTTTTGCCGGCCCTAATGACGACATGCGTTCTTCCATTTTGCCTGGTGCGAAACCAAAGGCTGATGAGTACGTGCTTGGCATGGGTGACGAATGGATGGGGATTTTTAACGCTCATGCACGGCGGGACGGCGAACGCGACTGCTGGGTACGCCTTGTTTTCGAAGAAAGCGGCGTCGAGGTAGAAGTCGAGCGACGCTGGTCCATCATGGACGGTGGTTACAAGGAAGAACTGAAAATAGACATTCATGGCGACGCCACTCGCCATCTTGTCGACGAGGACGCGCAGCATTTTCTGAATGAACGCCTCCCCGAAGACTATCTTCCGTTCTTTTTCTTCGATGGCGAGCAAATTCAGCGCTTAGCGGAGGCGAACCGTAGCCAAACCACAAGGGAAATCGAGCGACTGTTACAACTTTCGCCAGTCGACACCTTGGCGGAATATCTCGAAAAAGTTGCGCGAGCTTGGCGCAACAGCGATATGCCCAGCCATGTCAAGGCGGTGCTTGCACGGCTGGAGCGAGAACGGGCCGAACTGGAGGCTAGGGCGGCCGAAGCGACTGACCGGCAAGAAGTCCTGACGCTTGAGCGCGAAGATCTAGAACGTTTGATCGAACAGGAAGACCTTTATCTCGATAGCCGCCGAACCGGCCAACTCGTCGCCGCAGAGGGGCCGCTAAGAGTAGAGCATCAGCAACGCCGCGAGGAACTAGAGGTTTTGCAGCTTAGAATCGCTGAGGCATTGCCAACGAATGCTTTTCTGTTGGCTAATTCCGGCTTGGTTAGTAAGGCAGTTGAGGATATCAAGAAGTTATTTGATAATCCATCAGGAGCTCAAGCCGAAATCCTTCAGGATATTTACAACAGTCTGCCAACCGATTTATTCAAGTCGCCGCATCCTTCCCCTTTGCTCACTGAAAATCAGGTGCGTTTCTATAGGGAGCGCCTTGCGCATCTATTGCAGGCTTACATACCTAGCCCCGGCATGATCAGCGACGGTGTAATACAACTTGAAACCTCTCGCGCCCGCCAATTGCTGACGCTCTTGGAACATGCATTACAGTCCTCGCAAGAACGTGATGACCGAGTTATGCAACTCAGAGAAGCAGTACGTCTCAAGAACCATATTCGAACGATACAGGATAAGCTGGACGACATAAGCAGCATGCCCAACGAGGAGCAGCAGGAGTACATCGAGCGGAAGGCTGATAACAACCGGCGCCGCGAAAGAATTGGCGCCATTGGAAAAGAACACGAAGAAGTTGATAAATCGCTACGGGATTTTGCAAACAAAATTGAAGCCAAAGGTAACGAAATACGCGCTCAGGAAAAGAAGGTTTCTGTCAGCGAGAAAAACCGCCGTAAGCTTGACCGTACGGAAGCTTTGAAACGGTTTTTCGCCCGCTATAAGAATGAACTTAAAAAGACAAAACGAGCAGCCATCGAAGAAGCGATTAATCGTCGTTTCCGAGAGTTAATGACTAGTCATGGATTGATCGCGCATATTCGGGTGGATGAGTTTTTTGGCGTTCATTATTTGGATGCGCAGGGAAATCCGGTGGGAATGGCGAGCATTTCAGCAGGCATGAAGCAATTAGCGGCAACGGCGTTGTTATGGGCTCTCAAGGAGGTTTCGGAGAAGGACGTTCCTATCGTGATTGACACGCCCCTTGCGCGTATTGACCGCCAGCATCAAGAAAATCTCTTGACCCGCTACTACCCGCAAGCAGGGAAGCAGATCATTATCCTTCCCACGGACGCTGAAATTGACCGAGAAAAGCATGCATTGATTGCGCCAAGGATATATAGGGAATATTTGCTTGAAAATTCAGATGGTCAAGACACGAAGGTAGTTGAGGCGCCTATCTTCCCTGCGGAGAATAGCCATGTCTGATATCAGCATCGGAGCATTGGACGAACAGACTATTGAGCGAGTTATTGAGCAAGGGTTGGGAGTCCGGGCAAAAAGGGACGCCAGAAAATGGGTTGCGCTGAGGCTTGCGCTTGCCGCCTCGTTGCGACTACCTACGCCGCCGGATGAATCCCTCGATCACATTGAGGATCGCAAGGGCGGCAATAGTTATCATCTAGAACAGGTGACAGGCAAAGGGTTGCGACATGAAGATGGCGAACCGAGGCAGGATTATGACGACACTGCTTGCGCTCTGCTATCTATTTTCCATCAAATGAATCTGTTTGATGACTATGCGGCTTATAGGCGCTTTTTACAGCGACATATCCGCCGTGGCCTCCGGGAGTTTCGAACAGGTTGGCGCGATTCTCATGACTTTCATGAATTCTTGTTTCAAGAGCTTTTCTCCGGTGAATCAAGACACGCGGTCGACGATGGATTAGTAGACCGTCTTTCAGGCGCGCTGGAAGAAATCGGTATTACGGCAGAGACTCGTCGCGTTGTAGAAGGTCCGCGCCTGACCCGCTTTTTTCTCTATTTACCGTCAGCGGACGATCTTGCTCCCATTACGAGGGGTTTGGGGAAATTGGGGCATATTCTTGGCTTGGGGGCTCAGAACGCCTTCCTCACCCATACGGATGAACCAAAGGTCATCGCACTGGATATACCTAGAAGGCAGGACACTTGGTCCACTGTCATGGGCTATCAGTTGGCCGATTGGGCAGATAAATATGAAGGAGATTTTCTCCTGCCAGTATGGCCAGGGGTGGACGTTATTGGCAACCCATTCGTGCTTGATCTCGCTGTTGCGCCCCATTTATTGGTTGGTGGAACTACTGGCAGTGGGAAGAGCGTTTGTCTTAATGCGCTGATAGTGTCTTTGCTTCGGGGGCCGAGTCGAGAGCGGCTACAGCTTTGCCTCATTGACCCAAAACGCGTCGAGTTCGAACCATATAGGCGGCTGGAGGGGCTTTTCGGTGGAGAAGTAATCACTGAAGCCCAGGAGGCGCGTGCCGTGCTTCTACAATTGGTCGTAGAGATGGAAACGCGTACCCAATTATTGGCTCAAGTCGGCGCACGTGACTTGGCTGAAGCGCACCAACACGGGGTGATGCTCGACGTACTGCGTATTGTGGTAGTGGTAGAAGAGCTTGCTGATTTGCTGATGCAGGACGAAGATGCCGAAATGCCGCTTGTACGTCTTGCCGGAAAGGCAAGGGCTTCCGGTATTCATTTGGTACTTGCGACCCAACGGCCTGACGCAGCGACCTTTTCGGGGCTATTGCGCTCCAATATTCCAAGCAGAATTGCGCTCACGGTGCAGAAAGCGTCGGAGTCCAAGATTATTTTGGACGAAACAGGGGCGGATCATCTTACCGGGCAAGGTGACATGTTGATAAAAACGGCCCAGGGGACGACCCGCGTTCACGGTGTAAAGGTCAGCACGGATGATATTGCCAGTGCTATTAGCCGTTACCAGCGAAACGGATAAACTTCGCCGCTTTGATAGGAACGCAACGAACGGCTCCGGCGAGTGGTAGAACGTCATTTTATCCAGCCGTTTGCGCGCCTCCAACCTACTGGAAGCCGCCAAGCGCGCCGTGGAAATCGCGATAGAATCGGGCGAGACGCCCGCCATCAAGTTTCTGGCCGAAGCCTCGAAAGGAAAGTCTTCATGAACCAAAACCTGCCGACCTTTTGATCTGGACGCCTCATGCCAACCATCAGTCAGTTTTTCGGCATCCTGATTTACATGTATATTCGCGGCGAGCACAATCCGCCGCATTTTCATGCGCTTTACGCCGAGCATGAAGCCCTGATTGACATTCAGACCCTCCAGGTCATTGGCGGCAGCCTGCCGCGCCGGGCCTTGGTCATGGTGCTGGAGTGGGCCAATGAACACCGTGCGGAATTGATGGAGGACTGGAAATTATGCCGAGCGAAACAGTTGCCCAAACCCATCGAGCCCCTGGAGTGATTCCCGCCGCGCCATGGCGATTGAAGGCGGTCAGTGCGCAGCCAGGATGGCGGCTGGCGGTCACTTTTAACGATGGCCTGACGGGGATCGTTGATCTTGCCGGCTTGGTCAACGGAACCGACGCGGGAGTGTTCGAGCCCCTGCGCGACCCGGACTTTTTTTCTCATGTTTTCCTCGATTACGGGGCGGCGGCGTGGCCAAACGGCGCCGACTTGGCGCCCGACGCCATGCACGAGGAAATCCGCCGCCACGGCATTTGGCTTGTTACGGAGTAATTCAGATTTCCAATCTAACGGAGAACCGGCAATGACTTCGAAGCGCATCGTCATCGTCGCCGGCCCCAACGGAACTGGGAAGACCACCTTCGCCCGTGGAACCCATCTGCCGCCAAGTATGGCCCCAGTTGTCTCCGGCAAATGCTGCACGAGCGGCACCAGCCGGCCCGCTCGGTGCCGATGGAGGTATTCGCATTCTAGGGCAATCAGGCCCCGATTTATCAGCCTAACGGTACGTCCCAGGGCGATCGCATGAATGCTACGGTAATACATGGACGGTGTTCTCCCTCCCCTTCGAGGGGAGGGATGGGGCGGGGATGGGGTAAGAATGTGCCTGGAACGGCCTGGTTTCTGCCTTTCCATACCCCATCCCCCTCCTCACCTCCCCCTTGGAGGGGGAGGAAGCGATGCATACGACATTCATGCGATTGCGCTGCGGTACGTCTCGGCGTCTCGGCGTTTCAAAGTGACTCTCGATAATCAGTGTAGCGTCGGTTTCGGCGCGTCGAACAGACGGGCGAGCATCCCGGCGTCGAAACGGTAGGTCTGGTTGCAGATGTCGTCCTTCACTTCCAGCACGCCCTCCTCGCCGATCATCGTCTCCACCTCCTCGCGGCCGAGGGAGCGCAGCATGGCGGCCACTTTGTCCTCGTCCCTCGGGCATTCGTAGGCCACCACCCGGGGTTCGAACAGGCGCACGGTTTCCTCGGGGAAGAGGCGGGGCAGCAATTCGGCCGCGGACAGGCCGAGCAATTCCTCGGGTTTGACGGTGGCGGCCAGGTGCAAGAGCCGGTTCCAGCCGTCGGCGTCCTTTTCCGCCGCGCCCGGCAAGGCCTGGAGGAAGAGGCCCGCCGTGCCCTGATCGTCGCAGGCCAGCCAGAGGCCGGTCGGCTGCTGTTCGGACTGGGCCAGGTAATGCTCGAAAATGGCGGCCACCGTGTCGCCGGCGAGCGGCACCACGCTCTGGTAAGGCTCCCTCGCGGCCTCCGTGTGCAGGCTCAGGACCAGTCGGCCGTCGCCCACGAGCGCCGGCAGGGGGGCTTCCTTCAGGTCTGCCTCCGCCTTGGCCATGCCGCGCAGGCGCAGGCGTTCGTTGCAATCCACCACCAGGAGCGACAGGGGACCGTGGCCGCGCACGTGGAAGCTGAGGCGCCCCGGTTGCTTGAGGTTGGCCGCGATGAGTGTCGCCACCGCCGTGGTTTGGCCCAGGAGGCGCGCCACCGCCGGCGCGTAGCCGCGGCCCTCGGTCATGGAGCGCCAGGCCGAACCCAGATGCACATAAGCGCCGCGGATATCCAGATCCTCGAACAGAAAGCCCTGAACGGTGTTGTTGATGTGGCTCATCGCGCTTCCTCCCCTGCCCAGGCCTCGGGATCGAAGCCCACCAGAACATTGCCCTCGGTCTCCAGCACCGGGCGCTTGATGAGGCTGGGGTGTGCGGCCATGAGATCCAGGGCTTTTTCCCGGTCAGGTTCCGCCTGTTCCTCGGGACTGAGCTTGCGCCAGGTCGTGCCCCGGGTGTTCATCAGGGCCTGCCAGCCCACCTGGTCCGCCCAGGCGCCGAGGCGCTCGCGGGAGATGCCCAGCTTCTTGTAGTCGTGGAATTCGTAAGCGATGCCCTGGCCATCCAGCCAGGCGAACGCCTTCTTCATGGTGCTACAGTTCTTGATGCCGTAGAGGGTAGTCATGCCGATCCGTCCTGTGTCGGGTACCAATTTTACCCGAAGCGCCGGAATCTCCGGTCTTGCCCCTCAAGAAGCGTGCAGGAATGCCGTTTCTGTTTCTATCGAGTGACGGGAAACTGAAGCGCCATGCTGAGCGAGTATCAAAGGCACTGGGGAGTCGAGCAATGGACGGCCTATCTCAAGGCCCAGGACATGCCCATCATGCCGCGCTCGCGTTATCTCCTTCAGGCGGTGGTGGCGACCCAGGCGGAAACGATTTCGCCCCGGGACTTGGTGGGCATCGTGACGGGCGACCCCTTCCTTGCCCTGCGCCTCCTGATCCGGGCGGAATTGCGGCATTCCCGCACCCTGGGGCACGACATCACCACGCCCCTGGCGTCCATCCTCCAAACGGGGTTGGACGATCTGACGCACATCATCAATCACAGCCCCTTGTGCGATGACAGCCTTCCCGGCCTGGCGGACGCGGAGTTCCGGTCCGCCACCGCGTCCTTCCTGGGCCGGCGCTGGGCGGCCTGCCGCGCCGATCTGTCCCCGGACGAGGTGGCCCTGGCGGCCCTCCTGGCCGATATCGGCGAGGTGATGCTGTGGCATTTCGCGCCGGAGATTCCCATGAAGGTGGCGGAAGAAATCCACTCCGGGCGGGCTCAGCGCACCATCCAGGCCCAGCAGCAGGCGGCGGGGTTTTCCTTCAAGAGCCTGTCCCTGTCCCTGGCGGACGCCTGGTCCCTGCCGCCCCTCCTGACCCAGTTGATTCGCGGTGCGGACACGGTGCGCGCCAACATCGCCCGCATCGCCACCGATACGGCGCGCCATTTGCAGTCAGACATGGATAATCCGGCCATCCCCTCCGATATCCTGAGCCTGCACGCCTTTCTGCCTGGTGCCAGTTTCGAGGCCCTGCTGGAACCCCTGCCCATCTCGGACGAGTATCGGGAGGCGGTGCTGAAGGCCCTGGAGTAGTCGCATCCTGCCGGCCCACTCCCGGGGCGCGGCCGAACCGGATCGGCGGCACGGCGGGTTATTGATACTTAAGTTATACTGGACCGTGGATTTTTCCGTTTCGTTGAGGGAAAACGGTTGCCGTGGGTGTCCTTGGGTTTTTGGGCGGAATATGCGTTTCGGGATCGTCCGTCTGTGGGCGTGGAACGGCCCGGGGCTCCGCCGGCGCGCCGGCATGGCCTTCAGGCTCCGGACTACATGTAGCCCCGGATTGGTTGTCGCGTCTGTCTGATCCCGGCCTCACGGGCCGGACTCCAGAGCATGGGCATGCAGAACTACCTTGATCGTTTTGCCGACTGGCTGCTGAGATACAATTTCTGGCACTACCTGTGGGTGCCGGTGCTGGTTGCGGTCGCCCTGACGGAGGCCATCGTCAGCGGCATGAATCTGTGGCTGCTCGGACGCGTTGATCCGGGCTACCTTCTGGTCGGCCTGGTCTGCGGCGTCCTGGTCTCCCTGCTGATATCCGCCTCGCTGATTCTGCTCTCGGAGCGAACCCGGCTCAGCGCCGACACGGTGCGGCGTCAGAAGGACAACCTGAGGCGCCTGAACGAGGTCGCCGCCCTCTCCCATCTGCCCATGGCCGAACAACTTCAGCAGGCGCTTGAGGTCGGTTGCAGGCATTTCGGGCTGGAGTTCGGCATCGTCAGCCGCATCGAGGGCGACACCTACCATGTCGTCTCCCAGGTTTCCCCGCCGGGTATGTTGCGCGACGGGCAGGAGTTTCCTTTCGGCGCCACCTACTGCCAGATCACGGTGGACAGCGGCACCGTGGTGGCCATTTCGCGCATGGGCGAGTCGCCCTGGATGCACCATCCCTGTTATCGGGAATTCAGGCTGGAGGCCTATATCGGCGTGTCGTTCACCGTGGATCGAGCCCTGTTCGGAACGGTCAATTTCAGTTCGCCCCATCCCTATCCGCGGGAATTCGATGAGGGCGACAGGGAATTCGTGGCCTTGCTCGGACGCTGGGTGGGTTCCGTGATCGAGCGTGACCGGGCGCAGCAGAGGCTGGCCGCCAGCGAGCGCCAGTTGCAGGCCATCGTCGAGACGGAGCCCGAGTGCGTCAAGGTACTCGCGCCGGACGGCACGCTGCTCCAGATGAATCGCGCCGGCCTGGACATGATAGAGGCGGACTCCATCCAGGATGCCAGGGGCAGGAGTGTTCTCGGCATCGTCGCGCCAGCCTACCGCGCAGCCTTCATCGCCCTGAACAGGCGGGTCAACCAGGGCGAGTCCGGCATTCTCGAATTCGAGATCATCGGGCTCAAGGGCGGCCACCGCTGGCTGGAGACCCATGCCGTGCCGATGCGCGATGGCGACGGCCGCATTACCGGCCTCCTGGGCGTGACCCGGGACATCACGCAGAGGAAGGATGCCGCGGCCGAACTGGCGGCGCACCACCTCCATCTGGAAAATCTGGTCGAACAACGCACCGCCGACCTGCAGGAGGCGAACCGCAAGCTGCTCGAAACCCAGTCCGACATGATCAAGGCCAAGGAGGCGGCCGAGGCGGCCAACGTGGCCAAGAGCGCCTTCCTCGCCAACATGTCTCACGAGATTCGGACTCCGCTCAATGCCATAACCGGCATGGCGCACCTGGTGCGGCGCTCGGGTGTCACGCCCCAGCAGGCCGAGCGGCTGGACAAGATTGATACCGCCGGGCACCACCTGCTGGAGATCATCAATGCCATCCTGGATCTTTCCAAGATCGAGGCGGGAAAGTTCGCCCTCGAAGAAGGTGATGTCAACGTGGGAGTGGTCGCCGCCAATGTGGCTTCCATGCTCATGGAGCGGGCGCAGGCCAAGAATCTGAAGCTGGTGATAGAGCCCGGGCTGGTGCCTCATCACCTCCTGGGTGATCCTGCCCGGCTCCAGCAGGCCTTGCTGAACTATGCCGGGAACGCGGTTAAATTCACCGAAGCCGGCACCATTACCCTGCGTGCCCGGCCGATGGAGGAATCGCCCGAGCATGCCCTGGTGCGCTTCGAGGTGCAAGATACGGGCATCGGTATCGCCCCGGATCAGGTCGCCAAACTGTTCTCGGCGTTCGAGCAGGCCGACAACTCGACCAGCCGCAAGTACGGAGGCACCGGTCTGGGGCTGGCCATTACCCGGAAACTGGCCCAGTTGATGGGCGGCGACGCGGGGGTCGTGTCGACCCCCGGAATCGGCAGCACTTTCTGGTTTTCGGCGCGGCTGCGGAAGGGGGTGCCCTCTGCCCATTCCTCCTCGTCCCGCTCCGTGGCCACCGCCGAAGCAGAACTGGCGCGAAGCCACTACGGCAAGCTGATATTGCTGGCCGAGGACGAGCCGATCAACCGCGAGGTCGCCCTGGGCCTACTGGAGGATGCCGGGCTGGTGATCGAAGTCGCGGAAGACGGCGTCGAGGCGGTGGAGCTGGCCACCCGGAATGCCTACGACCTGATACTGATGGACATGCAGATGCCCCGGATGGACGGCCTGGAGGCGACGCGCCGCATACGCCTGTTGCCCGGCGGCGCCGACGTGCCCATCCTGGCCATGACGGCGAATGCGTTTTTGGAGGACAAGGCCCGCTGCCTGGCCGCCGGCATGAACGACTTTATCGGGAAGCCCGTCGAGCCCGAGGTTCTCTACGCGACCTTGCTGAAGTGGCTATCGAGGCCTGGTCGGTGAACCCTGGATGTGCCGGCCTCGGGATGCCGGTACATCCAGGATGCTTCGGGTTTACATGCTCCTTCGATACTGCCCGCCCACTTCGTAGAGCGCGCTGCTGATCTGGCCGAGGGAACAGTGGCGCACGGCGTCCACCATCACGGCGAAGACGTTGCCATTCTCGATCACGGACTGTTTCAGCCGGGCGATCCAGACCGGTGCTTCCCGGGCGTTCCGTTCGTGGAAGGCCGCGAGGCGCCCCAGCTGGGATTGTTTCTCCTCCTCGGTGGAGCGGGCCAGTTCGATCTCGGTGGCCATGCCCGAACCGCGGGGATTGAGGAAGGTGTTCACGCCGACGATGGGGTAGGAGCCATCGTGCTTCTTTTCCTCGTAATAGAGGGATTCCTCCTGGATCTTGCCCCGTTGGTAGCCGGTCTCCATGGCGCCCAGCACGCCGCCGCGGCTGGCGATGGCCTCGAACTCCTTCAGCACCGCTTCTTCCACCAGGTCGGTCAGTTCTTCCAGGATGAAGGCGCCCTGGTTGGGGTTCTCGTTCTTGGCCCCCCCCCATTCCCGGTTGATGATGAGCTGGATGGCCATGGCCCGGCGTACGGACTCCTCGGTCGGGGTGGTGATGGCCTCGTCGTAGGCGTTGGTATGCAGGGAATTGCAGTTGTCGTAGATGGCGATCAGCGCCTGCAGGGTCGTCCGAATATCGTTGAAGTCAATTTCCTGAGCGTGCAGGGAGCGGCCGGAAGTCTGGATGTGGTACTTGAGCTTCTGGCTGCGCTCGTTGGCGCCGTACTTGTTCTTCATGGCCACGGCCCAGATGCGCCGCGCCACCCGGCCGATGACCGCGTACTCCGGGTCCATGCCGTTGCTGAAGAAGAAGGACAGGTTGGGCGCGAAGTCGTCAATCTGCATGCCCCGGGCCAGGTAGCTCTCCACGTAGGTGAAGCCGTTGGCCAGGGTGAAGGCCAGTTGCGAGATGGGGTTCGCGCCGGCCTCCGCGATGTGATAGCCGGAAATCGAGACCGAATAGAAATTCTGCACCCGATGGTGCACGAAGTATTCCTGGATGTCGCCCATCATCTTCAGGGCGAACTCGGTGGAGAAGATGCAGGTGTTCTGGCCCTGGTCCTCCTTCAGGATGTCCGCCTGCACCGTGCCGCGCACGTTCGACAGCACCCAGGCGCGGATCTTCTGCGCCTCGTCGTCCGTGGGCTCCCGGCCGTTGTCCGCCTTGAACTTGGTGAGTTGCTGGTCCAGGGCGCAGTTGAAGAACATGGCCAGGATCATGGGTGCCGGGCCGTTGATGGTCATGGAAACCGAGGTGGTCGGGCTGCATAGATCGAAGCCGTCGTAGAGCACCTTCAGGTCGTCCAGGGTGGCAATCGAAACCCCCGAGTTGCCGATCTTGCCGTAGATGTCCGGGCGCGGGTCCGGGTCGCAGCCGTAGAGGGTCACGGAATCGAAGGCGGTGGACAGGCGCTTGGCCGGCATGCCCTCGGAGACCTTCCTGAAGCGCCGATTGGTGCGGAACGCGTCGCCTTCTCCGGCGAACATGCGGGTAGGATCCTCGTTCTCCCGTTTGAAGGCGAACACGCCGGCGGTGTAGGGGAAGGAGCCGGGCACGTTCTCCTTCATCAGGAAACGCAGCACCTCGCCGTCATCCTCATAGCCGGGCAGCGCCACCTTGCGGATGCGGGTGCCCGAGAGGCTCTCGCTCACCAGCCTGGTGTGAATTTCCCTGTCCCGAATCTTCACCGTGTATTCGTCGCCGGCATAGATGCGCACCATGTCCGGCCACTGGGCCAGGAGTTTCCTTGCGTCTGCCGTGAGGCTGTCGTCCTTCCAGGCCCGAAGCCGGGCGAACTCATCGTCCAGTTCCGGGGAGAGCTTGTCGCAACCCTGGAAGATGTTTCGGGCCGTGGCCAGGGACTGGCGCTCCCGGGCCAGGGTGGCCTGGGAGCGGATGTGTTCGTGGTAGTCGCGCAGGGTTTCCGCGATCTCCGCCAGGTAGCGGCTGCGTTCCGGCGGTACCACGGCGCGCCGGGGCAGGGGTTGGCGGGTCGCCACCAGGGGCAGTTTGCCTGGCTGAAGCGCAAGGCCCTTGTCCGCCAGGACGGGGGCGATGGCCTGGTACAGGGCCGTCACGCCCTCGTCGTTGAAGCGGGAGGCCATGGTGCCGAACACGGGCATGTCCTCGGTCTTGTCTCCGAAGCGCTCCCGGTTCCTTTGATATTGCTTCCTTACGTCGCGCAGGGCGTCTTCCGAACCCTTGCGGTCGAACTTGTTGATCGCCACGAAATCGGCGAAATCCAGCATGTCTATCTTTTCCAGCTGGCTTGCCGCGCCGAACTCCGGAGTCATGACGTAGAGCGAGCTGTCCACCAGGGGCACGATGGCTGCGTCGCCCTGTCCGATGCCCGAAGTTTCCACCAGGATGAGGTCAAAACCGGCCACTTTGCAGGCGTTGATGGCGTCCGGCAGCGCCCTGGAGATTTCCGATCCGGTATCCCGCGTCGCCAGCGAGCGCATGTAGATGTTTGGATGCTGGATGGCATTCATGCGGATGCGGTCGCCCAGGAGCGCCCCGCCGGTACGCTTCCGGGACGGGTCTATGGAGATGATGGCGATCT
This sequence comes from Rhodocyclaceae bacterium, assembly GCA_028714035.1. Taxonomy (GTDB): domain Bacteria; phylum Pseudomonadota; class Gammaproteobacteria; order Burkholderiales; family Rhodocyclaceae; genus JAQTNA01. Next base: position 53,353 of record JAQTNA010000017.1, read on the forward strand.
TCAGGGCGTCATCCTGGTCCAGTCGGAAGCGGCGCACCAGTTCATCCGTCAGGGAGGACTTGCCGGCGCCCCCCGTGCCGGTGATGCCCAGGGTGGGTGTCTTGATTCGGGCGGCGGCCTCGCGCAATGCTTCGGTGGCGGGCCAGTGGCCGGCTTCCAGGGCCGTGATGATGCGGGCGAGGTGCCTCATGCGCGTGGGCCGATCCTCGGTCCGGAGCGCCGAGACCTCGGCGGAGGCCAGGACGGACAGATCCCGGTCGGCCTTCTTCACCATGTCGTTGATCATGCCCTGGAGGCCCATGGTCTGGCCGTCCTCCACCGAATAGATGTGGGCGACGCCGTAGGCGTGCAGCTCCGCGATCTCCTCGGGCACGATCACGCCGCCGCCGCCGCCGAATACCTGGATGTCCCCGGCGCCGTTTTCCCGCAGCAGGTCCATCATGTACTTGAAGAACTCGATGTGTCCGCCCTGGTAGGAGGACACGGCGATGCCCTGCACGTCTTCCTGGATGGCCGCGGTGACGATCTCCTCCACCGAACGGTTGTGGCCCAGGTGGATCACTTCGGCGCCCGTGCCCTGGAGGATGCGGCGCATGATGTTGATCGAGGCGTCGTGGCCATCGAAGAGCGAGGTGGCGGTGACGAAGCGTACCTTGTGCCGGGGCTTCTGGGAGGCGATCTTGTGGCTGGGGTGGCTCATGTTCTCTCCAAGCAAGGGTGGTTCAGTCGGCCAGGGCGGGCGGGACTGAACGGAAACGGATGATGCCGTCTGTCTCGGCGCGGGCCATGTGGCCCCGGTGTTCCAGGTACAGCAGGTGGGCGACGGCCTCGCCGATGGCGAACATCATCTGGTGGGCGTCCAGGATGGGGCGGGGGAACATCACGGGAATCAGTTCGGCGGCGCTCAAAGGCGTGTCGGCACAGGCGGCCAGCAGTTCGTCGCAGCGCGCCTGGTGGTGGGCCCGCAATTGCGCCACCCGGGCGCGGATGCCGAAGAAGGGCAGGCCGTGGGAGGGCAGGACCAGGGTGTCGTCCGGCAGGTCCAGGTAGGCCGTTATGGATTCCAGGAAGCGGCCCAGGGGGTCGCCGAAGGGCTTCGCGGCATAGGCGCTGATGTTGGTGGAAATGCGGGGCAAAAGCATGTCGCCGGAAATCAGGACGCCTTTTCCCGCGCAATAGAGGCTGGCATGCTCGGGTGCGTGGCCGTGGCCCACCATGACCCGCCAGTCCTGTCCGTCCACGGCGATGCGGTCGCCGTGGATCATGCGATGGTAGTTTCCCGGGATCTCCGGTACGCCCCGGGCGAAGGCATTGCCCCGCCTCTCCAGTTCATCCAGCGGCTCGCGGCCCAGGCCGTGACCGGCAAAGAATTCCAGCATGGCCGGTACGCCGTAGCCGGCGATTTGGTGCAGCACCAGTTGCGCCACGGTGTACTCGCCCTGGGTCATCCACAGCGGGGCGCCCGTCTTCTTCTCCAGCCAGGCGGCCAGGCCCAGGTGGTCGGGGTGAAAGTGGGTGACGATCTGCCGGGTCAGCCGGCGGTTTTCCAGGATGCGGTCCCAGGCCAGCCGGATGGTCTCCCGGGAGATGCCGGTGTCCACCGCCGTCCAGCCTGCCCCATCCTTCAGGAGCCAGAGGTTGATGTGGTCCAGGGCGAAGGGCAGGGGCATGCGCAGCCAGAGAATGCCGGGCGCCACTTCCAGGGGATCGCCGGTTCCAGGGGGGGAGGCGAAGGGGTAGGAGATTTCCATTCGTGTGCGACGCTTTCCTGTTTCGAGGCCTTCACGTTGCCTCGATCAATGAATTCTGCTTAACTGCACTGCCATGAGCGAACAAACCTACTCCATTTCCGAGCTTGCCGCCGAATTCGGCGTCACGCCCCGTACCATACGCCACTACGAGGAGCAGGGCCTGCTTTCGCCCGGGCGCGAGGGCTTGCTGCGGGTCTATTCGAAGCGGGATCGTACCCGGCTCAAGCTGACCCTGCGCGGCAAGCGCCTGGGGCTGGCGCTGGCGGATATCCGCTACCTCATGGACCTTTACCACACGGCACCGGACGAATCCAGCCAACTGGAAAAATTCCTGGTGGTGCTCGCCGAACGCCGTGCGGCCTTGGAGCAGCAGCGCCGCGACCTGGAAGAGGTTCTGGGGGAGGTCGTCGCCTTCGAAGACCAGTGCCGCCAAATCCTCGAATCCCGCGCCTCCACCAAGACCTCCAAGGCCTGAGCGTTGTTCGGCATGTGGCGGGCAAGTCTAGTTGACGTTGACGTTAGCGTCAACTAGACTTGCCCGACGAATTCAAATCGGACCTCGCAAGGAGCCCTTCATGCCGATTCCACGCCCCATCCTTCACTTTGAGCCCCGGGATCCGGACTGGGAAGAAAAGGTGCGTACCAGCTTCGCCCGTCAGGGCGCGATGGGCCTGATCGGGGCGGAACTGTCCGGCCTGGCGCCCGGTTGGTGCGAGATCCGCATGCCTTTCCGTCCCGATCTGACCCAGCAGCATGGTTTCTTTCATGCCGGCATCACCACCACGGCGGTGGACTCCGCCGCCGGCTACGCGGGTTTTACGCTCATGGCGCCGAACACCTCCGTGTTGTCGGTGGAGTTCAAGATCAACCTCCTGGCGCCGGCGGACGGCGAGCTGCTCATCGCCACCGGGGAGGTGGTGAAGCCGGGCCGCAATCTGGTGATCTGCCGGGGCGACGCCTGGGTGGTGAAGCACGGCAAAGCCACTCACTGCGCCATGATGCAGCAGACCCTCATGACCATGCACGGCAAGCCGGACAAGACCGACATGTCCTGAATAAGATAGGCCGAGCCGCGGTCCGGCACGGAATTTCAAGAACAATAGGGAGACAAGAAGATGATCGGACTCGATTTCGCCTTGGGCGAGACCCTGGAAATGTTGCGCGATACGGTCAAGGATTTTGCCGACAAGGAAATCGCGCCCCGTGCGGCGGAAGTGGATCGAACGGACCAGTTCCCCATGGATTTATGGCGCAAGTTCGGCGATCTTGGCTTGTTGGGCATTACCGTCGAGGAGCAGTACGGCGGCAGCGCCATGGGCTATCTGGCCCACGTCGTGGCGCTGGAGGAAATTTCCCGGGCCTCCGCCTCGGTGGGGCTGTCCTACGGCGCCCATTCCAATCTTTGCGTGAATCAGATGCGCCGCAACGGCACCGAGGCGCAGAAGCGGAAATACCTGCCCGGCCTGATCTCCGGCGAGCACATAGGCGCCCTGGCCATGTCCGAAACCGGTGCCGGCTCCGACGTGGTTTCGATGCGCCTCGCCGCCACGAAGAAGGGCGACCGTTACCTGTTGAACGGCAGCAAGATGTGGATCACGAACGGGCCGGATGCCCACACCCTCATCGTCTATGCCAAGACCGACCCGGCCGCGGGCGCCAAGGGCATTACCGCCTTCATCGTGGAGAAGGGCTTCGCCGGTTTCTCGGTGGCGCAGAAGCTGGACAAGCTGGGCATGCGCGGTTCCCATACCGGTGAGCTGGTGTTCCAGGATTGCGAGGTGCCTGAAGAGAACGTGCTGGGCGGCGTGGGCAACGGCGTCAAGGTGCTCATGAGCGGCCTGGACTACGAGCGCGCCGTGCTCTGCGGCGGCCCCCTGGGCATCATGGCCGCCTGCATGGATGTGGTGGTTCCCTATCTCCATGAGCGCAAACAGTTCGGGCGGGCCATCGGCGAGTTTCAGCTCATGCAGGGCAAGATCGCCGACATGTATACGACCTGGCAGGCGACCCGTGCCTATGTCTACGCCGTCGGCCAGGCCTGCGACCGCCAGGATCATTCCCGTGCCCTGAGGAAGGACGCGGCGGGTGCCATCCTGTACAGTGCCGAGAAGGCGACCTGGATGGCGGGCGAGGCCATCCAGACCCTGGGCGGCAACGGCTATACGAACGAATATCCGGTCGGTCGCCTGTGGCGCGATGCCAAGCTCTACGAAATCGGCGCCGGCACCTCGGAAATCCGCCGCATGCTCATCGGCCGCGAGCTTTTCGCCGAGACCAACTGAACGGGGCGGGAATGAGGTCATGGACAAGCTGGGTAAACTCTTCGAAAACAACCGCGCCTGGTCGGAGCGCATGCTGGACCGGGATCCGGAGTTCTTCTCGCGGCTCCTCAAGCAGCAGGCCCCCGAATATCTCTGGATAGGCTGCGCCGACAGTCGGGTGCCAGCCAACGAGATCGTGGATCTGCTGCCAGGGGAGTTGTTCGTCCATCGCAACGTGGCGAACGTGGTGGTGCATACCGACCTCAACTGCCTGTCCGTGCTGCAATTCGCGGTGGAAGTGCTTGGCGTGCGTCATGTCATGGTGGTGGGGCATTACGGCTGCGGCGGTCTGCGCGCGGCGCTGACCCGGCGCAAGGTGGGGCTTTCCGACAACTGGCTGCGGCATGTGCAGGACGTGATCAAGAAGCACGACGCCTACCTCCAGGGCTGGACCAGCCTGGATGAGCGCCATGACCGGCTTTGTGAGCTGAACGTCATCGAACAGGTCGTTAACGTGGCGGAAACGACCATCGTTCAGGATGCCTGGGCGCGGGGCCAGGAACTCATGGTACATGGCTGGTGTTACAGCCTGGCCGACGGCCTGGTGCGGGATCTGGGCGTGAGCGCCAGCGACAACGACAGTTTGCAGAATTCTTACCAGGGGGCGCTGGCGGCGCTGCCTTGAACCGGGAACCCATTCATGACCATCATAAAATCCCGACTCAACCCCCGTTCGGAAGATTTTCGCGCCAACGCGGCGGCCATGCGCGCCCTGGTGGACGATCTGCACGAAAAGACGGCCATCGTTGCCCGCGGCGGTTCCGAGGAAGCCCGGGCCAAGCACCTGGCGCGGGGCAAGCTCCTGGTGCGGGACCGGATTGATGCCCTGCTCGATCCGGGAACCTCCTTCCTGGAATTGGGGGCGCTCGCCGCCTGGGGCATGTACGACGGCGGGGTGTCCAGTGCCGGGGTGGTGACGGGCATCGGCCGGGTTTCCGGCGTGGAATGCATGATCGTCGCCAACGACGCCACGGTGAAAGGCGGCACCTACTACCCGCTGACGGTGAAGAAACACCTGCGGGCCCAGGAGATCGCCCGGGAAAACCGCCTGCCCTGTCTTTACCTGGTGGATTCCGGCGGCGCCTTCCTGCCCATGCAGGACGAGGTTTTCCCCGACCGGGACCACTTCGGCCGCATCTTCTTCAATCAGGCGACCATGAGCGCCGAGGGTATCCCCCAGGTCGCGGTGGTGATGGGTTCGTGCACGGCGGGCGGCGCCTACGTGCCGGCCATGTCCGACGAGACCATCATCGTCCGCAATCAGGGCACCATCTTCCTGGGCGGCCCGCCCCTGGTGAAGGCGGCCACGGGCGAGGTGGTGAGTGCGGAGGACCTGGGTGGTGGCGACGTGCATACGCGCGTCTCCGGCGTGGCCGATCACCTGGCCGAGAACGACCATCACGCCCTGGCCTTGGCCCGGCGCATCGTCGCCAATCTCAACCGCCGGAAAGAAATCTCCCTGGACCTGGCGACTCCGGAAGAGCCGGCCTACGATCCTGCGGAACTCTACGGCGTCATCCCGGCCGACACGCGTAAACCCTACGACGTGCGGGAAGTGATCGCGCGCCTGGTGGATGGCTCCCGCTTCGATGAATTCAAGGCGCGCTATGGCCCGACCCTGGTCACCGGCTTTGCCCGGGTTCACGGCTACCCGGTGGGCATCGTCGCCAACAACGGCATCCTCTTCTCGGAATCGGCCCTGAAGGGTGCCCATTTCGTGGAGTTGTGCGCCCAGCGCGGCATTCCCCTGGTCTTCCTGCAGAACATCACCGGCTTCATGGTGGGGCGCAAGTACGAGAATGGCGGCATCGCCCGGGACGGCGCCAAGATGGTGACGGCCGTGGCTACCGCCGCCGTACCCAAGTTTACCCTGCTCATAGGCGGCTCATTCGGCGCCGGCAACTACGGCATGTGCGGCCGGGCCTACTCGCCGCGGCTGCTGTGGATGTGGCCCAACAGCCGCATCTCGGTCATGGGCGGCGAGCAGGCGGCCTCGGTCCTGTCCACCCTGCGCCGGGACGGTATCGAGGCATCGGGAAAGACCTGGAGCGTCGAAGAGGAGGAAACCTTCAAGGCACCCTTGCGCACCCAGTACGAGACCCAGGGTCACCCCTATTACGCCACGGCGCGCCTGTGGGACGACGGGGTGCTGGATCCCGCCCAGACCCGACGCGCCCTGGGGCTGGGCATCTCGGCGGCCTTGAATGCGCCGATCCGGGAAACCAAGTTCGGGCTGTTCAGGATGTGAGTGAAAGGCGTGAGGAGTGAGGTGTCAGGAGTGAGGAGTAATAGTTGGCGGGCGCGTAGCGCCCGGTGATTTCAACCCCTCACCCCTCACCGCTCACGCAGTTGGAGAATCCATGTTCCAAACCCTGGAAATCGAAATTTCGGCCGGCGTCGCCACGGTCTGGATGAACCGGCCAGAGGTGCATAACGCCTTTGACGAGGTTCTCATCGCGGAACTGGCGGCGGCCTTCCGGCAACTGGATGTGGACCCGGCGGTTCGAGTCATCGTGCTGGCCGGCCGGGGGCGGAGTTTTTCCGCCGGGGCGGACCTGAACTGGATGAAGCGGGCGGCCGGCTACGGCGTGGAACAGAACCTGGTGGATGCCAGGGCACTGGCCCACATGCTGCGCACTCTGGCCGAGATGGGCAAGCCCAGCATCGCCCGGGTGCAGGGGGCGGCCATCGGCGGCGGCCTGGGCCTGGCGGCGGCCTGCGACATCTGCGTGGCTTCCGCGGAGGCCAGCTTTGCCACCTCGGAAGTGCGCCTGGGTCTCCTGCCCGCCGCCATCAGTCCCTACGTCATCCGCGCCATGGGCGAGCGCCAGGCCCATCGTTATTTCCTCACGGCCGAGCGTTTCTCGGCGGCCAGGGCGAGGGAGATCGGCCTGGCGCACGAAGTCTGCGCCCCGGAAGAACTGGACGCCAGGGTGGCGGAACTGGCCGGGATGTTGCTCTCCGGCGGCCCGCAAGCCCAGGCTGCGTCCAAGGAACTGATTCGCGCCGTGGCCAGCCATCCGGTGGATGATGCCCTGGCCATGGACACCGCGCGCCGCATCGCCGAATTACGCGCCACCCCGGAAGCGAAGGAAGGCCTCTCGGCCTTCCTGGAAAAGCGCCCGGCGGCCTGGACTCAACCTGGGTAATCAAGATGTTCGAGAAGATACTGATCGCTAATAGAGGAGACCAGCCGCGAAGCGGCGTAGCGACGAAGTCAAATTGCCTTGCACGCGTAGCGTGCTCAGGCGATGATGCCGCGGAGGCATGATGTTTGAGAAAATTCTGATCGCAAACCGCGGCGAAATCGCCTGCCGGGTCATCAAGACGGCGCGGCGCATGGGCATACGCACGGTGGCCGTGTACTCGGAAGCCGATGCCGGCAGTCGGCATGTGCGCCTGGCCGACGAGGCGGTGCTCATCGGGCCCGCGCCCGCCCGGGAGTCCTATCTCCTGCCGGAGGCGATACTCGCCGCCTGCCGGCGTACGGGTGCCGAAGCCGTGCATCCGGGCTACGGCTTCCTGTCGGAGAACCCGGCATTTGCCGAGGCCTGCGCCGAGGCCGGCGTCGTCTTCATCGGCCCGCCCGCTTCTTCCATACGCGCCATGGGCTCCAAGACCGCGGCCAAGCAGTTGATGGAGAAGGCCGGCGTGCCCCTGGTGCCGGGCTACCATGGTGACGACCAGGACGCGGGGCTCCTGAAGTGCGAGGCTCAGGCCATCGGTTTCCCGGTGCTCATCAAGGCGGCCTCCGGGGGCGGCGGCAAGGGCATGCGGGTGGTGCGGGAAGCGGGCGAGTTCGAGTCGGCCCTGGCGGCGGTGAAGCGGGAGGCGCAAACGAGCTTCGGCGACGACCAAGTGCTGATCGAGCGTTATCTGCAAAGGCCGCGCCACATCGAGATTCAGGTGTTCGGCGACACGCAGGGCAACTACGTCCATCTCTTCGAGCGGGATTGCTCGGTGCAGCGCCGTCACCAGAAGGTGCTGGAGGAGGCGCCCGCCCCCGGCATGAGCCCGGAGCGGCGCGCGGCCATGGGCCAGGCCGCCGTGGATGCGGCAAGGGCCGTGGGCTACGTGGGTGCCGGCACGGTGGAGTTCATCGCTGACCAGGACGGCTCTTTCCATTTCATGGAAATGAACACCCGCCTCCAGGTGGAGCACCCGGTGACGGAGATGATCACCGGCCTGGATCTGGTGGAATGGCAATTGCGGGTGGCCTCGGGCGAGCCCCTGCCGCTCGCCCAGGAGCAGTTGGGCATCCGGGGGCATGCCCTGGAGGCGCGCATCTACGCCGAAGACCCGGACAAGGGCTTCCTGCCTTCCACCGGGCGGCTGGTGTACCTGGCTCCCCCGTCCGAAGACCTGCACGTGCGGGTGGATACGGGCGTCGAGCAGAACGACGAGATTTCTCCCCATTACGATCCCATGATCGCCAAGCTGATCGTCTGGGACGAGAACCGGGGTGCCGCCCTGGCCCGCATGCGCCAGGCCCTGGCGAGCTACCGGGTGGTGGGCGTGGCCAACAATGTCTCCTTCCTCTCCCGGCTCATCGCCTGCCCGGCCTTCGCGGGAGGCGACCTGGACACGGGCCTGATCGAGCGGGAGCAGGACTTCCTCTTCCCGGCCGCCGTGGTGGTGCCCCGGGAAGCCTGGCTGGCGGTCGCCATGGCCGAACTGCTGCGGGAGGGCGTTCTCGCCCGGCGCGCCGCCGCCCGCGACCCGGACCCCCATTCCCCCTGGCATGTGCGGGACGGCTGGCGCCTCAACCGCGACGGTCGGCGCAGCCTGCGTTTCCGCCATGGCGAAAACGAGAAGGAGGTGCGGGTGAGCGGCACCGGTCCCCTCCTGTCCCTGGAACTGGATGGCCAGACTAGCCTGGTGGGTGGCGAGTTGCGGGGCGAGGACCGGGTGCTGCTGGACCTGGATGGCCGGCGCCTGACGGTGGCGGTGGTTGCGGCCGGGGTGCGGCGCCACGTCTTCCTGGACGGCCGGGTTTTCGCCTTCGCCGATGTGGATCCCTTGTTCCACGCCGGGGAGGGCTGCGGCGCCGAGGGCAGTCTCACCGCGCCGATGCCGGGCAAGATCATCGCGCTCCTGGTTCAGACGGGCAGCCGGGTGGACAAGGGCACGCCGCTGGTGATCCTGGAAGCCATGAAAATGGAGCATACCCTGGCCGCCCCGTCCACCGGCACGGTCCAGGCCTACCGCTACTCCGTGGGGGATCAGGTGGCGGATGGCGCGGAACTGGTGGATTTCGAGCCGGAAGCCGCCGCATGAAACAAAATAAAGCAATTGATTTACCGCAGAGGCGCAGAGGCGCAGAGAAAACAGGAGCTCGGGGAAGTTTTCAGCCTCACCAAATGGATGAAATGGAAACCGGCGAATACTTATTGTCTTTCCTCTGCGCCTCTGCGTCTCTGCGGTTCAAACAGAGGTTTCCATGATGAAACTACCTGAACAGGTACGGATCGTCGAGGTGGGGCCACGGGATGGGCTCCAGAACGAGAAGCAGGTCGTCCCCACCGAGGTCAAGCTGGAACTCATCGGGAGGCTCGCCGCTTGCGGCCTCTCGTCCATCGAGGCGACGGCCTTCGTCTCGCCGAAATGGGTGCCGCAGATGGCGGACGCGGCCCAGGTCATGGCCGGACTCGAAGCCCGACCCGGCCTCTCCTACCCGGTGCTGGTGCCCAACGAGAAGGGGCTGGAGGCGGCGCTCAAGGCCGGAGCCCGGGAGGTGGCCGTGTTCGGGGCGGCCTCGGAGGCTTTCTCGCAAAAGAACATCAACTGCTCCATCGCGGAGAGCCTGGCGCGCTTCCGGCCGGTGGTGGCGCGGGCGCTCGCCGCGGGCCTCACGGTGCGAGGCTATGTCTCCTGCGTCGTGGGCTGTCCCTACCAGGGCGAAGTGGCACCCGAGGCCGTGGCCCAGGTGGCGGGGGCGTTGTCAGAGATGGGCTGCTACCAGGTTTCCCTGGGCGACACCATAGGCGTGGGTACGCCGGCCAGGGTGCTGGACATGCTGGAGGTCGTGCGCCGGAGGGTGCCGGTGGAGCGGCTCGCGGGACATTTCCACGATACCTACGGCATGGCCATCGCCAACATCTATGCCTCGCTCCAGGCGGGGCTAAGTTGTTTCGACAGCTCGGTGGCCGGTCTGGGAGGCTGCCCCTACGCGGCGGGCGCCTCCGGCAACGTGGCGACGGAGGACGTGGTCTGGCTGCTCGCCGGCCTGGGCATCGCCTCCGGCGTGGACCTGGATAAGTTGCTGGAAACCAGCGCCTGGATATCCGCCCGGCTGGGCCGGGAACCGAACTCCCGGGTCGCCCGTGCCCTGTTGGTAAAAAAATCCGGACCGGCCTGATGAACGGATCAACTGCCGGAGAAGCGGGGCGGGCGCTTCTCCAGGAAGGCGGCCACCGCTTCCAGGTGATCCGCCGTGTTGTGGCAGACGCCCTGGAACATGGCGCATTGATCCAGGAAGTCGGGCAGTTCCATGCGCTGGGCGGACTTCATCAGACGCTTGGCCAGACGCAGGGCCTGGGGCGGCTTGGCGGCGAAACTTGCGGCCAGGGCCAGGGCGCGCGGCAGGAGTTCATCCGGCGGCAGCACCTCCAGCAGCAGGCCCATGGATTTCGCTTCCTCGGCCCCCACGATGCGGCCGCTGAAGGTCATCTCGGCCGCCCGCTGGTAGCCGATCAGGCGTTGCAGGAAAAACGCGCCACCGTCGCCGGGAATGATGCCCAGGTTCACGAAGGTCTCGCCGAATTTGGCGTTCACCGAGCCGAGACGTATGTCCGCCATCGCGGCCAGATCGCAGCCCGCGCCGATGGCCGGGCCGTTTACCGCGGCGATGAAGGGCACCTCCACCTGCTGCAGGGCCAGGCTCATGCGCTGTATGCCCAGTCGGTAGCGCTGTTGCACCGTGTAGGCGTCGCCGCCGAAGGCACCTTCCCGGTTCAGCATGTGCTTCACGTTGCCTCCGGCGCAGAAGGCGCTGCCGGCGCCGGTGAGCACCAGGGCCGAGACGGCCGCCTCCCGTTTGATCCATTCCACCACGGCCACCAGGTCGTCCACCAGCGCCGTGCCGGTCAGTTCGTTGCGCACGTCGTCCCGGTTCAGGGTCAGGAGCGCGACGCCGGCCTCGAAGGAGAGCAGGGCGTCGGTGAGGTTCGGCAGGGCAGGGCTGGTCATGATGAAGTTCTCGGGCGGTGATATTGTTGGCGGCCGGATCGGCTGCACTCGGCGGAAAATGGTAAATCTTAACAGGAGGAGATTCCAATGAACGATCAAAGCTTGCTGCTGCGCCAGGATGATGCCGGTGTGGCCACCCTCACCCTCAATCGCCCCCAGGCGCGAAACAGCCTGTCCCACGACCTGCTCCTGGAGCTGCTGGCGGCCTTCGCCGCCATCGCCAAGGACGAGAGCGTGCGGGTGGTGATCCTGGCGGGTGCCGGCCCGGCCTTCTGTTCCGGCCACGACCTGAAGGAATTGCGCTCCAAGGCGTATGACTGCGCCTTCACCGAGGAATTGTTCCGGGACTGCGCCGAACTCATGCAGGCCATGGTGCGCCTGCCCAAGCCCATCATCGCCCAGGTGCACGGCATCGCCACGGCGGCCGGCTGCCAGCTGGTGGCGACTTGCGACCTGGCGGTGGCGGCGAGCGACGCGCGCTTCGCCACCCCCGGCGTGAATATCGGCCTGTTCTGCTCGACGCCCATGGTGGCCCTGTCGCGCAACGTGGCACCCAAGCAGGCCATGCAGATGCTGCTCACCGGGGACATGGTGGACGCGGCAACGGCGCTGCGCTTTGGCCTGGTGAACGACGTGGTGCCGCCGGAGGAACTGGCCGCGCGCACATTGTTGCTGGCGCGACAAATGGCGGCCAAATCCCCGGTTACACTGGCCATCGGCAAGGAAGCCTTCTACCGGCAGATGGAGATGCCCCTGGCCCAGGCTTACGAGTACACCCGCGAGGTGATGGTGAAGAACCTGGACTCGCTGGATGCCCGGGAAGGCATCGGCGCCTTCCTCGACAAGCGGAAGCCCGTGTGGTGCGGTAAGTAGTTTTAGGGGCGAACTTGTTCGCCCGACTTGTAAAGGGAGCCCCATATGAACCAGCAACCCTCCTGGCAGCCGAGTCCGGAACGCATTGCCCGGACACAGATCACGGCCTTCGCGCGGCAGGCGGCGGAGCGCCACGGCGTGCCGCTGGACGACTACCCTTCCCTGTGGCAATGGTCGCTGGACAGGCGCGACCTCTTCTGGCACGAAATCTGGGATTTCTGCGGCGTCATCGGCGAGCCGGGAGCAAGGGTGCTGGAGGAGTCCGGCGACATGCTCGGCGCCCGCTGGTTTCCCGAGGCCCGGTTGAACTTCGCGGAGAACCTGCTGCGTCCTTCCTCCAACGAGGAGGCCCTGGTGTTCTGGGGCGAGGACAAGGTCAGGCGGCGCGTGAGCCGGACCGAGCTGCGAAGTCAGGTGGCGCAGCTGGCGGCGGCCCTCTCCGCCCAGGGCGTGGTGGCCGGCGACCGGGTGGCGGCCTGGTTGCCCAACATGCCGGAGGCGGTGATCGCCATGCTGGCCGCGGCCAGCATCGGCGCCATCTTCACCTCCGCCTCCCCCGACTTCGGCGTGCAGGGCGCCCTGGACCGCTTCGGCCAGGTGCTGCCCAAGGTGCTGATCGGCGTGGACGGCTATTTTTACGGCGGCAAGACCGTGGCAACCTTCGAGCGCCTCGCGGAAACCGCCGGGAAGATTCCGGGCCTGGAGAAGGTGGTCCTGGTGCCCTACGTGGGGTCCGGGGCGGACGCCTCGTCCCTGCCGCACGGGGTGAGCTGGGACGATTTCCTCGCGCCCTTTGCGGCGGTGGAAGACATCGAGTTCGCGCCCCTGCCGTTCAATCATCCCCTCTACATCATGTATTCCTCCGGCACCACGGGCGTGCCCAAGTGCATCGTCCATGGCGCCGGGGGCACCTTGTTGCAGCAACTCAAGGAACATCGCCTGCACTGCGACGTGCGTGAGGGCGACCGGGTGTTCTATTTCACCACCTGCGGCTGGATGATGTGGAACTGGCTGGTGGCGGCGTTAGGGGCCGGGGCGACGCTCTTGCTCTATGACGGCAGTCCCTTCGGCGGGCCGGGCCGGGGCGACATCCTGTTCGATTACGCCGACGCGGAGGACATGACCCTGTTCGGCACCTCGGCCAAATACCTGGATGCCCTGGCCAAGACCGGCCTCAAGCCGCGGCAGAGCCACCGCCTGGCGGCGCTTCGGGCGCTGACCTCCACCGGCAGCCCTTTGGCGGCGGAAGGCTTCGACTTCGTCTATGAGGCGATCAAGCCCGACCTGCAACTGGCCTCCATTTCCGGCGGCACGGACATCATTTCCTGCTTCGTCCTGGGCAACCCGGCCCTGCCGGTGTGGCGCGGCGAGATCCAGTGCCGGGGCTTGGGCATGGCGGTGGACGTGTGGGACGAGGACGGTCATCCGGTGCGCGGGGTGAAGGGGGAACTGGTATGCACCCGCGCCTTCCCCAGCATGCCCGTCGGCTTCTGGAACGACCCCGACGGCGAGAAGTACCGGGCCGCCTATTTCGAACGCTTCCCCGGCATCTGGTGCCATGGGGACTTCTGCGAAATCACGGAACACGAGGGCCTCATCATCCATGGCCGCTCGGACGCCACCCTGAATCCCGGCGGCGTGCGCATCGGCACGGCGGAAATCTACCGCCAGGTGGAGCGCCTGCCGGAGATCGCCGAGTCCCTCGCCATCAGCCAGAACTGGCCGCCGGATTCCCTGGGGGATGTGCGCGTGGTGCTGTTCGTGCGCCTGAAGGAAGGGCTCACCCTGGACGACGCCCTGCGGGATCGCATCAAGCGCGCCATCCGGGACAACACCACGCCGCGCCACGTGCCGGCCAAGATCGTCCAGGTGGCCGACATCCCCCGCACCCGGAGCGGCAAGCTCGTGGAACTGGCGGTGAGGAAGGCGGTGCACGGCGAGCCGGTGAAGAACATGGAAGCCCTGGCCAACCCCGAAGCCCTGGCCCACTTCCGCGACCGGCCGGAATTGGCGGCAGATTGAAGAAACATCTCACCGCAAAGGCGCAAAGAACGCGAAGGGCCGCAAAGGAATGCAGAACTTCGACGCGCAATTCGCAAGCCGGGGGGCACGCCGATGATTAATTTTTTCTTTGCGGCCCTTAGCGCCTTTGCGGTGAGGTTTTGACCTTGAACTTGATTTGATTCATTCACGGAGGCAGCATGTCCCATACCGTAATCGTTTCTTTCGGCAGCAACCGGGAGTACGAATTCCGTTTTGCCGGCGATGAAGTCGCCGGCACTTCCCGCGACATCGCCCGCCGCTGGCTGCATGAGCAGTTCGATGCCCTGGAATGCGAGCCGCGCAATCCCATGGGCAAGATGCTGCTCCTGGACATGATCCTGGACGTGGCCAAGTACTCCGGCGAGAAGCACTTCATGGAGAAGGATGACTGGGCCCAGACCTACGCCCAGAACGTCGCCGCTGTCCTGGACCGTCCTGCGGCCCGGGTGGATGTGGAGAACCTGAAGGTTGGGTGAAGTCTGCGGTCTTAACCAAGGTTCTTTCGCGGCAATCTGTCCTGGCAAGCCGACCGGAACGGCCTGGAGACCGGCAACTGTGGGAAAATCACGGCCCGGCCCCGGAGCTGGGAGCCATACAGGAGCGAAGCCATGGAGCACATGATTCAGTTGCACATCGAGAAATTGCCGGAGGGGATGTATCTGGCGACCAGCGATGAGGTGCAGGGCTTGATCGCACAAGGGCGCACGCTACAGGAAACCATCGAGATTGCCCGTGACGTGGCCAAGAAGTTGATCGAGTCACAGACCGACTTCGGCGACGACATGCTGCCGCTTCTGGGTGAGTCCTTCGACTATCCCCTGGTGGTCGCGGTCTGATGGGACGTCTTGCCGGTTTCAGTTACCGGGAAATCATCAAGCGTTTGAAGCAACTCGGCTTTGAGTTCCACCGTCCCCCGTTGGGATGAATCCCGATAAACTATTTCTTCTGCTGGGCGTAGTGGAATCGGCACTGGTGCACAATCAGCAGGTCGGTTTCCACCGTATAGACCAGCCGATGTTCCCGGTTGATCCGCCTGGACCAATAGCCGCTCAGATCATGTTTGAGGGGCTCGGGCTTGCCGATGCCGGTGAAGGGATGTTCCCGCGCGTCCCGCAACAAAGCCTTGATGCGTTCCAGAATCCTTGCATCGGTACGCTGCCAGAAATCGAAATCTTCCGCACTGTGCTCGGTGAACTTGACGGCGAGGGTCAATCAATATCCCTTTCCACCAGCCTTCCAGCCCTGGCCTGCTCGGACGACTCGCGCAGGCGCCGGGTGTTTTCTTCGTTGCTCAACAGGTGGGCGGTCTGGTTGACGGAATCCCATTCCTCCACCGGCACGACGACGAAGTTTTTGCCGTCGGCACGGGTGACGGTGACAGGCTCTCCCGAGCACATCATGTCCTCGACGACTTCACCCAGGCGGTGGCGAAACTGGCTGTAGGCAATGGCAGTCATGGCAATTCCAGGGGATTACGCAGTGGACAGAGTATAGCAAGTTCGAGCCGGCTGGATTTCTCACCGTCTCATGTGTCTCGGCATTTCATTGACCTGTCGCCCGGTCCTCTCAGCTTCCCAGCTTCCTCAGTCCATCCAGGTTCAGGATGGTGATGCCGCCGTAGGCGACCGAGAGGTAGCCGGCGTCCTGGAGGATCTTCAGGGAGCGGTTAACCCGCTGGCGCGAGATGCCGGTGAGGTAGCCCAGTTCTTCCTGGGAAACCGCGAGCTTGCGGCTGAGGCCGGGGTAGAGGACGGGATTGAACAGGGTAGCGACGCAGCGGGCGACCCGGGCGTCGGTGTCCAGCAGGCGCTCGGACTCCAGGAGGCAGATGAACTGCCCCAGGCGCTCGTTCAACTGGGTGAGCAGATAGCGGTTGAAGCTGATGCTGTGGTCCAGCAACCACAAGAAGGTCTGGCGCGGCATGAGGGCCATGCGGGAGTCGCGCAGGGCCACCCCGTCGTAGCGCCGAATTTCGCTCTTCAGGAGTGAGCCCTCGCCGAACCAGCCCCCCGGCGGCACGCCCGTCAGGCTCGCGGTCTTGCCGCTCTCGGCATCGGAGGAGAGCTTCAGCAGCCCCTCGATGACGCCGTACCAGTACTCCACCGGTTCACCCTTGCGGCACACCAGGCTGCCCGGCGCGAAGCGCCGCTCGATCACCGTGGACTCGACCCGGGCCAATTCCTCCTGCGTGAGGCCGATGCTCCAGCTCGCCGATCTCACGGCGCCGAGCAGGCTGGGCGATTTTGTATTGGAATTGTCCATTTCGCGACAATTGTATCGCCATTCGTGACTACAATGGCTCCATCAGTCAGCGGCCTGCAAACCCAGACCGGGACCACCCGGCAGATCGGGCCGCTGGACTAAATGGAGGAGGAGAAGATGACTTTAGGGTCAGGCGCCGTGTCGGCGCCTCTGGATACGTTTCCGCGCCTGCTGATGCACCATGCCCAGGTGCGCGGCGCGCGTCCCGCCGTCCGGGAGAAGGATCTGGGCATCTGGCAGAGCCGGACCTGGGCCCAGGTGGCTCGGGAGACGAGTGCCTTCGCCAGCGGCCTGGCCCAGCTCGGTTTCAAGCGCGGTGACCGGCTGGCCATCATCGGCGACAACCGTCCCCGCCTCTACGGCGCCATGCTGGCGGCGCAGATGCTGGGCGGCATCCCGGTACCCCTGTACCAGGACGCGGTGGCCGCGGAAATGATCTTCGCCCTTCAGGATTCGGGCATAGGCATCGCCGTCGTGGAAGACCAGGAGCAGGTGGACAAGCTTCTGGAGGTCAAGGAGCAGTGCCCCCTCCTGCAACACATCGTCTATGACGATCCGCGGGGTCTCTCCCATTACACCCAGCCTTTCCTGCACGGCCTGGACGAGGTGATCGCCGCCGGCACCATCCACAACCAGAATCAGCCCGACTTCATCCAGCAGGAAATCGCGCTGGGCCGGCCCGATGACACCTCGGTCATCCTCTACACCTCCGGCACCACCGGCAAGCCCAAGGGCGTCTGCCAGACCCACCATGCCTTCATCTCGGCCGCACGGGGCGGCTGCGGCTTCGATGGCATGACCGAGGCGGAAGAGGTGCTGTCCTACCTGCCCATGGCCTGGGTCGGCGACCACCTCTTTTCCTTTGCCCAGGCCCTGGTGGCCGGCTTCACCATCAATTGTCCGGAATCGGGCGACACGGTGATGACCGACATGCGGGAGATCGGCCCCACCTGCTACTTCGCCCCGCCCCGGGTCTATGAGAATCTGCTCACCCAGGTCATGGTGCGCATGGAAGACGCGGGTGCCATCATGCGCGGCCTGTTCGGCTACTTCATGGGCGTGGCCAAACGCTGCGGCGCGGAAATCCTGGACGGCAAGCCGGTGGGCCTGAAGGATCGCCTGCTGTATGCCCTGGGCGAGATATTGATCTACGGCCCGTTGAAGAACGTGCTGGGCATGAGCCGCATCCGGGTGGCCTACACCGCGGGCGCGGCCATCGGTCCGGACCTGTTCCGCTTCTATCGTTCCATGGGCATCAACCTGAAGCAGTTCTACGGCCAGACCGAGACCTGCGCCTATGTCTGCCTCCAGGCCGATAGCCGCATCAAGCTGGATTCCGTCGGCCAGCCCGCGCCCCAGGTGGAAGTGAAGATCGCCGACAACGGTGAAATCCTGGTGCGCGGCCCCATGCTGCTCAAGGAATATTACCTGCGCCCCGAGGCGACGGCCGAGTCGGTGGATGGGGAGGGCTTCTTCCATACCGGCGACGCGGGCTTCCTGGATCATGACGGCGACCTGCGCATCATTGACCGGGTGAAGGACGTGGGCAAGATGGCCGGCGGCGCGGTGTTCGCCCCCAATTACATCGAGAACAAGCTCAAGTTCTTCCCCCACGTGAAGGAGGCGGTGTGCTTCGGCCACGGCCGGGACTCCGTGTGCGCCTTCATCAACATTGACATGAGTTCCGTGGGCAACTGGGCCGAGCGTCGCAACCTGTCCTATGCGGGCTACACGGACCTGGCGGGCAAGGCCGAGGTCTATGCCCTGATCCAGGAATGCGTGGAACAGGTGAACGCGGACCTGGCCAGGGAGCCCCTGGTGGCCGACACCCAGGTTCATCGCTTCCTGGTGCTGCACAAGGAACTGGACCCGGATGACGACGAGCTGACCCGCACGCGCAAGGTGCGCCGCGGCTTCATCGCCGAGAAGTACGCCGTGCTGATCGAGGCCCTGTATGCCGGCCGTTCCACCCAGCACATCGAGACCGAGGTCAAGTTCGAGGACGGCAGGCGGGGCATGGTGGCCGCGGATCTCGTGATCCGGGACGTCAAGGTCTTCCCCCGCGCGGCATGAAGGATAGAGAGCGATCCCATGGCTAGACAGATAGGCGACGTCATCCTGGACCTGAAGAACATCTCCCTGCGCTTCGGCGGGGTCAGGGCGCTGACGGATATTTCCTTCGACGTGAAGGAGCACGAGGTTAGGGCCATCATCGGCCCCAACGGCGCGGGCAAGAGCTCCATGCTCAACGTCATCAACGGCGTGTATCGGCCCCAGGAAGGGGAGATCATCTTCCGCGGCGAGCACCGGCACAACATGAACACGCACATCGCGTCGGCTGCCGGCATCGCGCGCACCTTCCAGAACATCGCCCTGTTCAAGGGCATGAGCGTCCTGGACAACCTGATGTCCGGACGCACGCTCAAGATGAAGGCCAACTTCCTCCAGCACGCCCTGTGGTGGGGGGCGGCAAGGAACGAGGAACTGGCGCACCGGGCCAAGGTGGAGGAAGTGATTGATTTCCTGGAGATCGAACACATCCGGAAGACCCCGGTGGGGCGCCTGCCCTACGGCCTGCAGAAGCGGGTGGAACTGGGCCGGGCCCTGGCCGCCGAGCCCTCCATGCTGCTCCTGGACGAGCCCATGGCCGGCATGAACGTGGAAGAGAAGCAGGACATGTGCCGCTTCATCCTGGATGTGAATGACCATTTCGGCACCACCATCGTCTTGATCGAGCACGACATGGGGGTGGTGATGGACATCTCCGACCGGGTGGTGGTGCTGGACTACGGCAAGAAGATCGGCGACGGCACCCCGGATGAGGTCAAGAACAATCCGGAAGTGATTTCCGCCTATCTCGGCACACAACACTGACATGAAGTCGAGAGTGGAGAGTGGTGAGTCGAGAGTGAATAATGCGCGCCCCAGGCGCGGAAACTTCTACTCTCCACTCTTGACTCTCGACTCTCCACTAGCGAGCGGAGCGAGCGAAAATGCAATTCTTCTTTGAAGTCCTGATCGGCGGCCTGCTCTCGGGGATCATGTATTCCCTGGTGGCCCTGGGTTTCGTGCTGATCTTCAAGGCCTCCGGCGTGTTCAACTTCGCCCAGGGGGCGATGGTGTATCTCGCCGCCCTGTCGGTGGTGGGCTGCATGGAGAAGGGCGCCCCCATCTGGCTGGCGGTGATCCTGGCCTTCCTGGTGATGGTGGTGTTCGGCGTCCTGACCGAGCGCATCGTGCTCCGGCGCATGGTGAACCAGTCGCCCATCTCGCTGTTCATGGCCACCATCGGTCTCGCCTTCTTCGTCCAGGGCGCGGCGCCCCTCCTCTGGGGCAACCAGCCCCGCGGCCTGGACATCGGCCTGGTGGACGAGCCCATTCCCTACATCCTGGACACTTTCGGCATCGTCGTGAGCCGCTTTGACCTCGCGGCCGCCGGCATTGCCGCGGCCCTGGTGCTGGTGCTGGCCCTCTTCTTCCAATACACCCGGGTCGGGCGGGCGCTACGCGCCGTGGCCGACGACCACCAGGCGGCCATGTCCATCGGCATTCCGCTGCAACACATCTGGGTCATGGTCTGGGGCGTGGCCGGCTTCGTCGCCCTGGTGGCGGGCATGCTCTGGGGCGCCCGGAACGGCGTGCAGTTCGCGCTCACCTTCGCCGCCCTGAAGGCCCTGCCGGTGCTGATCCTGGGGGGCTTCACCTCCGTGCCGGGCGCCATCGTCGGCGGCCTGATCATCGGCGCCTCGGAGAAGCTGGCGGAAATCTACCTGCCGCCCCTGATGCAGGGCGTCCTGGAAGGCAATTTCGGGGGCATCGAGGGTTGGTTCCCCTACGTCCTGGCCCTGGTCTTCCTGCTGGTGCGGCCGGAAGGTCTGTTCGGCGAGAAACATATTGATCGGGTGTAGGTCGGGATTCATCCCGACAAGACCCCGTGCTGAGGCCCGATGTCGGGATGAATCCCGACCTACGAATACCAAGGAGTACAAATGTTTTATCGTGAAACCGGCCAGTTCAAGACCAGTTATGGGGCCGACCAGCAGATCTTCCCGATCCGCCAGGATCGCATCGGGGTGGGCCTGGTATTGGCCGTCGCCTTCCTGGTGGTGCCGGCCCTGGCCGGGGAGTACTGGTTCAACGCCATTCTCACGCCTTTCCTGATCTTCGCCCTGGCGGCCCTCGGACTCAACATCCTGACGGGCTACGCGGGCCAGCTTTCCCTCGGCTCGGCGGCATTCATGGCGGTAGGGGCCTATGCCGCGTACAACTTCCAGTTGCGGGTCGAGGGTATTCCCATCCTGGTGAGCTTCATCTGCGCCGGTCTCACGGCGGCGGGGGTGGGCATCCTGTTCGGCCTGCCCAGCTTGCGCATCAAGGGCTTCTACCTGGCGGTGGCGACCCTGGCGGCCCAGTTCTTCATCGTCTGGTGCCTGACCAAGTTCCCCTGGCTGTCCAACAACTCCTCCTCCGGTGTCATCTCCACGCCCACCGTGAAGATCCTCGGCTATGTCTTCGACGGCGCCCGGGACAAGTACCTGCTGGTGCTGGCCATCGTTTCGGTCATGGCGCTCATGGCCAAGAACATGGTGCGCTCCAAGACCGGACGCTCCTGGATGGCGGTGCGGGACATGGACGTGGCGGCGGAGGTGATCGGCATCCCGCTCCTGCGTACCAAGCTCCTGGCCTTTGCCGTCAGTTCCTTCTACTGTGGCGTGGCCGGCGCGCTCTACGCCTTCTGCTACCTGGGCTCCGTGGAGCCGGACGGCTTCTCGCTCGATCTGTCCTTCCACATCCTGTTCATGATCATCATCGGCGGCGTGGGCAGCATCCTGGGCTCCTTCCTGGGCGCGGCCTTCATCCTGCTGCTGCCCATCCTCCTGGACGTGCTCCTGCCCGAGCTGTCCAGCCTGCTGCATCTGCAACTTCAGGGTTCCACGGTGTCCCATATCCAGACCATGGTGTTCGGCGCCCTGATCATGTTCTTCCTGGTGGTCGAGCCCCACGGCCTTGCCCGGCTGTGGCAGATCGCCAAAGAAAAGCTGCGTCTGTGGCCCTTCCCCCACTGACCTGCCCACCGCGCCCCAGCGCAAACCACAATAAAAGGAGACAAATATGTTCAATCGCAGTCGCAAGATCGCTCTCATGGCCGCCCTGGTGGCCGGCGCCTTCGCCTCGGTGCCAGCCCAGGCGGCGGAAGAAGAATTCTTCATGATCCCCTCCTACCGGGTCGGCCCCTACGGCGCCAACGGCAATGCCTTCTACGGCGGCTTCGTGGACTACCTCAACTACGTGAACATGAAGGGCGGCATCAACGGCGTCACGGCCACCTGGGAAGAGTGCGAGACCGAATACAACAACGCCAAGGGCATCGAGTGCTACGAGCGCATGAAGAGCAAGGCGCGCACCTCCGCCGGCCCCATCCACACCATGTCCACCGGCATTTCCTACGCCCTGATAGACAAGACCGCCGCCGACCATCTGCCCCTGGCCATGATGGGTTACGGCCGCACCGACGCGGTGGACGGCAGCGTCTTCCCCTATGCCTTCCCCCTGGTGACCACCTACCAGATGCAGGCTTCCGCCATCGTCAAGTTCATCGCCGGCAAGGAAGCCTTGAAGGGCAAGAAGATCGTCTTCCTCTACCACGACTCCGCCTATGGCAAGGAGCCCATCGTGGCGCTCAAGGCCGAGGCGTCGCTCAACAAGTTCACCCTGGTGGAGATCCCGGTGGCTCACCCGGGCAACGAGCAGGGCGCCCAGTGGCAGCGCATCCGCCAGGAAAAGCCCGACTGGGTGATCTTCTGGGGCTGGGGCGTGATGAACCAGACGGCGCTGAAGACCGCGCAGAAGATGGGCTTCCCGCGTGACCACATGATCGGCTCCTGGTGGGCCGGTTCCGAGGAAGACGTCATCCCGGCCGGCGATGCCGCCAAGGGCTACATGTCCGCCACCTGGAACGTGTCCGGCAAGAACGTGCCGCTCATCGCCGACATCGAGAAGACGGTCTATGGCGCCGGCAAGGGCAATGTTCAGGACAAGGGGAAGCTGGGCACCATCCTCTACAACCGGGGCGTGTCCGCCGCCGTGTTGTCCGTGGAGGCGGTGCGCCGCGCCCAGGAGAAGTACGGCAAGGGCAAGGCCATGAACGGCGAGCAGGTGCGCTGGGGCCTGGAAAACCTGAAGCTGGACGATGCCCGCATCAAGGCCCTGGGCGCGACCGGGCTCCTGCCCGCGGTGATGACCTCCTGCGCCAACCACGAAGGCTCCGGCAAGGTGAAGATCCAGCAGTGGGACGGCTCCAAGTGGGTGCTGGTGTCCGACTGGATCGAGGGCAACAAGGCCCTGATCCACCCGCTGTTCCAGGCGTCCGCCGCCCAGTACGCCAAGGAAAAGGGCATCACGCCGCGGGATTGTTCCAAGGAAAAGTAAAGCGTGAGGAGTGAGGGGAGTGATGCGTGAGGGGTGAGGCGTGAGGCGTGAGGGGTGAAGCCCTGCCGTTCTCGCTCCTTCGTCTCTTCCGCCTCTTCTCCCCGGCCTCCCTCTTGTAGATGCCGTAGGTCGGGCTTCAGCCCGACAACTGGTGTTGCGGCATACCTGGTCGGGCTGAAGCCCGACCTACGGAAGAGACAAAGCAAGCTGTTCTCAAACATGAAGAATTGCGCCAATCGGGTCCAGCCATGACGACGACGACCGCCGCGACCGCGGCCCCCAGTTACCTCAGCATCAACAACATCGAGGTCATCTACGACCACGTGATCCTGGTGTTGAAGGGGGTTTCCCTCGATGTGCCCCAGGGCAAGATCGTGGCCCTCCTCGGCGCCAACGGCGCGGGCAAGTCCACCACGCTCAAGGCCGTGTCCAACCTGCTGCGCGCCGAACGCGGCGAGGTCACCAAGGGCAGCATCGAGTTCCAGGGGCAGAGGGTGGATAGCCTCACCCCGGGCGAACTGGTCAAGGCGGGGGTGATCCAGGTCATGGAAGGCCGGCATTGTTTCGCCCACCTGACCATAGAGGAAAACCTGCTCACCGGGGCCTATACCCAGAAGCAGACTAGGGCGGAGCTGAAGGACACCCTGGAAAAGGTCTACAACTATTTCCCGCGCCTGAAGCAGCGGCGCGCGTCCCAGGCGGGCTACACCTCCGGCGGCGAGCAGCAAATGTGCGCCATCGGTCGGGCGCTGATGGCCCGGCCCAACATGATCCTGCTGGACGAGCCTTCCATGGGCCTGGCGCCGCAGATCGTGGAGGAAATCTTCGAGATCGTGCGCGACCTGAACCAGAGGGAGAAGGTCAGCTTTCTGCTGGCCGAGCAGAACACCATGGTGGCCCTGCGCTATGCCGACTTCGGCTACATCCTGGAAAACGGCCGGGTGGTGATGGAAGGCCAGGCCGAGGAGTTGCGCAGCAACGAGGACGTGAAGGAGTTCTACCTGGGCCTCTCGACGGCAGGACGCAAGAGCTTCAGGGAAGTGAAACACTATCGCCGCCGCAAGCGCTGGCTGGCTTGACGAAAAAGAATTTACCGCAGAGGCGCGGAGGCGCAGAGAAACCCTGAGCCCGGTTCTTGGCGATGGTTTGGCTGCAACCTCTCCCACTTGCCGTTGGCTTTGTTTTTTCTCAGCGTCTCTGCGCCTCTGCGGTTCAAATCGCTTCTTGGAGTTACTCGATGTCCTCCCATTACGACACCCTCGAAGTCCGTTCGCCAGAAGAACGGGAATTGGCTCTGCTGGCCCGGCTGCCGGGGCACATCGCCCTGGCCCAGACTACCGTCCACTTCGGCGCCAGCCTGGCCGGCGTGGACCCGGCGGCGATCACCAGCCGGGAGGCGCTGGCGGCGCTGCCGGTGGTGAGGAAGCACGATCTCCTGGACCTGCAGAAGGCGCATCCGCCTCTGGGCGGCATGACGGCCACACCCTTGTCGGGGCTGCGCCGGGTGTTTTCCTCGCCCGGCCCCATCTACGACCCGGAAGGCCGGGGGGCGGACTGGTGGCGCTTCGCCCGCGTCATGTACGCGGCGGGTTTCCGGCCCGGCGACCTGATCCACAACACCTTCTCCTACCACTTCACCCCCGCCGGCTTCATGGTGGATGGCGGCGCCCAAGCCCTGGGCTGCTGCGTCTTCCCGGCGGGCGTGGGACAGACGGAGATGCAGGTCCAGGCCATGGCCGGGCTGAAACCGGCCGGCTACGTGGGCACGCCGTCCTTCCTCAAGATCATCCTGGAGAAGGCGGACGAGATGGGCATGGACGTTTCATCCCTCAAGCGCGCCATCGTCTCCGGCGAGGCCCTGTTCCCGGTGCAGAAGGCTTTCTTTACCGCCCGCGGCCTCTCGGTGCTGCAAGCCTACGCCAGCGCCGATCTGGGCATGATCGCCTATGAGAGCGAGGCCCGGGAGGGCCTCATCATCGAGGAAGAATTGCTGGTGGAAATCGTCCGGCCCGGCACGGGCGACCCGGTGGCGCCGGGGGAGGTGGGCGAGGTGGTGGTGACTTCCTTCAACCCGGACTACCCCCTGGTGCGCTTCGGCACCGGCGATCTGTCCGCCGTGCTGCCCGGCGTCTCGCCCTGCGGCCGCACCAACATGCGCATCAGGGGCTGGATGGGACGCGCCGACCAGACGGCCAAGGTCAAGGGCATGTTCGTCCATCCCTCCCAGGTGGCCGAAGTGGTGCGCCGCCATCCGGAGATCGTCCGTGCCCGGCTGGTGGTCGACAACGCCGAGGGCCAGGACCGCATGACCCTGCATTGTGAATCCGCCGCGGCCGATGCTGCCCTGGCCAAGGCCGTGGCCGACAGCATCCGCGACGTGACCAAGCTGCGCGGGGAGGTGAAACTCGCCGCGGCCGGCAGCCTGCCCAACGACGGCAAGGTGATCGAGGACGCGCGGAAGTACGACTGAAGCTGGATGCGCCGCCGCGGCGTCCTCATTTCAACGACGGGCACGGCGTGACATCGGTCACGGTCTGATGCTCTTCGTCCCGCGGGTGTGAAGCCTGTCACAGGCGGGCAGGGGATTCGCAGTTAAGGTGTGCCTCACGGAAACCCGAGGACACATCATGAAGCGCATCGCCCCCGCCACCCCTGTCGCCCTTATGGGTCTGCTGGTCTGTCTGGCAGCACCACTTGCCCAGGCCAGCCAGATCACGCTCGATACCCGGTATTCCACCAGTTCTGCCCTGGCCTCTGCGGACGCCTACCGCACCGCCATTGACCAGCTCGCGGCGCTCGCACCGACCGCCGGCTACGGCGACACCAGGCTCCAGGCCTACGACAATGTCTCCAATCACGGGGTGTTCGGCGGTCCTTCCCAGAACGTCGCCTTTCACTTCGATGTCGCGTTCAACGCGGCCAGCGCCGGCCAGTGGGGCTTCCGCATCGGGCCGGACTTCGGCAAGGGTGGGGCGGTGTTTCTGGATGGCCTGGTGGAAGGCTTCAAGACCAACGATATGTGGTGGGCCGGGTCGTACGCCAATCCCAGCCAGGATTTCATCTTCACGGCCAGCCTGACGGCGGGCAATCACCGCCTGGACGTCTACGGCTTCGAAGGTTGCTGCGATGGCGGGCAGCAGGCCCAGTTCCAGGCGGCCGGCAGCAGCAGTTTCATCACCTTCAGCAGCCAGGACGGGCACAATCCGGCGCAGGCACCGGAGCCCGCCAGTCTTGCCCTGATCGGCCTGGGGCTCACGGGGCTGGTGCGGGCGCGCCGTCGCTGAGCTTCGCCGCAGCCTTGCGGCAGGGCTTGCCGCATTGCGTCCTGATGTCCCCGGCTGCGCCCGGGGACATTTACTTTGCCGCCTACTGCAAGGTGGTGATGTAGGCCATGATGTCCTTCAGGTTCTGCTCGCTGAGTTGGTTCAGGACTCCGCCCGGCGTTTTCTCGTCGTGGAGCCGCTCCTTCCTGATGAAGGACGCCATCTGCTTCGTGAGGTAACTGGTGTACTGCCCCGCCAGCCGGGGTATGCGGCCGCGCCCCCGGCCGGTCTTGTCATGGCAGTCCTGGCATTCATCCCGGTAGAGGGTGGCGCCGGCCACGGTGTTGCCTTCGGCGCGGGGAATGATCATCACCTTTTCCATGGCGGTGAGCCGGGTCAGGGCGTCATCCGTGTCCTTGAACACCGGATAGGCGGAGGAAAGCTCGATGCCGCTCAGGTAGGCGGCCAGGTCTTCCATGTCGGCCTCGGAAAGTTCCCGCTCCTGGGTATAGGGGAACATGGGCAGGTTGATGCGGCTGCGGTCGCGGAAGGCCTTGAGTTGGTTCGTGAGGTAGGTGTCGCGCTGGCCGGCCAGGCGTGGATATTCGCCCCGCTTGCCCCCCTGGCCCAGATCCCCGTGACAGGCGGCGCAGACCTCGTAGATGTCCTTGCCCCGCTCCACGTCGGCGGCGAAAACCGATGGAGCCAGGATGAAGGCAGCCCCGGTGGCCAGGGCGAAAAGCAAGGAGGGCAGGCGTGGACAGGGTGGCATGGAGGCAATCGGGGAAGAATCCGGAAGCCGAATTCTTCCCCGCCCGGCCCCCCGACCGCATTGACTCCGGTCAATCGTGCGAGAAGATCAAGACCTCGCCGCAAAGGGCCGCAAAGCCGGAAAAACCGCGCAACCCAGGCGCCGCTCGCGGGTAGGGCGAAAGGCGGGAAACGACCCTGAGCGGAAGTGGCCTGACTAGGAAAACGGACGCTCAACGTCGAGCCAACCGGCAGCGGCGGCACAGCAGATGAACGGAGCGAGAAATGAGGCCCGCTGTCCGGTTCGGCGATTGGTTAAACCGATGCATCCCTGAACGCTCGGAGGACACTATTGATCCTTGTTTGGTAGCCTGGCCCCTGGGCCTTGAACCACTCCAAAACATCTTGATCTACCCGCAGCGAAACCGATAACTTGGTTGGCAGCGGTTCCAGGCCGCGCCGAACAATACCGCGAACGATGTGCTTTAGATTCGCTTCGGGATGTTCTTCCGTGGGCTCGGCCTTCAACTGTCCTGATTCAAGGCTCGCCCAATCAGTCTTGGAGTTGGCTGAAGTAGATTTGTGTTTCACGCTTCGTGGCTGTGCGGAATGAGATGACGCGGATTTCATGTTCGCTCTCCGTATGAACTATTGATACCGGAATACCAGCGAGCAATCCCAGGGTGATGAAGCGCTGCTCCCCATAGGAGAACTGATCATCTTCAAAGGTGAACGTCGTCCCCTCGAAGACGCGTGGCGCATCAACGAAGTCGAGGCCGTGATCTTGAGATTTCGGGCGCGCTTCGTTTCTGACCAGGAAAATCGCATGACCCAATTGTATATACAAAATGTCGCTACTGCAACATCGGGCTAACGTTTTAGGTAACCTACGCTGCGCGGCTCTATCGCGCCGCGTCCAGCGACCGGCGGGAGCGAGGTTCAGCGCCTTGTTGGGCTGGAAGCGTGCTTTCAAGGACTTGCTGGGTGAACTGCGTTATTTGATGCTGATCTTCCGCCATGTTTAGTCCCAAGGCATGACAATGGGCGACAGCGGCCTCCGAATACGCCATAAAGTCACTGTGATACTGCTCGGCAAGGAGCTCCCGAGCGGCATGAACCTCGGCGACCACCGGGTCGTGCCAGGGTTTGGTGGTGTTCATTGCGCTTCCTCCATCAATTCAAATGGTGTTACGAGTTCCGGTAGCCTATAGCCTCTGGCGGCACACAAGCCACGCATGACGGGCAACTGTGCCGGGTTCGCAATGTGAGTGCAATTCCAGGTGAGCAACACATCCATGCCGTGATAAGCCGCGCAGGCGATATGCAGTGCGTCGAACCTCGCCTTGGGGGGCAGACCACCGCCGAGCAAAAGAAATTCCGCCAGTTCAAGAATTTCATGCGCAATGGGCAACACCGGAATCGGCCGCAAAGCCTCGATGCGCTCCAGCGCCGCAACGGGGTCGCAGGCACTGGCTTCCTCGACAACGTAAGGCGAAATATACGCCAAGACCGACGTGCGCCCGCCATCCCACCACAGCCGGGTAATCTGCTGACAGGCCGACTTGATGGAATCACTGCTTGGCCGAGCGGTCAGGTAGCTGATGACCGAGGTTTCAACGTAGACTCTGCGCTTCATGATTTCAGGCTTGGTTCAAAGCCGTAGTATGCCCGGCGAAATGCCGGTTGGGGCATTTTGCCGTCAGCCATGACCGATGCGCTCCCATGCCTCACGGAACTGGTCTTGATCGTAGTCGCTGGGCTGAAGCCAGAAAGAGACGCGGCCTTCTTTCTCTCCACGATGTGCACCGGCTCGTACCTCGGACGGCGAAAGAATGAAGGCTGAGGGTGAAGTCGCAACTTTGTTCACGATGACCCGGAAGTCCCCCATGATTTTGTCGAGCGAGGTTCCAAGCGGAACAGGGTTGCGCTTACCGAGAGCTTTCACCTGAACCCCGACAAAGCGGTTGGCATCTCTGTTGTAGGCAATGATGTCGACGCCGCGTGCGTTGCGGGCTGTCGGCATGACATTCCAGCCAAGCAGTGAGAGCCGGTAGCAACAGTAGTACAAGCCGACATTGCCGGTGAGCTGCGGATCAAGCGTCATCTAAAGAAGCCCAACGTAGAAGTCACCGGCGCTGCGCGGCTTTATCGCGCAGCGTCCGTGTGGACTGCCGGGTGTGCGCCCAGCATGGGCGCGATGTGATGGGGTGGAAGTCCCCTGTGGGAGCACCGACATGGAAGTGTCATGCTTCTATGATAACCACTAGCCGAAGGCAAGGGCAAGTCCGCGAGGGCTG
>JAQTNA010000018.1 GCA_028714035.1 Rhodocyclaceae bacterium
GCCTCCCGGTGGCGGAAGGAGTCCTTGCCCGGGCGGTCAATATCGAAGCGGTGATGCACATGCTTGATGAGCGACACCCGCATGCCCCGCTCGACGAACAGGGGAATCACCCGCTCGATGAGCGTGGTCTTGCCCGAACCGGAGTAGCCGGCGAAACCGAAAACGTTCATTCCTTATCCTCGATCCACGATCACCACCGGGGCAAAACCGCCGCCGGGGGTGCGGAAATTGGTGGTCTGGCCCTGGTAGAGGCGGGCGCAGCTCTGCTGTATCCGTCCCTGATACACGTAGTGGCGCAGGTCCACCTTGAGTTCCGCCCCGGGCTCCTGGCCTATGCGCCGTTCCCCGGGAGGGGCCAGGGCCTGGGCGACATAGCCGCCGCCGAGGATTTCCGCGAACACCCTCTTGGTGAGCTTGTCGCCCCGGTAGGCCGCCTTGCTGCCGAAGCCCCCGGCCGGCTTGAAGAAGAGTTGCTTCCGGCGTGCCCAGAAGTCCTCGGCCCGCTCGCTCGTCACGGCCTCGGTGCGCGGAATGGTTTCCAGCAGAATTTTCCGCGTCTCGGCATCCACGCCGAAGGATGTCAGCAGGGCCGGGTCGGACAGGGCGATGAGGTTCCTCTTGTCGGCGTAGAGGGCATGGGCGCGGGGATGGGGGGTGAGCACGGCGGCATTCGTCTCGTAGGCCCGCCGCAGGGATTCGTGATGCTCCAGGCTGAAATCCGTCACCCGGTTATAGACCAGGTCTACCCGTCGTTTGCCGTGCCATAGGGCTCCGTTTTCCAGGACCAGTTCCGAGGGCGCGCAGACGATGGCTTCGATCCCGGCGCGCTGGAACAGGCGGGCGAAGAGCAGGAATTCCGGGTAAAGGAACTGCTCTTCCGGTGCGTCATCCACGATCGCCACAGTGTGAAGCGGAGCGTCGGCCCGCTCCAGCCGCCATTCTTCCCGGAACATCTCCAGGATGTCGTCCTCGGCGCTAGCCTCGTTCCGGAGCGGGGGGGCATCGTGGCAGCACACCCGGTGGGCGCGGCCGAGGCTCGCCACGAGCATGGCGCCACCGGCGTTGGTGTTGATCTCGATGAGTTTCGGCCCGTCGGCCCCCAGGTGGAAATCGTAGCCCATGAAGACGCCGGCGCTCCGTATTTCCATTTGGGCGATGGCGGGCGCCCGGGACAATACATGGTCCCGATAGACGGGCAAGGCGATGACGCGCTCCATGGCGGCAATCGCCTGCGCCATGTGCGTCATCTGGCGCCGGCCGACATACATGGCGGTGTCGGCAAAGAGCAGCGGACGCTCCGTTTCGATCAGGTGCCAGATCTCCCCGCAACCGGCCTCGCAGGCCAGGGCGGAGCGCAGGGCATTCCGGTCCAGGGAGACACAGTGGCAATCCCGGTTGAAACGACTCGCCTTGGCGGTGCAGGATTCGGGCGACAAATTGGTTTCAGTCATGGCGCGACGATTCTACCACCGGCCCGACAGGCCAAGAATTGATCCGGGGCAGGGCGTGCGTCTCGCGCGTTTGGGCGTGCGAGATGGCCGGGGACGGAGGCGGGCGGCAAAACCCGGTAAAGTTTTTCCCTTCCGGGACGATGACTCCCTACGGCCAGGCGCTGTTTGCTTGACCGGAGTCAATGTCGGTTATCATCACCCCTTGGAAAAAATGCCGGAGACCGTGTAAGCCGATGAATCCCAAAGCCTGCAAACAACGCGCCTGCCCTCCTGGCGGCATGCCGTCCCAATCCGGGTTCACCCTCCTCGAGCTGCTGGTGGTGATGGTCATCATCGGACTCCTGGCGGGCTATGTGGCGCCCAGGTTCTTCGCCCAGGTGGGCAAGTCGGAGGTCAAGGTGGCCAAGGCCCAGATTGACGGCCTGGAAAAAGCACTGGACCAGTACCGTTTAGATGTGGGAAAATATCCCACTACTGAACAAGGACTGGCGGCTCTCAATGAGAAACCTGCGGGCGAAGCGAAATGGGCCGGGCCTTACCTCAAGAAGGCCGTACCCCCCGATCCCTGGGGCCGTCCCTACGTCTACAAGCAGCCCGGCGAACATGGCGAATATGATCTCCTGTCCTACGGCAAGGATGGACAGCCGGGGGGCAGCGGGGAAGACGCGGACATCACCAGCTGGTAAGGCAAGAACATGTATTTCGACGTCAAGGCCATGAAGCCCGGCGCCGGCGTGGTGCGGCTGACCATTGATGCCACCGATGCCGGCGAGGCGGGACATCAGGCCGAGACCCAAGGGTTGGCGGTGCTGTCCGTCATCCCCCGCGCCGGGCAGTCACTGCGGCGGGGCGGGCGCTTCCCGCTCCTGCTGTTCAACCAGGAACTGCTGGCCCTGCTGGAAGCCGGGGTATCCCTGATCGAGGCCCTGGAAACCCTGGTGGAGAAGGAGCAGCGTTCCCTGGTGAGGAATGTGCTGGTGCAACTCGTGCGCCGTCTGCGGGAAGGGCAGAATTTTTCCGCCGCGCTCCAGGATCATCCGGCCTCCTTCCCTCCGCTCTTTGTGGCCACGCTGCGCGCCAGCGAAAAGACCAGCGACCTGCAAGAGGCCCTGCGCCGCTACATCGCTCACCAGACCCACATGGAAGCGGCCCGGGGCAAGCTCATCGGTGCGGCCATCTACCCCATGCTGCTCCTGGCGGTGGGCGGGCTGGTGCTGCTCTTCCTCATGGGTTACGTGGTGCCGCGCTTCAGTCACATCTACGAGGACATGGGCAGCCGCCTGCCCTTCATGTCCCGTCTGCTCCTGGCCTGGGGAAACCTGCTTCAGGACTGGTGGCCCGTGTTGCTGGGTACGCTTCTGGCCCTGGGCTCGCTGGGTGTACACCTGTTCCGGAAGCCCGCCGTCCAGGCCTCGCTGGCCGGGCTCCTGTGGCGCGTGCCGGAGCTGGGCGAGCGGCTGCGCGTCATCCATCTGGCCCGTTTCTATCGCACCCTGGGCATGCTGCTCTCCGGGGGGGTGGCGGTGGTGCCGGCAATCGAGATGTCGTCCGGCCTGCTTTCCCCCATGCTGCAACCGGCGCTGGCCCGGGCCAAGAGCCGCATCCATGACGGCATGGCCATCTCCGATGCCATGGAAGGATCGGGCCTGGTGACGGCGGTGGCCTTGCGCATGTTGCGCGTGGGTGAGCGGGCAGGCAACATGGGTGTCATGATGGAAAGCATCGCCGCCTTCCATGAAGAGGAAAACGGGCGCTGGCTGGAGTGGGCCACGCGCCTCTTCGGCCCCGTGCTCATGCTCCTCATGGGCCTATTGATCGGGCTGGTGGTGGTGCTGCTCTACCTTCCCATCTTCCAGTTGGCCGACAGCCTGGGTTGATTTGGAACCCTTTGGAACACGTAAACCGCAGAGACGCAGAGGCGCAGAGAAAACCATGAATGGTATGGCCATCAACGCTTGGGCTTGTGATGTTCGTGCACAAAGGGGCAGGTTCTCGCCTTTCCTCTGCGCCTCTGCGCCTCTGCGGTTCAAATCGGCTTTTCCGGCATGAACAGCGCCCGGACTCTATCCCCAGACACCCTGCGCAAGGCGCGCGCGGAATCGGTACGCGCCGGGCGGCCGATGCTGGCGGTGCTGCGCGAGGTGGCGGCCGTGTCCGACGGCGAGTTCCTGCACGCCCTGGGTGTCACGGCGCGACTGCCCGTCCTGGACATGGCGGGGCTGGACAGGCTCAAACCCGCCTTCGATCTCCTGCCCTTCGCGGACGCCCTGCAGAAGCAATGCCTGCCGTTCCTGGATGAAGCGGGGGGACTGGCGCTGGTCATCGGCGATCCCTTCGATCAGACCCTGCGCGACTGGGCCGACGAGCGCCTCAGACAGACGCCGCGCTACGCCCTGGCGGAGGCGGCGGATATCGCCGCGAGCCTCGCGCGCCAGGAAACCCAGATGCGGGCCATGGATGGCGTGGTGTCCGAGGCGGGCCAGGGCGAGGGCGCGATGCGCGGGGAAGACATCTCCCTGCGGCGCATCTCGGAAGACACGAGCCCGGTGGTCAAGGCGGTCAATTCCACCCTCTACGATGCCCTGAAGGCGGAGGCGAGCGACATCCACCTGGAAACCACGCCGGGGGGCATGCAGATCAAGTACCGGATTGACGGCGTTCTGTCCGCCGTGGGGGGCATATCCGGCCGCGACACGGCGGAGCGCGTCATCTCCCGGGTCAAGATCATGGCCGAACTGGACATCGCCGAGCGGCGCGTGCCCCAGGATGGCCGCTTCAAGGTGCTGGTGGCCGGCCGGGAAATTGACCTGCGCGTCTCCATCATGCCCAGCATCCATGGCGAGGACGCCGTGCTGCGCATCCTGGACAAGCAGCATCTCGACGACACCGCCGTCGGCCTGCGCCTGGATAGCCTGGGCTTCGAGGGTGACATGCTGACCAACCTGCGGCGCCTGTCCCGGGAGCCCTACGGCATGCTGCTGGTGACCGGCCCCACGGGCAGCGGCAAGACCACCACCCTCTACGCCGCCCTGGGCGAGATCAACAACGGCCGGGACAAGATCATCACCATCGAGGACCCGGTGGAATATCAGCTTTCCGGCGTGTTGCAGATTCCGGTGAACGAGAAGAAAGGCCTGACCTTTGCCCGCGGCCTGCGTTCCATCCTGCGTCACGATCCGGACAAGATCATGGTGGGCGAAATCCGGGACGGGGAGACGGCCCAGATCGCCATCCAGGCCGCCCTCACCGGTCACCTGGTGTTCACCACCGTGCATGCCAACAATGTCTTCGATGTCATCGGCCGCTTCATGCACATGGGCGTGGACCCCTACAACCTGGTGTCGGCCCTGAATGCCGTTCTGGCCCAGCGCCTGGTGCGCCTGAACTGTGCCGCGTGCAGCGAGGACGTGGCTCCGGACGCGGTTCTGCTGGCGGAGTCCGGCATCACCGACAGTTCCGGTTTCCGTTTCCGGGCCGGACGCGGCTGCGGCCAGTGTCACGGCACCGGGTTCAAGGGCCGCCGTGCCATCTCGGAACTTTTGCGCCTGAACGATGAAATGCGGGAACTGATACTGGGGCGGGAACCCATACGCCGGCTCAAGGAGGCGGCGCGACGGGGCGGCACCCTGAGTCTGCGGGAATCGGGCCTGGCCCTGGTGGCCCGGGGAGAAACCAGCCTGGAGGAATTGAATCGTGTCACTTTCGTGGCGTGAACGGCTGGACGTGTTTCTGAGTCCGTCGCGGGTGGAGACCCTGCGGCGGGGCGGGTTCCTGCGCCAGTGGAAAGGCGAGGGCGCGTCCCACCCGATCCAGGCGGCCGGGACGATGCGGGAGGACTGGCGCGAGCCGCTGGCCCGCCTCGCCGGGCTGTCCACCGGGGAGGGCCTGGACATGAGCATCCTGCTGTCCTCGTGTTTTGTCCGTTTCCAGGTCTTGCCCTGGATGGAAGAGGTACAGACGGCGGAGGAGCGGAAATCCTACGCCGCCATCCATTTTCGCCAGACTTACGGGGCGGCGGCGGACGCCTGGGAAATCATGGTGAGCGAAGAACCGCCCGGACGGCCGGCCCCGGCCTGTGCGGTGGACAAGGCCCTTCTGGAAGGGCTGCGTGCCCTGGCGGTGGACAAGGGCTGCCGCCTGGCGTCCGTCCAGCCCGTCTTCGCCCTGGCCTGGAACCGCTGGCGCGGCAATCTGGATGGTCAGGGCGGTTTTCTCGCGGTGGCCGAGGAGGGCGCCCTGTGCATGGCCGCCTCGGGCAGCGGGGGCTGGCTCTCCATGAGCAATCGGCGCCTGGCGGGCACTCCCTTGCAGGAGGCGCTGTCCGCCGTTCTGGATGAACAGGATCTCCTGGCCGACGTGCCGCCTCCCGGCGCACGCCGCTGTCTGGCGGCTGTCCATGGCCCCGCGCCGAGCGCCGTCGGCTGGAAGGCCCTGGACGGCGGATGGAGGGCCTGGCTATGAAATTCTTGTCCTTCTCCGGTGCGCCGGGTTATCTCAAGCTGGACTTCCAGCGTCCGGCGGCAGGCTGGGGCGCTTCGTCGCGGCTGGGCCTGGTGGTGCTCGCCCTGGGCCTGGCGCTGGCCGGATGGCAGGTCTGGCGCTACCTGGACTTGAAGGCGAGGGCGGACGCGGTCGAACAGCGCGTGGCGGAGATGCGCAAGAAGCCAGCCAACGGACAAGCCGTACCGGACGAGGCCCTGCCTGGCCTGAACAACCCCTGGGGCCGGCTGCTGTCCGATCTGGCCGGCGCGGGAAGCGATGACATCGCCCTGCTCGCCCTGGACGCGGATGGCGGCCGGGGCACGCTGCGGGTCATGGGGGAGGCGAAGAGCCTGGACGACGTGCTGGCCTATGTGCGCAGACTTGCGGACACGGGCTCGCTTCCGCACCCCGAGCTCGTCTCCCACGAATTGAAGAAGGCGGAGGAGCAGCCAGTGGTAGGCTTCACCCTCCGTGCCGGCTGGGGGGGACGATGAAAGAGACTCAAGCTAGCTCCGTCAGTCCCTGGCTGAGCCTGGCTTACAGGCTGCGCCGGTGGGGCTGGTCCCTGCCCCTGGGACTCGTGTTCGCGATCATCGCCCTGGCCATTCAGTTGGCCGGGGTGTCGGAGGCGGAGAGTCGGCTGGAGACGCTGAATCGGGACTTGGCGCGCCTGACCGTGCTCAAGGCGCGGCCCGCGGACCCGTCCGTGGCGCCGCGGAACCTGCCGCGCGAGTCCGCATTGCCCGATCTGCTGCGTGCCATCATGGAGTCCGCCCAGAAGAATGGCGTCGCCGCGGAGAGTGGAGAATACCGCCAGTCCCGGGAAGGACGGCTGTTGCGCTGCCGCCTGGTGTTGCCGGTGCGTGCCACTTATCCCCAGTTGCGTACCTGGCTGGCGGAAACCCTGAATTCCCATCCCACGGCCAGCCTGGACGAGTTCGCACTGCATCGGATCGCGGCGGCGGACGGGACGCTCGAAGGGCGGGTGCAGCTTTCGCTGTACCTGGAGGCGCAGAAATGAAGGCCGGTCTGCGTCGGGGACTGCTGGCCGCCGGCCTGGCCGCCACGCTGGCGGCGGTGTTCCTGCTGGACCGGCCGGAGGAGACGCTGGAATCCCCGACGAAAAAGCCGGCCGCCTCCGCGAGGACTTCCGCGGCACCGGCCGTGGCGGCTCTGCCCAAGGCCGGCGTCGCGCCAGGGGTTGGCCGCCTGGAGGCGGAGGGGGCGGACCTGTTTCCGGCCCGAAGCTGGCGGCCGGCGCCGCCTCCCGCAGCGCCGGTGCCCCCGTCGGCGCCGCCGCTGCCGTACGAATACAAGGGCCGCCTGGAGGAGGGCGGCCAGAGCCGGGTTTTCCTGGCCCGGCAACAAACCATGCTGGTGGTGAAGCAGGGCGATACGCTGGACGGCCTCTACCATGTGGACGCCGTCACGCCCTGGACCGTGGAATTCACCTACCTGCCCCTGAAACAGAAACAGAGCCTGAGCTTCAGCAAATGAAACCGACCCCCTTTCTGCCCGTGATTTCGGGGTGGCGCCGCCTGGCCCACCTGGCTCTGTCTTTCGCGCTCGCCGGCCTGTTGGCCGCCTGCGTGACCAATCCCTCCCTGGACAAGGCCCGCCAGCAGATTGCCGAGGGCGACGCCGAAGGGGGGCTCGCCACCCTGCAACAGGGCATGAAGGCGCAACCCCAGGATCAGGAGTTGCGCGCCAGTTACCTGAGGGAGAAGGACCGTTTCGTGGCGCGACTGGTCATGGAAGCGGAGACCGCCCGGCTGGGTGGGCGATGGAACGAGGCGACGGCGGGTTTTGAGCGGGTTCTGCGCCTCGACCCGGGCAATGCCCGCGCAGCCAGCGGCAAGGGGCGCATCGCCCTGGATCGGCGTCACCAGACCCTGATGGGCGAGGCCCTGGAGTTCGTGCAGAAGGGCGAGCCGGCGGCGGCCGAGGCGCGCCTGCATGCGATTCTCATGGAAAATCCCCAGCAGTCTGCGGCGCGAGGGCTCCTGCGCCGCATCCAGGAGAAGTCCCTGGCCGCGGAGGCGCTGCCGCCCACGCTGAAGGGGGCGCTGACCCAGACCATCACCCTGGAGTTCCGGGACGCGAGCCTGAAGTCCGTGTTCGAGGTGATCGCCCGCACCTCGGGCATCAACTTCGTATTTGACCGGGACGTGCGGGGCGAGACCCCGGTGACCCTGTTCGTGCGCGAGACCCGGATCGAGGAGGTGATGAAACTCCTGCTGGTCACCAACCAGCTCGAACGCAAGGTGCTGAACGAGAACACGGTGCTCATCTACCCCAATACGCCTGTGAAGACCAAGGATTACCAGGAACTGGTGGTCAGGAGCTTCTACCTGAGGAATGCGGAAGTGAAGCAGGCCATGGCCCTGATCAAGACCATGGTCAAGACGCGGGACGTGTTCGCCGACGAGAAGCTGAATCTGCTGGTGATGCGTGACACGCCGGACGCGGTGCGCATGGCGGAACACCTGATCGAAGGCCTGGATCTGGCCGAGCCGGAGGTGATGCTGGAGGTGGAAGTGCTGGAAGTGGCGCGGAACAAGCTTCAGAACCTGGGGGTGCAGTGGCCGGATCAGGTGGGGTACGGCAAGCTGACCCCGGACATCGTGAACCAGACCGTCACGGCCACCGGCAGCGGCACCAGCACCACCCTGGGCGGCGCCCTGGCCGCCGGATATACCAATCTCCACGGTAGCCTCGGGGTGCCCTTCGTGGCCAACCCGGCCTTCATGCTCAACCTGCACGACGGCGTGGATAACGCCGACATCCTGGCCAATCCGCGCATCCGGGTGAAAAACAAGGAAAAGGCCAAGATCCACATCGGCGAGCGTCTGCCCGTGTTCACCACCACCTCCACCGCCAACGTGGGGGTGTCGGCCTCGGTCAACTATCTGGACGTGGGCCTGAAGCTGGATGTGGAGCCTCTGGTGGGCCTGGATGACGAGGTGTCCATCAAGGTGGGCCTGGAGGTGAGCAGCGTCATCAAGGAAGTCACCGGCCCCCAGAGTGCCCTGGCCTACGAGGTGGGCACGCGCACGGCGGCCACGACGCTGCGTCTGCGGGACGGCGAGACCCAGGTGCTGGCCGGCCTGATCAACGACGAGGAACGCTCCAGCGCGGTGCGTCTGCCCGGCGTGGGTGATATTCCCCTGGTGGGGCGCCTGTTCGGGGCCAAGAAGGACAGCCACAACAAGACGGAAATCGTCCTGCTCATCACGCCCCATGTGGTGCGCAACGTGGTGCCCCCCGATGCCGCCACGGTCAATTTCCCCGGGGGCACGGACGCCTCGGTCGGTACGCCCCCGCTGCGCCTGGCGCCGGGCAAGCCCAACGCCCTGGCCGTGTCCTACGGCGGGGTGCGGGCGCCGGAACCGACTGCTGAGGCGCCCGCGCGGCCCGCGGCGGACAGGCCCGTGCTGCCCGTGGTGGCGCCGGAGAACGGATCGCCCCAGGCCGGGAATCCATCCTCGGCGCAGCCCATCGCGGAAGGGCAGGCCAAGGTGCAGTTCCAGGTGCCGGCCAAGGCGGTCGCCGGGCAGGATCTGGTGCTGGGCCTCACGGTGACGGGCCTTGCCGGCCTCACGGGCGGTCGGGTGGAAGTGGCCTACGACCCGACGGCGGTGGAGATTCCGGGGGGGGCGGCCGACGGTCGGCTGGTGTTCTCCCTGGCATCCGGACCGGGCGGCAGCCTGCGTGGCGAGGGTCGGGTGCGTGTCATTCCCGGCGCCGGCAAGGAGGTGGCCTTCCAGGTGGTGAGTGTCCAGGTCGAGGACGGCAGCGGCAACCGGACCGCCGTGTCGGCACCGCCGCCGAGTCTGGTCAAGATCGGTCCATGAGGCGGAATTCGGGTTTCACCCTGATCGAACTGGCGGTGACCGTGGCCATCGTCGGCATCCTCGCCGCGGCGGCGGTGCCCGTCCTGGAGATGAGCGCACAGAGGGCGAAGGAAATGGAACTCAGGAGCGATCTGCGCCAGATCCGGGAGGCCCTGGACGCCTACAGGAAGGCCGGCGACGAGGGGCGCATCGCCAAGGCGGCGGGCAGCTCCGGCTATCCCAGGAAGCTGGAGGATCTGGTGGAAGGCGTGGACGACATCACGAGCCCGAACAAGGTGAAGGTCTATTTCCTGCGGCGTCTGCCGCGGGATCCCTTCGGTTCCGACCCCTCGCTCGCTGCCGGCGCCACGTGGGGCAAGCGCAGTTACGCCAGTTCGCCCGAGTCGCCCGAGCCGGGCGAGGACGTGTATGACGTGTATTCCCTGTCCCAGCGCACCGGCCTGAACGGCGTGCCCTACCGGCAATGGTGAGTATGGAGTCGAGAGTGGAGAGTCGAGAGTCGAGAGGCCGTAGGTCGGGACTCATCCCGGCATGTCGGGCCATGGGCTTTACGCTCATCGAGTTGTTGGTGGTTCTCGCCATCATCGCCACCCTGTTGTCCATCGCCGTGCCGCGCTATTTCGGGCACGTGGAGAACGCCAAGGAGGCCGCCCTGAAGCAGACCCTGGCGGTGACCCGGGATGCGCTGGACAAGTTCCACGCGGACCTGGGGCGCTATCCGGACAGCCTGGAGGACCTGGTGGCCAAGCGTTACCTGAGGAAGCTTCCGGAAGACCCGGTGCTTGGCCGCGTGGACGGCTGGCGGGTCTTGCCGCCGCCGCCCAATTCAGACCCGGGCGCGGTCTATGACCTGAAGAGCGGTGCGCCGGGAACGGCCCGGGACGGCAGCCAGTTCGGCGACTGGTGACGAGGTCGTGAGCGGTTAGCGGTGAGCGGCACCGATCCAGGCCGGGGGACTGAAAATACTTTCGGCTCACCGCTCACCGCTTACCAGCAGTACCTCTGCGGTTCAGATTGAGGTTCTATTGATGAAGCGTATCGGATTTGAGGGCGGTTTTACCTACCTGGGGGTGCTGTTTGCCGTGGTGCTCCTGGGCGTCGCCCTGGCGGCCACGGGCGAAGTCTGGCATACCAGCCTGCGCCGGGAAAAGGAGAAGGAACTGCTGTTCGTCGGCAGCCAGTTCCGTCAGGCGCTGCAATCCTATTACCAGAAATCGCCGGGAGCGAAGGAATATCCGCAGCGCCTGGAGGATCTGGTGCGCGACAATCGCTTTCCCTTTCCCGTACACCACCTGCGGCGCATCTATCAGGATCCGATGACGCTCAACACGGACTGGGGCTTGCTGCGCCTGGAGGGGCGGATCGTGGGGGTGTACAGCCTGTCCCGGGATCGGCCGGTCAAGCAGGGCGGTTTTTCCCCGGAGTACAAGGCCTTCGAACAACAGGAGAGCTACGCGGGCTGGGTCTTCCTGGGCGTGGAAAACGTTCCGGCAGTGCAGAAATAAAGAATGATTGAAACGCCGAGGCGCCGAGATGCCGAGGAAAAGCAGTTCTTGTCGGCCGGTGCGTTCTTACCCCAGGGGTAAGCGCAGGTTTCGCAAGTCCTTATTCTCTCGGCGTCTCGGCGCCT
Source organism: Rhodocyclaceae bacterium (assembly GCA_028714035.1). Lineage (GTDB taxonomy): Bacteria > Pseudomonadota > Gammaproteobacteria > Burkholderiales > Rhodocyclaceae > JAQTNA01. The sequence continues at coordinate 11,418 of JAQTNA010000018.1, forward strand.
CGGCGTTTAGCCGGGCGTGAAACGGCGATCAGCCGACCAGGAAGGCGTTGCGGTCGTCAGCCTCACGGATCCAGCCGGGGGTGCGGCCCTTGCCGGACCAGGTCTGGCCGGTTTGGGGGTTGCGGTATTTCACCACGCCCGAGGGCGCAGCGACACGGCGGCGCAGCATGCGCTTGCCTCCGCTCAAATCATCCACGGTGATCCCGAGTTCAGCCATTCTTTGCCTGATTTCCGCAATTCCAGCGGCAACCTCGGCTTGACGGGCTTCTTCCGCCGCGTTCTTCAGATGTTCGATCTGGGACAGCAATTCCTTGTAAGTGGCCATGTTTTCTTTTCTCCTGGTCGTTGAAACGCCATCTATCGGATACTGATTCGGGTGATTCAGTGTTCATGCAGTATGATCGCCGGAGAAAATACCATTTCCCGACGCGGCAATTCCGGCTTGTGGAAAACAGCGCTCGCGGCTTCATGCAGCGTGCGCATTATAACCAAAGTATCGTGCTTGTGCGGATTATGAAACGATCCGGCCGTGGGAAATGCATTGGCCACGATGAGGGGAATGGCGGCGGCGTCCCGATTCAGTTGCCGAGTACATCGGCGGGCTCATTGAGTGCCAGCCAATACAACCCCAATTGACCGACCGCATAAATGAATCGTTCGAAGTCCACGGGTTTCCTGATGTAGCTATTGGCCCCGAAGCTATAGGCCTCGTGAATGTCCTGTTGTTCGCGGGAGGTGGTCAGAACCACGACCGGCAGCAGGCAGGTGCGGACGTCCGCGCGTACCCGACGCAATACCTCCAGGCCATCCACTCGCGGCAACTTCAGGTCGAGCAGGATCAGGGCGGGCATGACGCTGGTATCCCTGCCCTCGTGCGGGCCCGTGCCGAACAGGTAATCGAGCGCTTCCACCCCGTCTCGCGCCACGATGACCTGATTGGAAATGCGGTTCTTGCTGAAGGCGCGCAACGTCAGCGCCTCGTCATCCGGATTGTCCTCGACGAGCAGGATGGGGCGTTCGGTGGCCATGCGTATTCCTTATGATTGTCAGGGCAATGTGAAATAAAACGTCGCGCCTTTTTCGACTTCCGCCTCCGCCCAGATACGCCCGCCATGCCTCTGGATGATGCGACTGACAATGGCCAGGCCGATACCGGTCCCCTCGAATTCCGAAGGGTGGTGCAGGCGTTGGAAGGGACCGAAAAGCTGGGCGGTATGTTTCATGTCGAAACCCGCACCATTGTCGGCGACAAAATACACGTGCTCGCCTTCCTTGTCCACGGCGCCAACCCGGATATGGGTATCCTTGTGCCCGGACGAGAATTTCCAGGCATTGCGCAACAGGTTTTCCATGGCGATGGTGAGCAGATTCGGGTCGCCCATGACGACGATGGAATCGGGAATGGTTTCCTGCACTGCACGATGCGGTTCCTGGTAATGCAGATCGCTCAGGATGGTACGGGCGATTTGCGCCAGGTTGCAACGATCCTTCTGCATGTCATCCCGGCTGACCCGGGACAGGGATAGCAGGTCGTCTATCAGTTGCTGCATGCGCCGGGCGGCGTTGCGTATGCGCTGGATGTAATTTCGCCCCAGTTCATCCAATTGAGAAGCGTAATCCTGTTCCAGCAGATGGGAAAAACCGTCTATGCCTCGGAGCGGCGTGGACAGGTCGTGGGAAACGGAATAGCTGAAGGATTCCAGTTCCTTGTTGGCAATTTCCAGTTCCGTCGTGCGTGACTTGACCCTCTGCTCCAGATTCTCGTTTATTTCGCGAATTCTTTGTGCCACCTGTTCCCTCTCGGTGACGTCCAGTCCGAGCAGCGCTAGGTTCTCCTCATTGTCCACTTCTACCCGGACACAGGTGAACAGGTAGGGATTCAATTGCGCGAACTTGTTCTTGAGCGGAATCTGCCGGGATGCGGCGCCGCTTCCCCAGGCCTCCTGCATCAGTTGCTCCGCCGCGGGCCGTACCTCGTCCGTAAACAGCTGATCCCAGGTGAGTTGCAGGATTTCCCGCGCCGAGAAACCCGTCTGCGCCTCGAAATTCGTGTTCCAGCGAACAATCCGCCGGTGATCATCCAGCAGGCAGAACAGGCCGGGCAGATGGCCGATCAGGGCGTTGGAGAAATCCCTTTCGTGGCGCAAGGCATCCATGGCGCGCTTCTGCTGGCTCAGGTCCGCGAAGACCCAGATGCAGCCGTTGTCGGGTTGTTCCGGCATGGCGGCGTGGGCGCTCAACAGGCACCAGAGGCTGGCGCCATTCTTGCGCCGCAACTCGGTCTCCATGCTGAAATGCTCGCCGCGGGCCATGGCCGGATAGGCGATGCCGCGCACCCGCTCGGCCTCGGCAGCGGTAGGGAAGAAGAGGTCCATGGACTTGTCCGAGACTTCACCGTAGCCGTAGCCGAACATCTCTTCGAAGCGGTGGTTGCAACTGAACACGGTCTGGCCTCTGACCTGCGCGATACCCACCAAGGCATTTTCCAGGAGGGCCTGATTCTCGGCCAGCAGGGTGCGTATGCTTTCCAGGGCATGGCGGTGCAGGGTGATGTCGGTGACGGCGGCGGAAAACCGGAGGACATGCCCCTCCGCGTCCCAAACCGCCTGGCCGCGGGTCCGGAACCAGTGGTAGTCGCCGTTGGACAGGCGCAAACGATGCTCGCTGTCGTAAGGCAGGCGCTCGGCGAAATGGCGCGACCATTCGACCCTGACCCGGGTGCGATCATCCGCGTGTACCAGGGCAAGGAATGCCTCCTGGTCCTGGGGCAGTTCTTCCTCGGGGTAGCCCAGCATGTCCTGGAAACGCCGGGAGTAATGGAAGCGCGCCTCTTCCAGATCCCAATCCCACAGGCCTTCGGACAGCGCCTGCAGGGTGGAGGCCTGGCGCTCCTGGCTGAGCCACAGATCACATTCCAGTTGTTTCCTTGCGCCGATGTCGCTCAAAGAGCCGCCAAAGTGCCGGATTTTTCCGTCCGGGTCTCGGGCGATGCCGGCACGACAACGGAACCAGCGATAGCCCTCCCGGCAGCGCAGCCGGCAATCCTGGTCCAGGCTCTCGGCGCGACCCAGGAGGCACTCGTCGCGGGCGGCGAGAACCCGTTCGTGATCGTCCGGGTGGATACCCTGCCAGAGCTGGAAGTCCTGAAAGAAGCCTTCGGTGTCCGCGTGGCCGAGAAGTTCCCGGACGCGGGGCGAGAAATACCAGTTATCCGTGCCGGGCTCCCAGTCCCAGAGGCCGTCGGCGCTCTGATCCATGAGCAGCCCGAGGCGGGCTTCGCTGGCGGAGAGCTTGGCCGTCCGGCACACCAGCTCCCGGTTGAGGCGCTCGATCTCGTGCCGAATCCCGGCCAGGGTGGGGGGGGGGCCGGCAAGGCGGGCCAGGCGGTGGTTCACGACAATCACGAGGGCCAGGGCAAGTCCCAGCGCCGCTGCGGCGCCAAGCGTAAGCCCAAGGGCTGAATCCGGCACGAGCAGGCTGCCCGCCACCAGGCACAGGATAGCCGTCATCCCGGCGGACAGCCACCTCAAGTCCAGGTGTTCCAAGCTATCCATTATGTCTATTGGACGCATTCCAGTGCTTCACCCGACTGTTGTGCCACGGCAGGCTTGCTGTCCGGCAGGAACTTCACCCCGGTAGTTGATCCTCCCGAAGCAGGAAGATCTTTCCTTCCGCGTGTTCGGTATCCAGCCAGGTGAAGGCAAGATCGGGAAAGGCGCTTTCCACGATGTCCCGATTATGACCCACTTCTACGGCAAGAATGCCATCGGGCTTTAGGTGTTTGTGTGCCTGGGCGAGGATTGTGCGGACCACGTCCAGCCCGTCCTCGCCCGAACCCAGGGCCAATTCCGGCTCGTGCAGGTATTCCGGGGGCAGGCCGGCGACGGCCGGCGCGGTGACGTAGGGCGGGTTGCTCAGAATCAGGTCGTATCGGCGGTCGCCCAGCGCGGAGAACACGTCCGACTCCAGCAATTCGATCCGGTCCTGCAAGCCGTAGTCATCCACGTTGCGCCTGGCCACTTCCAGAGCGGCGGCGGAAATGTCGGTCGCATCCACGTGGGCATGGGGGAAGGCGTGGGCCATGAGGATTGCCAGGCAACCGGAGCCGGTGCACAGATCCAGCACCGATTCCAGGGATTCCGGTTCTTCCACCCAGGGGGAGAGTCCATGTTCCAGCAATTCCGCAAAATAGGAACGCGGGACGATCACCCTTTCATCCACATAGAAGGGAAAATCCCCCAGCCAGGCTTCCTGGGTCAGGTAGGCCGCCGGAATCCGTTCCTCCACCCGGCGCCGGATGATCTCGGCCAGCGCCGCCTGTTCCGAAGGCAGGAGGCGCGCATCCAGGAAGGGTTCCAGGCGGTTCAGGGGCAGATGCAAGGTATGCAGGATCAGGTAGGCCGCCTCGTCGTAGGCGTTCTCCGTTCCGTGGCCGAAGAATAGTCCGGCAGCCTGAAAACGGCTGACTGCATAGCGCAGCCAGTCGCGTACGGTGAGGAGGAGGGTGGTGTCGTCCAGTTCCATAGGGATGTTTGTATTAACTCGGAAAAGCGGATGGAACCGCAGAACTGTAGGCCGGGATTCATCCCGACATGGGCCTTCGCGCATGGTCTTGTCGGGCTCAAGCCCGACCTACCCGTAGGTCTGCATCGTCAGCGGCACAATAACCGGCTCAGGATGCCCTCGTAGATACGGGACAGGGGGTCCAGGTCGGCCACCGCGACGCACTCGTTCACCTTGTGGATCGTGGCGTTCACCGGGCCCAGTTCCAGCACCTGGGGGCAGAGGGCGGCGATGAAGCGGCCGTCGGAAGTGCCGCCGGTGGTGGACAGCTCGGTGGCGCCGCCGGTGGTCTCCCGGATGGCCTGGCTCGCCGCTTCCGTCAGGCTGCCCCGTCCCGTGAAGAAGGGACGGGCGGAGAGGGTCCAGTGCAGGTCGAACCTCAGCCCGTGCCGCTCCAGCACTTCCGCGACGCGCGCCTTGAGGCTCTCTTCGCCGCTAGCCGGCGCAAAGCGGAAGTTGAACAATATTTCCAGGGTGCCGGGAATGACGTTGGTTGTGCCACTACCGGCATGGATGTTGGAAATCTGCCAGGTGGTGGGCGGGAAGAACTCGTCGCCCTGGTCCCAAATGACGGCGGCAAGCTCCGCCAGGGCGGGCGCGGCGCGATGGACGGGGTTGTCCGCCAGGTGCGGATAGGCCACATGTCCCTGGATGCCCTTCACCACCAGCCTGCCGTTCAGTGAGCCGCGCCGGCCGTTCTTCACCGTGTCGCCCAGGCGGGTGACGGAAGTGGGCTCGCCGACGATGCAGAAGTCCGGGCGCTCGTTCCGCTCTGCCAGAGCCTCCACCACCTTCACCGTGCCATGCACCGCATCGCCTTCCTCGTCGGAGGTGAGGAGCAGGGCGATGGAGCCGGCATGATCCGGGTGGGCCGAGATGAAGCGCTCAGCCGCCGTGACGAAAGCCGCGATGGACGACTTCATGTCGGCCGCGCCCCGGCCATAGAGGATACCGTCGCGAATTTCCGGGCCGAAGGGATCCGACTGCCATTGATCCCGGGGGCCGGGAGGAACCACGTCGGTGTGGCCGGCGAAACAGAACAGGGGGGCGGCCGAGCCCCGGCGCAGCCACAGGTTTGATACGCCGCCCCGGTCCATGCGCTCGGGAATGAATCCCAGGCCCGCCAGGCGCGCGGCAATGAGTTCCAGGCAACCGGCATCATCCGGGGTGACCGAAGGGCGGGAAATGAGTTCCCGGGCCAGGTCCAGGGTTTCAGACATGGGTTTGCCTCAATTCCGGCCCGAGTCGTTGATGTGCAGGGACATTTCGGAGAAGGAGGCGCCGGTGAGGGACGCCTCGAAATCCACGGGCGGCCGGTCGGCCGAAGCCGCCGCGGGCGATGCCGCGTTGGCCTTGGGCGGCAGGTTGGCCTCGATCTGGGAGTTGTTCACCAGCCAGGACAGGTTGGTGGGCGAGTCAGCGCTGGCCAAGGCCTCCTCCAGGGTGATGACCCGGTCCTTGAACAGCCGGAACAGGTCCTCCTCGAAGGTCTGGCAGCCGGGAGCCAGGCTCTGCTCCATGGCCTCCTGGATGGCATTCACTTCGCCCCGCGAGATCAGGTCGGCGATATTGCGGGTGTTGAGCAGGATTTCCACCGCCGGGGTGCGCTGGCCGTTGGGCTTTCTCACCAGGCGTTGGGAAACGACGCAGCGCAGGGAGGCGGAAAGATCCAGGCACAGGGAGCTACGGTTCTCCAGGGGGAAGAAATTGATGATCCGGTTCAGCACGTGGTAGCTGTTGTTGGCGTGCAGGGTGGCGATGCACAGGTGCCCGGTCTGGGCGTAGGCCAGGGCCGCGGCCATGGTTTCCCTGTCCCGGATTTCGCCGATCATGATGCAGTCCGGCGCCTGGCGCATGGCGTTCCTGAGCGCCTCCGCCCAGCTCGTGGTATCCACGCCGATGGCCCGCTGGTTGATGATGGACTTCTTGTGCTTGAACAGGTACTCGATGGGGTCTTCCACCGTCAGGATGTGGCCCGTGCGGTGGGTGTTGCGGTAGTCCAGCATGGCCGCCACGGTGGTGGATTTGCCGGAGCCGGTGGCGCCCACCACCAGCACCAGACCGCGCTGCTCCATGACGATGTCGGCCAGGATGGGCGGCATGCCCAGGGATTCCAGGCTGGGGATGTCGCCCAGCACGTAGCGCACCACGATGGCGGGGCTGTTGCGCTGGAAGAAACAGTTGACGCGGAAGTTGCCCAGGTCCTGGATGCCGAAGGAGAGGTTCATCTCCTTGCCGGCTTCAAAGGTCGCGTGCTGTTCCGGCGACATGATCTCCCGGGTCATGCGCTCGATCATGGCGGGCTGCATGACCTGCTGGTTGATGGGCAGCGTCTGCCCCTGGATCTTGATGTGGATGGGCGCGCCGGCGGAAATGAAGATATCCGACGCCTGCTTGTCCGCCATGAGTCGGAAAAGCTTCTCGACGATCATCCCCATTTGTCCGCCCCCGTCCTTTAGCTGTGGTACTGCCTGACCGTCAGTCGCCGCGCAGCAACTCGTTGATGCCGACCTTGGCACGGGTCTTGGCGTCCACCTTCTTCACGATCACCGCGCAGTACAGGCTGTACTTGCCATCGGCGGAGGGCAGATTTCCCGAGACTACCACGGACCCGGCGGGTACACGGCCATAGGTCACGGAGCCGGTTTCCCGGTCGTAGATCTTGGTGCTCTGGCCGATATAGACGCCCATGGAGAGTACGGAATTCTCCTCGACGATGACGCCTTCCACCACTTCGGAGCGGGCGCCGATGAAGCAGTTGTCCTCGATGATGGTGGGGTTGGCCTGGAGCGGTTCCAGCACGCCGCCGATGCCGACGCCGCCGGAGAGATGGACGTTCTTGCCGATCTGGGCGCAGGAACCCACCGTGGCCCAGCCATCCACCATGCTGCCTTCATCCACGTAGGCGCCGATGTTCACGAACGACGGCATGAGCACCACGTTTCGACCGATGAAGGAGCCGCGCCGCACCGTGGCCGGCGGCACGACCCGGAAGCCGCCCAGGCGGAACTGGTGCTCGTCGTAATGGGCGAACTTGCTGGGAACCTTGTCGAAATAGCGGGTCTCGCCGCCTTCCATGAGGTGGTTGTCCTCCAGGCGGAAGGAGAGCAGCACGGCCTTCTTGATCCACTGGTGGGTAACCCATTCACCGGCGATCTTCTCGGCCACGCGCAGCTTGCCCTGGTCGAGTTCGTTCAGGACGTGGGCCACCGCATCGCCGATGCGCGCGGGGGCGCTGTCGGGTTGGAGCTTGGCCCGGTCTTCCCAGGCCTGTTCGATGATTTGCTGTAGTTCTTGCATGGTTTTTTTGATCGGTAAGTGGGGAGTAGGAAGTGGGGTTCGCCGTTCCTTCTACCCCCGGTTCATGAATTTATCAATGCGTCTTGCGGCTTCCAGGCATTCTTCCAGGTCCGCCACGAGGGCGATGCGCACGAAGTTGGCCCCGGGGTTCACGCCGTGGGCCTCGCGTGCCAGGAAGCTGCCGGGCAAAACGGTCACATTATATTCGGCTTGCAGGCCACGGGCGAACTCCGTGTCGGGGATCGGAGTCCTGGCCCAGAGATAAAAGCCGGCGTCCGGCCGGGAAACCTCCAGGTGCTTGGCGACGAGGGGCGTCACGGCGGCGAATTTCTCCCGGTAGAGGCGTCGGTTCTCCAGTACGTGGGCCTCGTCGTCCCAGGCGGCCATGCTCGCGTCCTGTACCGCCGGGTTCATGGCGCAGCCGTGATAGGTGCGGTAGAGGAGGAACTTCTTCAGGATCGCCGCATCGCCCGCGACGAAGCCGGTGCGCATGCCGGGAACGTTGGAACGCTTGGACAGGGACGAGAACATCACCAGATTGCGGAAGTCCGTGCGGCCCAGGGCAAAGGCCGCCTCCAGACCGCCCAGGGGCGCTTGGTCCTCCTCGAAATAGATCTCCGAATAGCATTCGTCCGCGGCGATGACGAAGCCGTGGCGGTCCGAGAGTTCGAACAGGGTGCGCCAATCCTCCAGGCTCAGCACCTTGCCCGTGGGGTTGCCGGGGGAACAGACATAGGCCAACTGCACATCGCGCCACACCGAGTCCGGCAGGGACAGGAAATCCGGGGCAAAGCCGTTTTCCGGCAGCTGATTGACGAACACCGGCGTGGCGCCCGCCAGGTAGGCCGCGCCTTCGTAGATCTGGTAGAAGGGGTTGGGGCACAGCACCTTCGCGCCGGGACGGGTGCCATCCACCACGCACTGGGCGAAGGCGAACAGGGCTTCCCGGGAGCCGGTGACCGGCAATACCTGGGTCGCCGCGTCCAGGGGAGGCAGGCCGTAGCGCCGGGATATCCAGCCGGCCATGGATGCGCGCAGGGCGTCGCTGCCGGCGGTCGTGGGATAATTCGCGAGCCCGCCGAGTCCTGCCACCAGGGCGTCCTTGATGAATTGGGGCGTGGGATGCTGGGGTTCGCCGATGGACAGGCGGATCGGCTTCAGGCCCGGGACCGGCGTGAGGCCGGCAAACAACTGGCGCAGTTTTTCGAACGGGTAGGGCTGGAGCTGGGCGAGATGGGGATTCACGGGATTCCTGGAACGAGCAAGGCGGAAGCGGAGGATTATAAGGGTGGAGCCGATGCAGTCCAAGACCCATGCCACGGCGTTTGTCGCCCTGTTCACGGGGGCCATCGTGTGGGGGCTCATCTGGTATCCCTACCGGGTGCTGGAACAGGCGGGACTCTCCGGCGTGTTCGCCACCACCGCCACCTATGCCGTGGCCCTGGCCGGGGGCATCCTGGCCTTTCGTTCCCACTGGCGGGCATTGCGCCCCTCGCCGCTGCTCATTCTCATCGGGCTCGCCGCCGGCGCCTGCAATTTCAGCTACGTCCTGGGCATGCTGCACGGCCAGGTGATGCGGGTGCTGCTGCTCTTCTACCTGGCACCTCTATGGACCGTTGCCCTCTCGCGCCTGATTCTGAAGGAGCGGCTGGACCGGGCGAGCGCGCTCGTCCTGCTGCTTTCCGTCACGGGCGCGGCGATCATGCTCTGGCGCCCGGAGCTGGGCGTTCCGCTGCCGCGCGTGCCCGCCGAGTGGCTGGGCCTGGCCAGCGGCTTCCTGTTCGCCCTGGGCAACGTGCTGGCGCGCCGCGCCGCCCATGTGCCGGAGGAGGCTCGGGTGCTGGCCATGTTTCTCGGCGTGGCCCTCCTGGGTGCGATCCTGTTGTTCCTGGAGGGGGCTCCCGCCCTGCCGCCGGTCGGCTGGTCGCCGATCGGGCTGGTGCTGCTGCTGGGCATCATCCTGTTGGCGGTGAACCTGGCGGCCCAGTATGGGCTCGCGCACCTGCCGGCCAACCGCGCCGCCGTGATCCTGCTCTTCGAGCCGGTGGTCGCCGCCCTGGCCTCGTGGCTGCTGGCCGGGGAAACCATGAGCCCCAGGGAGTGGCTGGGCGGCGCCCTCATCGCCTGCGCCAGCCTCATGTCGGTCAGGGTGGGGGCGGGCAGCGACGGCACGGGAGCCGAGACGAGGCAATCATAGCCGAGGCTCTTGGCCCCGGGATTGCGCCAGCCACTTGAACAAGGTTTCAAACAGGATCTGGGGATCCACGGGTTTGGCGATGTGGTCGTTCATCCCGGCATCGAGGCAAGCCCGTCGGTCTTCATCGAAGGCATTTGCGGTCATCGCCAGGATCGGGGTGCGTTCGTAACCGGGCAGGGCGCGTATTTCCCCGGTGGCATTCATGCCGTTGAGATTGGGCATCTGCACATCCATGAGGATCAAGTCATAGCGATGGGCCTTTGCCAACTCCACGGCTTGCCTGCCGTCTTCGGCCAGATCCACGGCGAGACCGACATCTTCCAGAAAGCACCGGGAGACTTCCTGGTTGACCGGCTCATCTTCGGCCAGCAGTACGCGCGCCCCGGAAAATCGCGCTCGCAGGCGTGCCTCGGCCGCGCCGCTCTCGATGGCCGGTGCCGAGGGGACGGCCGCAGTGGATTTGCCGAGGCGGACGGTGAACCAGAAGGTGCTGCCCCGACCGACCGCGCTCTCGACTCCGACCTCTCCGCCCATCAGGCGGGCCAGGCGCTTGCTGATGGCCAGGCCCAGGCCGGTCCCGCCGTATTTGCGAGTCGTGGAGCCGTCCGCCTGCTCGAAAGCATTAAACAGGCGCTTCTGATCGTCGGGGGCGATACCGATACCCGTGTCCCGAACTTCCATGCGCAGCAATACCTCCGCCGGGCCTTCCTCCATCAGGCGGGCACCGATGGCGATCGAGCCCTGCTCGGTAAACTTGAGGGCATTGCTGGTCAGGTTGAGCAGAATCTGCCCAAGGCGCAGCGGATCGCCCACGAGTGCCAGGTGGGCGACTCCGGGCGACACATTGACGAGCAGATCGAGTCCCTTGTCCCGGGCCTTGTGGCCGATCAGGCTGGTGAGGTTTTCCAGTACCTCGCCGAGCTTGAATCCCGCCTGCTCCAGCGTCAGGTGTTCCGCCTCGATCTTGGAGATGTCGAGGATGTCGTTGATGACGTGAAGCAGATGCTGCGAGGCCTGGGTGACCTTGGCGAGCTGATCGCGCAGTTTCGGGTCTTCGGCACGGCGCAGGGCCAGGTCGGTCATGCCCATGATGGCGTTCATCGGCGTGCGCAACTCATGGCTCATGTTGGCCAGGAAGGTACTCTTCGCCCGACTGGCGGCTTCGGCCGCGTCGCGGGCCTGGATCAGTTCCTCATTGGCGGCCTTCAGCTGGGCGGTGCGTTCGTTGACCTTTTGTTCAAGGCCGGTGTTGAGCATGCGAATCTTTTCCTCGGCCCGGATGCGTTCGGTGATGTCCCGTGCGGCGGCAAAGATCAGGTGCCCTTTCGAGCGTGCACGCCACTCGATCCAGCGGTAGGCGCCATCCTTGTGCCGGTAGCGGTTGATGAAGCCGATCGCCGGCTTCTGGTCAAACAGGTTCTTCACGATCTCCAGGGTGGACGCGATGTCGTCCGGGTGGAGCCAGTCCAGAAAGAGATGCCCTTCGAGTTCGGATATCCCATAGCCCAGGGTCTCTTCCCAGGCCGGATTGAGCTTGCGGAAATAGCCCTGGTCATCCGCGATGCAGAAGAGATCCAGGGCGCTGTTGAAGTAACTGTCCAGTTCTTCGGTCTTTTCCCGCAGGGCCGCGGTGGCACGCTGGACCTCGGTGATGTCGCGCGCGGCCGCAAATACGCCCGCCACGTCGCCTGCCGCATCGCGATACACGGTCGCGTTGTAGAGCACGTTGGTGATCTTCCCGGAGGTATGCCGAATGGCCAGGGGGTAATCGGTCACCTTGCCCTCGGAGAAGACCTGTTGATAGCCGATACGGGCGTTGTCCGGGTCCGTGAAATAGTCGGAGAAATCGCTGCCGACCAGGTCCGTGCGTGAGCGGCCGGTGACGACCTCCGTCGCCTGGTTGACGTCGGTAATCTTGCCTTCGGGACTGATGGTGACAAGGGGATCGAGGCTCGCCTCGATCAGGCTGCGCGCATAGAGCGAGGTCCGGCGCAGATATTCTTCGGCCTGCTTTTGGGCGGTGATGTCAATCAGGGTTCCGGTCATCTGCAGCGCCCGGCCGCCGACATCGCGCTGCACCACGTTGGCCCGTGCATTGATCCATCGCACCGAGCCGTCCTCCGTTGGAACCGGATAGGTCGCGTCGTAGAAATCGTATCGGCCTTCGAGGGTTCCGGTGAACTTCTCGAAGGTGTCATCAATCATGTCCGCGTAACGCGGTTCCAGTTCCTTGGCCTTCCGCAGTACGCCGGCCCAGTCGCTGATGCGATAGGCCTTGTCCGAATCCTGTGCCACGGGGACACCGATCAGGCGCGCGGTGGTGTCCAGGGCGTGGAAAGTGTCTTTCTCCGTGAAGTCTATCCACCACGCGCCCACCGAGGCGGCGTCGAGCGAGCCATGGACCAACTGGTTCAATAGGGACAACCTCGTATGGAGGCTCTCCTGAACGGCCTCCGCTTGTTTGCGCCTGACGATGTCGCGGGTAACGACCAGCGAAAATCCCAGAATCAATGCGGACAGCAGGCCGGCAAAAACGTAATAGAGGCGCGCACGGCTGTGCATCTCGGCGAGCGCTTCATCCTCGCCCGACGCGACGAAGACCCAGAGAGGATAATCCCTGACCTTCCGGAAACTGTATAGCCGCTTTACACCGTCAATGCGGCTCACGTTCTCGGTCGTACCTTGTCCTTCGGCAAAGGCTTTCCGGATGACGGCGGAGGCGGAGAGATCCTGTCCGAAGCTTACCTCGTCACCCTGGCGGCGGGCACGCACGACACCGTCCGATCCCACCAACGCGACGATGCCTTGTTTGCCCATCTCGATCTGGCGGTAAAAGCTTGTCAGATACTCCGGGTTGAGCGACACGACGACCACGCCGCCGAAGCTTCCATCCGCCTTGTTGATGCGGCGGGTCAGTTGCAACGACCACTTTCGGGTTGCGCGGCCCAGGATCGGCTTGCTGATGTGGATCTGCCCGGTGTCGGCCGCGACGTGCACCCGGAAATGCTCGCGATCCGAAAGATTGATGCCCAGGCCGGCGGAGAGGTTGTTGTGGGTGTAGATGCCCTTCTCGTTGATGATGCCCACCTGCGTGAATAGCGAGGACTGGATCAGGCCTTCCTTCACGTAGTCGGCAATGGCAATCCGGTCGCCGAGCTTTTCGTACTGGTACTTGAGAAACAGCACCGACTGATCAACGCCCTGGATCGTGCGTATGGTGTGTTCTTCAAACACCCGGGCAAGGTTCTGGTTGTTGCGAGTGAGCGATGCCAGTTCAACCTGGAACTCGCTCCGGGTCTTGTAAAAAACGCCCAGCCAGGTCAGCAACAGCAGCACGAAGGCGAACAGCCAGACATGGACGCGGCTCCCCAATTCCTTGGCATCACGATGGGGCAATGCGGTAGAGGGGGAGGGCGTTTCTTGCACGATGACGGAAGTGGGGGCCGGTGGTCAGGATCGGGCGCGCCATGGCCCATGAAATGTTCGCGATCCATGTCCTGGAAAGAACATGCGCCGGATCAGTATGCCATTCTCTCGCGATATTTGCATGGACTTGCGGAACCACCCCGGGGGGCGCGGAAAGCTATTCAGCCGGGAAGCCGTTCGTGCCGAGCAGGCCGCAGGCCGTATCGCAGCGCCCGGGTTCCTTTCGGTGAAGGGGCGAGAGGGGTTCGATGCGATCAATGGGATGATCGAGGTTCATCATGGATTCGGGTCCGCGGTCGCGGATGGTATGATTGCCCGCCCGAAATGCCATTCGATCCCTGTCAGGCGCCGCCCCGGTCCCTGGCGGAATGCAGCCAACCCGAACCCATCCGCCATGCGCCTCACCAAGCTCAAGCTCGCCGGCTTCAAGTCCTTCGTGGACCCGACGACCGTGCTGGTGCCGGGGCAACTGGTGGGCATCGTGGGGCCCAATGGCTGCGGCAAGTCCAACATCATGGACGCGGTACGCTGGGTGCTGGGGGAGTCCAAGGCCACGGAACTGCGCGGCGAGTCCATGCAGGACGTGATCTTCAACGGCTCCGGCAACCGTAAGCCGGTGAGCCGGGCGAGCGTGGAACTGGTGTTCGACAACAGCCTGGGCCGCGCCACCGGGCAGTGGTCCCAATACGAGGAGGTCGCGGTCAAGCGGGTGCTGGACCGCCAGGGCAATTCCTCGTATCACCTGAACAACCTCCAGGTACGGCGCCGGGATGTGATTGACCTCTTCCTGGGCACCGGACTCGGGCCGCGCGCCTACGCCATCATCGGCCAGGGCATGATCTCGCGCATCATCGAGGCCCGGCCCGAGGATCTGCGCCTGTTCCTGGAAGAGGCGGCCGGGGTAACCAAGTACCGGGAGCGGCGCAAGGAAACGTCGGTTCGCCTGGAGGACGCACGGGAGAACCTGGATCGTCTGGAAGACATTCGCAACGAACTGGAAGTCCAGATCGGTCGGCTGGAGGCGCAGGCGGAGGTGGCCGCGCGCTACCAGACCCTGAACAACGAACTCGGCCGGCAGCAGGCCCTTCTCTGGCTGGTAAAGCGGAACGCCGCCCGCCTCGAACGCGAAAAGCTGGAGCGGGAATTGGCCGCCACGGTACTCGGGCTGGACGAGGAAACGGCCCGTTTGCGTGCCCTGGAGGCGCGCCTGGAAGGCGCTCGCAGCGGTCATTACGCCGCGTCGGACGCCCTGCATGCGGCTCAGTCCGAACTCTATGGCGCCAACGCCGAAGCCGCCCGGCTGGAAGGGGAACTGGGACATCGCCGGGACACCCGGCGCCGGGTGGAGGCGCGTCTGGCCCAGCTCTCCGAGGAGGAGAGCCGCTGGCGCGCCCAGGGGCAGCAGTCCGGCGAGGAAGTGGCGCGCTGGCAGGAATTGGCGCAGGAGGCATCCCTGCGAGTCGAGACTGCCGAGGCCCGGCACCGGCAACTGGTTCAGGAACTCCAGCCCACGGAGCAGGCGCTGGCCTCGGCGGATGGGGCGACCCAGGCCATGCGCCGGGAACTGGGCCAGATCGAACAGGCCTTGCGGGTAGAGGAGACGCACCGGGCCAACGCGGCCCGGGCGCTGGAATCGCTGGCCCAGCGTCGCGCCCGCCTGGAGCAGGAGATGGCCGGATTGCAGGCGCCGGATACCGGCGCGCTGGAAGCCCTGCGCCAGTCCCAGGCGGATCTGGAACGGGAGGCTTCGGAGCAGCGGCGGCGGCTGGCCGACGCGCAGGCCGAGCTGCCCCAGGCCCAGGCGCGGCACAAGGCGGCTCAGGAGGAGGAGAAGGCGGCGGGCAGACGCCTCACCGAATGTTCGGCCCGGCGGGAGGCCCTGGCCCAGCTTCAGGCGAAGGTGGGGCGCGATGCCGGCCTGGATGCCTGGCGCACGCGCCACGGGCTGGACCAACTGGCGCCGCTCTGGCGCAGCCTGAAAGTGGCGTCGGGCTGGGAAGTCGCGCTGGAGGCGGTATTGAGGGAGCGCCTGGCGGCGCTGCCGGTCAGCCCGGTTCAGGCCACGGCCTTGCTGGGAGATCCGATTCAGGCCACCCTGGCCCTGGCCCTGCCGGCAACGACCGGCTTCTCCCGGGGCGAAACGGCGGCCGACAGCCTGCTGTCCAGGCTGCATTGTGACGATGAGAGCTGGCGCTTGATCCTCGCGGACTGGCTCTCCGGGGTTTACTGCTGCGAGGATCTGGCGCCGGTACTGCTACGGCGTGCAGCCCTGGCTGACGGTGAGGCCTGGGTCAACCCGGCCGGGCAGATGGTGAGCCGCCACGCCCTGGTGTTTCATGCGCCGGACGTCCGCACCCATGGCGTGCTGGAGCGGCAGGAGGAAATCGCCGCCCTGGATGTCCGGCTTCTGGAGATGGAGACGGAACTGGCCGCCGCCCGCGACAGACTGAAGACCGTCGAGCAGGCGCTGGGCCTCGGCCAGGAGAACTTGGCCAGGGCGCGCAGGGAAGACCAGGAGGGGCAGCAGAAACTGCACCGGATGGAACTGGAGGTGCTGAGACTGGCACAGGCCAGGCAACGTTCCGAGGAAAGAAGGGCGCGCTTCGATCTGGATCGGGAGGAGCTGGCCGAGTCGCAGGAGCGGGAGTCGGAACGCATCGCCCAGGCGGACTCGTCCCTGGAACTGCTGCGGGAGCAGGCGGCCGAATGGCATGATCGGCTGGAGATGGCCTCTGATGCGCGGCGGGAGGCGGAAGATCGCCTGCGGTCGGCGCGGATGGCCGAACAGGCGGCGGGACGGGAGGCGCAGGAGGCCCGGTTTGCGCGACGGGAGGGCGAGCGCCACCTGGAGGATCTGGAGCGCAGCGGTCAGCAGGCGACCCTGCAACTGGAACGCATAGGTGCCGAGCGGGCGGAGAAGGAAACGGAACTGGAGGAACTGGCTACATCGGCGCTGGAGTCGGCCCTGCAGGGCGCCCTGGAGATTCGCGCCGGCAGGGAGAAGGCCCTGTCTGCCCTGCGCTCGGCCCTGGAGGAGGCCTCCGCTCTGCTGCGGCAACAGGACGAGGACAGGCTCAGGACGGAGCAGGGGCTGGGGCCGCTGAGAGAGGGCATGGGGGAGCTGCGCCTGAAGGAGCAGGCGCTCCGGCTCGCGGAGGAACAGTGCGAAGAACGCCTGGCCGAGATCGGGGCGGACGAGGCGATGCTTGGAAGCTGGCTGGAGGCGGAAGGAAAGCCCCTCCGGGAATCCCGGCTGAACGGGGAAATCCGGCGCCTGGCCGAAGCCATCGCCGGCCTGGGCGCCGTCAACCTGGCGGCCCTGGAGGAGGTGGCGGGGGCGAGGAAGCGCAAGAGCTACCTGGACGAACAATCCCTGGACCTGAACCAGGCCATCGCCACCCTGGAGGACGCCATCCGGCGCATGGACCGGGAGACCCGGGATCAGCTTCAGGGCACCTACGACCGGGTGAATGGCCACTTCGGCAACCTGTTCCCGCAACTCTTCGCCGGCGGCGAGGCGCGCCTGATCCTGACCGGCGACGAGATACTGGACGCCGGCATACAGGTCATGGCCCGGCCGCCGGGCAAGAAAAACAGCACCATTCACCTGCTTTCAGGCGGGGAAAAGGCACTCACGGCCATTGCTCTGGTATTCTCGCTATTTCAGTTGAATCCAGCGCCGTTCTGTCTCCTGGACGAGGTGGATGCGCCCCTGGATGATTCGAATACGGAGCGGTTCTGTACCATGGTGCGGCGCATGTCGGAGCATACCCAGTTCCTGTTCATCAGCCACAGCAAGATCACCATGGAAATGGCGCAGCAACTGGTGGGCGTGACCATGCAGGAATCCGGCGTCTCCCGCATCGTGGAGGTGGACCTGGAAGAGGCGCTGAAGCTTAGGGAAGAAGCGGCATGACGAAGCCGGCGGTAATCAGGAGATCAGATGGTAATCAATGAACTTCAGGCGGGACTGATCGCCGCCGGTGTGGCGGTGGTGGTCGGGATCTTCGCCGTCAATAAGTGGCAGGAAGGCCGCCACAAGCGCATGGCGGAAAAGATTTTCAAGTCCGAGCATCCGGATGTGCTGCTGGACGAAACCGGTGACGAACCGTTGCAGTCGGCGGAGAAGCCGGTCCGGACGATCCTGCGCCCCGCGCCGCCGCCCGCCGCCGTGAGCGTTCCCGGCGTGCCGGCCGCGGAACAGGCTACGCCCGGTGAGTCGAACCAGGACGCGCCGCAGTGCTCGCCCGCCGGCGATCTACAGTCGCCGCCCCTGGCTCTGCTGGATGAGCGGGTGGACTGGATCATTCACCTGGATTGCTCGGAACCGGTAGCCGGCTCGCTCTTCTGGCCGGCCCAGCAGGACGCCCTGCCGCGACTGGCCCGCGTGGTGCTCTGGTTCGGACTGAACGAGAAGAAGGGGGATTGGGATGTTCTGAGCGGCCATAGCACCGGGCGCTACCGCCGGTATGGCGTGGCCCTGCAACTGGTGGATCGGCGCGGCCCCGTGTCCGAGTCCGAGTTGCAGGGTTTCCTGCGTGGCCTGACCCAGCTGGCAGACCGTTTTCAGGCGTTGGTGGAGGTGCCGCCCATGCGCGACATGCTGCCCAGGGCGCTGGAACTGGACCAGTTCTGCGCCGCGGTGGATGTGCAGATCGGCATCAACGTGGTGAGCAAGGACGGCGGCGGCTTCCCGGGAACCAAGCTCCGGGGCATGGCGGAGGCGGCCGGGCTTTCGCTCCTGGGCGACGGCGCCTTTCACGTGCGGGACGACCTGGAACGTACCCTGTTTACGCTCTCCAACCGGGATGGCCAGCCCTTCGCCGCCGAGAACATGAAGGCCCTGACCTCGGCCGGTGTGACCCTCAGCCTGGATGTGCCGCGGGTTGCCGACGGCGTGGGCGTCTTCAACCGCATGTTCCTGGTGGCGAGCCAGCTCGCGTCGTCCCTGGGCGGCACGGTGGTGGATGACAACGGTGCGCCGCTGGATGAGCGCTCCGTGGCGCTGATCCGGGGCAAGGTCGGGGAATTCCAGCAGGCCATGACTCAACGGGGCATCGTCCCGGGTTCCCCCATCGCCTTGAGGCTCTTTTCCTGAATCAGATGAGTCCGCTGGGCGACTCCCCTGCCGAACGCGCGGCCGGCCTACGCTCGGAGCTCGAGCGTCACAATCATGCCTATTACGTGCTCGATGCGCCCACGGTGCCGGACGCCGAGTATGACCGCCTGTTCCGGGCATTGCAGGAACTCGAAGCCGAACACCCGGAACTCCTGACGCCGGATTCTCCCACCCAGAGGGTAGGCGGGGCGCCGGTACCGGAACTGCACCCGGTGCGGCACGCCGTGCCCATGCTCTCCATCCGCACCGAGACGGACATCACGGCCGCCGGTGCGCTTGCCTTCGATGCCCGGGTGCGCAACGCGCTGGGCCTTGGTGCCGAGGATGCCCCGATCGAGTATGGGGCCGAACTCAAGTTTGACGGCCTGGCCATCAGCCTGAGGTATGAGCAGGGTGCCCTGGTCAGGGCGGCCACCCGGGGTGACGGTGAAACCGGCGAGGACGTGACCCACAACATCCGCACCATGCGCCAGATTCCCCTGCGGCTTTCCGGATTGGCGCCGGCCGTGCTGGAGGTTCGCGGCGAGATCTACATGCGCCGGGACGATTTCGATGCACTGAACGCTCGGCAGGCCGAGACGGGGGGGAAGACCTTCGTCAACCCGCGCAATGCCGCCGCCGGGGCGGTGCGTCAGTTGGATCCCGCCATCGCGGCCAGGCGGCCCCTGTCCTTCTTTGCCTATGGGTTGGGAGAAGTGGTCGGCTGGGCTCTGCCGCCCAGCCACTGGGACGTGCTCAATGAGCTCGCCAGGGCCGGCTTGCCGGTCTGTGAACATCGGGCGCGGGTGGCGGGCCCCGAGGCTCTGGCGGCCTTCCACGAACGCATCGCCACGCTGCGCCCGTCGCTTCCCTATGATATTGACGGGGTGGTGTATAAGGTCGACCGGCTGGATCTGCAAAGGCAACTGGGCTTCGTCACCCGCGAGCCGCGCTGGGCCGTGGCTCACAAGTACCCGGCCGAGGAGGCCGTGACCCGACTGCTGGGCATAGAGGTGCAGGTGGGGCGAACCGGGGCGCTCACTCCCGTGGCACGCCTGGAACCCGTGTTCGTCGGCGGCGTCACCGTCACCAACGCCACCCTGCACAACCAGGACGAAATTGACCGCAAGGACGTGCGCGTCGGCGATTTCGTCATCGTCCGGCGCGCGGGAGATGTGATTCCGGAGGTCGTCGGCCCGATTGCAAGAAAGGAAGAAGTTTCTCGCTTCGATCTGTTGAAGGAATATCCGGTCTGCCCGGTGTGCGGCTCCCATGTGGTGCGCGGCGAGGACGAGGCGGTGGCGCGCTGCACCGGCGGCCTGTTCTGTCCGGCGCAGCGCAAGCAGGCGCTGTGGCATTTCGCCTCGCGCCGCGCCATGGACATCGAGGGCCTGGGTGACAAGCTGCTGGATCAGCTGGTGGACCTGGGTCTGGTGAAGAGCCCCGCCGATCTCTACTCCCTGGATGAGGCGTGCCTGGCTGGTCTGGAACGCATGGGGCAAAAGTCGGCAGAGAATCTCAGGGCGGCCATTGAACGGAGCAAGGACACCACCCTGGCCCGCTTCGTCTATTCCCTTGGCATTCGCAACGTGGGCGAGGCCACGGCGAAGGATCTGGCGCGGCATTTCGGCAAGCTGGAGGCGCTCCTGGCGGCCGATGAGGAAGCCTTGCAGCGCGTGCCGGACGTGGGTCCGGTCGTCGCCGCCAGCATCCGTCAGTTCTTCCTCGAAGAACACAATGTTCAGGTGGTCGAGGCCCTGCGGCAGGCGGGGGTGCATTGGCCGGACCTGGCGCCGAGCGCCCCGGTCGCCGGTCCCCTGCTCGGCAAGACCCTGGTACTCACCGGCACGCTGCCGACCTTGTCCCGGGACGAGGCCAAGGCCCTGATCGAGCAATCGGGGGGCAAGGTCGCGGGCTCGGTGTCGAAGAAGACCGATTTCCTGGTGGCGGGCGCGGAGGCGGGATCGAAGCTGGACAAGGCCCTGGCGCTCGGCATCACCGTCCTGGACGAGGACGCCCTTAATCAGTTGCTTTCAGAATAAACACTTACAACGAGATCATCATGCAGAAAGTTACGAAGGCGGTATTCCCCGTGGCGGGCCTGGGCAGCCGCTTCCTGCCGGCCACCAAGGCCAGTCCCAAGGAAATGATGCCGGTGGTGGACAAGCCCCTGATCCAGTATGCGGTGGAGGAGGCGGTGGCGGCGGGCATCACGGACATGGTGTTCATCACCGGCCGCTCCAAGCGCGCCATCGAGGACCACTTCGACAAGAACTACGAGCTGGAAGCGGAACTGGAGGAGCGGGGCAAGGACGAGCTGCTGAAGATCGTGCGGGAAACCGTGCCCCGGCACATCAACTGCATCTACATCCGCCAGGCCGAGGCCCTGGGCCTGGGGCACGCGGTGCTGTGCGCCGAGCCGGTGGCGGGCGGCCAGCCTTTCGCCGTGATGCTGGCGGATGACCTGATAGACGGTGAGCCGCCGGTCATGCGCCAGATGGTGGACGTGTTCAACTACAACCGTTGTTCCGTGCTGGGCGTGCAGACCGTACCCCAGGCCGAGACGCGCCAGTACGGCATCGTCGCGACCGAGGGCCCCTGCGGCGGCATTCAGCGCATCACGGCCATCGTCGAGAAACCCTCTCCCGAGAAGGCACCGTCCAATCTGGCGGTGGTCGGGCGCTACATCCTGACGCCGCGCATCTTCGATCACCTGAGGCGCATCCAGCCGGGGGCCGGGGGCGAAATCCAGCTGACGGACGCCATCTCCTCCCTCCTGGCGGAGGAGGCGGTGCTGGCCTATCCGTTTACCGGCACCCGTTATGACTGCGGCTCCAAGCTGGGTTATCTCCAGGCCACCATCGCCTACGGTCGCAAGCACCCGGAGGTGGCGGAGGCCTTCGAGCGTTATCTCAAATCCCTGGACCTCTGAAAGTCGCCTCGCCATGCTCAGCAAAAATGAAGCGCAGGATATCCTGGAGTCCTCGGACCTGATCTGGTCGGCGGACGACGTGGCAGCCGCCGTCGACCGTCTCGCCGGAGACATCGGCGCCGCGCTCTCGGAGCGGCATCCCGTGGTGCTGTGCGTCATGGGCGGCGCGGTGGTATTCACGGGCAACCTGCTGCCGCGCCTGACCTTTCCCCTGGAACTTGATTACCTGCACGTGACCCGCTACGGTGCCGCCACGACCGGCGGGACGCTGAACTGGCTCGTGGAGCCGCGCCATTCCGTGGCGGGACGCACGGTGCTGGTCCTGGACGACATCCTGGACGAAGGCATCACCCTGGCCGCGATCAAGGAACGCCTGATGAAGCGGGGCGCCGCCGCCTGCTATACGGCGGTGCTGGCGGAGAAGGAACTCGGCCGGGAAAAGCCCATCGCCGCCGATTTCGTCGGTCTGAAGCTGCCCAACCGTTACGTCTTCGGCTACGGCATGGACGTGAGCGGCGCCTGGCGCAACCTGCCTTCCATTCATGCGGTGAAGGGGAAGTAATGCTTATACACCGCAGAGGCGCAGAGGCGCCGAGAAAACCCGGAATAATAAAGAGGGCTATTGAACCAGCGGGTGAGTCAAGGCCAGGTTGCAAGGTATCGCTTTTCCTCTGTACCTCTGCGCCTCCGCGGTTCAAACTGTTTTTTCAGATTTGATTGCCCAGCCTACAGGCGAGAGCTTCGCCCTGTTCGAGGATACCCTGGGCGATGCGGGCGCGCTGCTTTTCCGTGGGGCGTGCGAGTGCCTCTCCTGCCTCGAAGCCGAAGGCATGGACGCCTTTTTTTCCGCCCTGGAGTCCGCCACCCGGGAAGGGCGCTGGGCCATCCTGGCAGCCGACTTCGAGGCCGGCTACTGGTTCGAGCCGCGTCTGGCGCCCCGGGTCGCCGATCAGGGCCGGCTCAGGGCCTGGATTTTCCCGTCCCGCGAATGCCTCGATCGTGAGCAGGCCGATGCCTTCATCAGCGGCCGGATCGCGCAGCTTGCCGAGGCGGCCCGCGTTGCCGGCATCGCCCAGGTGCGGGAGAGTCTGTCCGAGCAGGCGTTTGCCCGGGCCATCGGCCGCATCCGGGACTACATCGCGGCGGGCGACTGCTACCAGGTCAATTTCACCTACGGGCTGGATTTCCGGACCTACGGCCATCCGCTGGCCCTCTATGAGCGCCTGCGTCAAACCCAGCCGGTGCGCTACGGCGCCTGCCTGGCCTTGCCGGGCCTGACGGCCCTTTCCCTCTCGCCGGAACTGTTCCTGGAACGCCGGGGCCGTCACCTTGTCTCCCGCCCCATGAAGGGCACCGCACGGCGGGGCGCGAGCCCGACGGAAGATGCGGCCCTGGCGGCAGGGCTCGCCGCCTCGGACAAGGACCGCGCCGAGAACGTCATGATCGTGGACCTCATCCGGAACGACCTGGGGCGGCTGGCGCGGCCCGGCAGCGTGCGGGTGGACGGCCTGTGCCGGGTGGAGAGCTATCCCACGGTGTTCCAGATGGTGTCCGACGTGTCCGCCGACATCGCCGACCCGTCGTTGCACGACATCTTCCGCGCGCTATTTCCCTGCGGCTCCATCACCGGCGCGCCCAAGCTCCGGGCCATGGAGATCATCCGGGAGCTGGAAGCCGAGCCGCGCGGCTTATATACCGGGGCGCTGGGCTGGTTCGCGCCGAGTGGGGATTTCGTGTGCAACGTGGCCATCCGGACCCTGGTGCTGGAGGAGGGCGGGGTGGGCCGGCTGGGCATAGGTGCGGGCATCGTCACGGATTCCGATGCGGCTTCCGAGCGACGGGAATGCGAAGCCAAGGCGCGTTTTCTCACGGATCTGCCCGCGCCCTTCCGGCTGATCGAGACCCTGCGCCTGGAATCGGGTGCCGCCGAGCCCTACCCCTTGCTGGAGTGGCACATGCGCCGCCTGGGCGCGTCGGGGGCCTGTTTCGGTTTTCGCTGGCACGAGGCGGAAGTCAGGCGGCGACTCCAGGCCTGCGCCGCGGGCATGGACTCCCCGGGCTCGTACCGGGTGCGGCTGCTGCTGTCCTGGGACGGGGCGGTGGAGCTTGCGTCTTCGCCCCTGCCCGCCGGGCAGGAAGGCCCCGTGGGCGCCGCGCTTGCACAAAGGCGGCTGGATTCGGGCGATCTGCTCCTGCGCCACAAGACCACCGCCCGCGGTTTGTACGATGCCGACCTGGCATCGCTTCCCGCCGGCCTGTTCGATTTCCTGTACCTGAACGAGCGGGGCGAACTGTGCGAGGGCGCCCGCAGCAACCTGTTCCTGCAGTTGAACGGGCGCCTGTACACGCCGCCGCTCGCCTGCGGCCTGCTGGACGGGGTGATGCGCCGAAAGCTTCTGGAAGAGGGCCGGGCGGAGGAGCGCGTCCTGACCCTTGAAGACTTGAATAAGGCCGAGGCGTTCTACCTGTCCAACGCCCTGCGCGGGCTGATGCCCGCACTCCTGGCAAGCTGAGGTTCAGGCTGCGGGCGCGTCCGGCATGTTGCGCATGAAGTCAGCCAGGTCCTGCAGGGACTGGGCGAGTTTGGCCCGTATTCCCTCGTCGGCCACGTTTTCCTCCAGCGCCATCCGCATGCACAGCATCCACTGGTCCCGGGCCCGGCTGTCCACCGGGAAGGGCAGGTGGCGGGAGCGCAGCCTGGGGTGGCCGTGGCGTTCCACGTAGAGCTGGGGCCCGCCCAGCCAGCCGGTGAGATAGAGGTAAAGCTTTTCCTCGGAGCCGGAGAGATCCTGGGGGTGCAGCTTCCTGATTTCCCAGGCTTCGGGCAATTCGTCCATGAGCTGATAGAAGCGTTTCACCAGGGCGCGCACGGTCGGCTCGCCGCCTATCAGCAGGTAGGGTGTGGCAGGGGATTCGGGACTCATGACTCGGGGCCGGTGTTGCGAGGGGGGGCTGTGGGGGGGCTAAAAGGTAACACAATGCGTGCCGCCAGTCCCTGCCGGCCATCCACTTCCGGCCGCGGCAGAAGTTGCAGTACCCCGCCGTGGGCTCGTGCCACCCGGTCCACGATGGCCAGACCGAGGCCGGCGCCCGCGGCATTGCTGCGGGCCGATTCCAGACGGGCGAAAGGCCGCTTGATGCGCTCGGTCTCTTCCGGCGGGATGCCCGGTCCCTCATCCAGCACCTCGAGAAATACCTGCGCCCCGGACCGGGACAGGTGCAGGGTGATGGTGCCCGATCCGGCGTAGCGCAAGGCGTTTTCCACCAGGTTGGACAGCGCCCGGCGCAGGGCCATGGGTCGCAGTTGCATGGGCGGCAGGGGCGGGTCTTCGGGGACATCGGAATCCAGAGGCGCGCCGCGCCGGATGTAGCTCTCCGCCACGTCCAGGACCAGGGCGGCGAGATCGGTCTCGCCCATGGCTTCGCCCGAGGTCTCCCGGGCGAAATCCAGGAACTGGCCGATGATGCGATCCATGTCCTCCACATCCTGCACCAGGCCCTCGCGCATGGCTTCATCGCCCGCCATCATCTCCATGCCCAGCCTCAGGCGCGCCAGCGGGGTGCGCAGGTCGTGGGAGACGCCGGCCAGGATCAGGGCCCGGTCCGCATCGAGCTGGGCAAGGTCGTGGCTCATCTGGTTGAAGGCGTGGGCCACGGTGACCAGCTCCACCAGGCCAACTTCGGGCAGCGGTGCCGGCCGCTCGCCGCGACCGATGGCTCGGGCCGCCTCGGCCAGCCCCTTCAAGGGGCGGGCGATGGACAGGACCACGAAATAGGCGCCGAGCAGCGACAACAGCAGGGTCGCCGCGGCCCAGCCCAGCCACTCCGCGGGCACCACCCGATCGAAGCGATCCCGAGGCAGGCGCACCCAGTACTCGTCTTCATCTATGTAGAAACTGACCCATAAACCGGGAAGGCCGTTGCGTTCGATGGCGATGCGCGTCTGATCCCCCAGCCGTGCCCGGAGTTCCGGTGCCAGGTAGGGAAACATGCCCAGGTTGGGCAGGGGCTTGAGCACCTCGTCGTCTTCCGCCGGGTAGAGCTTGATGCCCTCCTGCACGGAGATATCCAACAGCAGCGGGAGGCGCTTTTCCGGTGCGGCGTTGATCAGCGCGGCGCGGGTGAGATTGACCGCGCTGGCCACGATCTGTGCCGCCGCCCGGGCACGGGGTTCATGCTCGTAGAAGGCGTAGATCCTGAACCAGGCCCACACGGACAGCACCATGAGCAAGGCCAGGAGCAGGAAGGTGCGCCAGAGCAGGGTGCGGGGCAGAAGGGTCATGCGATACCCGCCGACTCAGAACACTGGTGGGAGACTCAAACTCTTACCTGATTAGCAAGCAAACTCAGCCCGAAGCTCCCTCCCCTTCAAGGGGAGGGCTGGGGAAGGGATGGGGTTGTGGGAAGCACCCCCGTCCCCCCTCCAGCTCCCCCCTTGAAGGGGGGAGAGACCGTGCAAATCGGCTGGCTGAGTCATCTTGCTAATCAGGAACTCTTATTGTTTGGTGCCGTCCGGCACGAAGACGTAGCCGAAGCCCCAGACCGTCTGGATGTAGCGGGGATGGGTCGGATCTTCCTCGACCATCTTGCGCAGGCGGGATATCTGCACGTCAATGCTGCGATCGAAAACCTCGTATTCCCGGCCTCGAGCCAGTTCCATCAGCTTGTCCCGGGACAGGGGTTGGCGTGGATGCTTGACCAGAGCCTTGAGCACGGCGAATTCCCCGGTGGTCAGGGGCACGGAATTGCCGGCGCGGCTCATGGTACGGGTACCCAGGTTCAGGCACAGATTGCCGAAGGAAATGACCTCTTCGTCCTCGGCCGGAGCCCCCGGCGGCGCGGCGGGCGCGCGCCGACGCAGTACCGCATGGATGCGAGCCACCAACTCCCTGGGGTTGAACGGTTTGGACAGATAGTCGTCCGCGCCCATCTCCAGGCCGACGATGCGATCCACGTCGTCACCCTTGGCAGTCAGCATGATGATGGGCTGCTCGGACTTGGCGCCCCGCAGTCGGCGGCAGATGGACAGGCCGTCTTCTCCCGGCATCATCAGGTCCAGCACGAGAAGGTCGTAGTTCTCGCGCTCCATGGCCCGATCCATGCCTTCGGACCCCTCCACAACCTTGACGGAAAAGCCCTGGTCATTCAGGTAACGGTGCAGAAGTTCCCGCAGGCGATGGTCGTCGTCCACCACCAGAATCTTGTGTTTTGGCGTACTCATGATGGGTATGGCATGAATGGGTTGATGGAGTGCTCGGCGTGTTGCCGGCATGGGCGCATCCTAACGGCAAAGCTGCCCGCATGCCAGACATCCGGCGCGCTTATTCGTAACAGTTTGCAGGGAATACCCGGTGCGGCGAGGAAAACGGAGGCTGTAGGCAAGCGGCGGAAAAAATTGATTACACTCTGGACAACCATTCTAATAGTAAGCTTACGTCCGGCAAGTAGGATCAAGCCCTACATACCGACTGATCGGGACGCACGACTCGCGCTTGGAGACATATCTGTGAATGGCATGGTTCGATTGGTGGGTGCCACATTGCTGCTGGGCCTGGGACTGGGTTCGTCCTGTGTCCATGCGGAAAGTATGCGGCGCCCGCCGCGCTCGAGTGATGTGCCCGACCCCGGGATTGCGTCCGCGGTTTCCCAGGCCGCACCCGCCGCCCCTCAGGAAGCGGGAGATAGCCGCATGCGGGGGCGCATGACCCCGGAAGAGCGGCGTCGCTTGCGGGCGGATATCTCGGACGCCAGTCGTAATGTTTATCTCCGGGACAGGTTGCACAAGGCGCCTCCCGGCCCCTGATCGCCCGGGAAGAAATTGTAGCGAGCAGTACGAACGCGAGGCCTGGAGGCACGCGGCCTTTCCCTCCGGTAGAATTGCGGCATGTCTGCCCGAACCCCCCTCAGCAAGCGCATTCTCGCCCTTGAAACCTCCACCGAGACCTGCTCCGTCGCCCTTCTGGTGGACGGGGTCGCGAGGCAGAGGTCGGTGCCGTCCAGCAACGGCCATTCCGAATTCATCCTGCCCCTGATCCGGGAACTGCTGGCCGAAGGCGGCCTGGCTCTCCCTGCCCTGGATGCCATCGCCTACGGTTCCGGTCCCGGGGCGTTCACGGGTTTGCGTCTGGCCTGCGGCGTGGCGCAGGGATTGGCCTTCGGTGCCGGACTGCCGGTATTGGGAGTGGGCAGCCTGGAGGCGCTCGCCTGGGGCTCAGGCAAGCCGCGGATTTATGCGGCCCTGGATGCGCGCATGAACGAGGTCTATTTCGCCGCCTACGTGGTCAATGGCCAGGAGGTGCAGGAAGTGCTCGCACCGGGTGTGGCGCCCGCGGAATCGGTCGCCCGGCCCGAGGGCGACGGCTGGTTCGGCTGCGGCTCCGGATTTTCGGCCTACGGCGAGGCGCTCTTGAGGCGCCTGGGGCCGGACCTGACGGGGTTTGATGCGGCGGCGGTACCGGACGCGCTTGCCGTGGCCCAACTGGCCGCGGCCCGCCTGGAATTCCGCCCGGGCCTGGATCCGTTCGAGGCGCAGCCAGCCTACGTGCGGCAAAAGGTGGCCCTCACCACGGCCGAGCGCCTGGCAAGGGGCGGCAAGTCGTGAATGGGGTACTGGAGTTCGGCGCCATGGCGGAACGACACCTGGACTCGGTGGCTGCCGCCGAAGCCGACTTGCATGCTTTTCCCTGGCGCCGCAAGCAGTTCGCGGACAGCCTGGCGGCGGGCCACGAGGCCTGGATTGCCTGCGTATCCGGAGAACTGGCTGGCTACGCTGTCGTGATGCAGGCGCTGGATGAAGTGGAGTTGCTGGATATCGCCGTTCTCAAGGCCTGGCAGCGACAGGGGCTGGGCTGCGCGCTCCTGGATTTCCTGCTGGGCCGAGCCCGGCAGGCGGGCGCCAGAACCATGTTTCTGGAAGTACGTGCGTCCAACCAGGCGGGCCTCGCCCTTTATCGTGGCACGGGTTTCTCGGAGGTCGGCCGGCGCCGGGGCTATTATCCGGCGCATCAAGGTCGGGAGGACGCCGTGGTCATGAGGCGGGAGTTGTCGTGAGCCGGAGGACCGAAAGCACTCTGCGGGAAATGGGCCTCGCTCCCCTGTGGAAGCTGCGGGTTGCGGAGGAGGTTCAGCCTGAGCAGCCTGCGCCGCCGGTCCAGGCGGACCCGGCAGCGCCTGCCGCGCCCCGGAATGCGCCAAAGCCGGTGGCGCGGGAGCCCGATCCCGGTCCCTATTCCCCGGAGGCAAGGGGGGCGAGGTTGGTTCATTCGGCCGTCCCGGCCGATATCGCCCCATCGGCGGCCACGCCCGGGGAACTGGCCGGCATGGACTGGGATGCCTTGCAGCAGTCGGTTGCCGAATGCCAGGCC
Organism: Rhodocyclaceae bacterium; assembly: GCA_028714035.1. Classification (GTDB taxonomy): domain Bacteria; phylum Pseudomonadota; class Gammaproteobacteria; order Burkholderiales; family Rhodocyclaceae; genus JAQTNA01. The sequence continues at coordinate 40,298 of JAQTNA010000018.1, forward strand.
TGCGGCTTGTGCAAACAGCGCCGGCAAGCAGTGTTCGGAGTCGGGGACCGGCAGGCAGACTGGCTGTTCGTGGGGGAGGGGCCGGGGGCGGATGAGGACGAGCGGGGCGAGCCCTTCGTCGGCGTGGCTGGAAAACTGCTGGACGCCATGCTCGCCGCCATTCATCTGCGACGGGGTGATAACGTCTATATCGCCAATGCGGTGAAATGTCGTCCGCCGGGCAATCGAACGCCCGAGGTGGATGAAGCGGCGGCCTGCTTTCCGTTCCTGGAAAGGCAAATCGCGCTCATCCGGCCAAGGTTGATCGTCGCGCTGGGACGTCCCGCGGCCCAGACTCTTCTGGGCACCGAGGTGAAGATCGGCGCGGTGCGGGGGCGATTGCTCGACTTCCGGGGTATTCCCCTCATCGTCACCTACCACCCCGCCTATCTCCTGCGCAACCTGCCGGACAAGTCCAAGGCCTGGGAAGACCTTTGTTTTGCCCGACGGACCATGGCGGGCCTGCGACGCTAGGGCCGCGACCGGCTCCCGCGCCGACCTCAAGATATCCTTTCCCCTGCCGTTAAACCGATCTCCGCCGAGGACAAAGGGCTGGCATTGCGTGCTGCCCTCCGGGGGTTTAACTGACGCGATATCAGGTATCGGAGACGGGTTGGTATGTTTGGTTTTCTCAGGCGACTCTTCGGGAAAAAGGCCCTAGCCAAGGACGATCAGCCGGTTTCCAGCGCCTCGGTCCCGGACCCTCTGGGACCGCTATTCACCGCGCCTGTGCGTGTGGCGACGCCGATTCTCGTTCAACGCGACGAAATCATTGATACGGCGACGAGAATATGCGGCTACCGGTTCACGGTGCGCCGGCCCGATGCCAACGACCTGCCCGACGGGCGAGCCACTCTTGAGGCGCTGCGTACCGCCAACGTTGCGTCCTTCGCGGAACGGCGCATGGCACTCCTGTTTTTGCCCGCCCTGCATTGGACGATCCAGGACTTCCGGCCCTTGATGGGCCCGAAAACCGTCGTTCTGCTCGATCTGCCCGGACGCTCCCTGGCGCCGGGGGCCTGGCGCGAGGTCTCGGCCGCGATTCGAGCCCAAGGGGCCCGCGTGGGCGTGGACGGGGCCGACCTGAAAAACGAATGGATCGGGGAATACGTGGACCTGGCGCTGCTGGATTTTTCCGCCTATACCATCGCCAGGTTCGAGCAGTTGCTGTCTGGCTTGAAGCAGGCGTTTCCGCGGCTGGAAATCCTGGTTGAAAACGTCGCTAGCTGGCCCGAACGCCGGCTCTGTGTGTCGCTGGGCGCCGCCTATTGCCTGGGGCCATTCACGACCAGTCCGGACGAAGAGCAGCAATCGGGCGAGCTCAGCCCTAGCCGCATGGTCGTGTTCGAGATGCTCAACCTGCTGCGCAAGGGGGCGGATCTGCCGGACATCGCCAAGGTGGCCAAGCGGGACTTGGGCGTGGCGATAAAGCTGATCGGAATGGCAAATTCCCCGTTGCTGGCCCTGGCCAGCCCGGTAACCGGTATAGATCAGGCCATGATGGTGCTGGGCCGTGACCAGCTGTACCGCTGGCTGTCTCTCGCCATGTTTCGTACCGGTGCCGGGTCTCCCCGGGACGAAGTGCTGCTGGAGCTTGCCCTGTCCCGGGGGCGCTTCCTCGAACTCGTGGGCAGCCGGGGAAGCGGCAATTTCCGTTGTGACGAGCTGTTCCTCGTCGGGCTGCTCTCCCTGCTGGATACCCTGCTGGGCATGCCCATGGAAACCGTGGTGGAACGCCTGCATCTTTCCGCCGATATTCGGCAGGTGTTGCTGCACGGTACCGGCCCCTTCGGCTTCCATCTCGCTCTGGCCATTTCGGTGGAAAAAGGACGCACCGGGAACGTTGCCAGTCTGGCCGAGAAGTTGGGAATTCCGCTCGATGCCATGGAAAGCGCCTCGGCGGAAGCCATGGATTGGGCGGAAGGGGCGGTCAATGCCACATCCTGAGCCGATATGGTTTCCGGACCCGTTTCGGGGGATGAGCCGCCATGGCTGATACGCGACCACTACTGTCCTATTTTTCCGGCTACGAGGACAAGTATCCACGCCGGTTGGCGGAGTGCTTTCCGCACGTCATCAAGCGCATGGAGGAACAGTGGAACGACACGGAAGCCATGATGGAGTACTTCACCGACCTCATGATCCCTGCTCGCCCGAATCGGAAGGGTTTCGCCCCGGACATTGCCGCCGAGATTTTCACGCTGAGCGTGGCCTACGACGCGATCCGTGAAAACAACGCGGTCAAGAATACAGACCTGTGGGCGTTCGAACGGGCGGTGGCCGAGCTTGAACAACTGGGCATTCCACGCACGACCATGAGCTTCGCGCGGGCGGCGGAAGCCGGTGATCACTCACTCTGCATGCTGTTCATCAGTGCCGGGTTCGACGTGGACACCCGGGACGCGAGGCACTGGACGCCGCTGATGATCGCATCGTTCAATGGCAAGGAGGCCCTGGCGTTGGGGCTGATCCTGCACGGAGCGAAGGTGCGGGCAGAGGACAAGGGCGGCTATTCCCCCATGCATTGGGCGGCCTACAACGGCTATGCCCGGGTGATCAGGCTGCTCTTGCTGGAAGGGGGCGCCGTGAACGCCAGCAGCCGTTCCGGCATCACGCCCTTGCTCCAGGCGGCGGCGCGAGGCCGTGTCGCGGCGGTCGAGGAACTGCTCAAGGGCGGCGCCGACCCCAATATCGCGGCGAATGACGGCACTACCCCCCTGCTCAAGGCGGTCGCCAACGGGCAGTTGGCAGTCATTGATCTGCTGCTGGCGTCGGGTGCCATGGCCGACGTCACCATGAAGGACGGCACCACCCTGGCCCAGATCGCCAAGGCGTCAAAATCTCGCCGGATTCGGGAGCGAATTGCCAAGGCGCTACAGGCGGCCCAATAGGTGAGAGGGCCGGGGGCAGCGCGCATTATTGCGCGGGGCCGTCGTGTGTATACGGTATGTATTAATCCTCTCCTTTGACGGGGAGGGGTGGAGGGGGATAGGGTTTTGGCCGGGTCGGGAGCATGAGTTTTCGGATATGGGAAGCCGCTGCGTTGGCCGGGTTTGAATCGCCCGAGCAGCCTCGATGCGCCTTCTGATGAGCGGGAAAATGCTGCCCTTTCCATCAAGATTCCACCCGCACTCCCGCGAACATGCTCACGGTGACCGTCAAGTCGTAACGATTGTTGCCGTAAACCCCGGAATATCTCTGAAGGGAGCGTCATGACAGACCTAGACGGCCTCATTCGCCGCTGGCTGCCGCAGGGTATCCGCGGCAAGCTGGTGGTTATTTTCGTCCTGATCAAGGTGCTGCCGCTCCTGTTGCTCGCCTGGTTTGCCTGGCATGCCGCCCAGACCCTGGGGCAAGGCGTGGCGAAGGAGGCGACCCAGATCGCCGACAACATGCTGGCCACCATCCGCAGCGTGGGAAACTCCGCCACCCAGGATGCCATCCGGGCCCTGGACGTGCGCTCCCGGGAAGCCATCGAATCCCTGACCACGGAAACGGCGCGCCAGATCGCCACCTTCCTCTATGAGCGCGACGAGGACATCCTGGCCGCGGCCACGACCGAGCCCAGCGAGGCCGCTTTCCGCCGCTTCCTGGAACACCGTCGGCGCGACCTCTTTCAGCACGGCGCCTACCGCCTCTCGGACGACAAGAAGTCGTGGATCCCGGTGGAAGTGCACAGCCAGGAGGCCAAGGTCACCCGAAAGGTGTCCCAGGACAACTCCAGGGACTTCCATGTCCGTGCCCCTGAATACCTGGGCAGGCGAGACCGGCGCCCGCTGTTCCTGGAAATGACCCTGGTGGGCCTGGACGGTCGGGAGAAGCTGAAGGTCACCACCTCGGACGCCACGAGCAAGGCGCTGATGAACGTGGCCGACAAGGCCCAGACCTTCGTCCACTCGGAGACCTATTGGCCGGAGCTTAAAAAACTCAAGCCCGGGCAGATCTACGTTTCCGACGTCATCGGTGCCTATGTGCCGAGTCGGGTAATCGGCCCCTATACCCCGGCCGCGGCGGCCAAGGCAGGCGTTCCCTTCGAGCCCGAGAAATCCGCCTACGCCGGTACGGAGAACCCGCTGGGCAAGCGCTTCCGTGGCCTGGTGCGCTGGGCCACGCCGGTGGTGAAGGACGGCAAGGTGGCCGGCTACGTCACCCTGGCCCTGGATCACGATCACATCCGCCAGTTCAGCGACCGCCTGATGCCCACGGACGAGCGCTACACGCCCATTGCGGACGCCATCAAGGGCAACTACGCCTTCATCTGGGATTACAGGAGCCGCTCCATTTCCCATCCGCGGGATTACTTCATCGTCGGCTATGACCCTCGCACCGGACAGGAGGAGACACCCTGGCTGGACGAGGAACTGTACAAGGAATGGCAGGCGAGCAAGTTGCCTTCCCACCCGTTCCTCGCCAAGGTGGAACCCTTCCGGGACCAGAACCTCAAGAAGAAGCCGGCCAAGGAACTGGTCAAGGCGGGCACGGTCGGCCTGGATTGCCGCTACCTCAATTTCTCGCCCCAGTGCGAGGGCTGGAACGCCCTCACCGATCACGGCGGCTCGGGTTCCTTCGTCATTTTTTTCAGCGGGCTATGGAAGCTGACCACCGCCGCGGCCATTCCCTATTACACCGGCCAATACGGCAAGAGCCAACAGGGCTTCGGCTTCGTCACCATCGGCGCCAACGTGGACGACTTCCACAAGGCGGCGACTGACTCCGGCAAGCGCATCGGCAAGCTGATTGACGACAAGGGCGTGGAGTTCACGCGTCAGCGTGCGGGCATGCTGGCAGGCATCGAGGACAGCCTTCAGGGCACGGCCTGGGGCCTGGCCGGGTCCACCCTGGCCATGATCGTGGTGGTGATCTTCATTGCCATCCTGATGGCCAACTTCCTGACCACCCGCATCACGCGCATGATCACGGGCATCCACCGCTTCGAAGGCGGCGACATGAACTACCGTCTGGAAGCCGGCTCCAGGGACGAGATGGGCGATCTGGCGCGCTCCTTCAATATCATGGCGGACAGCGTTGCCGACTCCTTCCAGCGACTGGACGAGGCTCGGCAAAAGGCCGAGGAGGCCAACCGCACCAAGTCGGAGTTCCTGGCCAGCGTGTCCCACGAGCTGCGCACGCCGCTGAATGGCATCCTGGGTTTCTCGGAACTTCTGGAAAGCGAGGCAAGGGAAGAAAGCCACGGGCAATACGCCCGCACCATCCGGGAAAGCGGCCAGCACCTCCTGAAAGTGGTGAACGATCTTCTGGACCTGTCGAAGATCGAGGCCGGGCGCATGGAGCTGGTGCCCGAATCCATTTCCCTGCGGCCCCTGCTGCAAGACGTCGCGGCCCTGCACCGGGCGGAGGCTGAATCCAAGCACCTGGCACTGGGCTTGTCCCTGGCCGACGATCTGCCGGATACCCTGTATGCCGACCCGGTTCGGTTGCGCCAGATACTGAACAACCTGCTCAACAACGCGGTGAAGTTTACGGACCGGGGCCGGGTCGAACTGGTGGTCGGTACGCATCAGGAACGCGTCCTCTTCCGGGTGCGGGATACCGGTTGCGGCATCCCGGCCGAACAGCACGAACTGATATTCGAGAAGTTCCGGCAGGCCGAGACCTTTACCACCCGAAGCCGCGGCGGTACGGGGCTGGGCCTGGCGCTGGCCAGGGAACTGGCCCAGATGATGGGCGGACAGGTTTCTCTGACCTCCGCCCCCGGACAGGGTTCGGAATTCACCCTGGAACTTCCGGAACGCACCGGGCACTGAGCGATGAAATCCCTGCTCAACCTCTGGCCGAAGACGCTGCGCGTCCAGCTCTTGCTGATCGTCATGCCGGTCATCAGCCTTTCCATCATTGCCGCGGGGTATTTCCTGACCTTGAGCGGCCGGGATGCCCTGATGACGGAAAAGCAGCACCACCTGCTGGGCGCCACCCGGCTTCTGTTGAACCATCTGCGTGACCAGGGGGGGTATGCCGGGTTGATGAAGTCCGCGCCGGACGCCACCGACAGGAACGGGCGCATCGCCTACATGAATCGGCGCCTGGCGGATTACACGGACAGCGTGGCCACCTCCTTTCCCGGCATGGGCGTGGGGTACTACGACCGGGAACTGGACGCCATCCTCACCTACGGGCCGCGGAAGGAATACGGGGACAAGGTGGGCGTAGCCATCGGCCCCAACCACCCCGGACGCCGTGTCATGGAGCAGGGTGTGGCCACCGTGGAGAGTGGGGCGCTGGTGCGCGGCCCCATCATGAACGCCATGACCCCCATCGTGGAAGGCGGCCAGGTGGTCGGTTACATCTGGGCCAACGAGTTGCTGGAAAGCATCGAGCGGCAAGTCGGCGACATGAAAGCCACGGTCTATCGCTTCACCTCGGCGGCGCTGCTCTTCGCCCTGCTGGTCATCTACTTCGTCATTTCCCGCCTGACCAGGGACGTAAACGTCATCAAGCTGGGCCTGCGGGAACTGGAGGGCGATCTCGGCCATGCCATCCCTTCCTTGCGGGGTGAGACCGGGGAGATCGTGGACGCCATCAACGCCCTGGCGCGCTCGCTGAACGAGGCCCACGAACGGGAGCGGGCCTCCGCCGCTGCCGCGCTACAGGTCAGCGAGGAAACGCTGCGTACCGCCATCGAGGCCGTGGACGAAGCTTTCGTCATGTACGATCAGAACGACACCCTGCTGTTCTGCAACGAGAAATACCGTGAGATGCACAAGGTGGTCGCCGACGTTCTCCAGCCGGGCAAGCGCTTCGAGGACATCGCCCGGACGGGCGCGGAGCGGGGCATGTATCCCGACGCCATCGGTCGGGTGGATGAATGGCTGGCGGAACGCACGGCCTTCCATCACGCCGGCATGGCCGTGCTGGAACAGCAGACGGGCGACGGCCGCTGGCTGCGCATCGTGGACCGCAAGACCGCCAGCGGACTGATCGTCGGTTTCCGCATTGACATCACCGACCTGAAGAATGCGAGCGAAGCGGCGGAAAGCGCCAGTCGGACCAAGGGCGACTTCCTGGCCAACATGAGCCATGAAATTCGCACGCCCATGAACGGCGTCATCGGCATGACCGAACTGCTTCTCGCCACCCGACTGGATCCCGAGCAGACGGAATTCGCCGAAACGGTCCGGAACAGCGCCCAGGCGCTTCTGGGTCTCATCAACGACATTCTGGATTTTTCCAAGATCGAGGCCGGCAAGCTGGACATCGAAATCATAGATTTCGACCTGCGCGCCCTGGTCAGCGACGTGGGCGACATCCTGGCCTTGCGCGCTGCCGAGAAGGAAATCGAGCTCACCTGCCTGGTGGAGCCGGAGGTGCCTTCCCTGCTGCGCGGCGATCCGGGGCGCGTACGCCAGATCCTGCTCAACCTGCTGAGCAACGCGGTGAAGTTCACCTCCGTCGGCGAGGTATCCCTCTCGTTCCGGCTCATGGAGGAAACAAGCAGCCGGGTTCGGCTCCGGGTCGAGGTCAAGGATACGGGCATCGGGATTCCCCAGGACAAACTGGGCATCCTGTTTTCCCCCTTCACCCAGGCCGACAGCTCCACGACCCGGCAATTCGGTGGTACCGGGCTGGGACTGTCCATCACCAAGCGGCTGGTGGAACTGATGGGGGGCGAAATCGGCGTGGACAGCGAGGCGGGGCAGGGCTCCTGCTTCTGGATGAACCTGCCGTTCGAACTCCAGGCCGGACCGGGCAACCTCCTCGCGCCCAGGGCGGTCGGGCTCGCGGGGCGGCGTATCCTGGTGGTGGATGACAACGCCACCGCGCGGCGGCTGCTGGAAATACTCCTGCGCGCCTGGGAATGCGAGCCTCTGCTGGCGCCGGGGGGCGCGGAGGCCCTGGCCCTGCTGGCGGCCGAGCAAGCCGCGGAACGGAAGGTGGATGCCGCCATCCTGGACATGCAGATGCCGCGCATGGACGGAGAAGAACTGGGGCAACGGCTCAAGAACGACCCGGCCACGCAACAGATGCCGCTGGTGCTGCTTACCTCGGTTGCCACCCGGGGCGACGCCAGCCGGTTCGCCGACATGGGCTTTGCCGCCTATCTTTCCAAGCCGGTCAAGGAAAAGCTGCTGCGCAACTGCCTGCGCACCCTGTTCGGCCTTTGCTCGGGTGAGGAGGGCGTGCCCTCGCCGAAGACCCTCATCACCCAGCACAGTCAGCGGGAAGCCGACCTGCACGCCCGCATCCTCCTGGTGGAGGACAACCCCATCAACCAGAAGCTGGCCGTTACGCTCCTAAAGAAGTTTGGCCACCAGGTGGACGTGGCGGACAACGGCCGCCAGGCCCTGGATGCCTTGTCGGTACACCGCTACGACATGGTGTTCATGGACTGCCGCATGCCGGTCATGGATGGCTTCGAGGCCACGCGTGCGGTGCGCGAAGGACAGGGCGTCCTGGACGCCCGGGTGCCGATCATCGCCATGACCGCCAACGCCATGGAAGGCGACCGGGAAGAGGTGTTGAACGCCGGCATGGACGAATATCTGGCCAAGCCCATCAATCCGGCAAAACTGGCGGACATGGTTCAGCACTGGCTGCAACGAGGCTACGAGCGACATCTTCCACCCGGGGCAGGCTCTCCGGAGACGGCTCAGGATGAGCCGCAGCGGTCGCCCGATCTCTTCGATCCCCAGACCATACTGAGCAACCTGGGAGACGACATGGACATCGTTGCCACGGTATTGCCCGAACTGGTGGAAGGCATCGTGGCGGAAGTAGGCATTCTCCGGGCCTTCGTGAAGGCGGGCGACGCGCAGGGGGCCTCCCGGTCCGCGCACACCCTGAAAGGGCTGGCTGGCTCGGCTTCCTGCGCTCCGCTCCAGGAGCTCGCCCTGCAAGCGGAAAACGAAGCGCGCCGGGGTGACCTGCCGGCAGCGGCGGTTCAGGTGGAGGAAATGGACGCGCTAGCGGAGGGCTTGAAGAGCGCAGCCCTGGGCTGGCTGACGAGTCGGGGCTGACGAGTCGGGGGCTGGTCCCTCGTGTCCTGCTTTTCGGCGCAAAAAAACCGGCGCCGTTGGGGACGGGGCCGGTTTATCCCGGAAACCTCGGTTTGAACCGCAGAGACGCGGAGGCGCGGAGAATAAACAAAGCGTTATGGTGGGTTTCTGTTTCACCCATCGGGTGAGACCGAGATACCTGCCAAGTTCTGGTTTTCTCTGCGCCTCTGCGGTGAATCAAGTGCTTTTTCCAGGTTTATTCGGGGCCGTGTGCCTGTCTCAGGGCTGGCCCAGGCCGAGCGAGGCCAGGAGGCCGGCTCTGGAGATGGGTTTGATGAGCAGATCATCAAAGCCGGCGCTCATGATGCGCTGCTTCTCCTCCGGCATGGCGTGGGCCGTGTAGGCAATGACCCGCAGGCCCAGGAGAGAGGGATCCTTACGTATGCGCTCGCAGACTTCCTCGCCGGACAAGCCGGGCATGCTGATATCCAGGAGTACGCAATCCACCTTGTCTTTCGCCAGGTAGGTGAGGGCATCCTCGCCGCTGGCCGCTTCCGCGACGGTGCAACCCTCCTTGCGCAGAATGGCGGAGGGGAGCAAGCGGTTTACCGGGTTGTCATCTACGATCAATACGTGCATTTTGGTATCCCTGGACGATATTCAATGCGGCAAGCAGAAGTATAACCGTACGGCCCGTTCCCGTGTGCCATCCGCCCAAACGCCCAGGCGTTGTTGTCCGATAGTTGGCGTTATCGGCCGGTGTCGCGATTTCTTGAGACCTCTTCGTCGCCCGCCGTTGGAGAAAGTGGGCAAAGTGGCGCGCGGACGAATCCTCTATAATCGCCTGCTTCCCGCGCCCCGCAGGGCCTGTTTCGCCGCTCGACACTGCCGTGACTTTATCCTCATTCGTTCCATTCCCCGCCTTCACGCGCCTCGGGCTTCCGGCACCGGGCAACCGCCTCGATCTGCCCGCGCTCGCCGGCTCTTCCGATGCCCTGGCTCTATCCCAACTGGCCGGCCAGGGTCGCCTATTGGCGGTAGTGACGGCCAACCCCCTGGATGCCCAGCGCCTGAAGGAAGAAATCGGCTGGATCGCGCCCCAATTGAAGGTGCACCTGCTGCCGGACTGGGAAACCCTGCCTTACGACGGTTTTTCGCCGCACCAGGATCTGGTGTCGGAACGGCTTGCCACCCTTTACCACATCAGCCGGGGCGAGGCGGATGTGACCCTGGTGCCGGCCTCCACGGCCCTCTACCGCCTGGCACCCACGGAATACCTGGCGGCCTACACCTTCTTTCTCAAGAAGGGCGAGCGCCTGGATGTGGAGAAGCTGCGCGCCCAGATGACCCATGCCGGCTACAACCATGTGACCCAAGTCCTGAGTCCGGGCGAGTTCAGCGTGCGCGGCGGACTGATTGACCTCTTTCCCATGGGCGCGGCGCTACCCTTCCGAGTGGATCTCTTCGATGACGAGATCGAGAGCATCCGCACCTTCGATGTGGATAGCCAGCGCACGGTGTACCCGGTGCCGGAGATTCGACTGCTCCCGGCGCGGGAGTTTCCCATGGACGAGAAGGGGAGGGCACGCTTTCGCAGCCGTTACCGGGAGAGCTTCGAGGGCGATCCCTCCCGCTCCCCGCTCTACAAGGATATCGGCAACGGCATCGCCTCGGCAGGCATCGAGTACTACCTGCCCCTGTTCTTCGAGCATACGGCGACCTTTTTCGACTACCTGCCCGGGGGCGCCACGGTCTGCCTGCACGGCGACGTGCCGGGCGCCATCCATGAGTTCTGGCAGGACACGAAGGGCCGCTACAAGCTCCTGGGGGGCGACCGCACCCGGCCGCTCATGCCGCCCGAGGAACTGTTCCTCCAGGACGAAGCCTTCTTCCTCACGCTCAAGGCGTTTCCCCGGTTGCAGCTCTCCCGCGTCGGCACCGGCGATCCCCTGGCCCTGCCCGTGCCGTCGGTGGCGGTCGAGCGCAAGGGCGACGATCCTCTCGTCAAGCTGAAGGCATTCGTCGCGAGCTTTCCGGGGCGCATCCTGCTCCTGGCCGAATCCCCCGGTCGGCGCGAGACGATCGCCCAATACCTGGCGGAATATGGCCTGAATCCAGCCCCTTGTCCGGATTTCGCCGCCTTCCTGGCCGCCCCGGAGCACTTCATGCTGGGCGTGGGGCCGCTCTCGGACGGTTTCGCGCTGGGCGACAACGCTGTCGCACTCGTCACCGAGAACGAGCTTTATGCTGCCACCGCCCGCCCGCGCTCCCGCCGGTCCGAGGTACGCCAGGCCAGCGTGGAAGGCTGGCTCAGGGATCTGACGGAACTCAAGGTAAACGACCCGGTGGTGCATCTCCAGCACGGCATAGGTCGCTACCTGGGCCTGGTGCATATGGACCTGGGGGAGGGGGAGACGGAATTCATCCACCTGGAGTACGCCGGTGGCGACAAGCTCTACGTGCCCGTGTCCCAGCTCCAGCAGGTGAACCGCTACAGCGGTGCCAACCCGGACCTGGTGGAGCTGCACCGGCTGGGCAGCGGCCAGTGGGAGAAGGCGAAGAAGAAGGCGGCCCAGCAGGTACGGGATACGGCCGCCGAGCTGCTGGCGCTCTATGCTCAGCGCGCCGCCCGTCAGGGCCACCGTTTCAACTTCAAGCTGCACGACCTGGAAGCCTTCGCCGAGGGCTTCGGTTTCGAGGAGACGCCGGACCAGCAGGCGGCCATTGCCGCCGTGGTCTCGGACATGCAATCGGGCAAGCCCATGGACCGGCTGGTGTGTGGCGACGTGGGCTTCGGCAAGACCGAGGTGGCCCTGCGCGCGGCCTGCGTCGCCGTGCTGGACGGCAAACAGGTGGCGGTGTTGGCGCCCACCACGCTCCTCGCCGAGCAGCACTTCCAGACCTTCTCCGACCGTTTCGCCGACTGGCCGGTGCGCCTGGCCGAACTCTCCCGCTTTCGCTCCGCCAAGGAGCAGGCGCAGGCGCTGAAGGACCTGGCGGACGGAAGGCTGGACATCGTCATCGGCACCCATCGCCTCTTGCAGAAGGACGTGGGCTTCTCCCGCCTGGGCCTGGTGGTGATAGACGAGGAACACCGCTTCGGCGTGCGCCAGAAGGAGGCCCTGAAGGCCCTGCGCGCCGAGGTGGATGTGCTCACGCTCACCGCCACGCCCATCCCCCGCACCCTGGGCATGGCGATCGAGGGGCTGCGGGACTTTTCCGTCATCGCCACGGCGCCGCAGAAGCGCCTGGCCATCAAGACCTTCGTCTCGCCCTATTCGGCGGGTACTGTCAGGGAAGCGGTGCTGCGGGAATTCAAGCGCGGCGGCCAGGTCTATTTCCTGCACAACGAGGTGGAGACCATAGAATCCATGCGGGAGCGGCTCGCCGAGATGCTGCCCGAGGCGCGCATCATCGTCGGCCACGGCCAGTTGCCTGAGCGGGAACTGGAGCGGGTGATGAAGGAATTCACCCAGCAGCGGCATAACCTCCTGCTTTGCACCACCATCATCGAGACCGGCATTGACAACCCCCATGCCAACACCATCATCATCAACCGGGCGGACAAGTTCGGCGTGGCCCAGTTGCACCAGTTGCGCGGCCGGGTCGGGCGTTCCCACCACCAGGCCTATGCTTACCTGCTCACGGACCGGGATGCCAAGCCCTCGGCCCAGGCGGTGAAGCGCCTGGAGGCGATCCAGATGGGTGAGGAACTGGGCTCCGGCTTCTTCCTCGCCATGCACGACCTGGAAATCCGCGGCACCGGCGAGGTGCTGGGGGAAAGCCAGAGCGGCGAAATCCAGGAGATCGGCTTCTCGCTCTACTCAGAGATGCTGAAGACGGCAGTGCGGGCCTTGCAGCGGGGCGAGGAGCCGGACCTGACCCAGCCCCTGGGCATCACCTCGGAAATCAACCTGCGGGTGCCGGCGCTGTTGCCCAGCGACTATTGCAGCGACGTGCACGAGCGTCTCACCCTCTACAAGCGCTTGGCCAACTGCGACAAGGAAGACGAGCTTATCGCCCTGCGCGAGGAACTGAACGACCGCTTCGGCGACCTGCCGCCCGCCGCCCAGGCCCTGCTGGAGACCCACCGCCTGCGCCTCCTGGCCAAACCCCTGGGTATCGCAAAAATTGACGCCACGGAAGTCCAGATCACCTTCCAGTTCGTGCCCAACCCACCCATCGAGCCCATGAAGATCATCGGCCTGATCCAGAAGAACCGGAACTACAAGCTCGCCGGCCAGGACAAGCTCCAGTTGAAGCGCCCCATGGAAACCCTGGCCCAACGCGTGGCTGCGGTCAAGGAAGTGATGAAGGCGCTGGCATAGGATCGGACCAAGACGCGGGATAGCTGTCAGAACCCGTAATTCAACAAGCCCCTCAGGTCTTCCTGTAGCCGGCGTTGCTGGGAGGCATTGCTGGCATATCGGGAGTCGGCGAAAGTGACGACCTGCAATTCCCGCAGCAATGTCAGCAGGGATTGGTCATGCAGATATCGAAAAGCCGGGTTTTCCGCCATCTGGGGCGAATACGGCTGGCCGCTATTCAGCCGGTTGATGAATTCCGGCCACATTCCGGGATAAAGGGCGATGTTTTCCCGAAATCCAGGGAAGGCAACCACCAGAGTGAGTAGCTTCGCCTCCCGAACCGGGTCCGGCGTCTGACGGGGACACTCCTGCCAATAGGCCAGGCACTGCTGCCGCAGCTTGCCGTACAGGCGCAGGTTTCCCAGCGTCGCATAATTCAGGGCTTCGGCGATGGTCTTCGCCTGGTCAAAGTAGCGGTGCCCTGCCTTCATGTCCGCCTGCCAGAGCAGCACCGCCTCCTCCTTCGGGTTGCTGATGGGGGGGACATTGATGCGAGTGTGGAAGATCTTCTCCAGGTAGGCACTCGAGTCGAAACTGGGCAGATCGCGGTATTCCCGGAACAGAAACTCTTCCAGCATGGGCATGTTCACGGCCCAGACGCTCGTGAGCGGCCAGTCCGTCTCGTGTTCCGTCGGCATGAAGAAGTGATAGAGGCTATCCAGCAGCCGCACCGCGTCCTCGGGGCGGCAGCGGTCCAGGTCGTCTACCACCAGCAGCAGACGTTGGCCCTTCTTGGGCAACTTCGCGAGCAATTTTTTCACCCGTTTGCGGGTGTCGTCGTAGGCCATCTGGCCAGTGGAAGTTGCTTCATCCACGGCACCTGCCAGGATGTCCACCAGTTCGGGCAGGGCGTTGCCGATCAGCGGCACGTTCTTGGCTGCCGCCTTGGTAATGTTGATGCCCCACTGGATGAGCTTTTTCTTGGTTCCCGGCAATTCCCTGGTTTTCCAGTCGTCCTCGCTCAAGCGGAGGAACTCGTCCGACAGCGTCTGCAGGAAGGCGAGGCCGGGGTCGGCGGTGTGCTGGGCGGCTCTCCAGGGCGAATGCGAGATGACGTGAAAGTCATCTGCGATGTTGGCATTGCTTTTCATTGCCTCGAGCAGGGTGGTCTTGCCGCTTCCCCAGGGACCCGCCAGCAGGATGTTTCGTCCTTCCCGGACCGAAATGTTATTGACCAGGCGAAGACAGATCTTTCCCCGGTCGAGAGTGTGCGCTTCAGGCATTTTGGGCTCCGTTTTCAGTGTGGCCGGCATTCGATGCGGCCTGCGCCAGGTAGTGCTCGACAACCTTCCTGTCCGTCTCGGCCCAGGGTTCTGCCTCGGCCAACTCGGTCCAAACGATGATGGGTGCACCGACCGTATCGCTGAATACCCGGTTCACTGCCGCCTCGGCGACCTCGATATTGCCCAGATCCGGGCGCAGGCGTGCCAGAAGTTCCTGGTCCTCGGCATTCAATTTCCTTTCCATGGCTTCAATGCTGAATGCCTGGTCGGGGAACAGGGTGGCCCAAAGGGCTTGGGCTCGAGTGACGGTATTCCCTCTGGCCTCGTAGGCCAGTGCGATCAGGATGGCCAGCAGCAGACGGTGGGCCTGGGTCTTGCTCAGCAAACGAGCCAGGGCCAGGGCAGACTGGGACCAGATAGCCCCGGTCCTTCCTTCTTCGCCGGGTGCGGCAAGCATCCTCGGGTCGGTCAATAGCCCCCGGTTGATGCGCAATCCCAGCATCTCCTGGTGGCTCTTGTTGGTACTTTCCCCCACGTAGTTGTTTGCTATCGAACGTCGTATCGGCCAGTTGGGCAGACGGAGGCTGTCTGCCAGGCCCCATAGCACGGCCAGGGCCTGGCCCTTGTTCCGGATGGCATCCGAGTTTCGGCTGCCCAGTATCTTGTCGAAGGCGCTGCTCAGTCGCGCGGTGCCTGCGGCGGGGGCTTCCTGCCAGAGCCGTTTCAGATTGTCCGACTGCGAGGCAATAAGTTGCATGGCAAGGTCGCGTGGCGTCTCGGCGGATGTTCGTTTCTGGGAATCGCCGAGATTGAGTATCGTGCCGTATACCGCGGCCCGGAAGGCTGGTTCCGGTTCCTTGCTCGCTTCTGCCGCCGCGATCAATTCCGCGACCTTGGACCGGACGGCCGCTTCGCCCGGATAGGCACCGGTCGCCTTGAGATTGGCGACCTTTCTCGGTTCGGCGAGTACGTCCAGCAGGAAGTCCGCGTGGGCCAGGGTGATGCGCATGACATCCGGATCCAGCTCCTCGGCGAGTCGGAACAGACGGTCACAGGGGCCTTCCATTCCGGCCTGGTCGTTGAGGACGATGGCCAGATTGGCCATGGTGGTGGCGCTGGAGCGAGACAGGAAGCGGCGGTGCCGGTCAAGGAAACCGTCCACATACCCGGAAACCACAGCCGCGGCCTTGGCTCCCTGACCCAGCTTGCGGATAAGTACATCCTGGAAGTTTGAAACCTGCTCCGCCAGGTTTTCGCCGCTCAGGGGCTGGCCCAATGTTTTGCGCGCCCATTGGGTGAATTCCGGGTCTCCCAGGAGGAAACTGGGCGTACCTGTCTCGCCTGTCATGGCGCGGGGCTCGGTGCCCGCTTCACCGGCGCGGGCTGCGCCTTCCCGCGGCGGAACGCCCGGGGCAGAGGTACCAACATCGCCCGCGCCGCTACCTGTGTAAGCGCCGCCGTCCCCGGCCAGCAACAGTAGCAGCATGGCCCGTTCATGGCGCCGCCGCGGCCAGTGGCGCTCCAATTCATCCGGACGGATGCTGTTGGCGACGTCGCACAGGCGCTTCAGCTCACGATAGAACATGGCGAGCACCCCTTCATCCATTTCCCCGCGTATCGGACCGGAGAGGGCTTGCCCGTATCCTCTGAAACAGAACGCCGTCCTGGACAACTGGTCATACAACCAACGGTCCCATTGCTTCATGCGCCAGAAGGGATAGAACAACTGCTTCAGCAGGCGCTCGTGAAATCCGCCGGGCAGGGGCTGATGATTGTCGTTGGCTTCCTCCCTGGACAGGCTGAGGACCAGTCGTTCCCGCAGCAGGAACTTGAACTGGCGCAGGGTCAGGTAGCGCACGATCTCCGAATACTTCTGCTTGACCCGCATCGTCCGCTGTTCATCGTTTGCAATGCCGAAGATATCCTGCAATGCGAGCAGCAAGGACGTGCGGTTTTCAAGGGCCTCCTTTGATTTTTCCTTGTCCTCTTTGTTCTCGATCGGCTTGTGCGCGTCGCTGTCTTTTTCCGCGGGTCTGGTGGAATCCGCATCCGATTCCTGGCCCAGGTTCCCACCGTTATCGCTCGCATACGGCAACGGGTTGGATCCGGTTTCGGAGGCAGGGCGCGCATCCTGAGTACCGTCCCGTCTCGAAACGTTTCCAGGAGCCTGGTCGGGAACTGCGCCGATGTCATCGCTTCCGGAATTCGGCGAGAGCACCGATTCCGGGATGGGAGTCGAGAAGAGATCCTGCCTCCTGACCCGCGCGGCGAGCAACTGGGCAAAGAGGTCCATCAGCCGGATGCCTGGCGTTTGGTCCGGTCGAAGCGGATCAAGGTATTCCTTCAGTCCTGAGTCGAGTAGTTCCGAAACGGCTCCGGAGTGGGGCGGGTGCAGGGAATTCAGGACCGCTGGATCGTCGGAGAAACAGGCGCTGTCCAGGGAAGGCAACTCGGCAATGGTGTGCAGATATTTTTCCAGGGCGGAACTGGAGGTCACCAGCGGTGACCCGTCCCCGCCGGTTCGACCGTAGGTCGCCATCCACTGGTCGGCGCCCTGCTGCAGGATGTCGCGATCCGAGGCGATGGCGAAATGGACGCCCCGGCTATTGCCGAAGCGCAGCAGGAGGCGGATGACGTCCGTGGCCACTCCGTCGCGGCAGCGGTCCAGGTCGTCCAGAAACACGACCAGATGCCGGCCCTGACTGCCGCGCGTATCCTCGGGTGTACCGGCATCGGCCGGCCGGTTGTTGCAATCCGCGTCCGACCAGCCGAGGCGCTTTTGGATCAGGTGCTCGATGGTGTTGGCCTGACCGTGACGGGCCGCTTCGCCCATCTGGCTCCCCGACATGCGGTTGGGCCGGGGCGCTTCTCTCTCTTGTTCCTGGTTCAGGATGGTTTTGCCGGGAGCCTCTATTTCCCACAGGTCTTCCACCGCCTGCCTCAGGTCTTCATCGCCATGTTCTGGGTCAAGACAGTTCACGACTGCCTGGACGACGGCGGCGACAGCCGAGCTGTTGAGGTGGCTGGTCAGAACCGGCATGTGCAGCCAGAGGGGAGTGACCGGTTCGTTCGACTCGCACAGGCGTTGCATGAGCAGGCGCAGAAAGCTGGATTTCCCGGTGCCGTAACGGCCGGCAACCAGCAGCGCCACGCTGCGCCCCCCGCCGCCTTCGATAAACCGGGCAAAACTGTCCAGGTTTCGAGGATAAGGCTTGCCCGTCCGGGGGCCGAATTCGTAGCCCCAGTAGGCGCACCAGAGCAAGGGGTCTTCACTGGGCGATTCGCCGAGGAATTTGAATATGTCTTCGCCCGACGACGGCTCGTTGGTATCTTGAACCAAACTACCCTCCCTATATCTGTCTTGTTGCCATGCGCGGCATGCCGCCATCGGAGCGGCGATCCAGACGTTTATGACGAGCGGCAATGATACACCAAGTGCTTTATGGCTCGCTTGCCCATATGTCTTGGGGAGACGGAAAGGGGGAGCCAAGAATCACGAGCCGGGCACGCCGTGATCGGGCGTCAGAAAATGCTGGCCGCCTTATGGCATAACGCCGTTTTGCCCATCAGCCCTTGGCCGCTGCGTTGGCGGCCTCGGGGAAGCCCGGCGGCAGGTCCCCCTTGTGGCCTTTCCCGCCATAGGCCTCCACGCACAGGTCTCCCATCCGTATCTCGCCGCGGGAATTCCAGGTGAATTGCTGGGCAACCGTTCCATTACAATCAAAGGACTGAAGGGTCTGGCCCTGGCGGATGTTGGCGCCGGGCACGTCAAGGCAACGGCCGTTCATCCTGCTGACCACTGATGATGCCCAACAGGCGTTGAGAAAGCTTGCGCCGACGATGCCGACGACTGCCACGAATGTTTTCATCAGAACGGTCTTTCGGGCGATGTCATATGAAGGATCGGAACAGTATCGCCAAATGGCAAGCGGATTCAACTCGCCGGAATCCATCCGGCTGCGAGGCGAGGGGCAATGCGAATTTCATGGCTGCGGCCGATCTCTCGGCTTACGGTTTATGCGGAGGTCCTGGATTTGGTGTCTGCCCGCATTCCTGTTATAGTGGGCGCCGTCGGCGTTGTAATCAGTCCCCTGCCGGCGCCTTTTTGCCAATTCCTGTTCGCCTTTCAGCCCCGCTGATCCCGGCACGGATTCCGGCACATCCCTGATGTGGTCTCGCCTCGACTGGTTCGCGCACCCCGCGAGCAGGCCGGCCCCGGTATTAACCATGCTTTTCACTGAACTGGGCCTCGCGCCCGAGATTCTGCTTGCCGTCGGCGAGCAGGGCTATGTCACTCCCACGCCGATTCAGGCCCAGGCCATCCCCGTGGTACTCGCCGGACGCGACCTCATGGGCTGTGCCCAGACCGGCACCGGCAAGACGGCGGGCTTCACCCTGCCCATCCTGAACCACCTGGCCACCAAGCCCCGGCCGGCCGGCAACCGCCGCATCCGCGTCCTGGTGCTTACCCCCACCCGGGAACTCGCGGCCCAGGTGGAGGAGAGCGTGCAGGCCTACAGCACCCACCTGCCCAACATCCGCTCTACCGTGGTTTTCGGCGGCGTGGGTATCAATCCCCAGATTTCGGCCCTGAAGAAGGCCCCCGAGATTCTCGTCGCCACACCCGGCCGCCTGCTGGATCACGCCAGCCAGAAGACGGTGGACCTCTCCGGCATCGAAATCCTGGTGCTGGACGAGGCCGACCGCATGCTGGACATGGGCTTCATCCGGGACATCCGGCGCGTCATGGCGCTCATGCCGGCCAAGCGCCAGAACCTGCTCTTCTCCGCCACCTTCTCGGAGGAAATCCGGGAGTTGGCCGGCACCTTCCTGTCCAATCCCGCCTCGGTGGAAGTGGCCAAGCGCAACACCGCCTCCGAACTGGTACGCCAGCAGGTGTACCGGGTGGACCGGGAAAAGAAGCGCGATCTCCTGATCCATCTCATCAAGGAGCACGGCTGGCACCAGGTGCTGGTGTTCACCCGCACCAAACATGGCGCCAACACCCTGGCCGAGAAGCTGACCAAGGCCGGTATCGAGTCCGCCGCCATCCACGGCAACAAGAGCCAGGCGGCCCGCACCCGGGCACTGGCCTCCTTCAAGGATCTCAAGCTCCATGTCCTGGTGGCCACCGACATCGCCGCCCGCGGCCTGGACATCGAGGATCTGCCCCACGTGGTGAACTACGAGCTGCCCAACGTGGCGGAGGACTACGTGCACCGCATCGGCCGCACCGGCCGCGCCGGCTCCGAGGGCGACGCCGTGTCCCTGGTGTGCGTGGACGAGCTGCAACTCCTGAAGGACATCGAGCGTCTCCTGAAACGGGAGATTCCCTCCCTCATGCTGCCGGGCTTCGAGCCGGACCCGAGCATCCGTGCCGAGCCCATTCCCAACGGACGAGGTTCCACCGGCGGGCAGGGCCGGGGCCAACCGCGTCAAGGCCAGGGCCGTGCCGGTTCCGGTGGTGGCGGCCGACCGGGCGCCCCCGCCGCGGGCCGGGGCGGCCCTCGTTCCGGCCCCTCCGGTGGGCCGACCGGTACCGGCCACCGCAGCGGCGGACGCCACCGCTGATTTCGTCCGGCACCCCGCCCGAACGGGGTGCCACCCATGAGCCTCAGGTCGCGAGCCGCCGGTAGATGTCCGCCACCTTGAGCGGCAGCTTCTTCACGTCGTCCAGGACGGTGTAACCCGCCGGGCCGTACATGTGTCTCAGGTAGTCGGCGCCGTGGCGGTCCAGGGTGACGCAATAGCCGCGCACGCCCTGGGCGTGGGCTTCCTGCAGGGCGCGCCGGGTGTCCTCGATGCCGTACTGGCCCCGGTATTCGTCGCCGAAATCGTCCGGCCTGCCGTCCGAGAGGGTGATCAGCAGGCGATGCCGCGCGGGCTGTTGCAGCAGGATGGCGGTCAGGTGGCGCACCGCCACGCCCATGCGCGTGTAGTCCTTGGCCTCGATGGCGGCGATGCGCTGCTTCACCCGTTCATCGTAAGCCTGCCCGAAATCCTTGATGCGGTAGATGTCGCAGCGGGTGCGGGTCCAGCCGGAAAAGCCGTAGATGGCGTAGGCGTCGCCCAGGGATTCCAGCGCTTCGCACAGCATGACCAGGGCCTCCCGCTCGGCGTCGTTGATCCAGCCCCGGGTGGAACCGCTCATGTCCACCATGAACATGGCCGCCAGCGACCGGTCATGGCGCACCCGGCGGCAGAAGAGGCGTGACGAGGGCTCCACGCCGCTCTTCCGGTCGCTGCGCGCCTCCACCTGGGCGTCCACGTCAATTTCTTCCCCGTCCGGTTGCCGCCCCAGCATGCGCGTTTCACCTCTCAGGGCTTCGAAGCGGCGGCGTATCTGGGCGATGAGGCCGGCGTAGCGCTGCTTCACCTCCGGCACATAGTTCGAGTCGCCCTCGCGCACTTCATGTTCGTACAGGTGGCACCAGAGCTTGCGGTAGGCGTGCCGGTGGTAGTCCCATTCGTCGTAACGGTAGTCGCAGGCGGGCGGCGGGACCGGTTCGTCCTTCTCCTCCGCTTGCCGCGGCCGGGCTTCCGGGTCGTAGAGGCCTGGGCCGGCGGGCACCAGGCATTCCGGTGGTATCTCGCCCAGATCCTGCACCAGGGAGCGGGCGGCGGCCCGGCCCTCCGGTGGCAGGGCCTGGAGGTCGCCCTCGATCTTGACCTGGGCAGGCGCGTCACCGGCGCCCTGGGCGGTGACTAGCGGTTCCTCGTCGCCGCCGGGCTTCATGCAGCCCGCGGCCTTCATGACCGCGAGCGCCTTGCGCAGCACCTGGATGTCCCTGGCGATCCGTTCGGAACGAACGGCCAGGGCCGCCGCCGGGTCGAGCCGTCCGCAGTGGGGCAGGGCGGGCGCCTCGGTGTCCGCGCAATGCTCCAGCAGTGCCAGGCTGTCGGCCAGAGTCGCGTCCGGCCGGTGGAGTCTCGGCACGAGGGGCATGAGCGCGTCCGGCCAGGGGCCGCGCAGGGCCTGGATCTCGGCTGCCAGGCCGGGCAATTCGTCCGCGATCACGGCCTCAAGACGCACCGCCTCCAGGACCGCCAGCCATTCCAGGGCGCGCTCCCGGTCCGGGAAGCGGGACAAGGCCGATTCCAGGTCCAGGTCGGCGGAACCGAAGGTGCCGTGGCGCGTCTGCGCCCAGAGGAGGGCGGTGGTCGCCTTGTACAGGCGGCGGTTTTCATCCGCCGTGGGCAGAAGATCCATGCGCGCCGGCAGATAGAGGGTCTCGGTGTCGGTCCAGGCGGAGACGCCCGCGCGCAAGCCGAGAGGGCGGCCGGAAAGCCCCTGGAGCAGGCGCGACAGGCGCATCTCCTCCTGGCCGAAGTCCACGGCGACGGCAACCCGCTCCAGGCTGGCCGCGTAAGCCTCCACGGCGCGCAGCGTCTGCATGGCTTCCCGCGCGCCGACGCGGTCGTAGGCATCCAGGGCCGAGAGTACCCAGGTGCCGAAGTGCTCCGCATCCAGCAGCCCCACGGCGCGCGGCGCGAGCTTGGGCAGCAGCCAGGCGACCTCGGCATAGGTCTGGGTGGCCACCTCCGTCCAGTGCAGCACCATATCCTGTTGTACCCGCGGCAGGTCCGCCAGGTTCCGGGCCAGATCCGTGGTGGTGCGGCGGGACTGGGCCGCGAACAGCACCTCGTCCAGCCTTTCCTCCAGGCTTGCCGCGGAGAGGCGCCTGGTGCCCCCCCCTCCCGGCCGCTCCTCCCGGCCGGGGGCCATGTCAAAACACCGCGTGGACGAGGTCATCGAGGCTTCCGGTCATGTCCGGATCGTCCGAAAGTGCCCGCGCCACGGCGGCGGTGCAGGCGGTGGCGGGCGCCACGCCGGCCCCGATCAACTGGCCGGCATGAACCAGGAGGCGCGTGCTGGCGCCCTCGTCCAGTCCCGCCCCCTTCAGGTTGCGGGTCAGTTCGGCGAGCTTCACCAGACGCCTGGCCGTGTCCGCGTCCACGCCCCCTTCGCGTGCGACGATCGCGGCCTCCACGGCGGGTTCCGGGTAATCAAAGTCCAGGGCCACGAAACGCTGCCGGGTGCTGGGCTTGATCTCCTTCAACACGCTCTGGTAGCCGGGGTTGTAGGAGATGACCAGCATGAAGTCGTCCGGGGCCGACAGCAGTTCGCCGCGTTTGTCCACCGCCAGGAGGCGCCGGGAATCCGCCAGGGGGTGAATCACCACCGTGGTGTCCTTCCGCGCCTCGACGATCTCGTCCAGGTAGCAGATCGCACCGGCACGTACCGCGGCGGTGAGCGGACCGTCCACCCAGACCGTCTCGTCGCCGACGATCAGGTAGCGACCGATCAGGTCCGCCGTGGTCAGATCGTCGTGGCAGGCCACCGTGGCCAGCGGCCGCTTGAGCCGCCAGGCCATGTATTCCACGAAGCGCGTCTTGCCGCAGCCCGTCGGCCCCTTGAGCAGCACGGGCAGTCTGCGCGCATAGGCCGCCTCGAACAGGGCTACTTCGTCGCCGATGGGGTGGTAATAGGGCTCCTTCTCCAGGTGCTCCAGTTGCGGTGCCAGTGTGGCAATGATGTCGGTCATGGGTTTCCTCGGGAAAATAGTCGCCGGCGCGCCAGCCGTGGGGCGCCAGCCCGGCTCTCACCCTACGCGAGCCGTCCGGGACTGTGCATTACCCATAGGGGGAGGGGCGGGCGGATATGAAGACCCGTACCGGAAACACTGCCCCGTTTTCCCGTCAATGCGGTTTTCCACACTTCCCCTGTGCGTCCTCACACTATACGATGCGCAGTTCAAAGCCTATGTTACGGCCCGCTCATAATTTATAATTACAGCTTTACCCCATTCCGGACCTCCCCGGCCCTGCCGAGGCAAGGCTGAATCCCGTACGGAGAAAGAGAACATGGACAAGAACTCGCGCAAGGCAGCGTTGGATTATCACCGCTATCCCCGCCCCGGCAAGATCGCCGTGACGCCGACCAAGGCCCTCACCAACCAGCAGGATCTGTCCCTGGCCTATTCGCCCGGTGTGGCGGCCGCTTGCGAGGAAATCGTGGCCAACCCGCGCGAGGTGGATAGCTATACCTCCCGCGGCAATCTCATCGGCGTGGTGACCAACGGTACGGCGGTCCTGGGCTTGGGCCCCATCGGCGCACTGGCATCCAAGCCGGTCATGGAGGGCAAGGGCGTCCTGTTCAAGAAATTCGCCAACATTGACGTCTTCGACATCGAGATCAACGAACTGGACCCGGAGAAGCTGGTGGACATCATCGCTTCCCTGGAGCCCACCTTCGGCGGCATCAATCTGGAAGACATCAAGGCGCCCGACTGTTTCTACGTCGAGGAAAAGCTCCGGGAACGCATGAAGATTCCCGTCTTTCACGATGACCAGCACGGCACGGCCATCGTGGTCGGCGCGGCCGTCCTGAACGGTCTGGAGGTCGTGGGCAAGAAGATCGGGGAGGTGAAGGTGGTCACCTCCGGCGCGGGCGCGGCGGCCCTGGCCTGCCTGGATCTGCTGCTCAAGCTGGGCATCCGCATGGAAAACGTCTATGTGACCGACTTGAAGGGCGTGGTGTACCAGGGACGCAAGGAACTCATGGACCCGGTGAAGGAGGCCTACGCCAAGGACACGCCGGCCCGTACCCTGTCCGAGATCATCGAGGGCGCGGACGTGTTCCTGGGACTCTCGGCCGGCGGCGTCCTGAAGCCCGAGATGGTGAAGAAGATGGCGGCGAGGCCGCTCGTCCTGGCGCTGGCCAACCCGACCCCGGAAATCCTGCCGGAAGAGGTGAAGGCGGTGCGCAGCGATGCCATCATCGCCACGGGGCGTTCCGACTATCCTAACCAGGTGAACAACGTCCTGTGCTTCCCCTTCATTTTCCGCGGCGCGCTGGATGTGGGCGCCACGGCGATCACGGAGGAGATGAAGCTCGCGGCCGTGCGTGCCATCGCGGAACTGGCCCGGGCCGAGCAGTCGGAAATCGTGAGCGCGGCGTACGGCGAGAAGCTCTCCGGCTTCGGCCCGGAATACCTCATCCCGCGGCCCTTCGATCCCCGCCTGATCGTGAAGATCGCTCCGGCGGTGGCCCAGGCCGCCATGGATTCCGGCGTCGCCACCCGTCCCATCACCGATTGGGACGCCTACCGGGACCAGCTCAACAACTTCGTCTGGCACTCCGGCCTCATCATGAAGCCGGTGTTTTCCGCGGCCAAGTCCAATCCCAAGCGCATCGTTTTCGCCGAGGGTGAATCGGAGAAGGTCTTGCAGGCGGTGCAGGTGGTGCTGGACGAAGAGCTGGCGATACCCATCCTGGTCGGTCGGCCCACGGTGATCCTGGACATGGTGCAGAAGGCCGGATTGCGCATGGACCCGGGCGTGGATTTCACCATCGTGAACCCGGATGCCAATCCCTACTTCGATGACATGTGGCGCTACTACTACGACGTGATGCACCGCCGGGGCGTCGCCCCCGATGCCGCCCAGCGGGACGTGCGTCGGCGCAACACCCTGATCGGCAGCCTGCTGGTGAAATTCGGCCATGCCGACGGCCTGATCTGCGGCATCGTCGGACGGCTTCAGCGGCATTTGCAGTTCATCCAGAGCGTCCTGGGTCGCCAGCCCGGCGTCAAGCACAACTACACC
Organism: Rhodocyclaceae bacterium; assembly: GCA_028714035.1. Taxonomy (GTDB): domain Bacteria; phylum Pseudomonadota; class Gammaproteobacteria; order Burkholderiales; family Rhodocyclaceae; genus JAQTNA01. Next base: position 65,486 of record JAQTNA010000018.1, read on the forward strand.
ATGAATCTCCTGGCCCTGCCGGGGCGCACGGTGTTCCTGTGCGACACCTATGTGAATTACAACCCCACGGCGGAACAGATCGTGGAAATGACCGAACTGGCCGCCGAGGAAGTGCGCCGCTTCGGCATGACGCCCAAGATTGCCCTCTTGTCCCATTCCAGCTTCGGCACGGAAGATAGCGAAACTTCCCTCAAGATGCGCCAGGCCCTGGCCATCCTGCATGGCCGGCGGCCCGACCTGGAAGTGGAAGGGGAAATGCACGGTGACGCCGCCCTGTCCGAGGACATCCGGCGCCAGGTTTTCCCCGGCTCCCGGCTCAAGGGCGAAGCCAACCTCTTGATCTTCCCCACTTTGGACGCCGCCAACATCGCCTTCAACCTGTTGAAGACCGGCGCAGGCGAGGGCATGACCGTGGGTCCCATCCTGCTGGGGGCATCCAAGCCTGTACACGTGCTGACCCCTACCGCCACCACGCGCCGCATCGTCAACATGACGGCGCTGACCTGCGTCGAGGCAGGCCAGGACTAGCCTCGCAGGGGGCCACGGCGGCGGCCCCCGTGTTCTTTCCTCGATGCAGCCCATGGGCAAGTGCAGGACAAACTTGAGGAACAGTGGCTATCTTGCTGTTTGGCGTGATTTTTTGTGCGCGTATTTGCTTCCCTGGGCTTTCCCTGCCGGCAACGGAGGAGTAAACTTGCCGCGATTCGTGCGGTCTGCCCGTGGGCAAACTCGCTTCGTCGCCGAACCCAAGCAAGAAAAGACCATGAAACTCAGACTTCCCTTCATCGCCCTCCTGGCCGCCGCCCTGATGCTGCCGGCAGGGCTGGCGCAGGCCGCGCACAAGCACCACGCCAAGGCCAAACCGGCCAAGACGGTCAAGGCCAAGAAGCACGCCCATCGGGCTGCCGCGGCCAAGGAAGCCAAGGTGGGTGCCCTCAGCTATGCCGACGTTTCGGCCAGCAAGCTTAAGGTCCAGTCTTCCGCGGTCGTGGTTCAGGATCAGGCCTCCGGTGCCGTGTTGTACGAAAAGAACCCGGATGCAGTCTTGCCCATCGCCTCCATCAGCAAGCTCATGACCGCCATGGTCACCCTGGATGCCCAGCCGGATCTCAAGCAGGAACTTGCCGTCACCGACGCGGACGTGGATACGCTCAAGCGCAGCACCTCCCATCTACCGGTCGGCACCCAGTTGAACCGGGAGATGATGCTGCGTCTGGCTCTGATGTCGTCCGAGAATCGGGCCGCCCACTCCCTGGCGCGCAACTATCCCGGCGGCAAGGAAGCCTTCGTGGAAGCCATGAACCAGAAGTCCCGCGAACTGGGCTTGAAGGAAACGCGCTTTTTTGATCCGACGGGCCTGAACGCGGGCAATGTTTCCAGCGCCCGGGACCTGGCCAAGATGGTGGCCGCGGCTTCGAAATACCCGCTGATCCGCGAGTTCACCACCACGGCCGAGTATCAGGTACCCCTGGGACGGCACGTGCGCACCTTCCACAACACCAACTCCCTGGTGCGGGGCGGTACCTGGGAGATTGGCATCTCCAAGACCGGCTACATCAACGAGTCGGGCAAGTGCCTGGTGATGCAGGCCTGGTTCAACAACAAGCCCACCATCATCGTGTTGCTCGACTCCTGGGGCAAGCTGACCCGCATCGGCGACGCCAACCGCATCAAGAAGTGGGTTGAGGCCAACGGCGGCCAGGTTCAGGGCTGACCGTCCCCGTATCTCGATGAACAAGGCGCCTCAGGGCGCCTTTTTTCATGCCCGTTCGTCCCGGCCCCTCGTGTGCCACCAACATCTTCGGGGCCTGCCACGAAATTTATTTTCCGGGACCTCTTGCCTTTCGCCAATGCGAACCGTTATCATTCGCACATCAAATAGCTGCGAGGGCCGCACCATGTACCGAACCGTATTTCTTCTCTGCCTCTTGCTACCTGGCTTGAGCAGTGCCGCCGATAACGAGTACGCCTTGGTGATCCAGGGCAATCGCTTCATCCCGGATGAGCTCGTGGTGCCCGCGGGCAAGAAGCTGAAACTGGTGGTGGAAAACCGGGACGATGCCCCCGAGGAGTTCGAGAGCTACAGCTTGAACCGGGAAAAGATCGTGCCGGCCCACTCCTCGATCATCCTCTACGTCGGTCCTTTGAATCCCGGCGCCCACGACTTCTTTGGGGACTACCACGAGTCCACCGCTCGCGGCAGACTCATCGCCAGATAGGAGAACCTCATGCTGGGAAGTTTCGTCATTGTGTTTCGGGAAATGCTGGAGGCCGCGCTGATCGTCGGCATCGTCCTGGCTGCCACGCGCGGCATCCCCGGTCGGGGACGATGGATTGGAGCGGGCCTTCTGGCAGGGTTGGCCGGTGCCGGGATCGTCGCCGGTTCGGCCGAGTGGCTCACAAGCCTGGCCGATGGCATGGGTCAGGAATTGTTCAATGCCGGCGTTTTGGGTCTGGCGGTCCTCATGCTGGCTTGGCACAACATCTGGATGTCACGGCACGGCGCCGAACTGGCCGCCCAGGTGCGCCAGGTCGGGCGCTCCATCCAGGATGGCAAGAGCGAATGTTCCGTCCTGGCGCTCGTGGTGGGCCTGGCGGTGTTGCGGGAGGGATCTGAAACCGTGCTGTTCCTCTACGGCGTGTCCATGTCGAGTTCCGGGAGCGGCTTGTCCCTGGTGGCGGGGGGGATTCTCGGCGCATTGGCGGGGGCCGGGGTCGGGGGGCTGCTTTACGCAGGGCTGCTGCGCATTCCTCTGCGCTGGTTCTTCGGCGCCACCGGCGCCCTGGTGCTGTTGCTGGCGGCCGGCATGGCTTCCCAGGCCGCACACCATCTGATCCAGGCCGATCTGCTGCCCGCGTTGGCGGATCCGCTCTGGGACAGTTCGGGGTGGTTGCCCCAAGGCTCGGCCGCCGGCTTGCTGCTGCACAGCCTCATCGGCTATGAGGCGCGTCCTGCGGGCATGCAGGTGGTGTTCTATCTGATGGCCTTTGCGGCGATCCTGACCGGCATGAACTGGAGCCGGCGCAGCCAGAAGTTTTCCCTTCCCAAGACCCAAGGAGCCACAGCGTGAAGTTCCGACACCTCATCCCCATGCTTTCAGCCCTGGCCGTCTCCCAGGCATACGCCGGCCCGGCCGATTACGTCTATGACCCCATCGTGGAGCAGGGCGAAAAGGAAATTGATTTCAAGTTCGGCACCGACCATCTGCGGGATGGAACGCTGGAGCAGGGTGCCAGCATCGGGTTTGGCTATGGCGCTACGGAACACTGGTTTACCGAGTTCTACCTGAAATACGCTCGTACCGGGAGCGAAAGCGCCAAGTTCGATGCCTTCGAATGGGAAAACCGGTTCCAGCTTACCGAAACCGGAAAATACCCGGTGGACCTGGGCTTCGTCACCGAACTGGAAATCACCCACGCTCCCGGCGACCCCAATGAATTCCGTTGCGGGCCCTTGCTGCGCGCCGAGTTCGGCAGGCTACAGATTAACGGCAACGCCCTGTTCACCAAGACCTTCGGCGAAAACGGCGGCGGCAAGCCCCAGTTCGGCTACCAATGGCAGGCGAAATACCGCTGGAAAGAGGCCGTCGAAGTCGGCATTCAAGGCTTCGGCGACCTGGGCCCCTGGAATCAATGGGATCCCCGGGAAGAACGAAGTCAGCGAATCGGGCCGGCCCTGTTCGGCAAGCTCCCCCTGGGCAATCGCCAGCATCTCGCCTACAACGCGGCATGGCTCTTCGGCATGGGCGATGCCTCTCCGGCCCACACCTTTCGCCTCCAACTGGAATACGAGTATTGAGATGGGCGCCGGGGCTCGTCGCCGCCCCGCACCTTCCGTGTCACTTGCCTGAGGGCGGCTTGAGCTGCAAGAAGGCGTACAGACGGGATTTCAGGTTGATGGATGCGGGATCCCCGTCCGTGGTGCCGGTGATGAGCGTCTCGCTCTCGGCCGCCCAGGTATCTCCGGACACCACCGGCAGCTTGTGTTCCCAGGCCACCAGGCAGGACCATCCGAACATCGGTTTCGTGGCCCCGGCGATCCAGTTCGGCGGCAGGGCATGATGGTCGCAGTTGAGGCGCAGGCGCCAGGATGCCTGCTCCAGATCCCGTTTTTCCGCCTTGCCCGTCGCGATCACTTCCTTTACCGCCTCTTCCAGCAGGGACTGGGGCAAAAAAGGGGTCGTCGTCTGAAGCAGCGGCGGCTCGGCCCGGAGCGCCGGCGAATGGAACAGGGAAAGTGCCGATATTGCCAGGGCAACACCTCGATACAACATCAAGTATTCACCGTATCAAACTGTATTATAAATATAAACAAATGGAGCAATAATCCATCGTCGAGTCTTCATGTCGTCAGGGGCCATGGCTCCCGAGGGTTTTCTCCTCTGGAAATTGGCCCCCTTTTCCGGCCCTATTCGCCACGGCCACTTCGAACCGGAGTCGCCACAATGGCGGTGAGTTTATCACTGAGCCCACCCGGGCCATCGCCGCAAAAACCATGGAAGCTCCCATCACCGAAAGCCTCGATCCGGAAGACTGGCCGGGCCTGCGCGCCCAGGGCCACCGCATGCTGGACGACATGCTGGATTACCTTGAGAGTCTTAACCGGCGGCCACCGAGACCGGTGTGGCAGCCCATCCCGGATGAGGCGCGTGCCGGTTTCCGCAAGCCTCTGCCTCGGGCGCCGGGCGACCTGGCGGAGGCGCACCGGCGTTTCATGGATTCCGTGCTGCCTTATTCCGTGGGCAACGCCCACCCGGCTTTCATGGGCTGGGTCCACGGCGGCGGAACGGCCGTGGGCATGCTGGCGGAAATCCTGGCGGCGGGACTGAATGCCAACCTGGGCGGACGGGACCACATGCCCATCGAGGTTGAGCGCCAGATCGTGGCCTGGATGCGTGAACTGTTCGCTTTTCCGGATAGTGCCAGCGGACTGTTCGTCACCGGTTCCTCCATGGCCAACCTGATCGCCGTGCTCGTGGCCCGGACGTCGGCCCTTGGCCCTGGCGTTCGGGGTGGAGGCGTGGCGGCCCTGGATGCGCGCCTCACCGCCTATGCCTCGCGGGCGGCCCACGGCTGCATCGCCCAGGCCATGGACATCGCCGGTCTGGGCAGCGAAGCCCTGCGCCTGATCGCCACCGATGATGACTACCGCATGGACATCGCCGCGCTGGAGAAAGCCATCGCCGCCGACCGGGAGCAGGGTTTCACGCCCTTCTTCATCTGTGGCACGGCCGGCACCGTGGACGTGGGGTCGGTGGACGACCTGACGGCCATTGCCGCGCTGGCCAGGAGGGAAGGGGTGTGGTTCCACGTGGATGGGGCCTACGGCGCTCTGGGCATGCTGACGCCGGAACTGGCGCCGCTGCTCGCGGGTATCGAACAGGCGGACTCCATCGCCTGCGACTTCCACAAGTGGGGCCAGGTACCCTACGACGCCGGTTTCATCCTGGTGCGGGATGAGCAGAAGCACCGTGCCGCCTTCGCCTCGGCGGCAGCCTATCTGCGGCGGGACACCCGCGGCCTGGCGGCGGGCTCGCCCTGGCCCTGCGATTATGGCCCGGATCTGTCCCGGGGTTTCCGGGCGCTCAAGACCTGGTTTACGCTTCAGGTGTATGGCGCGGACAGGTTGGGTCGGGCCATCGCGGGCACCTGCGCCCTGGCCCGCCATCTCAAGGCTCGCATCGAAGCCGAGCCGGAACTGGAACTGCTGGCGCCGGTCGCGCTGAACATCGTCTGTTTCCGTTACCGGGCCCAGGACGAAAACTGGGTAAACCGGGAACTCGTTCTGCGCCTGCATGAATCCGGCATCGCCGCGCCGTCCACCACCGTTCTGGATGGCCGGCTGGCCATACGTGCCGCCATCGTCAATCACCGTACGAAGATCGAAGACGTCGAGGCCCTCGTCGCCGCCGTCCTCCGTTTCGGTGCCGAAATCGCCTCACAGAACACTGCCAAAGGAAACCTCATGGACACAGAAACCAGCCCGGCCCGGGAACCCCTCATGGGCCTGGCCGCCCTCATGCGCCGGGCCTTCGCGCGGGAGGACATGGCCCCTCTCGGGAGCCGACTCATCGCCCGCGCCCAGAGCGACCCGCAGGACGCGGAAGCCCTCATGGACTTGTCCACGGTGCTCCATATCAACGGCAGTCCGAAACTTGCCCTTTCGGTTCAGGCGCAGGCTCTGGAGGTGCAGACGCTTTACCAGCTTCCGGCGCCCGCGGCCCCGGCCGGCATCCGGCTGCTGGCCTTGATGGCGCCGGGAGACCTGAGCGCCAACATGCCTCTGGAGGCCCTCCTTGAAAACTCGGACGTGGATCTGGACATGCTCTACCTGCTGCCGGGGCAGCCCATGCCGGAAATGGTGCCGGATCACGACGTGGCCATCGTCGCCATGAGCGAATCGGAAGCCAATTGCGGTCTGCTCAAGGAGTTGGAAGCCCTGGCGCCGGTCTGGCCGCGTCCCCTGATCAACCGGCCGGACCGGGTGGCACGGCTTTCCCGGGACGGCGCGGCGTGCCTGTTGCGCGGCACACCCGGCCTCGTCATGCCCATCACGGCGCGCATGGATCGGGCAACGCTGGCCGGCGTCGCCAGCGGCGAGATCGCCCTGGGCGCCGTGATGGAGGAGGGCGGCTTCCCCCTCATCGTGCGTCCGCTGGATTCCCACGCCGGGCACGACCTGGCCAAGCTGGACGACCAGGAGGCGCTCATCGCCTACCTGGGAACCACCGGAGCGGAGCGCTTTTACGTGGCACCCTTCGTGGACTACCGGAGCGCCGACGGCCAGTACCGGAAATACCGCGTCGTCATCATCGGCGGCAAGCCTTACGCCGGCCACATGGCCATCTCCAGCCATTGGATGATCCATTACCTCAACGCCGGCATGGACGAGAGCGGGGAGAAACGGGCCGAGGAGGCGCGCTTCATGGCGGACTTCGATACGGATTTCGCTGTGCGCCACGGCACCACACTGGCCGCGCTGAATGAGCGCCTGGGGCTGGAATACGTGGGGGTGGACTGTGGCGAGACTGCGGATGGCAAGCTTCTGATCTTCGAGGTGGACCACGCCATGATCGTGCACGCCATGGATTCTCCCGCCGTTTACCCCTACAAGCAGCCCCAGATGGCCCGCGTATTTTCTGCCTTCAGAAAGCTGCTGGAGGACTCGAGAAACGGCGTGCCCGGCCGTTAACGGGAGCATGCTCTCCTGCCCAGCCAAAACGCGCATCGCCAGCGACGCTTCCCGCGGCACCGCCGCGACGGAAGCCTTGTTGGTGTCCGGTGGTGATGCCCGCCTCCGGCTCGATCCGGGCACCGGCACCAACCGCTACGGTTGTCGGCCCCGTCCCGATCCCGCCGTTCTGGATTTTGCCTCGGCTACCGCCTCCATCATCTCTGCCAACGGCTTTGCGGCTGCCGACCGCTTGCGGCGCCGCTTTGCCTCCGGCGCGGAGAGACCGGCGCTGACGGCGCGGCGCATCCGCGAGGAACTCCCGGAATTGCTGGGTCTGGGCGGCATGCCCGGCCTGGAAACGCTTCTTTCGCCCTCGGGCACGGACCTGCATGCGCTCGCCTTGTCAGCGGCCTGGTCTGGGGGCTCTGCTCAGATGTCGCATCGGACAAGTCGGGGTGTGACGGTGCTCATGGCCGAACCCTCGGAAACCGGCAGCGGCGTGCCGGCAGTCCTGTCCGGCCCGCCCCTGCGCCTGGCGCATCCGAGACGGCCGGGGGTGGAACTGCGCACCATCGCCATTCGGCAGCGCGACGGAAGCCCCCGGACGTTGGACGATGTGGATGACGACTTCGCGGCCCAGGCCGGGGCGGCCCTGGCCGAGGACCGGGACGTGCTGCTCGTGGTGCTGGATGTTTCCAAGACCGGCCTCACCGCACCGTCGTCGGCCATGGCCCTGGCGCTGCTCAAGCGGGAGCCGGCGCGGCTTCGGCTGCTGGTGGATGCCTGCCAGGCGCGGATATCCCGGTCGTCCATGAGGGCCTGGCTCGAAGCAGGCGCGATGCTGGCGCTCACTGGCTCCAAGTTCCTCGGTGGGCCGTCTTTTTCCGGCGCGCTGATGCTGCCTGCGGACCTGGCGGAGTCCTGCCTTTTCGTCTCCCCGCCCGGTTCGGGGCTGCTCCTGCGCTGGGAGGCGGCCCTGGCTGAACTGCGGCTTTTCCGCAGCCTTCCCGAGTCCGGTGTCCGGACGCTCCTGCGGGACTTCGGATGGTTCATGGATGAGAGGCTGGCGGGTCAGGCACTGATTGAAGCCTTGCCCGGCGCGGGGGGACAGCGCGGTGCCCCAGGCGTCATGGATGCCCGGGACACACAGCCCAGCATCTTCCCACTGCGATTTCGGGATCCGGGTGGTACTTTCCTGAAGCCGGAGGCCGTATCGGCAGTGCACCGGTTGCTGCGCCAGGATCTCACTGGCGTGCTGGACGGGAGTGTGGGGGGCGTGCCCGTGCATCTGGGCCAACCGGTTCACTGCGGCAATCCGGATGGACAGACCGGGGCCGCCCTGCGCCTCTGTCTGAGTGCGCGCCAACTGGTGGCGGCGATGGAGAGGGGCACCGCCGACACGCTCATGCAGCAGGCAGACCTGATCCTGAAAAAATTGGACCTGATTCTGCGCAAACTTCCGAAATTTGCATAAACTTGGCAGGACGCACGGCGCCAGCACAACTTTCGGGGGATTAAGGCACATCATCATGAGTTCCATTGAAGGGCTGAGGCTTCGGGATCTTGTCACCACCCCGGCATTCATCCTGCTTCAGGTTGATCGTTCGCAGAACTCTTCGCCCTCACACGCCCAGTGCGCCGGCAAGTCCAGGAGCGGGGCATGAGCCCGATGGCGCTTTGCCGGTGGCTGACCGTGGCCTGTGCCTTGTTGCTTTCCGCCTGTGGCGATAACCGGGGAACGCAGAGCTACCAACCCCAGTATGGCACCCGCCCCATGGCCGACGCGTCGTCACGCAGGGAATGCCTGTTCGGCATCCATCCCCTGCATAACCCGGCCAGGCTGTTCCAGGTCTACGGGCCGATCATGGACCGGCTCAATGCCAGCATTCCGGAAGCCCATTTCAGCCTGGAAGCCTCGCGCAACTACGAGGAATTCGACAAGAAGCTCTACGCACGCCATTTCGATCTCGCCCTGCCCAATCCCTATCAGACGGTAACCGCGCTTGGACACGGTTACCGCGTCTTCGGCAAGATGGGGGACGACGATCAATTCCGCGGCATCATCCTGGTGCGCAAGGACAGCCCGGTCAGGAAGGTTTCGGACCTCAAGGGAAAAGCCCTGAGTTTTCCGGCAGCCACCGCGCTGGCGGCGACCATGATGCCCCAGCGCTTTCTGCATGAACATGGCCTGCCCATCCGGGACTACCAGCCCCTTTATGTGGGCTCCCAGGAATCTTCGATCATGAACGTCTTTCTCGGCACCACCGCTGCCGGAGCCACCTGGCCACCGCCCTGGCAGGCCTTCGTCAAGGACCACCCGGAAAACGCGGCCCAGTTGAAGATCATGTGGACCACGGAATCGCTCCGCAACAACGGCCTGGTGGTTCGGGATGACTTTCCGCCCCAGTTGTTGCAGAAGGTGGAACATGTGCTGTTCACACTCCAGGACAGCGAAGCGGGGCGCGCCATCCTGGCCAGCCTGCCCCTTTCCCGCTTCGAGGCCGCAAACGAAGAAACCTATCGGCCCGTGCGGGATTACGTGGCGCACTTCAGCCGCACGGTCAGGCCTCTGGAGGCGCCTTGAAAATGCTGCGTCCGCGTTTCCGTGACTGCTCCATCCGCACCCAGTTGATTCTGGGGTTCGTGGCCCTTTACACGCTGCTCATGGGGCTCATGGTGGGCAACCTGCTCTCCCAGCAGTCGAACTTCCTCAATCGTGGCAGCGAAGAACAGGCTGGCGGCATGGCGGAAAGCCTTGCCGCCAGCAGCGCCTCCTGGGTCATGGCGAACGACGTGGTCGGCCTGCAGGAAGTCGTCCGTTCCGTAGGGCGGGAGCCCGGAGTTCGGTACGCCATGCTGATTTCGCCGGAGGGAAGGGTGCTCGGACACAGCGAACCCGATCGCGTCGGCAGCTACCTCAGCGATGCCGGCAGCCTGCGCCTGCTAACGGCAGCCCAGACCCTCACCGTGCTGGTAACGGACGAGCATCTGCTGGATGTGGCTGCTCCGGTCACCTCGGGCAAGCGCTTCCTCGGTTGGGCTCGCGTCGGCCTGAGCAAGGACAAGGTCGCGGAAAATCTGCGCCAGGTCAGAGGGCAGGCGATATCCTTCGTGCTCCTGGCCATTCTTGTGGGCGCCGTTTTTGCGTACCTCGTAGCGAAAGGCCTCTCGGGCGGCATTCAGCGGCTGATGGCGGGCATGGCGCGAGTCCGGGCCGGGGAACGGGGCTTCAGGGTGGAGACAAACCGCCGGGACGAGATTGGCAGCCTGGCGGGCGACTTCAATCAGATGTTGGGCGTGCTGGAACAGAACGAGTTGGCGCGCAAGACTGCGGTGGATGCGCTCCAGGCCAGCGAGGCCCGTTTTCGCACCCTGTTCGAACAGGCGGCCGTGGGCATTGCCGAGGTGGATGCACGGACCGGATGCCTTGCGCGAGTGAATCGGCGCTACTGCGAAATCCTTGGCCATGGTGGCGAGAATCTCACCGGGCTGGAGCTATTGAGTCTGGTCCATCCAGAGGACAGGGAAGCCGACCGGGAAAATTTCGGACTCCTCATCGTTGGCAAGATACGGGAATTCTCGGTGGAATTGCGTCACCAGCGGGGTGATGGCAGTTTCGTGTGGGTGGTACTGACCGTTTCTGCCCTCTGGGCGCCGGGAGAGCCGGCGGATTCCTATATCGCCATCGCCCAGGACATCAGTAGCCGTCGCCACGCCGAGGAGCAGGCCAGGGCCGCGCGCGACGAGGCGGACCGGCTCCTGGCCAAGGCCGACGAATCCCGTCGGACGTTGTTGAGCGTCATCGAGGACCAGAAGAGGGCGGAACAGGCGCTGAGGGAGAGCGAGGCACGCTTGAGGGAAGCCCAGCGCGTCGCCAAGATCGGCAGTTGGGACCTGGACCTGCATAGCGGCGCCTTCAGTTGCTCGGAGGAAGTCCATCGGCTTTTTGGCCTTGATCCGGCACACTTCGGCGGACATTACCAGGATCTCCTGGAACTGATTCACCTGGACGACCGGGAAAAGGTGGTGCAGGTTTTCCGGGATTCCGTCTCCAGCCGCAGACCCTACGATCTGGAGCACAGGCTGAAGATGGCGGACGGGCGCGTCAAGCACGTACATGCCCATGGCGAAACCTTTTATGACGCCGAGGGGCGGGCCCAGCACACCTTTGGCACGGTGCAGGACGTCACGGAGCGGGTGCTGGCGGACGAGCAACTGCGCAAGCTCTATCTGGCGGTGGAGCAGAGCCCGAACAGCATCGTCATCACCGACCTGGAACCCCGTATCGAATACGTCAACCAGGCCTTCGTGGACATCACCGGCTATTCCCGGGAAGAGGCCATTGGCCAAAATCCCCGCATCCTTCAGTCGGGTCAGACCGTGCGCGATGCGTACAAGGATCTCTGGGCGACCCTGGTCCGTGGCGACGTCTGGGACGGGGAGTTTGCCAACAGCCGGCGCAACGGTGACATCTATTACGAATCTGCCCGCATCGCCCCGATCCGCCAGGCCAACGGCACCATCACCCATTATCTGGCGATCAAGCAGGAGATCACGGAGAAAAAGCGCATTGCGGTGGAACTGGAACGCTACCGCCACAACCTGGAGGAACTGGTGGACGAGCGGACACAGCAGTTGGAACAGGCGAGAGCGGCGGCGGAAGCGGCCAGCCAGGCCAAGAGCGCCTTCCTGGCCAATATGAGCCACGAAATCCGCACGCCCATGAATGCCATCGTGGGACTCACTCATCTGCTCCAGAGGGCCGTCCGGGATGACGACCAAAAGGACAAACTGGACAAGATTGCGGGCTCGGCCCACCATCTGCTCTCGGTCATCAACGACATTCTGGATATCTCCAAGATCGAGGCGGGCAAGCTGACTCTGGATAACACCGACTTTCCTCTGGAGAAGGTTCTTCAGGGGGTGGCTAACCTCATCCAGGACAAGGTGCGGGCCAAGGGGCTAACCCTGTCCGTGGAATGCGCCTCCGAGCTTTGCCGTATGGTCCGGGGGGATGCCACGCGCCTGACCCAGGCACTTCTCAATTATGCCGGCAACGCGGTGAAATTCACCGAGACGGGTTCCATCGTCCTGCGGGCCCAAATGGTGGAAGAGGGTGGGGAAGACATTCTGGTGCGCTTCGAGGTGCAAGACAGCGGGGTGGGCATTGCGCCGGAGGTCATGCCTCGCCTGTTCCAGGCGTTTGAACAGGCCGACAGTTCCACCACCCGCCAGTTTGGCGGCACCGGCTTGGGACTGACCATCACGCGCCACCTGGCTGCGCTCATGGGCGGCGGAGCCGGTGCCAGCAGCGAATCGGGGCAGGGCAGCACCTTCTGGTTCACCGCGCGGCTGGGCAAGGCGCGACAGGAATTGCCTCCTTCCGAAAATGACATCTTGCCGCCTCGGGGCGGCGCCGAGGCAGTCCTGACCCGGGACTATGGTGGAGCCAGGCTGCTTCTGTGCGAAGACAATCCCATCAACCAGGAAGTGGCGCTGGAATTATTGACGGGCGCCGGATTTACCGTGGATCTGGCGGAAAACGGCGCGGTCGCCATCACCAAGGCCTCGAACTACCGCTACGACCTGGTCCTCATGGACATGCAGATGCCGGTCATGGACGGCCTGGAAGCCACCCGGAATCTCCGCAAGCTGCCAGGATGGGCGGGTGTGCCCATTCTTGCCATGACGGCCAATGCCTTCGGCGAAGACCGCCAGCGTTGCCTGGATGCCGGAATGAACGACCATGTGGCCAAGCCCGTGGACCCGGCGGCCCTGTTCGAAGCCTTGTTACGTTGGTTGCCCAAGCCGGGCGTGGCCCATCCCGCGCCGGCTACCCTTCCGGGCCAGGGGTCGGAAGACCTGCGCCAGCGCCTGGAGGCCATAGCCGGGCTGGATGTGGAAGCGGGTTTGCGCGTATGCCGGGGCAAGGTGGACCGTTTGGTCGGATTCCTGCGCATGTTCGTGGCCCAACACATCAAGGACATGGCGGCCTTGCGCGTCAGCCTGGCCCACGGTGACATGCCGGAAGCGGAACACATTGCCCACAGCATCAAGGGGGCGGCCGCCACGGTGCGTGCGACCCGGATTCAGGAGCTGGCTCATGAACTGGATATGGCCATACGGGAAGGGCGAGGAATCGAGTACCTACAGGCGGCTCTGTCCGCCCTGGAAGAGGAACAGGAGCGATTTGCGCTGGCCATTGCGTCCTTGCCGGGAGCTGGCGGTCAGAACCTATCCTGACCGAGGGCCGTTTTCCCTGAAATCACGCCAGAGCGCCAGATCGTAGGCGATCTTGAGAAGGCCGCAGGCCAGAAGGGGCGCAGCCAACCAGCCCGCCGCGAACAACGCACCCCCGAGCGTGGGGCTGACCGCGGAGGCCAGGCTGCGCGGCACGGCGGTGAGGCTCGCCGCCGCGGCCCTTTCACCGGGCGTGACGACCGCCATGACGAAAGCCGCCCGTGCCGGAACATCCATCTGCGACAGCAGGGACCGCAGGAGCAGCAAGCCGAGGGCTGCGTGCAGACCAGGCACGAACGCCGCCCCGATCAGGCAAAGGCTGGCCGGAATATGGGTAAACACCATGGTGTTGACCAGGCCGATCCGCCTGGCCAGGAGCGGTGCGATGAGTTGGGAGGCGGCGGTGAGGAGCCCTGCCCAGAAGAAAAAGGCACCCGCTGCCCCGAGGGAGAGATCGAAACGCCTGAATAGCCACAGCGCCAGCAAGGAATTGACCACCAACCCCCCGGCGAAAGAATCCACGGAGAACATGGCGGCAAGCCGATACACCACCCGGCGGGATGGGCCAAGCGGCATCGGCGGCGCCGGTTTGGCACCGTCCTGAGGCGCGGGCAGGCGCCGATACAGCAGCCATACCCCACAGCCGACCAGGCCGTACAGTGCAAACATCGCCCGCAAAGCGTTCAGCCGCGCCATGCCCGTTATGGCGGACACGCTGTCGGGCAATACCGCGGCCAGGGCACCCAGGGCCGCGAACAAGGAACCGAGCAGGCTGTATCGAGCGAACAGGCTGGTGCGCGACTCGCCCCGAGCGGATTCCGCCAGGCGCGCGTGCTCCAGGGGAAGAAACACGCTGACATCGCCCGAGCTGGGGTTCAGGGTGCCGACGAAGGCAATCAGCAGCAGGGGCCAGAATCCAGAATTCACGGCGAAGGCGAATCCGGTGGCGGCCATGAGCACGGCCGCGCCCAGCAACAGGCGCCGGTGATGGAAGCGGTGGCCCCAGGCGCCCACCGCCAGGGTGGCGGCCGCCGAACCGAGCAGGGTCGCGCTGGCGAGTACGCCGACTTCCCAGGTGCCGAAGCCCAGAGCCAGAAGGTAGGCCGGCAGAAGGATCGCCACGTAGCCGTCGGCGAAAGCGCGCATGGCGCGGCCCAACAGCAAGGGCATCGCCCCGGGCGCGACGCCATGAGGCAGGAGCAGGCGGTGGATCACCTCAGCCCTGACTCATATTATCCGGATGGAAAGTTCGCCAAACCCTTCCACGCCCCCGTCGACGCGGTCGCCCCTGAGCACGGGGCCGACGCCTTCCGGGGTACCGGTAAAGATCAGGTCGCCGGGATACAGCGCAAAATATTTCGACAGATGGGCGATGGTTTCCGGCACCGACCAGATCAGATCGGAAATATCGGCTTCCTGCCTGGTGGCACCATTGACTGTGAGCCAGATTCGGCCATGGCTTGGATGGCCGCATTGGCTGGCCGAAAACAGGGGGCCGATTGGTGCCGAGTGGTCGAATGCCTTGCCCAGTTCCCAGGGTCGTCCCTTGTCGCGCAGGGCGAACTGTAGATCGCGCCGGGTCATGTCGAAGCCGACCGCATAGCCCCAGATGTGATCATTGGCGGATTCCGCAGGGATGTTGGTACCACCTGTTCCGATGGCGACCACCAGTTCGACTTCGTGGTGGTAGTTGGCGGTTTGCGGCGGATACGGAATATCCACCGTGATGCTTGCCGCGACCGGAACAATCGCGTCGGCGGGTTTCAGGAAGAAAAATGGGGCCTCACGCACCGGGTCCGATCCCATTTCGCGTGCGTGGGCCGCGTAATTGCGCCCGACGCAATAGACGCGCCGAACCGGGAAACTAGCGCTCGTGCCAGCGACCAGCACCGCTGGCCGTGGGCCGGGGGGAATGACGAAATTCATGTCCGTTCCTGTTATCAAATCTTCCATGCGCGATCACGTTCGGATGATGCCGTATAAACCGCTACTTGTGGAGAGTTCACGTTGGACATAATATACATTATGCGCAGCGCCAGCGCCGTCTAAACCCGCCCGCCAGGGCGGTATTACTCCCCTGTCCGAAACCGAGCGCGCAAAGCGCGATAGCTGCGGCCAACAGCCAGGCGGGCAGCGTCCCCAGCCCCCGTAAGCCAGAAAAAGAGCGCCAGAACGCCTTTTTTCGTTCGCACTTCTCCGACTCCCGTAAAACTTCCGCTTGCAGGGCCATAGGATCGCGTCCCAGGGCCAAAGCCAGGCGGGTGAGGGTGTACGCGTCCCTGAGCGGCCGACCGGCCCTGTAGGCCGTTATTTCGCTTTGGTCGAGCTCCAATGCTTTGGCGAGGGCGTAATCGCTCTCGACGTTCAAGGCCGTCTTGGCCTGGTCGAACAATTCTCCGTTGGTCATGGTCTAGTAGATCGTTTCAATAAAAATATTACAAATCACGCCACACCCAGATCGAATTTCTTCCAGCGGAAGACGACGGGGGCTTCATTCATTTCGGCGATGCCTTTGAGGATGCGGGCCTTGAG
>JAQTNA010000019.1 GCA_028714035.1 Rhodocyclaceae bacterium
TACGCGCTCCTTCCGCCGAGTCCGGCGCAACCCCTTCCGCTGATAACCCATTTCGCATCACAAAGCTCCTTTTCCCAAACACGATTTAACCCCAAATTCGTGTCCAGAAAAACCGGGGCCGGTTCACTGGTTGCTGCCCGAAGACAGGAACTGCTCCGGGAGATAGCCCGAGGCGGCATGCAGTTCCACGCCGTCAAAGCCGGCCTCCAGGGCACGGCGGGTGGCCATCCGGTAGTCGGCGATCACGCCGGCAATCTCGTCCAGGCTGAGTTCCCGTGGGGTGACGAATTCCTGCATGCCGCTGCCCGTCCAGGTCTGGCCGGCCGGCTTGATGGCCGAGGGGGCGACAGGTTGGGCACCATTCGGCAGCAGCGACGGATGGGAGATACGGCCGCAGTGCATCACCTGCATGAAGATTCGGCCGCCTTGGGCGTGGACCGCCTCGGTCACTTTCTTCCATGCCGCGATCTGCGCCTCGGTTGCGATGCCCGGCGTGCGCACATAGCCCTTGCCCATGGCAGAAGGAAAAACCCCTTCGCTGATGATGAGACCGGCGCCGGCGCGTTGGGCGTAGTAGAGACTGACCAGATCGCCGGGAACTCCGGCATCGTCGGCGCGGGAGCGGGTCATGGGTGCCATGATCAGGCGGTTTTGCAGAGTGAGGCGGCCGACACGGACGGGTGTGAAGAGTTGACTCATGGGGTGTTCCTCTGTGGTTTGGAGTAGCGCCATGATCCGTCATGGTCGCTTCGGGATAAAGACGGTAAAATCGAAATCATTGATCCATTGATGGAGCAATGTAAGTGGAACTGCTGAACGATATGGCTTTGTTCGTGGAGGTGGTAAGAGCGCGAGGCTTCCGCCTTGCCGCCGAGGCCGTCGGCATGCCGAACTCCACGGTGTCGCGCCGGATCAGCGCTCTGGAAAAGGCCATCGGGCTGCGCCTGCTTCACCGAACGACACGCAAGATCGAGCTGACCGAGGCCGGCCAGGTCTATTTCGAGCGCTGCAAACGCATTGTTGATGAAGCGAAGCTGGCTCATGAACAACTCGGGGAAATGCTGGCCCAGCCGACTGGCGTATTGAGGGCTTCCCTGCCGGTGGATTTCGCCAACATCTATCTGGCGCCGCTCATCGCGGAGTTCGCGCGCCGCTACCCCGGCATCAGCTTCGATTTTGACCTGACTCCCCGGCTGGTTGACCTCGTTTCCGAACCCTTCGATGTGGCCATCCGCATGGGCAAACCATCGGACTCGAATCTGGTCGCCCGTCA
Organism: Rhodocyclaceae bacterium; assembly: GCA_028714035.1. GTDB lineage: Bacteria > Pseudomonadota > Gammaproteobacteria > Burkholderiales > Rhodocyclaceae > JAQTNA01. The sequence goes on from JAQTNA010000019.1 coordinate 1,274, forward strand.
GTTGGCCAACTTGTCCTGCCATCTCTACGCCTCGCCGCGCTATCTGGATCAATCCGGCGAGCCAAGTCATCCCGCCGATTTGGCGCGGCACGAATGCCTGGGGTTCCGCTCGGCCAGGACCAATGTCTGGACACTCTACAACGCGATGGAATCGGCGGAGGTGGCGGTCACCAGCCGATTTCAACTCAACAGCATAGGCTTGATCCGCCGACTGGCCTCGCTGGATCAGGGGATCGCCATCTTGCCTGAGGAAATTGTGGCCGAAGACGTGGGAGAAGGGCGCTTGCGTCGAATTCTCCCCGAGTGGCAGGGATCGCCAATTCCCGTCTACGCGATGACCGAGACGCGCCTGTTGCCGGCCAAGACACAACGTTTCATCGAATTCCTGCGCGAACACCTGGAACACAAAATGGCCGGCGCGAGAGGAGTCGCGCAGAGATGAAACATTCTCCCGGCGATTGATGGGGCAGCAGCCAGGCGAACAGGAGACCCTGTTCTACGCCTGTTCTACGCCTTTACGGCTCGCTTCGATCGCTGGCATGATGGAACCTCCCTTTCGAGGCAGACTGTACGGCACATCGCCAAGGTTGATTTTGTTGATTCCGGCTTTTACTCTGATCGTATCCGACCGGGCTTCCGACGCTCGACTCACAAACAATTTGCCTCCCATGCCGACTTCTGGCAAAATTCGCGTTTTCCCAAATCTCGGCACGGCCACACCCGCCCGCCCCGCACTCGCGAAAGACTGAAGACATGAAATCCGGAATCCATCCCAACTACGTCGAAATTGACGTGACCTGCTCCTGCGGCAACCAGTTCAAGACCCGCTCCACCAGTGGCAAGCCCCTGCACGTGGAAGTCTGTTCCGCCTGCCATCCTTTCTACACGGGCAAGCAGAAGATCGTGGATACCGCCGGCCGCGTCGAGCGCTTCCGCCAGAAGTATGCCAACATCCCCCGCGGCTGATCGCGAGCGATGTTCAGAAAAAGGCAGCCGCGGCTGCCTTTTTTGTTGTCCAAATCGTTCAGGCCCATGAATCTTACAAAAGTGCTCGATTCACCGCAGAGGCGCAGAGGCGCAGAGAAAACCTGGACCTGGATCAGGCTTCTGTCTCGCGCCCGGAGTGAAGCGGAATACCGCCATAACTCATGGTTTTTCCGCTACGCCTCCGCGCCTCTGCGGTTCAACCAGCCTTTCCCGGAATGAACCTCCTGCGCGCCCTCGTCACTGTCAGCGGCATGACCCTGATCTCAAGGGTTCTGGGATTCGTGCGGGACTTCGTCATCGCCCGGACCTTCGGCGCCGGCATGGCGACGGACGCCTACGTGGTGGCCTCGCGCCTGCCCAACCTCCTGCGGCGCATGTTCGCCGAGGGCGCCTTCTCCCAGGCCTTCGTGCCGGTCCTGGGCGAATACCACAACCGGCGCGGCCAGGAGGAAACCAAGCGCCTGGTGGACCACGTGGCGACCCTCCTGGGCCTGGCCACCTTCCTCGTCACCCTGGTGGGCATGATCGCCACGCCGGCCCTCATCTGGCTCACCGCGCCGGGCTTCTCCGCCGAACCGGACAAGTTCGCCCTGACGGTCACCCTGACCCGCATCACCTTCCCCTACATGCTGTGCATGTCCCTGGTGGCCCTGGCCGGCGGCATCCTCAACACCTGGGGGCGGTTCTCCGTGCCGGCCTTCACCCCCGTGCTGTTGAACCTGGTCATCATCGTCATGGCCCTGTTCGCCACGCCCTATTTCAATCCACCGGTGCTGGTCCTGGCCTGGGCCATGTTCGGCGGCGGCGTGCTGCAACTCCTGTGGCAGGCACCGCACCTCGCCAAGATCGGCATGCTGCCGCGCTTCTCCTTCAGCCTGAAGGATGCGGGCGTAAACCGCATCATGAAGCTCATGCTGCCCGCCCTCTTCGGCGTTTCCATCTCCCAGATCAGCCTGGTCATCAACACCATATTCGTTTCCTTCCTGCCCACGGGCAGCGTTTCCTGGCTCTACTACGCGGACCGGCTCATGGAGTTCCCCTCCGGCCTCCTGGGCGCCGCCCTGGGCACCATCCTCCTGCCCAGTCTCTCCCGCTCCCATGCCCAGGGCAATCGCGAGGAGTTTTCCGGCCTGCTGGACTGGGGCCTACGCCTGACCCTCATGCTCACCCTGCCGGCCGCCCTGGCCATGGCGATCCTGGCCGTGCCCCTGGTATCCACCCTTTTCCAGCACGGTGCCTTCACCACCGGCGATGCGCTCCAGACCAAGAACGCCGTCGTCGCCTACTCGGTAGGCCTCGCGGGCCTGATACTGGTGAAGATCCTGGCGCCGGCCTTCTATTCCCGCCAGGACGTAAGAACCCCGGTGAAGATCGGTCTTCTGACCCTGGCCGTAACCCAGGTCATGAACCTGGCCTTCATCCTGCCGCTGCACCACGCCGGGCTGGCGCTGGCCACCGGGCTCGCCTCCTGCCTCAACGCGGGCCTGCTGTTCCGGGGCCTGCGCCGGCAGGCCATCTATCTGCCGCTGCCGGGATGGCGTTCCTTTTCCCTGAAACTGGTGCTGGCCCTGGCGGCCCTGGCACTGGTACTCTGGTTCGGCTCGGGCGCGGAAAGCTGGTGGCTACAGGTACCCACCGCCAGCCGCGTCCTGCGCCTCTCCTTCCTGATCGTCGCCGGCATCGCCACCTACTTTGCCACCCTTTTTATCCTGGGCTTCCGGCCCAGGGATTTCCAGCGCAGGGGAGCGGCCTAGCCCGAACCCTCGACTCGCGCCACGCCATGGGCCACAATCCCGGCTGACCCTCTCAGCGGAGAACGACGGCCATGAAACTCTACAGCGACAGCTTTCCCGACAACGCCCCCATCCCCGGCGAGTTCGCCTTCTGCGTCCCGGCGCAAACGGGCCACGTGGCCCTGGCGCCCAACCGCAACCCGCACCTGGCCTGGAGCGACCTGCCCGCGGGCACGCAATCCCTGGCCCTGATCTGCCATGACCCGGACGTGCCCAGCCGGGGCGACGACGTAAATCAGGAGGGGCGCACGGTGCCCGCCTCCCTGCCCCGGGTGGATTTCTTCCACTGGCTGCTGGTAGATCTGGCGCCGGCTGCGGGCGAGATCGCCGCAGGGGAATTCAGCGCGGGCGTCACGCCCCGGGGCAAGGCCGGCCCGGATGCACCCCGGGGCACGCGCCAGGGCATCAATGACTACACCGGCTGGTTTGCGGCCGACCCGGACATGGCGGGAAACTATTTCGGATTCGACGGCCCCTGCCCCCCCTGGAACGACGAGATCCTGCACCACTACGTGTTCACCCTGTACGCCCTGGACCTGCCCCGCTGCCCGGTGGACGGGCCGTTCACCGGCCAGGCACTCAGGTCAGCCCTGGCCGGCCATATCCTGGGCCAGGCGCGGTTGACCGGAACCTACACCCTCAATCCGGCACTCAAGGGCTGAGCGCCAGGCAGACGATCGGAAAAAGGGAAGCGTGGGTAGCCGGCTTTTCATCCCGATTCCTTGATCTGGACACTTGTTTGGGGGCCGCCCCGCCCCCATACTTGGGGCAGATTTCTTCTCGGCTCTCCGTTCATGATCCAAGGGATGACCCCCATGAATGACAGGCGTGGCACCCCACCCCCTCGCCTCCAACCGCTCTCCCTCAAGGGCCGAGGGGTGCGTCGTGAGTCGCTGCGCGACTTCCACCGGGATGGCCGACCATGACCATCATTCCCATCCGTCCCGAACATCGCCTTCCCGGCATGGAGCCGATGAACCCCACATGGTCTGGGGAGGACACGCGGGGCCGGACCCTGCGCGATCTGCGCATCTCGGTCACGGACCGCTGCAACTTCCGCTGCGTCTATTGCATGCCGAAGACCGCCTTCGGCCACGACCACGCCTTCCTGCCCCGCTCGGAGCTGCTCAGCTTCGAGGAAATCACCCGCATCGCCCGGCTGTTCGCGGCGCGCGGCGTGAAGAAGATCCGCCTCACGGGCGGCGAACCCCTCCTGCGCCACGGCATCGAAAACCTGATCGCCATGCTGGCGGAAATTCCCGGACTGGACCTCACCCTCACCACCAACGGCAGCCTGTTGGCGAAGAAGGCCCAGGCCCTCAAGGCGGCGGGACTCAAGCGCGTCACGGTGAGCCTGGATTCCCTGGATGACCGGGTGTTCCGCGCCATGAACGACGTGGATTTCCCGGTGGAGCGCGTGCTGGAAGGCATCGAAGCGGCGGCGGAAGCCGGACTGGGCCCGGTCAAGATCAACATGGTGGTGAAGCGCGGCACCAACGATGCGGGCATCGTGGACCTGGCGCGCCATTTCCGGGGCACGGGGCACATCGTGCGCTTCATCGAGTACATGGACGTGGGCAGCAAGAACGGCTGGAAGCTGGACGAGGTGCTGCCCTCCGAGGAAGTGGTGCGGCGCATCGCCGCCGAATTCCCCCTGGAGGCCATCGCCCCGGACTATCCGGGCGAAGTGGCCCAGCGCTGGGTCTACGAGGACGGCTCCGGGGAGATCGGCGCCATCTCCTCCGTGACGCAAGCCTTCTGCGCCACCTGCACCCGGGTACGCCTGTCCACCGACGGCCGGCTCTACACCTGCCTGTTCGCGGAGGCCGGCCACGACCTGCGCGGCCTGCTGCGCGGCAAGGCCACCGACCTGCAACTGGACGCCGCCATCGCCCGCATCTGGCACGCGCGCCGGGACAATTATTCCGAGATCCGCACCGCCGAAACCGCGGGACTGCAAAAGGTCGAAATGTCCTACATCGGCGGATGATGAACAGCTTGCACCGCAGAGGCGCAGAGGCGCAGAGAAAGGCAGGGCCTGCCCGTGACGTTTGCTTTCCGCGTGCGGATCAGATACGGCGCCACGTTATCGGGTCGGTTTTCCTCCGCGCCTCTGCGCCTCTGCGGTTCAAGTTGGTGTTTCGAGGATGATTTCCTTGGAAAACATCACCGGCCTGGTGCTGGCGGGCGGCATGGGTCGGCGCATGGGGGGGGCGGACAAGGGCCTGCTCCTGCTGCACGGCCGGCCGCTCGCGGCCCTGACCCTGGCGCGCCTGAAACCCCAGGTCGGCCGGCTCTTCATCAGCGCCAACCGCAACCTCGAAGCCTACGCCGCCCTGGGTGCCGAGGTACTGCCCGACCTCCTGCCCGACTACCCCGGCCCCCTGGCGGGCATCCACGCCGCCCTTGCCCGCATCGGGACGCACTGGCTCGCCACCAGCCCCTGCGACTCGCCTGATCTGCCGTCGGACCTCGTGGCCCGTCTCATGGCGGCCGCCCTGGCCGCGGACGCCCCCCTGGCCGTGGCCCGGACGGCCGGCCGCAGCCAGCCCGCCTTCATGCTCTGCCGGCGCGAACTCCTGCCTTCCCTGACGGCCTATCTGGAATCCGGACAGCGCCGCGTCGGCGCCTGGCAGGCGTCGGAGGGCGCGGCCCAGGCGGATTTCGACGACTGTGCCGAGGCCTTCGCCAACTTCAACACGCCCGAAGACCTGGCCGCCCGAACGACGCCCTGAACCGGGACTGCAATTGCCCCGGCCGGAAGCGCCGCTAACCGATACAATCCGCGGGAAAATCCGGCTCATTTCCCAAGGAAGAATCGCTTCATGGCGCACCCCCATCAACACTCCGGGCACTCCGTTTGCAACGGGCATCACCACCATGGCGACCCGCATCGGCACGGCCGCGCCTTCGCCCTCGCCATCGCCCTGAACACGGTTTTTGTCCTGGTGGAGTTCGCCTACGGGTTCCTGGCGAACTCCACCGCGCTCATGGCCGATGCCGGACACAACCTCTCCGACGTGCTGGGCCTGGTCCTGGCATGGGCCGCCAGCCTTTTCGCCCACAAGGCGCCGAGCGGACGCTACACCTACGGTTTGCGCAGCACCTCGATCTTTGCCGCCCTGGCCAATGCCATGTTTCTCCTGGTGGCCTGCGGCGCCATCGCCTGGGAGGCGATGCAGCGTTTTGCCGATCCTCCCGTCGTGGCGGGACGCACGGTCATGCTGGTGGCGGGCATCGGCATCTTCATCAACGGGCTGTCGGCCTGGTTGTTCTCCCGCGGCAACAAGAGCGACCTGAACATTCGCGGCGCTTATCTGCACATGGCGGCCGATGCCGTCGTGTCGCTGGGGGTGGTGCTGGCCGCGGTGGCGATGATGTTCACCGGATGGTATTGGCTTGATCCCGTCATCAGCCTGGTCATCGTGGCGGTGGTCGTGGCCGGCACCTGGGGCCTGCTGCGCGAGTCGCTGCAACTGGCCTTGAATGCGGTCCCGGCCCACATTGACGTGTCGGAGGTGGAAGTCTACCTGCGCCAATGCGCCGGTGTCAGCGACATTCACGACCTGCACATCTGGGGCATGAGCACCACCGAGAGCGCCCTGACCGTCCATCTGGTCATGCCGGAGGGCTACCCGGGCGACGCCTTCATGGACGACATCGCCGAGACGCTGAAACACCGTTTCTCGGTGCACCACAGCACCCTTCAGACGGAACTGGGCACCAGCAATCATGTCTGCACGCTGCACCGGGTCGCCCACTGAGTCGCCGGGACGAAGGACGGCCAGGGCAACAATGGGTAACGCATCAATGTTGTATCTGCCCTCGGCTTGTGTTCCAATCCCGCCGCATGTCTCCAGCTTTCGCCCCTGCCCGATAGCGCGATGCGTCGCCTGCGTCTGATCGTCGCCATCTTCTACGCCCTGTGCCTGCTCGGCGCACAGCAGGCGGCGTTCGCCCACTTCATCGGCCATATCGGCTGCAATGCCGAGGCCGCGAAAGCCCCGGCCAGCGGCGGTGATCATAAGGCGCCCGACGCCTGCACGAGCTGTGCGGCCTTTGCCGGGCTGTCGGCGGCACCGCCGGTATTCGTGGCGCCGATTGCGGTGGCACGGGTTGCGGCAATCCTTGCCCCGGAAACTCCCGGCGCCTACCTGCCGGCCCGCCCCGCGCCGCCCTACGCCTCGCGCGCCCCGCCCGCCCTGCTCTGAAGCCTCGCCCGTGTCGTCGCCGCCGACTGGTTTCGGACGGCCTCCTCATCGCTTTGGAGCTGAATCATGAAAATCCGCAGTACCTTCCTGCTCGCCGCGACGCTGCTGGCCACGCCACTGGCCGCATCCGCCGCGGACGACGCCGATCTTCGCGCCCTCCGGGACGAGGTTGCGCGCCTGCGCGAGAGCTACGAAATACGCATCGCCGCCCTGGAAAAACGCCTGATCCAGGCGGAGGCCAGGGCGCATTCCGCCGAGACCGGGGCCACCAGCGCGGAAACCCCGGCGGCCACGCCGACCGCCGCCCCGGCGGGTGCCAACGCCTTCAATCCGAACGTCTCGCTGATCCTGTCCGGCACCTACGGCAATCTTTCCCGGGATCCCGCCGCCTACGGGATCACAGGCTTCCACCTGCCCAACGCCGTCCTGGGCGACATCGCCCCCCGGCGCGGCTTCAGCCTGGGGGAGAGCGAACTGGGCCTCTCCGCCAACGTGGACCAGCTGTTCTACGGGGCCATGAATTTTTCCATCCATCCCGACAACACGGTGTCCACGGAGGAGGCGTTCATCCAGACCACCGCCCTGCCCCAGGGCCTGACGCTGAAGGCCGGCCGCTACTTCTCGGGCATAGGCTACGCCAACGAGCAGCACGCCCATACCTGGGACTTCGTGGATCAGCCGCTGGCCTACCAGGCCTTTCTCGGCGGGCAGTTCAACAACGACGGCGTGCAACTGCGCTGGCTCGCGCCCACCGACAGCTTCCTGGAGGTCGGCGCGGAGCTGGGCCGGGGCGCCAATTACCCGGGCACGGAGCGAAACAGGAACGGTGCCGGCGCCGGTGCGATCTTCGCCCACCTGGGCGGCGACGCGGGCATCAGCCACAGCTGGCGGGCGGGACTCTCCCTGCTCGCCACCGCGCCCCGGGACCGCCAGTGGGACGACGTGAATACGGCGGGTGCGGCGGTCAGCAACAGCTTCTCCGGAAGCAGCCGAGTCTGGATCGCCGACGGCGTCTGGAAATGGGCGCCCAACGGCAACGGCCAGGTGACCAATTTCAAGCTCCAGGGGGAATACCTGCGCCGTGTTGAGGACGGCAGCCTGAGCTACAACCTGAACGGAGTGCTCCCGGCGACGGGAAGCTACGCCGCCACCCAGTCCGGCTGGTACGTGCAGGGCATCTACCAGTTCGCGCCCTATTGGCGCCTGGGCCTGCGCACCGAGCGCCTGGATTCCGGCACGGTGGACTACGGCAGCAACAACTTCGTGCTGGCCCGCCCGGACTACGCGCCGAGCAGGAACAGCCTGATGCTGGACTTCAACCCCAGCGAGTTCAGCCGCCTCCGCCTGCAATATGCCCAGGACAAGTCGCTCCGGGGTGTGACGGACAACGAGATCTTCCTGCAATACCAGATGAGCCTCGGGGCTCACGGCGCCCACAGATTCTAGGAGATTGCCATGTCTCATCGTTCGATCACGTCCCTGCTGGCCCTGGCGCTGGGCATGCTGGCCCTGCCCGCCTGCGCCGCGCTCAACATCCTCGCCTGCGAACCGGAGTGGGGCGCCCTGGCACAGCAACTCGGCGGCGACAAGGTGACCATTTACCAGGCCACGAATGCCTTCCAGGACCCGCACCACGTCCAGGCCAAGCCCAGCCTGCTGGCCAGGGCCAGGAACGCCGACATGGTGGTGTGCACCGGCGCCCAGCTGGAGATCGGCTGGCTGCCCATCCTGCTCCAGCAGGCCGGCAACCCGAAGATTCAGGCGGGGCAGCCGGGCAATTTCGAGGCGGCGCAATTCGTGCGCAGGCTGGAAGTGCCGACCAGCGTGGATCGGTCCCTGGGCGACGTGCACCCCGGCGGCAATCCGCACATCCAGACGGATCCGCGCAACATCGGCCTGGTGGCGGAGGCTCTGGCCAGGCGCCTGGCAGACATTGACCCGGCCAACCGGGCCTATTACCAGGCCAACGCCAAGGCCTTCGCCGAGCGCTGGAATGCGGCCGTCCGGAACTGGGAGACGGAGGCGGCGCCGCTTCGGGGCATGAACATCGTCGTGCACCACAAGGCCTTCGTCTATCTGGAGAACTGGCTCGGTCTGCGGGAAGTGGCCACCCTCGAACCCAGACCGGGGGTCGAGCCTACCGGTGCCCATCTGTCCGAGGTGCTGGCCCAGTTGCAACGCCAGCCCGCCCGGGCGGTGATCCGTGCCGCCTACAGCGACGGCCGGGGATCGGAGTGGCTGGCGGAGCGGGCGAAGATTCCGGCCCTGGTGCTGCCCTTCACCGTGGGCGGTTCGGATCGGGCCAAAGACCTCTTCGGCCTCTTCGATGACACGGTGCAGAAGCTGTTGTCGGCGGCCAGATAGGACGGGGGAACCACCATGAATCCGGACGCCTTCAACCTTTCCATCCTCGCTCCCGCCTTCCTCGCCGGCCTCCTGGTGCTGGCCACCCACGTGCCGCTGGGCATGCAGGTGCTGTCCCGGGGCATCGTGTTCATTGATCTGGCCATCGCCCAGATCGCCACGCTCGGCGTGATCGCCGCGGACCGCCTGGGTTTCGAACCGGAAGGCTGGGTGGCCCAGGTGGCGGCGGTGGCGGCAGCGCTCCTGGGCGCGGCACTCCTGACCTGGACCGAGAAGCGCTGGCCGGACATCCAGGAGGCGCTGATCGGCGTGCTGTTCGCCCTGGCCGCCAGCGGCGGCATGATCCTGGTGGCGAACAGCCCCCATGGCGGCGAACACCTGCGGGACTTGCTGGCCGGCCAGATCCTGTGGGTGGGCTATGCTCAACTGCTGCCCGTGGCGGGCCTCACCGCCGTGATCCTGGCGGTTTGGTTCCGTCTGGGCGACCGGATCGGGCGCTTCGGCTTCTACGGTCTCTTCGCCTTCGCCGTGACGGCCTCGGTGCAACTGGTCGGGGTATATCTGGTCTTCGCCAGCCTGATCGTTCCCGCCCTGGCGTGCCGGAATCACGCGCCCCGGCGCCGCCTCCCGGTAGCCTACGGCGTCGGCGCCGCGGGATACGCCCTCGGGCTGGGGCTGTCGACGCTTTTCGATCTTCCTTCCGGCCCCCTCATCGTGTGGACCCTGGCCCTGGTCGCCATGTCCGTGCACCGTTCCTCCCAGGCTCAGTAATCATGCCCCTGCCCTCCCCCACAAAATCCGAATCGGACCTGCTGGAACCCTTCGACCCCCTGCCGCTGGAGCGCATCGTCGTGCCCGCCGGCGAGGAGGAATTCGCGGCGGCGAGCGAAGAAATCAGGGCCGCGGGACGGGTGGGTTTCGATACCGAATCCAAGCCCACGTTCGCCAAGGGCGAAGCGAGCGAAGGGCCCCACATCGTTCAGTTCGCGACGACGGACAAGGCCTTCATCTTTCAGCTGCATCGGAGGGAATGCCTGCCCTATCTGCTGGAGCTGCTGGCATCGAAGGACATCCTCAAGGTCGGGTTCGGCCTGAAGGCGGACCACGGACAGATCCAGCACAAGCTCGGTGTCAGGCTGGGCGCGGTGTTGGACCTGAACGACCTGTTCCGCCAGGATGGCTATGCGTCTTCCATGGGGGTCAGGGCCGGCGTGGCCCTGGCCATGAACAGGAAGTTCCACAAGTCGAAGAAGGTGACGACCACCAATTGGGCCGCCCCCCGGCTCACCGAGAAGCAACTGCTATACGCCGCGAACGATGCCTACGCCGCGCTCCGGGTACTACTCGCCCTCGATCGGCCCCGGTCGGAACTGCCCATCACCGGCATGAACCCGTGATCCTGAACCCGCCGCTCAGAAGCTGGCCATCAACTCTTCGTAACTGAGCTTGCGCGCCGCCAGTTCCGCACGCAACACGGACAGGCCGGCCGCGATCGCAAGCTGCGGCCCGGCGGCCAGTTCGGCTTCCAGCATGCGCCGGTAAAGCGGGGCGACCGCTGCCACGGCCGCCGGCTTGGGCTTGCGACGCAGGGAGCGGAATCCCGCAAGCAGGCCTTCCGCGTCCAGGATCGGCGTGATGTGGGCATGCGCCCAGTAGTGGCTGCCGTCCCGGCTCGGATTCTTGATGTAGCCGTGAAAATCCTCACCCCCCTTGACCGTCTCCCAGGCCAGCCAGAACACGGACCTGGGCATATCGGGATGACGGGCGTTCTTCAAGCGGCCGCCCAGCACCTGCTCTTCCGTGTAGCCGGAATACTCGATGAACACGGGGTTTGCGGCCGTGATTCTGCCTGCCAGGTCGGTGGTCGAAATGATGTATTCCCCTTCCCGCAAGGAGCGTTCGACATTGGTCGGCGAGATCGGATTGCCACTCATTCGATTTCCCTCGTAACGGCGCGGCGTACGGTGTCACGAAATTCATCGGACACCGGCAACGGCGCAAGCAGAATATTGAAGCCCACCGATGGCAGATATTCCTTCAAGGCGATGATGTCGGCCGGAATCGCCGGGTTCTCCGGATGAATGTGGATGTGCCGGGCCGTGTCGTTCGCGATCCGGGCAATGTTGGCGCGGGCGTTATCCAGCCCCCGGATCAGCGTCGCGATCAGGGGAGGCAGTTCCCAGGCCGCGGCCAGCGCCAGGGACAGGTCCTTGAACGAGAATCCGGCCACCTTTTGCTGGGCTTCGAGTACCCGCAAGGATCGGCCGGAATGCAGCTCTTCCTGAACCGCGGTCGGGATTTCCGGGGCGAAGTGCCACAGCGTCATCTCGCCGATGTCCGCCAGCAGGGCCGCCATGGCGATCTCCTCCGGCGCCGCGTCGGTGTGGCTCTGCGCCCAGCGGCGCGCCAGGTAGGAAGCGGTCGCGGACTTGAACGCGCACTCGCCCAGGCCACGGTCACCGATGTCGCATACGGGGCTGTCCTTGACCAGCGCCAGCAGCCCGTCCAGGCCCGTCTGCATGATCATGGCCAGAGGCGTGGTGCTCTCCCGGCCGAGGCGCCGCGAGCGGCGAAGTTCTGCATTGCGGATCAGCCTTACCGACAAAAACGGGTCGCCCACCACGACGCGCGCCAGTTCCTTCGGCGAAATGGAGTCAATCTGCCCTTCGGACATGGCCAGCAGGATCATCCGGCTGCCCGGCATGATCGGAATGTCCTGGTCTTTCAGGAATACGGCCCACTGATCCACGCCCCTGAGGGCATCGCCGGGTGCCAACATACTGCGTTCTCCTTTGCTGATGCCTGGCGCCCCACGGCGCCGGCACCACCCGGCCGTTCCACGGGCCGGAGGTTCATCGGCTGCACCGGCGGCAATCCCGTCGGCTTCGGTTTCAAGCATTCCCGGTATCGAGCCGGACTAATCTTGTTCTTCGGCAATTTTGACGCGAAACTTTAGCGGCAATTGTTCAGGCTAGAATAGGCCTGTTGCCAACACCGGGGAGCGCTCCCATGAAATACCTACACACCATGGTTCGCGTCCGCGATCTGGACGCATCGCTGGCGTTTTACGAAAAGCTCGGGCTGCGTGAGCTGCGGCGATCGGACTACCCCCAGGGCCGGTTCACCCTGGTATTCCTGGCGGTCCCGGGCGACGAGAGTGCGCAGATCGAGCTGACCTGGAACTGGGAGCCGGAGGATTACGGCTGTGCCAGAAACTTCGGCCACATCGCCTATCAGGTGGATGACATCTACGACGCCTGTCGGCGCCTGCACGAGGCCGGCATCACGATCAACCGCCCGCCCAGGGATGGACGCATGGCCTTCGTCCGCTCGCCCGACCTGATTTCCATCGAACTGCTGCAACGCGGCGACCCCCTGCCCCCCTGCGAGCCCTGGACATCCCTGCCCAACGTGGGGATCTGGTAAGCCCGGTAAGCGCTCCCACCAAAGGCTTTCCCCCCGGGATGAAGTAGGGCGACTAAAGAATTTCCTTAGTCCGCCGATAGACCGCACTCGAATCACAGGAACCGAAATCCGGCCATGCACGTTCTCATCGTCGACACCTCCCGCGTCTTCCATCACCTGATGGCCGAGGTCTTCAGCCAGATCGGGGTGAAGCCGATCACGGTGACCAGTCTGGCGGAAGCGAGAAGCGTGCTGGAGACCCAGCCCATCTCCTATGTCTGTTGCGCCTTGCACCTCCAGGACGGCTCGGGCATGGACCTGTGCCGAAGCCTGCGCCGACTGCCCAACCACGTCTTCACGCCTTTTCTGCTGCTCACCGCCGACACCCCCTCCGGTCTGAGGCAGGAAGCCTTCCTGGCCGGCGTCACGGACATCTTCGAGAAGTCCCAACTGCCTTCCCTGCTGCTGTTCCTGCGCCGCCTCGCCCGCCAGTATGAACCGGCTACCGGACAGGTCCTGCTGGTGGAGGATTCCCCGTCCCAGGCCGAGTATTACGCGGCGGCCCTGGAGAGCGTCGGCCTCACGGTGGATGTGACCTACGACGGCACGAGCGGCCTGGACTACCTGCGACAGTTCAACTACGACCTCCTGGTGACGGACATGGTCCTGCCCGGGGAGTTCTCGGGCCTGGCCCTCGTGAATCAGGTGCGCCGCCTGTCCGGCGATACCGGCGATATCCCCATCCTGGCGCTGACCGCCTTCGATGATGCCGCCCGGCGCGTGGAACTGTTCTATCTGGGCGTAAACGACTACGTGGCGAAGCCCGCCCTGCCGGAGGAACTGGTGGCCCGGGCCCGCAGCCTCATCCAGACCTCGCGCGCCCTGCGCGACGTGCGCAGCCGCTTCCGCAGCGCCCAGTCCGAGATCGCCTTCCGCGTAACCCACGACCCGGTCACCGACCTGTTCAACCGCTGGCATTTCGAGACCCTGCTGACCGAAGGCCTGGCATCCGACGCGGAGCCCCGGTCTCTCGCCTTCATTGATCTCACCTGCCTCAAGTTGGTGAATGACGCCTGCGGCCGGGAAGCGGGGGATCTGCTCCTGCGGGAAACGGGGGATGCCTTGAGCGCCCATTTCCAGAAAGCCGCCTGCGGCCACATGGAGGGCGCCCGTTTTGCCGTATTGATCCCCGAGGAGGCGCAGGGCGCGCCCGCCTCCGAACAGGTGACGGACTTCCTGCGCGTCCTGGAGCAGGCCCCCTTCACCTGGCAGGGCAAGCGCTTCGATCTCACGGCCCACGCCGGACTGCTCAGCCCCCTGAATACCGCCGGATCGGCGGCCGAGGCCCTGAGCATGGCGGACAGCGCCTGCCGAGCCGCCAGCCAGCACTCGTTTCCCAGCGTCGAGCGCTACGACCGGGACGAGCAAAGCGCCAGCGACCATGAAAGAAAACGCATCATCACGCCCCTGCTGGAGGCGCTGCAGAACAGGCAATTCGTACTCTACCGCCAGCCCCTGGTTGCCACCCGCCCAGGACAAAAGGATGGCTGCGAGGTGCTCATCCGCATGCTGGGCGCGGATGGCAGCCTGATTCCCCCCGGCCTGTTCCTGCCGGCGGCGGAGCTGTACGGCATCATCCCCCGCATTGACCGCTGGGTGACCTCCCGCGCCCTGGAATGGCTGGGGACCGAAACGCCGCCCCCCTTCGATTTTGTCTCCATCAACCTGTCGGGCCTCACGCTCACGGATGCCGGGTTCGGCGCCTTCGTGCGGGATGAATTGGAGCGCACGGGGGCGGCGCCCTCGGCGGTGCAGTTCGAGATCACGGAAACAGCCGTCATCGGCGACATGGGAGCCGCCCACCGTCTGATGGACGAGGTGCGCGGCCTGGGTTGCCGTTTCGCCCTGGATGACTTCGGCTCGGGCCTGTCCTCCCTGGCCCAGTTGAGCAGCCTGAAGGTGGACATGGTGAAGATTGACGGTCAGTTCGTGCGGCATCTCCTGGATAACCCGGTGAACCAGGCCATCGTGCGCTCGGTCCGGGACGTGGCCACGGCGGCGGGCATGGTACTCACGGCGGAGTTCGTGGAAACCGAGGATCAGGCCCGCCTGCTCACCGACATGGGCGTGGATTACCTGCAGGGCTATGCCTTCGGGCGACCCGAACCCCTGGAGGTCTGCCTCATGGCCAGGCCCCAGACTCCGACAAGCCGGCCGTAGCCGGGCCGAGGAAAGCCGCCATGTCCCTCGCCCAGGCATCGCCTGCCATCGGAGCTACCGCCGGCGCCCGACCACCCGGGACGTGGCCGAAGCTCCTGCTGCTGGTCCTGCCCATCCTGCTGCTGGTGCTCTACCAGGTCACGGTATCCCGCCAGGGTGCCCACGAGGCAGCCGCCACCCAGGCCACGAACGTCGCCCAGGCCCTGAGTGAAAAGCTGGCGTCCATGTTCAGGGAAGCCGAGACCGACTTCAGCGTCATCGCGGGAGAAGTGGATACGTCGGCACTGAACGCCGGCGCCGTCGCCGGCCACGAGCAGGCCGTCTCCCGGCTGCTGAAGAACCTGCTTCTGGACGACAACGAAGTTCGCACCCTGCGCATCTTCGGCGCCGACGGCCAGCTGCTCTATACCTCGTCCGCGGAGGACGGCCGGAAAGTAAACATCGCAGACCGCGCCCATTTCCGGAAACTGCGCGACGACCCCTCGGCGACCCTGGTGTTCTCGGAGGTGCTGACGGCGCGCGCCACCGGCAAGCAGGCCCTGTTCATGGCCAGGGCGCTGCGTGACCGGCGCGGCGTCTTCCTCGGCGTGGTCCTGGCGGCGATAGATCTGGACACCATCCAGGCCCTGTTCCACCGGATCGTCATCGGCAGGCACGGCATGATCGCCCTGCGCCGCCTGGAAAATGGCGCCCTGGTGGGACGCATCCCGGACGTGGGCGAGAGTCCCAACCACCCCCTGCACAACAGCGAAGCCCTGCGGCAGATCCGGGGCGGCACGCCCCAGGGCAGCTACCGCGGCCCCTCGCCGGTGGATGGCATACCCCGGGCCTTCGGCTTCCGCGCACTGGACAAGTACCCCTTCTACCTGGTGATCGGCCTCGCCGAGGAAGATTACCTCGCCGGCTGGCACCAGCAATCGGCCATGCTCGCCGCCATTTCCCTGCTGTTGCTGGGGGTGGCCGGCGGCGTGCTGGCCCGCATGGCGCGGGGCGAGGCTGGCCGGCTCAAGGCTGTGGAAAGCGAACGACAGGCCCTGGCGGCGCTGCAGGAAAGCGAGCGGCGCTTCTCCCAGTTGCTGGAGCACTCCCCGGACGCCGTATTCATGGTCAGCCCGGCCGGGCAATTTCTCTATGCCAATCCCCAGGCGGAAATCCTGCTCGGTTACGGCTATGAGGATCTGATGCACATGGGCATCCCCGACACGCTACCTTCGGAAAACACCGAGGCGGTCATGGCGGCCTTCCAGCGCAACCTGGCCGGCAGCAGGGAATACCTGGAGGTGCCCCTGTTGCGCAAGGACGGCTCGAAGGTCATGGCCGAAATCAACGCGGTGCTGCTGCCGGACGGCAACGTGCTGGGCATGCTGCGGGACGTCAGCCGACGCTTCGAGACCGAACAACAACTCCTCAAGTTCTCCCTGGCGGTGGAGCAGAGCCCGCACAGCATCCTCATCACCAACACCGCCGGGGAGATCGAGTACGTCAATGCGGCCTTTACCCGGATCACCGGCTACAGCCTGGCCGAGGTTGCGGGCAGGAACCCGCGCCTGTTGAAGTCCGACAAGACGCCCTCCGCCACCCATTCCGCCATGTGGCAGGCCCTGGCCAACGGACAACCCTGGGAAGGCGAGCTCATCAACCGGCGCAAGGACGGCGGCACCTTCATCGAGTTCATACGGGCCGCCCCCGTGCGCCAGAGCGACGGCCGCATCACCCATTACGTGGGCATGATCGAGGATGTCACCGAGCAGCGGCTCCTGACCCGGGAGCGCGCCCGCCTGATCGAGCGCCTGGAATCGGAGCGGGATTTCTCCTATGCCCTGACCGACAGCCTGCCGGGCGCGTTCTACGTCATCACCCCCGAGGGCCGCTTCAAGCGCTGGAACCGGAACTTCGCGGAAGTGACGGGCAAGAGCGAGGAGGAAATGCTCAATGCCAGCCCCCTGGAATTCTTCGCCGGCGAGGACCGGGAACTGATCGCCGAACGCATCGCCGCCGTGTTCCAGGTGGGCCAGGCCACGGCCGAAGCCAACTTCCTCACGCGGGACGGCAGTTTCCGGCCTTATCTATTCACCGGCCGGAGGGTGGCGCTGGATGGACAGACCCTGCTGGTGGGCCTGGGCATGGACATCTCCTCGTTGAAGGACATGGAGGCCGAACTGGCCAGGCACCGGGATCACCTGATGGATATGGTGGCGCAGCGCACGTCCGAACTGGAGCGTGCTAGGGTGGCGGCGGAAGCCGCCAACGTGGCCAAGAGTGCGTTCCTGGCCAACATGAGCCACGAAATTCGCACCCCCATGAACGGCATCCTCGGCATCGCGCACCTGATGCGCCGCGGCGGCGCCACGCCGCAACAGGCCGGGCAACTGGACAAGATCGCCGCCTCCGGCAAACACCTGCTCGGCATCCTCAACGACATCCTGGACCTTTCCAAGATCGAGGCCGGCAAGGTCAAGCTCGAACAGGCGGACTTCACCCTGGACGACATGCTGAACGCGACCTTCGCCGTCATCGGCGACGCGGCGACGGCCAAGGGGCTGACGCTCACCCGCGACGTCTCGGCCCTGCCACAACGTCTGCGCGGCGACGCCACCCGCCTTTCGCAAGCCCTGGTCAACTACCTGGGCAACGCGATCAAGTTCACCGAGCACGGCAGCATCATCCTCTCCGGCCGGGTCCTGGAGGAAACGGCCACCGATTACCTCCTGCGCTTCGAGGTCAGCGACACGGGCATAGGCCTGACGGCGGAGCAGCAGACCCGGCTGTTCGAGTCCTTCGAGCAGGCCGACAACTCCACCAGCCGGAAATACGGCGGCACCGGACTGGGCCTGGCCATCACCCGCCGTATCGCCCGGTTGATGGGCGGCGAAGTCGGCGTCGCCAGTGCGCCGGGCGAAGGCAGCCGCTTCTGGCTCACGGCGCGCCTGGCAAAGGGCTGCACCGATAGCGCCGGCGAGGTGGCCCCGTCCACGGAGAACGCCGAAGCCGTGCTGCTGCGAGAGCATGCCGGCCAGCGCATCCTGCTGGCGGAGGACGAGCCCATCAACCAGGAAGTGGCGCTGATGCTGCTGGAGAGCGTGGGCATGAAGCTCGACGTGGCGGGAAACGGCACCGAGGCCGTGCGCATGGCGGGCGAGAAGGATTACGACGTCATCCTGATGGACATGCAGATGCCGGAAATGGACGGCCTGGAAGCCACCCGCGCCATCCGCGGCCTTCCCGGCCTGGAGGCGCTGCCCATCCTGGCCATGACCGCCAACGCCTTCGACGAAGATCGGGACAAGTGCCGGGCCGCCGGCATGAACGACTTCATCCCCAAGCCGACCGAACCGGAAATCCTGTACACGATCCTCCTGAGATGGCTACCCCGACGCGCCGGCTAATTCTGCTCGGCATGGGGCATAAATCTGGTTGAACGTTGCGGTTCCGTTGCCGTGGCAATTATTTCGTTTTCCAGGCGACGCCCCCTTTCCCCACCGGCGAGGTGAAGCTTGGGGCGTAGTGGATAGTGGGCGGGTGGCACGGTCTTGTGGGCCGGACCGGGCAGGTCACGGGGCAGCGGACATGGGCCGTACGCGGTTCTGCTTCGGGTTCAAGGTTTCGCGTCACCCCGCCCCATCAAGCCAGCATTGGCCAGGAGGCGCAAGCGGGCCGAGCGCCACTCCATCCGGCAGCGGATGTTTTCCTGATGGGCGTCGGCGAGCGCCGACTGGACATGAAGGATTTCCAGGATGTCGGCGGCGCCTTTCTCGAACCGCCGTTGGCTGACCGCGAGGGCCTCCCGCGCCGCGTCGAGCAGCGCTTGCGCGGCACTAAGGTTCCCCAGGGCGGCAAGCGCGTCCGCATGGGCCTGGACCACTTCCATCAGGGTCTGCCTCTCGGTCTCCAGCAACTCCGCCCGGCGTTGCTCCACCTGGGCCTCGGCACCCCGAATCTTGTAGCTGCGGGAAAAGCCATCGAATATCGGCACGCTCAGGGCCACCCCCAGGGTACGCTCCTGGGTCCGGGTCGGGTTGAGGCCCTGATTGGGGCGGCCATTCTCGAAATAGTTGGCCGAGAAATCGAGACTGGGCAGGCCATCGGAGCGGGTCGCCTTCACCCTCTGCCGGGCCGCCTCCAGTTGCGCCCGGGCCGCCAGGATGGCCGGATGCCGTTGCCGAGCCTCTTCCACCCAGGCGTCCAGTTCCCTGACCGATGGCACCGGGCGCTCATCCAACTCATCGGCGAGGACGATCCGGACCTGGGCCGGCGCGCCGAGCACATGACCCAGTACCGACAACGCCTTCTGCCAGGCGCCCTCGGCGCGGTTCCTGTCCAGGGTTGCCCGCGCCAGGGCCGTGGCAGCCTGGAGCGTGTCGCCCCGTCCGCCCGCGCCTTTCGTCTCGCGCCGTTGTGCGGTGTCCCGGGTGTTCCGGGCGATTTCCTCGTATTGCTCCTTCGCCTGCCGGACTGCACGGGCGGTCTGGGCGTCGAAGTAGGCCTGAACCACCTCGGAGAGCGTCTTCTGCAGCACCGCGTCATGGCTGGACAGTGCGGCGGCCAGCCCCTGATTGGCGACCTCTCGGTTGGCTTCCCGCCCACCGAAATCCAGGATGCGCCAGTTCAGGGTGCCATAGGCCGTGTCCCGGTTGAGGCTGCTGCCTTCCACGCCCGAACCGGGATAGCGGGTCTGGTCGTTGATCCGGCTCAGGGTGCCCGAGAGCGTGGGTAGAAAAGCGGCCCGCGCCTCGCCGACCGCCGCCGCCTGTAGGCTGATGTCGGCCCAGGCCGCCTGGACCCGGGCGTTGTGGCACAGGGCCAACTCCAAGGCGTCGGCCAGTGCCAGGGGCTCCGGGATGTTTTTCCGGGCCGCGCAGGGAACCGGGCCGTCGTCCCCCGGCAGGATGACGCCGGACGCCAACACCGGCGGGCGGGTGAGCAAGGGGTCTTCCAGCATGTCAGGGATTCCGGCCGCCCACGTGTAACCCGACAACACCAGCGCCAGGAACGTGGCGCCGATATGCCGCCCTCGCCGTGTAGGAGCGAGCTTGCTCGCGATATGAAGGACTGCGGTTGCCCTCGTTGCCCCACCACCAGCAAGCCGGTCCCTACCTTTCATGCAGGCTCTCCCGCTGATGTTGCAGGAGCGGGCTGAGCACGTATTCGATCACCCGCCGCTCGCCGGTCTTGATCTCCACAGCCACAGACATGCCCGCGGACAGGGGCATGTCCTTGCCATCCACCGGCAGGGTCGCCCTGTCCAGCGCAACCTTGACCGAGTAGATCAGGCCCTTCTTCTCGTCCTGGATGGCATCCCTTGAGACATGGGTGACGCGCCCCGGCACCGTGCCGTACTTGGTGTATTGGAACGCATCCACCTTCACCGCCGCCTCCTGGCCCTCGCGCACGAAACCGATGTCCTTGTTCTCCAGGAAGGCTTCCACCTCCACCACGTTTTCCTTCGGCACCACCAGCATCAGGGGCTGGGCCGCCGGCACCACGCCGCCGACGGTGTGCACGTTAAGCTGCTGCACCGTGCCGTCCACCGGCGCGGTGAGCCTCAGGAGCTTGCCGTGCTCGTCCGCCCGCCGGGCATCCTGGCGCGCGGCCTCGGCCACCTTGTGGCCTTCGGTCAGCAGCTCATGGGCGACTTTCCGGGTCTCGGCGATCAGGGCCGTGCGCTGGTTTCGGGCATCCGTCAGTTGCCCCGCCAGCTCGATGCGCGCCTGCTCCTTTTCCAGCCAGGCATGGGTGGAGACATCGTGATCCTGGGCCAGGGCCTCGAAATCCCGGGCACGTTGAGTCGCGAGCGGCAGAGCCTCCTCAAGACGCCGGATGTCGCCCTCGATGCGCGCGAGTTTGGCCCGAAAATCCCGGTACTGGCCTTCCAGGTGGGATTGGGCGGCCCGCCACTGGGATTCGGTCAGGCCGGCAATCGAAGGCAAGCGAGGCGGCCTCAGGGACTCGACGGCGGCGATCAGGGCGCTCGAACGCTCCGCCTGCAAGCGCGCCATGGTGGCATCACCCAGGGCCTTGTCCCGCTCCGCGTCTTGGGCGGTAGTGTCCAGCTCGATCAGGACCTGCCCGGCCTTCACGGCCTGGCCTTCCACCACGTGCACGGCGCGCACGCTGGCCACATCCACCGAGGCCAGGGTCTTGGTGCGCCCCGAGGGAATGACCTTGCCCGAGGCATTGACGATGATGTCCATCCTGCCCAGCACCGACCAGACGAGGAGCGTGGCCACCAGGGCCATCAGCAGTTTCGCCACCAGGCGCCCGGCGGGAGAAACGGGCTTTTCCTGCAGGGACAGGGCGGCGGGCAGGAATTCCGCCTCCTGCACGGAAAACATACCATCGGGAAAGGCGTTTCGTTGCCGCCAGTGAAAGGCGAATGCCTCCCGGTAGCGCCGCAGCAGGTCCGTCCAGGCTTCCCCCCGGCCGCTCATGCCGGCTCTCTCGCCGAAACCCGACGACGACCCGGCTCCCGAGCACCCGTCTGCAAGGCATACAGGTGGGCGTAGATGCCCCCCGGCCGGGCCACGAGTTCCGCGTGGCTGCCCATTTCGGCAACCTGCCCCCGCTCCAGGACGACGATACGGTTCGCTTCGCGCACGGCGGACAGGCGGTGGGCGATGATGAGCACCGTGCGCCCGGCACAGATGCCGCGCATGTTGTCCTGGATGATCTTCTCCGACTCGTAGTCCAGGGCGCTGGTGGCTTCATCGAAGATCAGGATGCGCGGGTTGCCGATCAGCGCTCGGGCGATGGCGATGCGCTGGCGCTGGCCGCCGGACAGGCCGACACCCTGCTCGCCCACCAGGGTGTCGTAGCCTTCCGGCAGTTCGCAGATGAACTCGTGGGCGCCCGCCAGCTTCGCCACTTCGATGATGGCCTCGATGGGCAGCGCCGGATTGGACAGCGCGATGTTGTCCCGGATGCTGCGGTGGAACAGCACGTTCTCCTGCAAGACGACGCCGATCTGGTGGCGCAGCGACGCGGTGTCAATGACGGCGATGTCCTGCCCGTCCACCAGTACCCGGCCCCGATCGGGTACGTAGAGGCGCTGCACCAGGCGGGCGAGCGTACTCTTGCCCGAGCCGGAGCGGCCGACGAGGCCGATGACTTCGCCCGGCGCGATCTTGAGATTCACCGCCCGGATCACGTCCGGCGCGTCCGGCCGATAGCGGAAGGACACCTGATCGAACTCGATGGCGCCGGCAATGCGCGGAATCCGGGTCTTGTGTCCCACCACTTCGGTATGGGCATTCAGGATATCGCCCAGGCGGCTCATGGAAATCCCCACCTGCTGGAAGTCGTTCCACAGTTGCGCCAGGCGCAGGATGGGCGAGGACACCTGGCCGGCGAGCATGTTGAAGGCCACCAGCTCGCCCACCGTCAGCTTGCCTTCCACCACCAGGGTCGCGCCCAGCCACATGATGGCCAGCGTCACCAGTTTGCTCACCAGGGTCACGCCGCCGCCGGCGACCATGCCCACGTTGTTCACCGACAGGCCGGCAGAGACGTAGCCGGCCAGTTGTTGCTCCCACTTGTGGCTCCAGCGCGGCTCGACCGCCATGGCCTTCACCGTGTCCATTCCGGAGAGGGTCTCTACCAGGAAGGACTGGTTCTCCGCGCCGCGGTTGAACTTGTCGTTGAGCCGGGCGCGCAGCATGGGGGTGAACACCAGGGACAGCAGCGCGTAGAGCGGGATGGAGGCCACCACGACGAGGGTCAGCGTCACGCTGTACCAGAGCATCACGCCCAGGAAGACGAAGGAGAACATCAGGTCCATCACCAGGGTCACGGCATTGCCGGTGAGAAAGGCGCGGATGTTCTCCAGTTCCCGGATGCGCGCCACCGAATCCCCCACCCGCCGCGCCTGGAAATAGCTGATGGGCAGGTGCAGCAGATGCCGGAACAGCCGTGCGCCCAGTTCCACATCCAGCTTGCTGCTGGTATGGGCGAAGACGTAAGTGCGGATGCCCGTGAGAGCGGCTTCGAAGGCGATGGCACAGAACAGCCCGACGGCGATCACGTTCAGGGTCTTCATGGCATGGTTCACCAGCACCTTGTCCATGACCACCTGGAAGAACAAGGGCGTCGCCAGGCCGATGACCTGGAGCACGAAGGAGATCAAGAGCACCTCCCCCAGCAGGCGCCGGTACTTGACGATGGCCGGGATGAACCAGGTGAAGTCGAACTTCGCCATCTCGCCCGCATAGCTGGCCTTGGAGGTGAACAGGATCAGTTCGCCCGACCAGCGCTCCAGGAAGTCCGCCAGTTCCAGCGTCTGCGGCCGCGCCGCCGCCGGGTCGTGGATCAGCGCCTTGTCCTCCTCCAGGCGCGCCAGGATGAAGAAACGTCCGTCCTTGCCCACCGCCACGGCCGGCAGGGGCGCATGTTCCAGCCGCCCCGGCGCCACCTTGACCGCCTTGGCGTGCAGCCCCAGCCCCTTCGCCGCCAGCAGAATTTCCGTCTGGCCGAACGCAGCCCCGTCCCCGGAAAACTCGTGCCGCAGTTGCGCCCCATCCGCCGCCACCCCATGCAGCCGCGCCATCATCAGGAGGCAAGCCAGGCCACTATCGAGCGGCAGGCCACCGCCCATCGGCCCTCCGGGCGCCGCGTGTTCAGTGTGTTCCATCAGAAGCTATAAACCGCAATTTGAAACGCCGAGGCGCCGAGAAAAACTTTTGTGGGGCGGGTTTCAACCCGCCATCCCCACGGTGGCCGGATGAATCCGGCCCCACGCTCCGGCCTCCCCCCTTCAAGGGGGGAGTTGGAGGGGGGATGGGGCATCACTTCCAGTTCGCAGCCAGCACCGGCGCCAGGGCGGTCTGGTAGGCCGGCGGCAGGCTCATCTGCCCGGCGGCCGGCGGAGCGAAGGACGCCATCGCCTGGACCAGCGAGTCCACCTGGGAGTCCAGCAAGGTCTTGCCGTCCGTGGTCTTCAACTGCTCCACGTGGTAGGCCGCGCCCGAATACCAATTGGCGATGGTCGTCTTGTCGGCAGTGCCGATGATGCTCACCTCCAGATTGTTGCCGGTGCGACGCAGCCAGATCTGATCCTTCGTAATCCCGGCCCCGAACTTCAGAATGTCACTGTAACCGGCAGAGCCCGTCTCCTGGATGATGTCCTGGCCGTCACCCAGACCGAATTCGTAGGTGTCGCCGTAGTAGGTTCCGCGCAAGGTGTCATTGCCCGTGCCGCCGATATAGCGGTTGCCCACATAGCTGCTGACGTTCCAGGCGTAAAGTCCGGGGTTGTAATTGCCGCCGTTGTAGTCGGCACTGCCGTAGGCACCACCCAGCACATCATCGCCGGCCCCCCCGATCAGGGTGTCGGCGCCATGGCCACCATCCAGAACGTCGTTGCCGTCACCCCCGTCCAGCGTGTCGTCGCCACCCAGACCGTTCAGCGTGTCATTGCCGGAAAGGCCCTTGAGGTTGTCGCCGAAGGCATCCACTCCGTTCATCACGTCGTTACCGGCCGTGCCGGACAGTGCCAATCCCTGGGCATGGACCGCCGCACCGCTCCATACCGTGCCGTCGGCAAACTGGATCTGTTCCAACTGGTTGCCGCTGCTGCCGTACCAGTTCTGCGCCGTCACCTTGTCCGTGCCGCCGACGATGGTGAACACCAGGTCCGTGCCGCTGCGGCTCACCGCCACATTCGCCGCCGTAATCCCGGCCCCGAACTTCAGAATGTCACTGTAACCGGCAGAGCCCGTCTCCTGAATGATGTCCTGGCCGTCACCCAGGCCGAATTCGTAGCTGTCACCGTAGGCCGTCCCGCGCAGTACGTCATTGCCCACGCCGCCCACATAGCGATTGCCCACGTAGCGGCTGCTGTTCCAGGCATAGGTGCCCGGGTTGTAAGTGCTGCCGTAGTAGTCGGCACTGCCGGAGGCGCCACCCAGCACATCATCCCCGCCCCCCCCGATCAGGGTGTCGGCGCCATAGCCACCATCCAGAACGTCGTTGCCGTCACCCCCGTCCAGCGTGTCGTCGCCACCATTGCCGTTCAAGGTGTCATTGCCGGCCAGACCCTTGAGGTTGTCGCCGAAGGCATCCACTCCGTTCATCACGTCGTTACCGGCCGTGCCGGACAGCGCCAGTCCCTGGGCATGGACCACCGCACCGCTCCATACCGTGCCGTCGGCAAACTGAATCTGTTCCAACTGGTTGCTACTGCTGCCGTACCAGTTCTGCACCGTCACCTTGTCCGTACCGCCCGCCAGGCTGAACACCAGGTCCGTGCCGTTGCGGCTCACCGCCACATTCGCTGCCGTAATCCCTGCACCGAACTTCAGCACGTCGTTGCCGCCCCACTGCGCCTGCTCCTGGATCACGTCCTGCCCATCGCCCAGGGCAAACTCGTAGCTGTCACCGTAGGCCGTCCCGCGCAGCACGTCATTGCCCACGCCGCCCAGGTAACGATTGCCGATCGAGCCGCTACTGCTCCAGGTGCCGCCGTACCAGTCACTACCGTAAGCCACCCCGCCCAGCACGTCGTTGCCGGCACCGCCGATCAGGGTGTCGTAGCCGTAGCCGCCGTCCAGTACATCATTGCCGTCGCCCCCGTCCAGCGTGTCGTCGCCACCATTGCCGTTCAAGGTGTCATTGCCGGCCAGACCACGCAACACATCCCCGTAGGCGTCGGAACCGTTCATGACATCGTTGGCTGTGGTGCCGACCTGCGTAACACCCATGGCAGCGACATCGGCTCCCGACCAGGTTGTCCCGTCCTCGAAGGTGATCTTTTCAAGTTGGTTGTTGGCGTTGCCGTACCAGTTCTGCACCGTCACCTTGTCCGTGCCGCCCGCCAGAGTGAACACCAGGTCCGTACCGATACGCTTTACCGCCACGTCCGATGCCTTGATGCCCGCGCCAAAACTGAGCGTGTCGGTATCCCCCGTACCGCCGTTGTCGGCGATGATGTCCTGTCCCGATCCCTTGGCGAAAAGATAGGTGTCGGAACCGGCGCCGCCGGACAAGGTGTCATCCCCCGCCCCACCATCCAGCACATCGTTGCCGCCCAATCCGTTCAGCGTATCGTTTCCGGCCAGGCCAAGCAGCACGTCATCCCGCCCATCGGCGCCGCTCAGAGTGTTGGCGTTGGCGTCGCCCTGAACCAGCGTTTGCCCGGCATAGGCCAGCATGAAATCGAGGCCCGTGCCCAGGGGCTTGCCCGCGGCGTGCAGTTTGTCCAGCACCTGTCCCCCGAAGTCGCCCAGGGTCTTGAGGTTGGCGGCGAAGTCCGCCAGTTTCGCCGTGCCGGCAGGAGCGCTCGCCGCATAGTCCGCCCTCAGTTTCGCAACCAATGCCGAGACATCCAGTTCCAGGCTGTTGCCGGCGGCGTTCCAGGTCAGGCCGATGCCGTCGTAGAGGGGCTTGTAGACCGTCTGCGTCATGAGTTGGCCGTCCATGAATGCGGCCAATTGATCGAAGGCGTCGAGCAGGATGGGCGCGGCCTTGCCGTGGGGGTTGGGGTCGCGCGCACCCCAGCACCAGGTGCCGAGATAGCCCTCCCCAAGGAAGGCTTCCAGGGTGGCCAGCTTCCTGGCGTCGCCGATGACGTTGCCGTAGTAGAGCTTGGCGGCCCGGCTCAGCGGGTCTACGTTTTCCACCCCGGCCCAGGCGTAGATCAGGGTGGTGAGGACGGCTTTTCTGGCGGTCGGGTCCGTCGTGCCGGCGTATTGCTGCACGAGGCTCTTGAGGCGGCCCGTGGTATCCCGCGCCATGGCCTGATGCAGGCTGTGCACGTTGCCGAAGCCAGCCAGGTCCGGCAGGGCGGCGATGTCGGCTGAGACGGCGACCAGGTTTTCATCTACGGTGCGCACCGTGTCAACGGCGAACCAGACATCATCCACCTTGGAGGTCGTTCCGTCCGTTTTGGTGAAGCTGCCGGCTTGCAGGTGCTGGTTGCCCTGGGCATCGGTCACGCTCTGCGCGGTGTAGCCGGTGTTCAGGCTCTTCACCCCAGCCTGGGCCAGGGTCAACAGCTCGCCCGCATCCGTGATGCCGTTCTGGTTCGTGTCCTTCCACACCCGCAGGCTGGCGTAGGCGGTGTCTTTGGCATCCACCTTGCCATCCTTGTTCGTATCCAGTTCCGCAAGCGCCTGAAAGCCATTGGCCGCCTTGACGCCGCTGGCAAGCACAGTATTGTTGCCGAACAATTCCGAACCGTCGTCAATCGCGCCGTTGCCGTTCCTGTCCCAAACCAAGAGGCCATCGTCCTTGCCGACCCAACCCGACGTTTCGGCGAAACCGTTCTTGTCCTGGTCGAAATGAATCCCCGCGGACTTGGAAATGGTTTCCACCCCGTCACCGTCCAGATCAAGCACCAGCGGCGACTTGGTGATTTCCGCCGTGCCGAACTTGGTTTGGAGGGAGGTGATAAGATTGTTGTAGCCGACGGAGGTGGAACCGGACCAGCCTTTTGACATTTCGAGAAATTGGACCTGAATATAGTCGGCTGCTATCTTCTTTTCAAACAAATCCTGCGCTGCTTTTCTATATTCCTGCCCAACAACGTCTAGTGTCGCCGGATCAAGAAGATACATACCACCCTGCAAAGCCATATCGGCATCAAGAATTGCTTTTGCTTGCGCGACTGGGCTTGCGAGTTGGCTGGCCGCATCATACGCAATATCATGCGATTTAAATAGCGAATCCAAAGCATCCTTCGCTGCTACCTTCTTCTGCTCTTCTGTTAGTGGCCCAGTTGTTCTTTCACCAGCACTCCATCCGGGACCACCCCAATTCCCATAGCTTGGAAGCCCATTCACTACGTTTACCGCGCTACCCATAATTACTCCCCTTGTCAACTTAAGAATTCATCATTCAAGTCACCGGCCAATATTAGCTCCAGAATCGAGCCGTTCCGGACCAATTGATTCCATCTTTCCAGTGCTTACATCAAGGACTTTCAGCCTGCGTAAATTGAGGTTTTCATGTGGTTGCTCTACAAATGCAACAATTCGTCCATCAAACGAAAGTACGATATCGCTAATTAGGCTATCTAGCCTCGTTAGCCTATTGTGCCGCTTGCCGTCGAATAAAAACAGATCGTAAGTAAACCGCGTCTTTACACCATCCAGCTTATCTGTCCTAGCGGAATAGACGATTTTGTCACCATCTGTAGAAATGGTAGGAAAATCAGAAGAATCTCCATTAGTAAATATAGGGGATAATGGCTTTTTTTCGTAGGATGAGATAACAAAAATCTGGTTGTCGTTATAACGACTTTTGTATGAACTGTATCCCTTCTCTCCAGATGGGGAGACGTATTCATATGGGGAGTCACCAGAAAAAATAAAGCTTTGGTCGCCTGGCAAATATGACGGAGGTGTAACCGCATAGAATCTTAGCGCAGTCAACCTACGTTCCTTTTTGTTGCTTATGTCTAGTTCGTAGATATCCCAATCGGAAAACCTTGTCTTTCCTGACTCTCGTTCCCGGTTTGACTGCGCAAACAATATCTTTTTTCCATCATGTGAGAATGATGGCCCAGCTTTATAACTTGGCGAATTTGTTAGCTCGGAAATGGTAAGCGTTCCAAGGTCTAGAACTCCAACTTGGGAAAAATGTCCATTTTCACTATTTCTTCTGACAGCAACGGCGATCCGTGATCCATCGGGAGAAAATCCGCCGGGACTCAAAATCTGATTTGAATCCTGTTGAGTTATTGAAATGAATATTTGCTTACGAAAGTCATAGTAACCGAACTTACAATTTGGCCGATCCGTGCAATAACTTAAGGCCAACTTACCTCCGTTTGGAGAAAACCCCCCGAGTCGGATATTCTTGTATTCTTCTCCATGAGCAATCTCAGTTACTGCCAGCAGAATTGGAATAAAGAAATTCAACCACCTTCGTTTTGCCTTAACCCATCCACATCCTTTATTCTGATTGGCTGTCCACATGGTGCCTCCGGCCTCCAGCAGCGCCAGCCATCGCCACGCCCGGCGCATCGGTCTTGTTTCGGGCGTTGGGGTCCACGGGGCGTTGGGGTCACAGGGCGTTGGGGTCACACAGGGCGTTGGGGTCAGGTCTTTCCGCATCACACGGGCGTTGCGGGCGTTGGTGCGGGCGTTGGGGTCAGGTCTTTCCACATCACATTTCTCGGCGCCTTTCGGGCTCATGCGTTCTTCTCCTTGAGTGTTGTCGTTTGCGGTACCCCAGTCCGTGCCAGTCGGCGGGGCGCTACGCGGCAGTTGCTGATGTGCGCAGACAAGCTGTAAAAGATACCCTCTAAGGCACGGGTGAATTTGATACAGGTCAAATAATATCCAATCGCGATATGCCTTCGCGGTATTCAGGGGCGATGAGGTCATGCACGATGGGACGCTTCAATGTCCGTCGGCCATCAGTCGGCGGCGGCGCGGCCGGAAGCCAACTTGGCAGCGTGCGCTTTGACTGCCCGGCTGACGGTGGTGTAATGCACGCCGAATTCCACGGCCACCTCTTTCATGGCATAGCCGCCGCTCAGATAGGCCAGGGCCATGCCCGATCGGGGATCGTCTTCATGCGCCAGTCGAAAAGTCGCCAAGGGCTTGGCCGGGCGCCGACGCTGGATGCGCGGTACTTCATTCAAGGTTTGCCCAGGTGCAATCCGGTCCTGCATGTGCGATACGAACTCATCATCGCCCAGAAATATCTGATGGCTCAGTTTGTCCCATAGCGCAGGCAAGCCCACACCCGCTCGCACGAAGTCCTCAAACCTGTCCTGTGCCCGACGCCGCACCGCGCCGAATTGCCCCAGCAGCCAATCGGTCTGCAACCACGCCGGCGCCCCCGTCTTGCCGATCATCGCCGGATAGCTGCTCCACGGCCACTCACCCAGTTCCCGGACCATGCCGGCACGTAGCGGATTGAGCACCACATAGCGCGCCAACTCCAGCAGGTACCTGTCCTTTTCCACCAGGATGGCTTTGTACCGCCCCTGGAATACATGCCCGACCCGGCCATGGGAGCGATTGACGTATTGGGTGTAAACGCCGTTCATCTGGCGCATACCCTGGGCAAGGTTCCCTTGCGGCGTCTCGATCACCAGGTGATAGTGGTTGGTCATCTGACAGTAGGCGTGGCAGCGCCAGTTGAAGCGCTCACATACTTGCCCGAGCAGGGCCAACCATGCCTCACGGTCGGCGTCACAAAGGAATATCGCCTCCCGCCTGTCCCCGCGCGAAGTCACATGGTACAAGCCGCCCGACAACTCAATCCGTAATGGCCTCGCCATAGCACCGATCCCTTCTCAAAATGTAAAATGTGATTCGGAAAGACCTGACCCCATGCTGCGTGCTGCGTGCCGCGCCGCCCGGATCGTAGGTGCTGCCGCCGAAACCGAACATCTGGGAGGCCAGCTCGGCCATGGCGCCGCCCAGGGAGTGGCCGGTGACGGTGATGGTGGCATCGCGGTTCGCTTGCTGAACTCGGTTCGCAAATTCCAGCGCCTGGGTGAACTGGGGATCCCAGGACTTGATACCGGCGATGGCGGCGTCCGGCCGCAGATCGCTCGGCCCGTTGGTGCCCCGGTAGGCGATGATGATTTCATGCGTTTGCGTATTCTGGAAGGCGAAGGCGGCAAAACCAGTGGTCGGGTCGACGGTTTGGAATTTCTCCAACGGCCTCCAGCCGTCTGGCGGCGTCGGCACATCCTTGTATGCCTGGTTGGCCAATTGTGCATTCACATAATCGCGTGCGGCGTTTCCCATGTCATCCTCCTCGATTCAACGGTTTACTGGATTCCCAACAATTTCTTGTACTGAACCTCATCGCCCTTGGCTTTGTCCGCCAGGCGCTCGTCTATCCGCTGCTCGAACTCGTCCGGTAGCCTGAATTCGTGAAAGCGTTTCGCACTGATTACATGCCCATCGTTCTCAGGTGCAAGAATGAAAGTGGTGTAAGGCCGCTTGTTTCGGCTCATGCAACGGTAGCCCAGCGTCACCATGGTGAGGTTGCCCGGCAGATGCCGCTTGTAGGCAAAGGTCAAAGCATTTCCCCAATGGTTCGGGTCAGGAGTATCAATATTTTGGGTGAACTGCACCGGTAGCTTCAGCTTCTTGTCCACCCACGGATGCAGGGTCCACACCCCGGAATCCGGAATCCCGGCCGGGGGGCGGTTCTGGCCGGGGGCGCCGGTCTTGGGGTCATAGAGCCAGCCGAAGGAATCCCCAATCGGCCGCCAGTCGGCGCTCTCGTCGGTGGCCCAGGGCAGCGGATATTTGTTCTCGTCTATGTACACGTCCGTGAGGCAGTTGGTCGTGCGCCGGCAAACCTCCCGCTTGCGCGTCAGGCCGCACTGGAGTTCGCCCGGCACGATGCGGAACGCCGCCGCCTCGATGCCCACCAGCTTGCTGCTCACCCACTGTTTCGGCAGCCCGTAGCGCTCGGCGAAAGCCGCCGTGTATATCCAGGTGTTCTCGTCGGCGAAGAACGCCTGGCCCTTGAAGGTTTGCATCTTCTCGTAGCTGGGAATGTCCCGCTCCACCGCCCACGCGCCCCCCGCCGTCAGCCCGGCCAGCAGCGCCAGCCATCGCCACGTCCGGCGCATTGGTCTTGTTTTGATCCGCATGTTGTTCATCCCTTCCTGTCCGTATCCGGACGACAAATGTCGGCCTCCCCGCGCGCCGCGCAGTCTATCGCTTCGTAAAGACGAATGGAATAAGACGAAGGTATTAGTTCAAGCCTAATATCATGCCGCTGCCCGCCAAATCCTATCGTTGCCCGCCTTCGCCGTGCCGGCGGAACTGTTCGCCGCGTAAGTGGAACGCAGGCTCGCCACCACCCCCGACACCTCCAGTTCCAGGCTGTTGCCGGCGGCATTCCAGGTCAGGCCGATGCTGTCGTAGAGGGGCTTGTACAGGGTCTGGGCCATAAGTTGAGCATCCATGAACGCGGCCAACTGATCGAAGGCATCAAGCAGGATCGGTGCAGACTGTCCGTGGGGGTTGGGGTCGCGCTCGTTCCAGCACCAGGTGCCCAGGTAGCCCTCGCCCAGGAAGGCTTCCAGAGTGGCGAGTTTTCGAGCATCGCCGATAGCGTTGCCGTAAATTTGGGAGGCGGCCCGGCTCAGCGGGTCTACGTTTTCCACCCCGGCCCAGGCGTAGATCAGGGTGGTGAGGACGGCTTTTCTGGCGGTCGGGTCCGTCGTGCCGGCGTATTACTGGACGAGGCTCTTGAGGCGGCCGGAGGTATCCCGCGCCATGGCCTGATGCAGGCTGTGCACGTTGCCGAAGCCAGCCAGGTCCGGCAGGGCTTCAATCTCGGCTGAAACCTCAACGACTTGTTCTTCCACCGTGCGCGCCGTGTCCACCTGGAACGTCTTTCCCCCCGGATTTCACCTTCCCATCCTGCGGCGGAAGCCTCGTTCGGGTGCGCAGAAACTGGCCGACGAGCGCCACCGAGTTCGTCAGCACACCATCAGCCGGTTGGGCGAGCGTTTTGGTTTCTTCATCCCCAGCCACGAGTTGCGGAATGCAACGGCAGATTCTCCTGAGATGGCTACCCCGGCGCGCCGGCTAAGGAGGCGCGTTTCACCGGCGCCTGGGCGGACGCCGCCACGGCCCGGCTGAGCGTCTTCATGGCCGCCATGGGCGGCGCATCCCACAGGGAGATCATGCCCGTCGGCACGAGGCCGATGTCGGCGGGCACCGTCTCCACCACCAGATCCGCCGCGTGCGGCGACTGCTCCACCACCCGGCGCGGCATGAGGGTCCAACCCAAGCCCACGGCGACACAGCCCAGGATACCTTCCAGGGTGCCAAACTCCATGGCATCGGCCACCGCGTGGCCGATCGCCCGCTGCCGGGCCAGGGCACGGGTGCGATAGGCGCAGCCCTCACGGAACAGGATCAGAGGTTGCAGCACGGGACTCGCGCCGACGGCGCACACCTGCACCAGTTCCTCCACCACCAGTTCCTCGAACTGGAGATCCGGATGCACCACCGGCCCGGCGACGAAGGCGCAGTCCAGCTTGTGGCCAAGCACCTTGTCGGCCAACTTGGCGCTGGTGTCGGTGCTGACCCGCAGCTCCACCTGGGGATGCCGGCTGCGCACGGCCTTGAGCGCCGTGGGCAGATGCAGGGCAGCGAAGGTTTCCATGGCACCGATGCGCAACTCGCCGGTGCTCTCGCCCACCTGGCGCACCGCCGCGCTGGTCTGGCGCTCCAGCAGCAACATGCGGCGGGCGTAGTCCAGCAGCACGCGGCCGGAAGGCGCCAGCTCCAGGCCACGCCCCTTGCGGAAGAACAGGTCGGCCCCCAGTTCCTCCTCCAGCCGCCGGATGCGGCTGGTGACATTGGACTGGACGGTGTTCAGCTTGCGCGAGGCGGCCAGGATGCCACCCTCCTCAACCACCGCCTGAAAGGTACGAAGGGCCACGAGTTCCATGTTCATATCTCCTATCAAGAACTATTCGTTCTCAACAATTCAATTGTGCAGATAGCTTACCTTGTTTATCCTTCAGCCATCAAGACAGGAGACGGGCCAATGAGCGAACAGAGGGAACGCATCCGGGTGCTCGGCGCCGGCATCTTCAGCCTGATCCTGGTGCTGGGCGTGGCCCGTTTTGCCTACACGCCGCTCTTGCCCCTGATGCAGAAACAGGCGGGCCTCGGTATCGCGGAGGCCGGAGGGCTCGCCGCCATCAATTACGCCGGCTACCTCTCCGGCGCCCTGATCGCCTCCCTGATCAGCGACCTGGTATTGAAGGACCGCCTCTACCGCCTCGGCATGATCCTGGCCATCGCCAGCACCGCCGTCATGGGCCTGACCACCGACCCCCTGATCTGGGCGCTGTCCCGCTTCTTCGCCGGGCTCTCCAGTGCGGCGGGCATGCTGCTGGGCACCGGCCTCATCCTCAACTGGCTGATCCGTCACAACCATCGGAGCGAACTGGGCATCCACTTTGCCGGGATCGGCCTGGGCATAGCCGGCTGCGCCGCCGCCGTGGCCCTCATGAGCCAGTGGCTGGACTGGCGGGAGCAGTGGTTCGCGTTCACCGCCATCGGCTGCCTGCTGCTCGTGCCGGCGCTGGCCTGGCTGCCGGCGCCCGACACCAGCGGCATGACCCGGACCGGGCAGAAGTTGGAGGACAATCCGCCCAGCCCCCTGTTCATGCGCCTCTTCATGGCCGCCTACTTCTGCGCCGGCGTGGGCTACGTGGTCAGCGCCACCTTCATCGTCGCCATCGTGAACAAGCTGCCGGGACTGTCGGGCCAGGGAAACCTGGCGTTCCTGGCCATAGGACTGGGCGCGGCGCCGGCCTGCATCAACTGGGACTTGATCGCGCGGCGCACCGGTGATCTGAACGCCCTGATCCTGGCCGCCATCCTCCAGATCGTCGGCATCCTGCTGCCGGTC
Organism: Rhodocyclaceae bacterium; assembly: GCA_028714035.1. Taxonomy (GTDB): domain Bacteria; phylum Pseudomonadota; class Gammaproteobacteria; order Burkholderiales; family Rhodocyclaceae; genus JAQTNA01. The sequence goes on from JAQTNA010000019.1 coordinate 35,601, forward strand.
ACGGTCGGCGGCCTCTGGGCCACCCTGTTCGGCGCCCTGCTCTTCGGCGGCACCTTCATCGGCATGGTGAGCCTGGTATTGACCATGGCCGGACGCTACTACCCGACCCGCCCGGCCAAGATCATGGGCAAGATGACCCTCTCCTACGGCGCCGCCCAGATCCTGGGGCCGGCCATCACCGGCTGGCTGGGCACCGTCTTCGGCAGCTACACGGCCGGCCTTTGGCTGGCGGCGGGCGTGATGGTGGTCGGCACCCTGCTGCTCCTGGTCCTGAAGGCCGTGGAACGACGGGATGCCGCCGCAAGCCTCGCCGCCCTGAAGCCCTGCCCGCAGAACTGAGGGCATGTCGGATCATCCCTGAAATCTCTGTTTGAAGCGCAGAGACGCAGAGTAAAAAAGCAACCCGATTAGCGCTGATCTTCATCCGACCATATTTCAAGGCACTTCCGGAAAATTTGGCGCCGTGTGGGTCGGGCTTCAGCCCGACAGGTGCGGCTACGGTGCGCTTGTCGGGCTGAAGCCCGACCCACGAAGCCCCACAACGTTTTTCTGGCTGAAGATCAGCACCAATCCGGAAAACAATGGGTTACGTCAGTTTTCCAAATTCTCATTTCACCCGTTTGGTGAGACCGAGAATTTCACAACGCTCTTGTTTTCTCTGCGTCTCTGCGCCTCTGCGGTGAATCAACTGCTTTCTCCAGGATCATTGTTTCGCCAGTTCCACGCGCCGGTTCTGGGCACGTCCCAGGGCGGTGGCGTTTTCGGCCAGGGGCCGGGAGGCGCCGAAACCGGCGGTCTTCAGGTGATCCCCCGCCGCACCGGCCTGGGTCAGGTATTGCTTCACCGAATTGGCGCGGCGCTCGGACAGGTCCTGGTTGTGTTCGGCACCGGCGGTGGAGTCCGTGTGGCCCTCGATCGTGATGGTCCATTGCGGATGGGCCTTCAGGATGGCCGCCACATGGTCCAGGGTGGAGCGGGATTCATCCTTGAGGTGGTCGGAGTCGGAATCGAAGTTGATGCCGTACAGCCGGACGCGCCCGGATTCCTCCAGGTCCTTGGCCATCTGCTGCTCGATGCCGCCCACCCAGTTGGGGCAGGTGCCGACGTCGCCGCTGCGTTTGACGCCGGTCCAGAAGCGCCCCACGTTGGGATCCTCGCCCTTGTAGGAGAACAGCCCTGCCGATTTCTGGCCGTCGCCGGAGAAGGTCATGAACGCGCTGCCCTGATCGTGCTCCTGCCCCTTCTCGTGCCAGGTCAGTTTCATCACCCGCCCTTCGATGCCGCCTTCCAGGGTGCCGGCGTGATGTTGATAGCAGCCGACCACGGAAGAGCCCTCCTGACGGATGTGCATCTCGCCGTTCCGGGTCATGTAGGTGCCGCTGACGTTGGGGAAGGGCGTGGTGGAGAGGCGCTTGCCCAGGGCGCGAAAGCGGTTCAGCCCCAGGTAATCCGGCGCATGACCGTTCTTGATGTTGAGCCGCACCCAGCGACCCGGGACCTCGGCGCTGGCCGGGAAGGTCTGGTTGTCCACCCGGTCCTGCAGGGACACGTCCGCGATCTTCGCGAAACCGTCCTTGGCGCTCGTGTCGGATACTTCCACCGAAATGTCCTTGGCGCTGCCGCCGACCACCATGGCGGTATCGAATTCCAGTTGCTTCAGCAGGGAGCGCTCCGGCAGCTCGATGACGATGGCCTGGTTGGTGGCCGCCCCCTGCACTTCCCAGTTCTGCTCGGTCTCGTAATGACCCCGGAGCAGCCAGGACGCCGCATGCACGGATTCCGCGTCGGGTTCCTGCACCACCAGGGCGCCCGAGGCGAAGGCCACCATGTCTTCCAGAGGAGCCGGGTTGGCGGCCGCGGCGGAAGCGGCGGAAGCGGAGGCGGCGGCGCTACTGCTCGCGGCAGGCGCGGGGGCGTCCGATTTTCCGCCGCAGGCCGTCAGGGCAAGCGATGCCAGGAAAAACAACACGTAGTTCTTACGCATGATCAGTCTCCCAAGGTAACGGCCGGATCGGCAAGCGACTCCCGGATCATCAGTTCATTGCCGGTGCTTGTCAAATGAATGCGGCCGGCTTCCTCCTGTCCGGGCAAATGGGTATGCTTGGCTCCGGTCCGCCTGGCATCCATGCTCCGGCGCCAGATTCAGTCCATTTTCGGATATTCCCCCCATGCCCCAGACTCCCGACACGGAAACACACCTGCTCCAGCTCATAGCCGATTTATCGAGAGAGATGAGAGGCGCCGGCGCCCGGCCCGTCTCGGCCCGTCTGGACAGTTCCCTGGAGGCGGATCTGGGACTGGACAGCCTGGCCCGGGCGGAACTGCTCATGCGCATCGAGCGGGCCTTCGCCTGCCGCCTGGGAGAAAACACCCTGGCCACGGCCGAGACGCCCAGGGATTTCCTCAAGGCCCTGACCCTGGCCGTGCCGTCCTCCGCCCTGCCGCCCGGCCCGGAACCCCGGGAGGCCGCCCTGGAGCAGGCCCAGGGCAAGCCGGAGACCGCCCGGACCCTGGTGGAGGTGCTCCAGTGGCACGCCGCGGCCCATCCGGACCGGCCCCACATCCTGTTCTACCGCACGCCGGAGGAAACCGAGACCCTCACCTACGGCGCACTCCTCCTTGAGGCGGGTTCGGTGGCGGCGGGTCTGCTGCGCCAGGGTATAGGCCGCGGCGAGGCGGTAGCCATCATGCTGCCCACCTGCCTGGATTTCTTCCGCGCCTTCTACGGCATCCTGCTGGCCGGCGGCGTGCCGGTGCCCCTCTACCCCCCCGCCCGGCCTTCCCAGGTGGAGGAACACCTGCGGCGCCAGGGCGGCATCCTGCGAAACTGCGGTGCGACCATGCTCATCACCAGCGGCGAGATCAAGCCCCTGGCACGGCTGGTACAGGCCCAGGTGGACAACCTGGAGCGCCTGGCCACGGTGCCCGAGCTGCGCATCGAGCATGCCGCCCCGCCTTCCCCGGAAGTCAGACCCGGCGACACCGCCTTTTTGCAGTACACCTCCGGCAGCACCGGCAATCCGAAGGGCGTCGTACTCTCCCACGCCAACCTCCTGGCCAACATTCGCGCCTGGAGCCAGGCCGTGGGCCTGAATTCGGAAGACGTATGCGTGAGCTGGCTGCCGCTCTATCACGACATGGGGCTGATCGGCACCTGGCTCGGCAGCCTGTATAACGCCGGTCTCCTGGTGCTCATGTCCCCGGTGGATTTTCTCGCCCGGCCGGAACGCTGGCTCTGGGCGATCCACCACCACCGGGGCACCATCACGGCGGCACCCAACTTCGCCTTCGAATTGTGCCTGCGGCGCCTGGCATCCAGCGACTTCAGCGGGTTGGATCTCTCCTCCTGGCGCTTCGCGGGCAACGGCGCCGAACCGGTGAGCGCGCAAACCCTCCGACGCTTCCGCGAGAGTTTCGCGCCCTTCGGCTTCGACCCAAGGGCGCTCAATCCCGTCTATGGCCTGGCCGAGAACTCGGTGGGTCTGGCCATTCCGCCCCTGGGGCGCGGCCCGCTCATAGACCGGGTGGCACGGGAGCGCTTCATGAACGAGGCCTACGCCCAGCCCGCCGATGAGAAGGACGGGAACGCCCTGGAGATCGTGGCCTGTGGCCGGCCCCTGGCGGAACACGAGGTCCGGGTGGTGGACGCTTCCGACCGGGAACTGGCGGAGCGCCGGGTGGGCCGGCTCCAGTTCCGGGGCCCATCGGCCACCGCGGGCTACCTGGGCAATCCGGAGGAGAACCAAAGGCTCTTCTGCGGCAACTGGCTCAACACCGGCGACCTGGGCTACATGGCCGAGGGCGAGATTTACCTGACCGGGCGGGCCAAGGACATGATCATCCGCGGCGGGCAGAACATCTACCCCTACGAGCTGGAAGAAGCCATCGGCAACCTGCCCGGTATCAGGAAGGGCTGCGTGGCGGTGTTCGGCGTGGCCGATCCCGGCTCGGGCACGGAACGCCTGGTGGCGGTGGCCGAAACGCGGGAAGGCGAGGCCGCGACCCGGGAGGCGCTTTGCCGGGAGATCAACGAGATCGCCCTCTCCCGGCTGGGCATGCCGGTGGACGACATCGTCCTCACCCGCCCCCAGGGCGTGCTCAAGACTTCCAGCGGCAAGATACGCCGGGCCGCCACCCGCGACCTGTATCTGACGGGCATGCTGGGGACGAATGCCCCCGGCCTCGCGCGCCAGATGCTGCGCCTCACGGCTTCCGCCCTGGCCGGCCAATCCCGGCGGCAATGGCAAAGGCTCACGGACGCCCTCTATTCCGGCTACGTCTGGAGCCTGTTCGCCATCCTGGGCCTCATCCTCCTGCCCGCCCTGGCCCTCATCCCGGCCCGCAAGCCGGCCTGGGCGCTGGCCCGCGCGCTCGGTCGAGCCTTCGTCTGGCTCTCCGGCACCCCGGTCTCGGTGCTGGGCCTGGAAAACCTGCCGCGGAAGGGCGCCTGCGTGGCCGTCTCCAACCACGCGAGCTACCTGGATGCCGTGCTGCTCCTGGCCGTGCTGCCGCGCCCCTTCGCCTTCGTCGCCAAGCAGGAGCTGGCCTCGGGCTTCCCGGCCGGTTTCCTGCTGCGCCGCTTGGGTACGGAATTCATCGCCCGGGACGTGGATGCCAGCCAGAGCGTGGAAAACGCCCGGCGCCTGACGACGCTGGCCGAGGCCGGCACGGCGCTGTTTCTGTTTCCTGAGGGTACCTTCCGGCGCGCGCCGGGGCTGCGCCCCTTCCGCCAGGGGGCCTTCCTCGCGGCGGCCGAGGCGGGCGTGCCGGTGATCCCGGTGGCGCTCAAGGGCACCCGGGCGGTGCTGCGGGACGAGAGCTGGTTCGCCCACCGGGGAGATATAACCGTCACCGTGGGGCGCCCCGTCGCGCCCCGGGGCAAGGATTGGGAAGCCGCCATGCACCTGAGCCGGGAAGCCCGGAGCCATATCCTCGCGTCCTGCGGTGAGCCCGACCTGATGGCCTGATCTTGCTAAAGCGGTGAGCAGATGTTCAGCCGTTCTCGCGTGAATCGGAGACGCTTACCGCTTACCGCTGACCGCCTACCGCCTTCAGCCCTCGGCGAATTTCTCCAGGCCGGCGCGATCGAGGTAGAAGCGGCTATGGCGCTCCACGATCAGACCCTGGCGTTTGAAGTCCGCCACGATGCGGCTCACGGTCTCCACCGTCACGCTGATGAGCGCGGCCATGTCCTCCCGGCACATGGCGGGACAGGTGTCGCTGCCGTCCGTGCTCAGGGTGTGCAGAATGCAGCGCACCACCCGCCCCTGGGCGGAGCCGGTGGAGAGCAGGGTGATGATCTGGTTCGCGGCGTCCACGCTTTTCTGTTGACGCAGGAATATCTGCTCGGCCAGCTGGGGATGGCTTGCCCTTAGCAGCCTGAGCGTCTCGACCGGAATCCGGCACACTTCGCTCGCCTCCAGCGCCTCCGCTCCATGCCGGTAGGGCAGGCCGCCCAGGGCGCCGAGCCCCACCGTGTCGCCCTTGTGCATCAGGCCGACGATGCGCGGGGCGCCGTTGGGCGCGCGCTGCACCAATTTGATGACTCCGCTGCGCAGCGTGTAGACGTAACGGCCCGCATCCCCTTCCCGGAACAGGACCGATTTGGCCGGCAACGAGAAATGCTCGATGAAGCCGTGATGCGTATCGAAGGCGCTCTCCGGCAGGTCCGAAAAAAGGCCGCTGACGCGCGCCGCGCAGTCGCCGCATCGGCTCTGGCCCAGCAGAACCGTGTGCCGCAAAACCCGGTGGGGGAAGGCGTTGCCCATGTCTGATCTCCTTTGCGCTATTTGTGAATTGCGGGTATTCGCTGGAATTCCGTCGGGCGGCGCGTCAACGCCACTTGCATGACTGCCAACGCAGCACCCCGGCGTTGTTCTGGGAATCGTTGGGGTGGCCGGAGTGGGACTCGCCGGAACAACAACAACGATCGCCCCCGTCGGCCTTGGCCTGGTACATCAAGCGATCGGCCTGATCCAGCAGTGACGCCTCGTCCTGGCCGTCGCCCGGATAGAAGGCCAGGCCGATGCTGGCCGTGACCAGGGCGCCTTGCCGATCAGTCACGACAGACGCCTGGCGCACGGCGTCCAGTATCTTGTGGCAGATCTTCCGGGCATCCTCCCTACCGGATACCCCGGAGAGGATGCAGGCAAATTCGTCGCCGCCGATGCGGGCCACGGTATCCTCTTCCCGCACGCAACCCGAAAGATGGGTCGCCACGTTCCGCAGCAGGGCATCGCCGGCGCCATGCCCCGCCTCGTCGTTGATCTGCTTGAAGCCATCCAGATCCAGATAAAGCAGGGCAAAGCAGTTCTGCTCGCGCATCGCCCGGGCACGGGACTGCCCGAGGCGATCCAGGAACAGCGCGCGGTTGGGCAGGGCGGTCAGGTAGTCGTGGTGGGCGAGGTGTTCCAGGCGCCCCAGGGCGTGAATCCGCTGGCTGATATCCTGGGCGGTGAGGACGAAATGGGTGATCCGGCCGTATTCGTCCAGAAAGGGCCGGATCGAGGATTCCTGGTGATACAACTCGCCGCTCTTCTTGCGATTGGTGAGGACGGCCGAGAAGTTGCGCCCCTGGCGCAGCGTACCCCAGAGCACCGCGTAGAAGGAGTCGTCGTGGGCGCCGGAACTGAGGGTGTGGGGCGTCTTGCCCAGCAGTTCCGCCATCTCGTAGCCGGTGACGGTCTCGAAAGCCGGATTCACATACTGGATGACGGCGTTTCGATCCGTGATCAGGGCCATCTCCTCCCGGGCGTCGAGCGAGCGCCTGAGCTTGTCCAGGTCGCCATTCAGGTGCGCCGAATGGTCAAGGGGATAGCGCAGGGACAGGATGAACTCATGCACCTTGGGCAACTTGACATGCTCGATCAGAACCTCCAGCTCCAGCCTCCGCCCGCCGGGCGCCTGGGCCAGGAAGCGGCGCCACTGCCCGTCGGAGAAATGGAAGTGGCAGCAGGCCACGTTGTAGCCGGGCGTTCCCGGCTTGAGAGGAAGCAGGGGGATGAGGCTGCCGGCGGGAAGACCAACCAGGTCATCCCGGGCCATGCCGAACATTTCGGCGGCCACTTCATCACCATATCGGACGACGCCGCCCACATCCAGGATCAGGGTGCCCCGCTCGTGGTACCGGCCGTCGTGGCCTTGTGCCGAAAAAAAGGCATGATGGCCGAACGCCTGCGGCCACGTGGCCGTCTCGCGCTCCGAAACCATATCCCGTGTGTTCATGTTACCCCCTGATGCTGGATGTCGTCCGGCATCAGGTGAGGGGATGATCCCCTTCTACGTCACGCGATCCCAAAACCGCGGCGCTGAGCCCTTGCAACACATGGGGCGCATTTTATTGCCGAGGCATGTCAGGGAAAATTGGGAAGAATACGTAAATTTGTCTAAGGAAATTACCTAGAACAATGCGTTTGCGCAATACAGCAGGAATGACTCCAGGCAAACCACGGAAGGTGGGGCGCCCGCTCTCAGGCCTGAATCACCTTGGAGCGTATGGCCAGGCGCACCAGTTGGGCGGCATTCTGGAGCCGCAGCTTCTTCATGATATTGGTGTAATGCACGCCCACCGTCTTGGGGCTGATGGACAGGTCTTCGGCGATTTCCGCCACCGTCTGGCCCTCGGCGAACAGGCGGAAGAGCTGGAACTCCCGGGAAGACAGCACCCGCAAGGGGTCGTCGCCACCGTGGGCGACCTGGCGCACGGCCACCTCCAGAACCCGTTCGGGGTCAATGAAGGGATTGCCGCAGGCCACGGTGCGCACCGCCTCCACCATCTGGCCCATGCCGCCGTTCTTGGTCAGGTAGCCCGTCGCCCCGGCCTCCAGCGCCCTCTGGATCATGGTCTCGCTGTCGTGCATGGAGAAGATCAGCACGCGCGCAGACGCATCCCGGGCCTTGAGCCGGCGCAGCACCTCCAGCCCCCCCATGCCCGGCATGGACAGATCCAGGACCACCACGTCCGGCTGGCATTGATCATACAGCGCGCAGGCCATTTCCCCGTCGCCGGCCTCGGCCACGACCCGGATGTCGGGCATGGTTTCCAGCAGCCGGCGATAACCGTCCCGGACCACGGGGTGGTCATCCACCAATAGCACCTGGATGGGCCTGTCGGCGTTCCTGGGCTCGTTCATTCATCCTCCTGTGGCCGATTGGCGATGGGCAACCGGGCTTCAATGCGTACCCCACCGCCGGGCGGGCTGCTCAGGTCGAATTCCCCCCCCACCGCGGCGGCGCGCTCGCGCATGCCCAGGAGGCCCATGCCCCGGTGCGCATCCCCCGGAGAGAGAGGCTTGCCGTCATTCTCCAGAAAGAGGATCAGTGCGGCGCCCTGCTCGTCCGTCACGCGCCTCAGACTGATGCGGACCCGGCTGGCCTGGGCATGCTTGGCGACGTTGGTCAGCCCCTCCTGGACGATGCGATAAGCGGTGATATTGAGGGACTCCCCCATACCTTCCAGGCCATCCTCCAGGAACAGTTCGCAGCGCACGCCGGGGCGATGCTTTTGCCACTGAGAGACCATATCCCGCAGGCTGTCGGCCAGGCCGAGGGAATCCAGCAGGGCGGGCCGCAACTCCCCCACCAGCCTGCGAATCACCCGGTTCACCTCGGCCGCACTCTCGCTGATGGCCTGGGCGCTGGCAAGTGCCTGGGCATCCTGGCCGGTGCTCCGGCCCAGACGCAGGGATTCCGCCTCGGCCTGAATGGCGGCCAGCCACTGGCCCAATTCGTCATGCAGTTCCCGCGCCAGGTGGCGGCGCTCCTGCTCCAGCAGCTTGAAGGTACGCTGGGTCAGTCTGCGGTTCTCCGCCAGCAGAGCCTGGGCCCGTTGCTCGCTTTTCTTGAGCGTCTCCTCGACGCGCTTGCGCTCGCTGATCTCGGTGACGACACCCCCTATGGCCGCGACGCCCCCCGCGCCATCCAGGATGGGGAAATGGGAAATCAACCAGTGCCTCAGCATGCCCGACGCCGATGGCAGTTCGCCGGACATTTCGACGTTGAGGATGGGCTGCCCGGTGAGGACGATGCTCTCCAGCATGGCCAGGAGTTCCGGCGCAAGTACCGGCACGACTTCGCCAACCGTCCTGCCCAGGTGGCTCTCGGTCGGAGCACCGATGATCCGGGCGAGCGCGTCGTTGATCCGCAGGTGGCGGAAATCCGTATCCAGCACCACCATGCCCACGGGCGAGGCGCTGAAAAAGGCATTCAGCAGGGCTTCCCTCTGGCTAAGCGCCTCCTCCGCAGCAATCCGCGCCTGATGTTCCCGCGCCTCCCTCAGGCTGCGCCGGATCACGGTGGACAGGCGCGACAGGCGGCTCTTGAGCACGAAGTCCCAGGCACCCTGCTTGAGCAGCTCCACCGCCTCTTCCTCGCCTATGGTGCCCGACACCAGGATGACCGGGACCATCGGACGGCGACTCGTGATCAGTTTCAGGGTCTGGAGAAAATCCATCCCGGGCACGCTGTAGTCGGAAAGGATCACGTCCCAACCGCCCGCATCCAGGGCCGCACACAGGTGGTCCTGCCGACTGACCCAGGTCAGGCTCGCCTCCGGCTCCTGCCGGCGCAACTCGCGCTGCATCAGCAGGAAGTCCGCCGCCTCGTCCTCGATCACCAACAGTCTAAGCGTGTCGCTCATCTCATGTCCCGGGATGCCCTGTCATGCCCGAACCCAGCCGGCATGGCCTCGGCAGGAAGTTTACCCTGAAAGCAGGCCCGGACAACATGGTGCACCGCGAAGACGTTAGCCGCACCGCCGGCGATAAAATGAACCAATACCCCCACTAAATGTATAGCCATTACAAGCTCCTGAATTGCCTGCATAATACGGCCCGTTCAAGAATCCAACCTGGCATGAGGAACGGGCATGGGCAGCGCATCGGCGGCGGGTCACGGCATCAACATCACCCACGACAAGGCGAAGGATCGCCATGTCACCGTCTACGTGATGGGCAAGGCCTGCCTGGTCCCGGGCGACGCCACCATCATGGGCGCCATCGAGTACGCCGGCCACCAGATCATCCGCGGCGCCGGCTGCCGCGAAGGCTACTGCGGCGCCTGCGCCACCCTCTACCGCCTCCCCGGCGACTACAGGATCCGTACCGGCCTGGCCTGCACCACCCTGGTGGAGGACGGCATGACCCTGGCCCAGTTCCCCTCGATCCCCGCCGGGAAAGCCATCTACGACATCGAGACCTTGAAGCCGGACGTCAGCGCCATCGCCCAGACCTATCCCGTGGTCTTCCGCTGCGTGGCCTGCAATACCTGCACCAAGTCCTGCCCCCAGGGCCTCCAGGTCATGGACTACGTCCAGGCCGCGAAGAGGGGCGACATCGCCCAGGTCATGGATCTCTCCTTCTACTGCGTGGCCTGCGGCCTGTGCATGCTGCGCTGCCCCGCCGAGATCACCCAGCCCCTGGTTGCCACCCTGGCCAAGCGCCTCTACGGCCGCCACCTGAGGAAGGAAAGCCGGGAACTGGCCGAGCGTGTGCGGCAGGTGGAGGATGGCAGCTTCGACCCGGAATACGCCGAACTCATGGCCATGAGCCGCGAGGCCCTGTCCCAGCGCTATTACGCGCGGGACATGGAGTAATGTAGGGCCGGCGTAGGTCGGGTTTCAACCCGACAAGGGTAACAACAGGAATTTCAGCATCACCGGAGTCGGGCAAAAGCCCGGCCCACAGCAGCAAAACTCTACCGACCATCGAGTCGGATAAAAAACATACCGTTCCCAAAGAGGACCGGAGGAGACAAGCATGTATCCCGAGTACATGGCAGCTTCGCTGCGCATGGTGGACGAGACGCGCGCTCGCCGCCTGGAACTGGCGAAGAAGCCCGAGCCCGTATACCCGCCCATGGACGCGGCCGAACGCCGTGCCGTCCTGGAGGGCTTTCATCCGGATTTCAAGTCGGACGCCCGCCGGCCGGTACGGGTCGGTCCCAACCGGGGCGACATCCTCACCACCGAGGTGGCCCACCTGCTGGAATCCCACTCCTGGCTCAGGCCGGAGCAGGTGGACCTTTCCCGCCCGGACTTCGAGACCGACCTGCTGATCATCGGCGGCGGCGGCGCCGGCTGCAACGCCGCGCTCACGGCCATGAAGGAGCACGGCGTGCGCTCCCTGATCGCCACCAAGCTGCGCATGGGCGACGCCAACACCATGATGTCGGAGGGCGGCATGCAGGCCGCCGTGGCCCGCGCCGACTCCCCCACCCGGCACTACCTGGACGCCCTGGGCGGCGGCCACTTCGAGAACAAGCCGGAACTGGTCCGCGCCCTGACCGAAGACGCGCCCAAGGTGGTGCAGTACCTGGAAAACCTGGGCGTGGTCTGGGACAAGGAAGCCGACGGCAGCCTGCAAGTCCTGCACGGCGGCGGCACCTCCCGGAAGCGCATGCTCTCCTGCCGCGACCACATCGGCGCCATGATCATGCGCACCCTCATGGACGAGGTGAAGAACCACCCGGACATGATAGAGGTGAAGGAATTCATGCCGGCGGTGGAACTCATCCGGGACGAGGAAGGACGCTGCGCCGGCGCCATCCTGTACAGCATGGACAGCGAGGAATTCTTCGTCGTCCGGGCCAAGGCCACCCTGATCGCCACCGGCGGCTTCGGCCGGCTGCACATCCGGGGCTTCGACACCACCAATCATTACGGCGCCACGGGCGACGGCCTGGTCCTGGCCTACCGGGCCGGCGCCAGGCTCATGTACATGGATTCCGTCCAGTACCACCCGACGGGGGCCGCGTTCCCGGAGCAGATCGCCGGCTTTTTGATCACGGAGAAGGTGCGCGGCGCGGGCGGCCAGCCCCTGAACAAGGACGGCGAACTGTTCGTCTTCCCCCGGGAGCCCCGGGACATCGAGGCCTCGGCCATCATCCGGGAATGCGTGCAGAACGGCGGCGGCATAGCGACGCCTTCGGGCCGGGTCGGCGTCTGGCTCGATTCGCCCATCATTGACCTGATCCACGGCGAGGGCTACACGGCGCACCACTTCGCCGCCATCCACCGCCAGTTCCTGCGCTATGACCTGGACATCACCCGGGTGCCCATGCTCATCTACCCCTCGCTCCATTACCAGAACGGCGGCGTGGAGATCAACGAGCGCTGCGAGACCAACCTGCCCGGCCTGTACGTGGCGGGCGAGGCCAGCGGCGGCGTCCATGGGCGCAACCGCCTCATGGGCAACTCGGTGCTGGACTACAACGTCTTCGGACGCCGGGCGGGCCTCTTCGCCGGCGAGTACGTGAAGAACACGACCCTGGCGCCGCTCACCCTGTCCCACCTGGATCGCCACGAACGGGATCTGGCCGACGCCGGGGTGGACAGCGAGCTGGTGACCCCCATCCTCCTGCCTTCCTATGCCCCCGAGGATGTAAAGAAACGCCAACTGATACGGGGCGGCAACGTCCTGCCCGGCTCCTCCGTGCTCCGGAACCGCCTGCACAGCGACGCAACCCTCTGACATCATGAGCGAAATCAACGACAAGCTGGTGGAGTTCGTGCGCACCGCCCTGAGCTTCGAACTCAGCGGCGAGCACTTCTACCGTCACGCGGCCGAGATCACCCAGCACCCCAAGGGCAAGGCCATGTTCCTGCGCCTGGCGGAACAGGAGCGGGCGCACGGGGAGGAGATCGGCGCCCTGTTCGCCTCCATCATCGGCGAGCATGAATGGCGGCGCGTCTCGGCCGAGGAATCGTCCCACCCCCACCCCTCCGCCCTGGTGGAGCGCCTGGAGAAGGACGTGGCGGCCCGCGCCCACGGCGAGGTAGCGGACGACGCCCAGGCCCTGCGCCTGGCCCTGGAACTGGAAAGGCGCGCCATCCTGTTCTTCGATGAACTGGCGACCCATACCGGCGATCCGGCCCTGGTGGAGGTGATCCGGAAGCTGGCGGACGAGGAGCGTTTCCACTACGACTTCATCCAGGGCCAGCTGGACAGCGTCCAGAACGTGGGCGTCTGGATGGATTCCGCGGAATTCCGCGTAGATGGCCGCTTCTAAGAGATCGAGCATGAGCGCCCCCATCAGACTCAGCTCGGCCCGTCTCTCCCGGCCCTTCGTGGCCCAGGTGGAGAGAATCAGCGGCCAGAAGCTCCTGGCCTGCTACCAGTGCGGCAAATGTTCCGCCGGCTGCCCCATGGCGGCCCACATGGACATCCTGCCCAACCAGATCATCCGCCTGGCCCAGCTGGGCATGAGCGAGAAGTTGCAGGCCTGCGACGCCATCTGGACCTGCGTCTCCTGCATGACCTGCAACAGCCGCTGCCCGAAGAACGTGAAGATCGCCGAGGTCATCGAGGCCATCCGGGAGACCGTGCTGCGCACGAACCAGCGCCAGGACCGGCTGAAGCTGGGCGACATCCCGCGGGAAACCCTGGCCGCCCTGCCCCCCATCGCCCTGATTTCCAGCCTGCGGAAGCTCTCGTCATGAATCCCGGGATGCCTATTGAACCGCAGGGGCGCCAAGGCGCAGCGAACATCCGTGAGACTCTGCAAGCGGTTCGCGGCAAGCGAACAGCAGCACTTCACCCCCTTAGAAGGGTATCGGACACGCTCACCGCTCCCTGCCTGGCGCTGACCGGAAAATGCCTTTCTCTGCGCCTCCGCGCCTCTGCGGTGAATTCATTGCCTTTACCGACACTGGGGTTCCAGCCATGAAGCTTTCCTACTACCCCGGCTGCACCATGAAGAATGCCGCGCGGAACTTCGATGAGACCACGGTCTCGTCGCTCGCCCGCCTGGACGTGGAGGTGAAGGAGCTGGATCGCTGGAACTGCTGCGGCACGGTGCATGGGCTAGCCTCCGACGACCTGATCCACCTCGCCGCCCCGGTGAGCAACCTGATCCGGGCCAGGGAGGAAGACGCGAGCGAGTTCATGACCTCCTGCGCCATGTGCTACAACACCCTGAAGCGGGCCAACCAGCGGGTGCGCGCCAGCAAGGAGACCCTGTCCACGCTCAACGACTTCCTCTCGCTGGAAGAAACGAACTACCAGGGCGACGTGGAAGTGCGGCATCTGCTGGAGTTCCTGCGCGACCGGGTCGGCTTCGATCGCGTCGCCGCGAGAGTCGTCAAGCCGCTCACGGGCCTCAAGGTCGCCTGCTACTACGGCTGCATGCTGGTGCGCCCGACGGAAGTCGCCTTCGATGATTCCGAGAACCCTCGGGTCATGGAGAACCTGGCCACCGCCCTGGGCGCGACACCGGTGCCCTTCCCCGCGAAGACCGAGTGCTGCGGCGCCTACCACGTGGTGGACCGGCCGGACATCGTGGCCCGGCGCACCGAGCGCATCGTGGGTTCGGCCCATGATCACCAAGCCGATCTGGTGCTGGTGAGCTGCCCCCTGTGCGCCCACAACCTGGATCACCGGCAGGCGGACGCCAAGCGCCTGAACCCGGATTTCCATCACCTGCCGGTGCTCTATTTCACTCAAGCGATGGCCATCGCCCTGGGTTGCGCGGACGCCGCCCTGGATCTGGACCTGCACCACATCGCCCCCCAGCCGGTCCTGGCCGACCGGGGCCTGGGCTGAGGAGACACTTATGCTTTTCGGTGACATCAAGCCCAAGGTCGGCAGGGTGGAAGTGAACAAGAACTGGTGCAAGGGCTGCGGCTTCTGCGTGCAGTACTGCCCCATGAAGGTGCTGGACACGGCCCTGGAATTCAACGCCAAGGGTTATCACCCGCCCTACGTGAAGGTGCCCGAGAACTGCCGCAACTGCAATTTTTGCGAACTGATCTGCCCGGAATTCGCCATCAAGGTGAAGCCGGCTGAATAAGGAAAACCAAGTGACCTACGTTACCGCTGATCCCAAGGGCGTGGATGCCGGCCCGCATTTCCTGGACGGGGACCATGCCCTGGCCGAAGGCGCGCTGGCCGCCGGCTGCCGCTTCTTCGCCGGCTACCCCATCACCCCGTCCACCGAGACCGCCGAGCGCTTCGCCGAGCGGGCGCCGGAAGTGGGCGCCCTGTTCATCCAGATGGAGGACGAACTGGCCTCCATCGCCGCCCTGGTGGGCGCCGCCTGGGGTGGCCAGAAGGTGATGACCGTCACCTCCGGCCCCGGCTTCTCGCTCATGATGGAGAACATCGGCCTGGCGGTCATGACCGAGACGCCCATGGTCATCGCCAACGTCCAGCGCGGCGGCCCCTCCACCGGCCTGCCCACGCTCACGGCCCAGCAGGACATGATGCAGGTGCGCTTCGGCTCCCACGGCGATTACAACATCATCGCCCTCTCCCCGGACAGCCCCCAGGAGTGCTTCGATCTGGCGGTGGAAGCCTTCAACCTGTCGGAGTTCTACCGGGTGCCGGTGTTCATCATGACCGACGAGACCGTCGGCCACATGCACGAGAAGGTGGTGATCCCGCCCGCGGATCAAATCCAGGTGGTGGAGCGGAACAACTATTCCGGTCCCAAGGAAGACTGCCGGCCCTACAACTTCAACCGCCAGGGCGGCAACCCCATGGTGCGCGCGGGCGACGGCTACCGCTTCCACATCACGGGCCTCACTCACAACGAGAAGGGCTATCCCGCCATGACGCCGGAGCAGAACGTCAAGGTTCTGACCCACCTCATGGAGAAGATAGACGGCAACGCCGAACACATCATCCGCCTGGAGGAGAGCGAGGTGGAGGACGCGGACGTGGTGGTCATGTCCTACGGCATCACCTCCCGCATCGCCATCCGCGCCGTGCAGGACGCCCGGAAGCTGGGTCTCAAGGTCGGCGCCCTGCGCCTCATCACCGTCTGGCCCTTCTGCGAGAAGCGGGTGCGGGAACTGGCGCCCAGGGTCAAGGCCATGATCATGGTGGAGATCAACTACGGCCAGATGGTGCGGGAACTGGAACGGGTGGTCGCCGGCAGGTGCAAGGTGGTGAGCGTGAATCACTGCGGCGGCGCCGTGCATGATCCCCAAGTCATTCTGGAAGCCATCAAGGAGGCCGCGCAATGAGCTGCAACGACAACTCCGCTTGCGGCGGCTGCAATGCCCGGCCCGACGTTCTTCCCAACACTCATCCCCACAAGGACGAGTCGCTCCTGCGCATGGAGCGCATGCCCCACATCTGGTGCCCCGGCTGCGGCATCGGCTCCGTGGTCACCGCCTTCACCGAGGCGGTCAAACGCAGCGGCCTCGACATGGACAAGGTGGCGGTGGTGTCCGGCATCGGTTGCACCGGCCGGGTGGCGGGTTACGTGAATTTCGATTCCATCCACACCACCCACGGCCGCGCCATTCCCGTGGCCACGGGCCTGCACCTGGCGAACCCGGACTTGAAGGTGGTGGTTTTCTCCGGCGACGGCGACCTCACCGGCATCGGTGGCAACCACTTCATCCATGCCGCCCGGCGCAACATGAACCTGACCGTCATCTGCGTAAACAACTTCACCTACGGCATGACCGGCGGCCAGGTGACGCCCACCACCCCCGGCGGGGCGAATGCCTCCACCACGCCCTACGGCAACTACGAATATCCGTTCAGCCTGCCCTTCCTGGCGGACGCCGCCGGGGCCACCTTCATCGCCCGCTGGACCTCGCTCCATTCCCGGAACATCACCCAGTCCATCGAGGAAGCCCTGAAGCATCCCGGCTTCTCCTTCGTGGAGGTCATCACCCCCTGCACCACCCTCTATCTGCGCAGGAACCGCCTGGGGGACGGGGTGGACACCCTCCAGTACTATCAGGACAACTCCATCCTGAAGCACGGCGCCGACACCCGGGATACCGCCATTGATTTCCAGGGCAAGATGGTCGTGGGCAAGTTCGTGGAGAAGATCAAGCCGACCTACCTGGACGCGGTGAACGCCACCTGCGCCAAGCTCATCGGCGACGACTACCAGCTCTACGGCAAGACGCCACCGGAGAAGGATGCGGAAAAGAAGGCCGCCGAGGAAAAAGCCGCCGCCGAGGCAGCCGGCGCCACCGCCGGAGGGGCCACATGAGCAGTCACGAAATCCGCTTTTCCGGCTTCGGCGGCCAGGGCATCATCCGCTGCGCCCTGATCACCGGCAAGGCCCTGTCCCTCTATGACGACAAGTTCGCCACCATGACCCAGGCCTTCGGTCCGGAGGCGCGCGGCTCTGCCTGCTCGGCGCAGCTGGTGGTGTCCGACGAGAAGGTGCTCTACCCCTACATCACCGCGCCCGGCGTGCTCATGGCCCTGTCCCAGGAGGCCTACGACAAGTTCAGCGGCGGCGTGACCGAGGGCGGCACCATCATCGTGGAGGCCGACCTGGTGAAGGTGAAGGATGAACTCCCCGGCCGCACCACCTGGCGCGTGCCCGCCACCCGGTTTGCCGAGGAACTGGGCAACCGCATGTTCACCAACCTGGTGGCCCTGGGCTTCTTCTCCGCCGTGACCGGCGTGGTCTCGGGCGAGGCCATGAAGAAGGCCCTGCCCGGCCTCGTGCCCGACCGCTTCCTGAAGATCAACCTCAAGGCCTTCGAGCGCGGCTATGAGCATGGCCGGGAAGCCCTGGCGGGAGCGACAAAATGAGCAAGAAGCGCACGGGCGTCTTCGTCTGCCACTGCGGCAACAACATCGCCGCCACGGTGGATGTGGCCAGGGTGGCCCAGGAGATGGCCGGCGAGGAATCCGTGGTCTGCGCCAAGGACTACGTGTACATGTGCTCGGACCCCGGTCAGAACGCCGTGATCCAGGCCATCAAGGACAACCAGCTGGATTCCGTGGTCGTCTCCTGCTGCTCGCCCACCCTGCACGAGAAGACCTTCCGGGACAACGCCCGGGCGGCGGGCCTGAACGAGTTCACCTGCGAGATCGCCAACATCCGGGAGCAATGCGCCTGGGTGCACAAGGACAGGGCCAAGGCCACCGAGAAGGCCATCAAGATCTCCCGTAGCGCCGTGCGCCGGGTCTCCGGGGCCAAGTCCCTGGAACCTATCGGCATAGGCGTGACGCGCCGCGTGCTGGTGATCGGCGGCGGCATCGCCGGCATCCAGGCTTCCCTGGACCTGGCCAATGCCGGCCTGGAAGTGGTGCTGGTGGAGAAGCAGGCGACGCTGGGCGGCCACATGATCCAGTTGTCGGAGACCTTCCCGACCCTGGACTGCTCCCAGTGCATCCTCTCGCCCAAGATGGTGGAGGTGTCGCGCCACCCCAAGATCAAGCTCATGACCTATTCCGAGCTTCAGGAGGTCAGCGGTTACGTGGGCAACTTCAAGGCCAAGATCCTGAAGAAGCCCACCTATGTGGATCCGGAGAAGTGCAAGATCTGCGACGACTGCTCCCAGGTCTGCCCGGTGGTGGTGCCCAACCAATATGATCTCAACCTGACCGCCCGGCGCGCCATCCACATTCCCTATGCCCAGGCCATCCCCGCCAGCTATACGCTGGACATCAAGGCCTGCCTGGGCCTGAACCCGGTGGTGTGCGGCAAGTGCAAGGACGCCTGCGAGGCCCAGGCGATCAATTACGACATGCAGCCGGAGACCGTGGTGGAGGACGTGGGCGCCATCATCGTCGCCACCGGCTTCGATCTCTACGGCCAGGAAAAACTGGGGGAATTTGGCCAGGGCAAGATCGAAGACGTGCTGGACGGACTGCAATTCGAGCGCCTGTGCTCCGCCTCCGGCCCGACCAAGGGCAGGATATTGCGCCCCTCGGACCACACCGAGCCCAAGGACGTGGTGTTCATCCAGTGCGTCGGTTCCCGCGACCCCGCCAGGCACTGCGCCTACTGTTCCAAGATCTGCTGCATGTACACGGCCAAGCACGCCAGCCTGTACAAGCATCACGTACCGGACGGCCGGGCCTGGGTGTTCTACATAGACATCCGCTCCGGCGGCAAGGGCTACGAGGAATTCGTCCAGCGCACCATGGAGGAGGACGAGGCCATCTACCTGCGCGGCCGGGTGTCCACGCTGTACCAGCAGAACGGCAAGATCCGGGTCATGGGCACCGACACCCTGTCCGGGGAGAACGTGGAAATTGACGCCGACATGGTGGTGCTGGCCCTGGCCATGCAGCCATCCGCCGGCACCGCCGAGGCGGCCAAGGTGCTGAAGATCGGCCGGGACAAGGACGGCTTCCTGGCGGAGGCCCATCCCAAGCTCAAGCCCGTGGAGAGCGTCACCGTCGGCGTCTACCTGGCGGGCACGGCCCAGGGGCCCAAGGACATCCCGGAGACCGTGTCCCAGGCCAGCGCCGCCGCCGCCAAGGCCATCATCCTGCTGTCCCAGGACCGCCTGACCCACGCCCCCACGGTGGCCCAGGTGCGCAAGTCCCACTGCACCGGCTGCGAGATGTGCGTGGATGCCTGCCCCTACGAGGCCATACATCTGGAGAACGGCAAGGCGGTGGTAAACGATGTGCTGTGCGAAGGCTGCGGCACCTGCTCCGCCACCTGCGTCCGCGCCGCCATCGAAGTGAAGAACGCCACCCCCATGCAGATGAACCAGATGATCGAAGCCGTATTGGGCTTCTAGTCTTTATGAAAAACGAATACGCTCCATCGGCAGAAGTTCCCTCGCCCCGCATGCGGGGAGAGGGCAGGGTGAGGGGCTTCCACCAGGAAGCATGCCCCCTCACCCCCCCGCCCCTCTCCCTCGTTGGGGCGAGGGGAGCGTCGTGAGTCGCCAAGGCGACTGGAACTTGAATCCCATGTCCGAAACCTACGAACCGAAGATTGTCGCCTTCCTCTGCAAGTGGTGCTCCTCGGCGGGCTCCGATCTTGCCGGGGTGTCGCGCATCCAGTACCCGGCCAACGCCACGCCCATCACGGTGGCCTGCTCCGGCAGCGTCTCGCCCCAGTACGTGCTCTCGGCCTTCAAGAAGGGCGCGGACGGGGTGCTGGTGTCGGGCTGCCACATCGGCGACTGCCACTACATGGAAGGCAACTACCACGCTCGCCGCAAACTCTACCTGGTGAAGGAGTTGCTGGAATTCACCGGCGTCGAGCCGGAGCGTTTCCGCATGTCCTGGGTATCCGCGGCGGAAGGCGCCAAGTTCGCCCAGGTGGTGCGGGACTTCGTGGACGATCTGCGCCCCCTGGGTTCTCAGGACAAGATGAGGAACGAGCCGACATGATCCGCATCGAGGACATACGCACCCAGGCCCGGGACATCCTGGAGACCGGCGAGGTTCGGGCCGTGATCGGCTGGCGGCGCGGCAGCCGGGGCATGGCGGCGGAGCCGGTGCTCATCAGCCAGCCCGAGGAAGCCGAAAGCCTGGTCTGGGATCCCACCTGTTTCCACAATCTCTCCCTGAACCTGGTGCAGGAACGGAAGCGCCTGGCCCGGAAGGGCATGGCTTCCAACAAGCCCCTGGCCCTGGTGGCCAAGGGCTGCGACGCCCGCTCGGTGACCGTGCTGCTCCAGGAAAACCACTTCAGACGCGAAGACGTCTATGTGCTGGGCGTCTCCTGCGAGGGCAGCGGCGTGCTGGACGAGCGAAAGCTCGCCCGCGTCCTGGACGGCCTCACACCCGACTCGGCCGCCTATGATGGCGACGACTACGTGTTCCAGACGGAAGAAGGGGAAAAGCGCCTGCCGGCCCGGGAGGTGATGGCCGACCGCTGCCTGGAATGCCGCAGCGCCTACCCCCGGCTCAACAACGCCGTCTTCGGCGAGGAAAAAACGCGCGGCCTGGAGGCGCCCTTCGCCGCCCTATCCCGCTTCGAGCAGAACCGGGGCGCCGAGCGCTGGGACTTCTGGAAGCGCCAGTTCGAGCGCTGCATCCGCTGCTTCGCCTGCCGCTCCGTCTGCCCCCTGTGCTATTGCGAAGAGTGCGTGGTGGACAGCATCCGCCTGGAGGTCACGCCCGAGACCACGGCCGACGAGAAGGCCAATCGCATCCGCTGGATCGAGCGCTCCGCCTCCCGTTCGGACAACTTCGGCTACCACATGACCCGCGCCCTGCACCTGGCCGGTCGCTGTATTGATTGCGCCGAATGCGAGCGGGTATGCCCGGTGCACATCCCCCTGCGGCTCCTGAACAACAAGCTGGAACGGGAGGCACGGGAGAAGTTCGGTTACGAACCCGGTGCCAGCGTGGATCTGCCCGCCCTGGTTTCCTCCTTCCGCGACGACGACCCCAACGAATTCATCAGGTAGGCCAATGGAACTCATACTCGAAAAAGGCCGGCTGGACGACTGGATCGCGGCCCTGGAAGGCTGGCAAGCCTTCGCGCCCTCCCAGGAGGACGAGGTCTGGGGCTATCGCCCGACCGCTTCACCCGTCCGACTGGACCATCCCAACACCGTTCAGCCGCCCAAGAATTTCGCCTTCCCCCAGCGGGAGGTATTCTTCCGTTTCGAACAGGTGAAGGGCGAGCCGCCCCGCCTCACGCCGGTGGAGCCGGATGCGGCCCGGAACGTGGTCTTCGGCGTGCGCCCCTGCGACGGCCGGGGCGTGGTGCGCATGGACACCGTGTTCTCGGACCACGTGGAAGATAGCTTCTACCTGGGCCGGCGGAAAAACCTGGCCTATGTGGGCCTGGCCTGCCTGAAACCCGCCAGCCGCCACTGTTTCTGCAAGTCGGTGGGCGGCTCGCCGGTGTCCACCGAGGGGCTGGACGTGCTCATGACCGACCTCGGGGACTGCTGGCTGCTGGCCTCTGCCACCCCCGTGGGCGAGACGCTGATGCAGGCGGCGGGTGCCCTGCTCACCGAGCCGAGCGCGGAACAGCGGATGGAGCTCGCGCGCCGGCACGAAGAGGCCCTGGCCCGGCCGCAAAAGTCCGCCGTGGCCGACGTGGGGAACGCCGCCACCCGGCTCAAGGACAACTTCGATTCGCCCCTGTGGGAAGAACTGGGCAAGGCCTGCATCGCCTGCGGCATCTGCACCTACCTCTGCCCCACCTGCCATTGCTTCGATCTCAACGACGAGGTGAGCGGCGGCAAGCCACTGAGAGGCGGCCGGGTGCGCACCTGGGACAGCTGCCAGTTCCCCGACTTCACCATGCACTCCTCGGGCCACAACCCCCGGGACAGCCTGGGCTCCCGCCTCAGGCAACGGGTGAGCCACAAGTTCCGCTACTTCGTGGAGAACTTCGGCACGCCCCAATGCACCGGCTGCGGCCGCTGCGTCTCCCAGTGCCCGGTGGGGATAGACATCGTGAACGTGGTGAACCGGGTATGCGCCTCGGTTTGAAACAACAAATTCACCGCAGAGGCGCAGAGACGCGGAGAAGAACAAAACAACAGACGAAATATGGTTCGGGCTTCAGCCCGACAGGATTTCTGCTTTTCTCTGCGCCTCCGCGCCTCTGCGGTTCAAACCGCTTTTCCAGGATCAATCATGGGTGACAACATCTACCTGCCACAACTGGCCCGCGTCTCCTACATCAAGGAGGAAGTGGCGGGGGAGCGCGCCATCAAGACCTTCCGCCTGGAGTTTGCGGAAGGCGAAGGCTTCGAGCACGAGTGCGGCCAGTGCGCCATGCTCTCCATCTTCGGCAAGGGCGAGGCCATGATTTCCATCGCCTCCGCGCCCCACGTCAAGACCTACAAGCAGTTCTCCATCATGCGCGTGGGCCGGGTCACCTCCGCCTTTCACGAACTGTCGGTGGGCGACGTGGTGGGCATACGCGGCCCCTACGGCAACAGCTTCCCGGTCCATGACTGGCGCGGCAAGAACCTGATCTTCATCGGTGGCGGCTGCGGCCTGGCCCCCATCTGGCCCGTGATCCAGACCGCGGTGGCCCAGCGGGAGCATTTCCGGGACATCACGGTCTTCTATGGCGGACGCAGCCCGCGGGACATCATGTACCAGGCGGAACTGGAAAAGCTCCGGGGTGCGGCGGACGTGCACCTCTCGGTGGACAAGGCCGAGGAGGGCTGGAACGCCTACTGCGGCTTCGTGCCCGCCAACCTGATGGACAAGGAGCCCTCCCCCGAGAACGCCATCGCCATCACCTGCGGCCCGCCCATCATGATCAAGTTCGTGATCCAGAACCTGCGCAGCCTGGGTTTCCGGGACGAGCAGATCTATACGACCATCGAGAACAAGATGAAGTGCGGCCTGGGCAAGTGCGGGCGCTGCAACGTCGGCAAGGACTACGTCTGCGTGAAAGGCCCCGTGTACTCCTGGGACGTGCTCAAGGACCTGCCGGCGGAGTACTGACAGGCTTTTGCCCTATACTCGGCGTTTTCGCGCCTCCTGGCCGCCACCTGGACGAACAGCCATGCCGGTCGACCATTACGAGAATTTTCCCGTCGCGTCCTACCTGCTGCCGGCACGCCTGAGGCGGCCGGTGGCGGCCATCTACCATTTCGCCCGCAGCGCCGACGACATCGCCGACGAAGGGGATGCCAGCCCGGAAGAGCGCCAGGCCGCTCTGGAGGAATACCGGGCGGAGTTGCGAGCCATGGCCGCCGGGAAGGATGTACGGCTGGGCGTGTTCCAGTGCCTGGCACCGGAGGTCAAGGCCTTCAATCTGCCGCTGCAACCCTTTCATGACCTCCTGGACGCCTTCTCCCAGGACGTGGTGAAGACGCGCTACGAGAACTTCCCGGAACTCCTGGATTACTGCCGGCGCTCCGCCAACCCCGTGGGCCGATTGCTGCTCTCCCTCTACGGCGTGGGCGGCCAGGAGAACCTGGCCCGGTCGGACGCCATCTGCACCGCCCTGCAACTGGCCAACTTCTGGCAGGACGTGGCCCTGGATCAGGCCAAGGGACGCATCTACCTGCCCCGGGAAGAACTGGCCCGTTACCGCATCTCCGAGGAGCAGATCGCGGCGGGGAAGTGGAACGCACAATGGGCGGCCCTGATGGATTTCCAGGTGGATAGGGCGCGGAGCATGATGTGGCGGGGCGCGCCCCTGGTGCACGAGCTTCCCGGCCGGATAGGGTGGGAGTTGCGCCTCATCGTCCAGGGCGGACTCACCATCCTGCAGAAGCTGCAAAGGACGCGCGGCAACGTCTTCGGACATCGCCCGAAGCTGAAACGGGGCGACTGGCCGATGATGGCTTTCCGATGCTTATTCATGTAACAAATCAGTCGAGAGTGGAGAGTCGAGGGTCGAGAGCAATGTCACCGCGCCTTCGGCGCGCAAATGTTACTCTCCACTCATCACTCTCGACTCTCCACTCAACACCATGACGCCCGACGAATATTGCCAGCAGAAGGCCGCCGAGAGCCGCTCCAGCTTCTATTACAGCTTCCTGTTCCTGGCGCCCGAGAAACGCACGGCCATGATGGCGCTCTACGCCTTCTGCCGGGAGGTGGACGACGTGGTGGACGAGACCAGCGACCCGGCCCTCGCGGCCACCAAGCTCGCCTGGTGGCGCACCGAACTGGAGGCGGCCTACCAGGGCGCGCCCCAGCACCCGGTCACCCAGGCGCTCCAGGCGGTGGCCCGGCGCTTTCCCCTGCCGCAGGAACTGTTCCAGGAAATCCTGGACGGCATGGAGATGGACCTGAATCAGCCGCGCTACCCGGATTTCAAGGCCCTGAACCTGTATTGCCACCGGGTCGCGGGCGTGGTCGGCCAGCTCTCGGCGGAAATCTTCGGCTACCGGAACCGGCAGACCCTGAAATACGCCCACGAACTGGGCCTGGCCTTCCAGCTCACCAACATCATCCGGGACGTGGGCGAGGACGCCCGGCGCGGCCGCATCTACCTGCCCATGGAAGACCTGCAACGCTTCAACGTGCCGGCGGCGGACATCCAGCAATCGCGCCACTCCGACGCCTTCCGTGAGCTCATGGAGTTTCAGGCGGAGCGGGCCGAATACCATTACGGCCAGGCCCAGGCTCTCCTGCCGCCGGAAGACCGGAAGGCCCAGCGCGTGGGCCTGATCATGGCCGCCATCTACCGCACCCTCCTGGACGAGATTCGGCGCGACGGCTTTTTGGTCCTGGACCGCCGCACCGCCCTGCCGCCCCTGAGAAAGCTGTGGATCGCCGGAAAGACCTGGCTCCGAACGTGAAAGGCCGGGTTGCCGTCATCGGTGGCGGCTGGGGCGGCTGCGCGGCGGCGGTGGAGATGGCGCGGCGCGGGCTGTCCGTGAGTCTGTTCGAGGCTGCCCGGACCCTGGGCGGCAGGGCGCGTCGGGTGGATTCAAGACACGGAACGCTGGACAACGGCCAGCACATCCTCTCCGGCGCCTACACGGAGACCCTGCGCCTCATGCGCCGGGTGGGGGCCGACCCGGAAGACCTGCTGCTGCGACTGCCGCTGACCCTGAGCTTTCCCGGCGAGATGGACATCCGGGCGCCGCGTCTGCCCGCGCCCCTGCACCTGGCGGCTGCCCTGCTCGGTGCGAAGGGGCTTTCCTGGCCGGAGCGCCTGGCCGCGTCCCGCCTCATGCTGGACCTGAAGCTCCAGGGTTTCACGCTGGAGAAAAACGAGTCCGTCGCCGAACTGCTGGCCCGCCAGCGCCAACCGGAACGACTCAGGCGCCTCCTCTGGGAGCCGCTCTCCCTGGCGGCCCTCAACACCCCGGCGCAATCGGCCTCGGCCCAGGTCTTCGCCCATGTCCTGCGGGACAGCCTGGCGGGCGCACGGGAGGCTTCCGACCTGCTCCTGCCCCGTACCGATCTCTCGGCCCTCTTTCCCGAACCCGCCGCCGAATTCCTGCGCAGGCATGGCGGCCAGGTACACCTGTCGCGCCCGGTGAAGGGGCTGTCAGTCCTGGACGGGGACGGCTTCCGGCTCTCTGGCGAGGGCTGGAGCGAAGCCTTCTCCGCGGTGGTGCTCGCCGTCGCGCCCTGCCATGCTGCCGCCCTGCTGCCGGATATGGCGCAGACCGCCGCCTGCCGCGCCGCCATCGGCGGCCTCTCCTTCGAGCCCATCGCCACCTGCACCCTGGGCTACGATCTTCCGGTACGTCTGCCCTGCCCCATGATCGGCCTGACCAACGGTCCCGGCCAATGGCTGTTCGATCACTCGGCCCTGGTGGGCGGTGCTCCGGCACTCGCGGCGGTCATCAGCGGTCCCGGCCCGCACCAGGACATGGGCCGGGAGCAGCTCGCCGCGGCGATCCACGAACAGATCTGCGGCATCGCCGGGCCGCTGCCCGCTCCGCGCTGGCACCAGCTCATCACCGAGAAGCGCGCCACCTTCTCCTGCCGCCCGAATCTGATCCGGCCGGCCATGGAAACCGGCCTGCCCGGCCTCCTGCTGTGCGGTGACTACGTGGCATCAATCTACCCCGCCACCCTGGAGACCGCCGTGAGGAGCGGCATCGCCTGTGCCGAGAAGACCATGTTGTGGCGCCGGATTCATCCGGCCGTGGCGGTATTGGCGGGCTGAAGCCCGCCCCACAGGTCAGAACGGCACTTCGCTCACGAAAGTCATGGGCCGGCCGTCTTCCGGGTGGGCGAAGGCCAGCGCCGCGGCGTGGAGCATGAGCCGGGGGGCGTCCGGCGTCGGGCCTCTGCCGTAGAGTTCGTCCCCCAGGATGGGGTGTCCCAGGGACTGCATGTGCACCCGGAGCTGGTGGGTCCGGCCGGTTTCCGGCTCCAGCTCGACCCGGCTCGATTCGCCCTCGTGCCCCAGCAGCTGGAAGCGCGTGAGGGAAGGCTTGCCCGACTCGAAATCCACCTTCTGCCGCGGGCGCCTGGGCCAATCGGTGATGAGCGGCAGGTCCACCACACCGGAAGCGCGGGCCATCCGCCCGGTGAGGAGGGCGACGTAGCGCTTCCCCACCTGGCGCTGGGCGAACAACCGGCTCAAGGCCCGGTGCGCCGCTTCCCCCCGGGCCAGCACCAGGAGGCCCGAGGTGGACATGTCCAGGCGATGCACGATCAGGGCGTCCGGGTATCGGGCCTGCACCCGGCTGGCGAGGCAATCCCGCTTGTCGGCGCCCCGCCCCGGCACGGACAAGAGCCCGGCGGGCTTCACCACCACCAGCAGGGTCTCATCCGCGTAGACCAGGTCCAGACCCTGGCCCGGCGGCGGACTATACGAATCCACAATCCTCAAGGAACGCGGCAGGCCTGGGCGACTTCCGGAGCCTGCCCGTCCAGCCACTGGCGCAAGGACACGGACACATCGCCCGCCGCCAGGCCCAGGGCACGGACCCCGCCCTGGGCATCCGGGCTGCCGGCGGGCCGGGAGAGGGAAAAGCTGCGTCGGCCCAAGGGGGCGCCGCCCTGGGCCAACAGCGTGGCCCGTAGCGCCAGCTCGCCGCGGCTGCCCTGCGGCGTATCAAACACCTGCTGGAATTCATCCAGCTCGATCCGCAGCCGGCAAACGCCGGGGGCACTCTTGCCCTCCCCCGCCAGGCTCCGGCCCAGCAGCCTCTCCAGCATCTCCGCGGGCGGCGCCAGCCAGAGACTGTTGGCGTACACCGCGCGCCGATCCGGGTCCGCATAGGCCAGGCGATAAGGAATGCCCTTGCCGGCAAGCCAGGACGCGCCGGAGATTTCCACGGTGCGCAGCAGGGAACTGGCCCCGGTGGCCGGCGCGGGCAGGCCGTATTCCGCCACCTCTGGCAAAGGAGAATGGCCGGCGCAGCCCACGAGCAGGGAAACCAGCAGCAAAAAGCCTGGAAATCGTTTCATTTTGGACTCTGGAACCCCGGCTCGCCCGGCCCGGGAGCGGGCGCGGGTCGGCCGAACAGCAGGGATTGGGGGGAACGTTCGATCTGGCCCAGAACCCGGGAGAGTTGCTGCGAACTGGCCGAGACATCCTGCATGAGGCGATTGAGGCGCGGCAGGCTGCCGGCCGTGATCTCGCCCCCGGTTTCCGTGCTCATCTCGTCCAGGCGCCGGCCCAGGGACTCCAGGTGCGACAGGGTCTTCCTGGCTTCCATCAGGAGCGGCGCGGCCTCGCCGCTGGCCTTCGCCAGGTTGGCGAGACCGGCATGCAGATTCTTCAGGTTATCCTCGCTCAATGCCCGGCGCATGTCCGCCAGCAACAGGGGCGCCTCCTTCAGGGTCCGCTCCAGGCCGGCGGAGGCCGCCTCCAGGTGGTCCAGCGTGCGATCTATCTGGGCGATGTTGCCGGGATCGAAGAAGGCATTCACCTTGGCCACGATCTGCCTGAGATGGACGGCGATTTCCGTGACCGAATCGCTCAAGGCCGCCACGTTGGACGGCTCCAGGTCCAGCCGGGGCAAGGCGCCGGGAGAGACGGCGATCGGCTTGCCGCCCGTCCTCTCGTCCAGCTGCACGTAGGCCAGTCCGGTCACGCCCATGGTGTTCAGCTTTGCCATGGTGGAGGAGGAGATCGGCACGGTACGATAGATACGCACCGTCACCAGGATGCGATGCGGCTCTTCCGGCTCGATGGTGACCGAGAGAACCTTGCCCACCCGCAAGCCGCGAAAGCGCACCTGGGACTGGGCGGAGAGGCCTTCCACGCCGCCCTTCGCCACCAGGAGGACATCCTGCGTGGCCTCCCGGTTACCGGAGAGCCACCAGACGGAAACCGCCACCGCCAGGGACAGGATCAGGGTAAAAAGGCCGGCAATCAGGGCGTGTGCGCGATCTTCCATATTTACTCTTGAGTTGGCCGGCTCCGCGCCGGGCCGCCGAAGAAATTCGCGATGAAGGGATGATCCATGGCCATGACATCTATTGTGCTGCCCAGCGCGAGTATACGCCGTTCCGACAGCACGGCCACGCGCTGCGCCAGGGCGGCGATGGTATCCACGTCGTGGGACACGAACACCACCGTCAGCCCCAGTTGGCGGTGCAGCTCCCGGATCAGGCGCACGAAGCCGGCGCTCCGGTCCGGGTCCAGCCCGGCGGTGGGCTCGTCCAGCAGCAGGAGCTCCGGCTCCAGGGCCAGGGCCCGGGCCAGGGCCACCCTTTTCACCATGCCGCCGGAGAGTTCCGCGGGCATGAGGGTGGCGTGAGCCGGTTTCAGTTCCACCTGGGCCAGCTTCAGCATCACCAGGTCGTGAATCGTATCCCTGTCCAGGAGGCGCATCTCCCGCAAGGGAAAGGCGATGTTCTGGAACACGTTCAGGGCGGAAAACAGAGCGCCCTGCTGGAACAGCACCCCGAAGCGCCGGCGCAGGGTCCGATCCGCCAGGGCGTTACCGCTCCTCAGGGGCTCGCCGAACAGCCTCACCTCGCCCTCGGTGGGCCGCAACAGGCCCACCATCTGCCTGAGCAGGGTGGTCTTGCCGCTGCCCGAACCGCCCACCAGGGCCAGGATCTCGCCCCGGGCCACCTCCAGATCCAGCCCGCGCAGCACCCAGACATGCCCGAAGCGCGTACCTATGCCGCGGGCCGTGATGACGGGAGGTTGGGAACTGGGAACGGACATAAAATTCAAGGCCTCACCGAAGAAGCCTGCCCTGGACTCGATCCATGGGCGAGAAGGACCACAAAGAAGAACAGGGCCATGGCCGGAAGGTTCCGGCCATGTTCCTTTGCGGTGGTGGATTCTTCATGACGCATCAAACGGCCCGAGGAAGCGCACACCGTTGAAGTGGATCAGGTGGGACGGCGTATCGGCCACCCACACCTCCGTTTCCCAGGCGATCTCCCCCAGATAGCGGCTCATGATTGCCCGGTTCGGAAACGCGGTCACGTAGACCAGCCCGGCGGTGGAACCGCCAAAGAGCTTTGCCAACTCGGCGTGCCGCTTGCCGTCCACCGGACCGTGACTGGTGACGGACTCCACCAGTAGCAGCCAATTCAGCAGGGCGAGCAGGCACAGGGCGGAACGCTCGTTCCGCTGCGCACGCGGCAGGCCCAGCGAAGTGATGATCTGGTGGGCCGCCTCGATGAGGTCGTTCTTATCGCTCATAGCCCCAATGCTCCCAGCTTGGCGTCCATCATGGCCTGTGTCAGATTGCCCTGCCCCATGGCCCACTCGCCAAGCTCGGTCAAGGCGGCACGGCTCGGGTACTTCATCATCTTGAGGTCGGTCGCATTGACCTGGGTATGGCCGCTGAAGCGCCGGAATTGCTCATCCACCGGGGTCGTATTCAAGAACACGGTCAGCCCATGGGCCAGCGCCCGGGGCAGGCCACGCTTCTCCTCGTGGAACAGGTTCAGATGGTTCTCGAAGCCCAGGACGGACGCACCACCCAAGGCGGCGGGATCAACGACGCTGGCCACGATCCGGCGCCTTTCCTCCTTGGACGAGAAGCGCCGCACGGCGCAGTAGAAACCGCTCGGATAAAGCCATTTTTCAGTCTCGGCGTTGCGGCAAATGGCATTGGGCTTCTTCGAGCCGGCAATCGGCCAGGCGATACCTCCGCCCTTGAAATGGCCGGGGTAGAGCAAGGGTACGGAGCCCGCTCCAGGCATGTCGCGCAGATGTTCTTTCAGCCGAAAATCAACCACCGGCCCGGTGGACACCTGGATGCCCAGATCAAACAGCGAGTAGCGGCAAATTCGGCATGGCTCGGGGGCATCGCCCTCGGGCGAGGTGGGCACATGGATGAAGCGCTCCGGGTCATCGGGGAACATGATCCGGTCAAACGGGTGTTCGCGGGTAACGAGGTCGCAGAAGCTGTCATCGCTTGAGGTGGATACCACCACCGGGCCTTGCCGGCCGCTCCGCTCAAGCCGGATGATGATGTTCTCTTGCAGCACGTCGTCGTCCCGGAATGCCTGGCTGCGTGACTCGAACAGGTGCAGATGCCGGATGGCGGCACGCTCCAGGATGAAATCCCGGAAGGGCCGGTAATACGGCCCGTTGCAGAAGCTGCGGGGAATGATGGCCACGATCTGCCCGCCCGGCTTGGCCAAGGCCACCGCAAGCGCCACAAAGGCCGAATAAAGATTGACGGTTTCGATTCCCACCTGGCGCAGAAGCAGGCGGTATCTGGAATTGGCTCCGATCTTCTTGTAGGGCGGATTCAGAATGGCGTGGGTAAAATCGTATTTCTGAAATTGAATGGCATTGACTGCCTCCTCGATGAAATCATTGCCAACAATTTCAAAGGAGTAGTGCCGGCTATTCAAGAATGGAGAAAGGGAGCGCCACAGCTCGCCATGAAGGGAATCGTCAAGCTCGAATGCCGTGAGCCGAACGCTCTCGAAGTTCAGGTTTCCGGCCATGCAGCGCTCAAGGAATGCGCCCGACAGGGAACCGATCCCCGCCCCGGCATCCAGCAGACGGCAGTCACCATTTGCGGCAGGGAACAGCGCGGCCATGAACGAAGCCGTGCGGGCAGGCGTCAAAAATTGCCCCAGCCGCGACTTCTTCGCCGCCTCGGTTCGTCCCGAGACCTTCAAACGGGTTTGTTCAATGGAGGATAGCAATTGTTAATCCTGTGAAGGAGACACGAACCCGATTGCATGATTGTATCCCGGAACCCCTGCCCTCGGATTTGTCGACTCGCACCATTCCCGACGTGTTCCAAGGGGGAGGAGTTCGTCGCCCAGGTCTTCCCCTTCGGCGTTGCTCAGGGCAGGCTTTGCGGCCCTTTGCGCCTTGGCGCCCCCATATCGAGTACGGGGCAAGCTTTTGCGGTGAGATTTATTTCAGTCATGCCTTGATGTCAGATCGGCAGGCCCAGTTCCTTGGTGGCGATGGCGAACACCGCGTCCATGAGGATGACCACGGTAATGGAGGTGACGACCGAGGAGGTGGTGTTGGCCGAGAGGCTTTCGGTATTGGGCCGCACCCTTAGACCGAAATGGCAGGCGATGAGGGCGATGAGGAAGCCGAAGACCAGGCCCTTGGTCAGGCCGATGTACAGGTTGGCGATGGGCACGGCCGCGGGCAGGGCATCCACGAAATAGCCGTAACCGATGTCGAGCTGAATGTCGGCCGTGATCATGCCCCCCAGGATCGCCATCATGCTGGTCCACAGCACCAGGAGCGGCATGGTCAGGGACAGGGCCGCCACCTTGGGGAACACCAGGCGCAGGGTACGGGACACGCCCATGGTGGCCAGGGCGTCAATCTCTTCCGTCACCCTCATGACACCGAGCTGGGCGGTCATGGCCGAGCCGGAACGTCCGGCCACCAGCACCGCCACCAGCACGGGCCCAAGTTCCCGCACGATGCCCAGCCCCAGGATATTGACGATGAAGGTTTCGGCGCCGAAGGCGCGCAGTTGCAGGGCCGACAGATAGCACAGGACGACGCCGATGAGAAAGCCCACCAGGGCCGACACCGGCATGGCCTTCACGCCGGCCTTGTACATGTTGGCCGACATCTCCTTTCGGGGCACGTCGCCCGGATGGCTAAGGCAATGCCCCGCGTCCAGAAGCACCCGACCCAGGAGAGCCACCAGGCTGGCCAGGTTGTCCAGGAAATTGAGGCTCAGCCGGCCCAGCCCCAGGAGCGCCGCCATACGGTCCGGACGTACGCCGATGGGAGCGCCGGCCGCCACGCCGCCCATGCCCTCGACGCCCCCCAGGCGCCCGAAGAGGGCCGCCTGTTCCGGGCCGAGCCTCACGCTCGGGGGCAGGCGCCGGCCCCAGGCGCTCCAGAGCATGAGGGCTCCCACGCTGTCCAGCGCCTCGATGGCCGACAGATCCCAGGTCCAGCCCTCTTCCGCGGCACAGGCGGCCAACCGGGTCTTCAGATCATGCAGGGAAAGGGCCAGGGCGCGCAGCCGCCAGTCTCCCGCCAGCAGCAGGACGCCGCCCGCTCCGGGGCTTCCCTGCCGAGTAAGGCCGGCGGCTGCCATGAATCTTCTCAGCCGGTCCGGCTGGCGCCGCCCGATGCAGCGGCGGGCGATTCGATCACCAGTGGCAAACCCAAGGCCGCCCACTGCTTCAGTTCCTCCCTCAGGGCCGCGGCCGTGAGGGGGGATTCGTCCAGCCAGCCCGCATCGGCGCCGATGGCAAAACCCGTAGCGGTGCGCTGGAGACGGAGCGAGGGCGGGCGGCTGCCGTCCCGTGCCCGGTGCAGGAGCACGGCCAGGCGCAGCACCAGGATCAGCAGCCAGTCCCGGCTCTTCGCCTCCAGGCCCTGCACCCGTTCCAGCTTGCCCCGGTGCGCCAGCACCAGACGGGCCAGACGGGCCTGATCCATCTTGGAGAATCCGGGCATGTCGGCATTGGCCAGGATGTAGGCGCTGTGTTTATGGTAGCCGCTGTGGGCGATGGAAATGCCCAGCTCGTGCAGGTTCGCCGCCCAGCGCAGGAACTGGCCGTCGCCGTCGTCGGGATCCAGGACCTCGGGCAGGATCTGGCCCAGGAGGCTGACGGAGGTGTCCCGCACGCGCCGCGCCTGGCCCGCCTCCACCTGGTAGCGGCGCATGAACTGGCGCACCGTGGCCTGGCGCTGATCCTGGTGCTGATAACGGCCCACCAGGTCGTAGAGTACCCCCAGACGCAGCGCCCCCTCGGAAAACAGCATGTGTTCGAGCCCGAATTCCTTGAACACCGCCAGCATGATGGCCAGGCCGCCGGGCAGCACCGGCACGCGATCGGGCCGCACGCCGGACAGTTCCAGCCGGCTCGCGTCCCCCGCCTTGAGCAGCAGGGACTTGAGCTGCTCAAGGCCGTCCCGGGTGATGCCCGACTGGGAGAGGCCGTTCAGTTCCAGCAGGTCCACCAGGGCCTTGGCGGAACCGGACGAACCGACCGCCTCCTGCCAGCCGGTCTCCCGGTAACGCTGGGCGATGGCCTGCAACTCCCGGCGCGCGGCCAGTTCCGCCGCGGCGAAGTTCCGCTTGTCCACCCGGCCCTGGGGAAAATGGGCCATGGAGTAACTGACGCAGCCCATGTACAGGGATTCCAGGGCCAGGGGCTTCAGGCTCTTGCCGATGATGAATTCCGTGGAACCACCGCCGATGTCCACCACCAGTTGCTGGCGCGAAGGATCGGGCAGGGTGTGGGCCACGCCGACGTAGATGAGGCGTGCCTCTTCCCGACCGGCGATGACCTCGATGGGAAAACCCAGCGCCGCCTCGGCCTTCTCCAGAAACTGGGGCGCATTCTTGGCCACGCGCAGGGCATTGGTGCCCACCGCCCGCACCGTCCCCGGCGCGAATCCCCGCAACCGCTCACCGAAACGCCCCAGGGCGGCCAAAGCACGCTCCTGGGCCGCCTCGTCCAGGTGCTTCTGGGGCGTGAGCCCGGCCGCCAGACGCACCGACTCCTTGAGGTTGTCCAGGGGGTAGACCTGGCCTTCCAGCACCCGCGCCACCTGTAGCCGGAAACTGTTGGAGCCCATGTCCACGGCCGCGATGACTTCGTGCCCTTGCTTGTCCGAGACCATGCGATGCTTTCAAGTTTGACGCCGGATTCTACCACCCCGGCGCCGCCGTCTGCCCACGGTCACAAATCCGTAACATCGTCATATTCCGGCCATAGGGGTGTTAGACTTGTTCCGTTTCAGACTCCCGTATCCGCCGCCATGAATCGTGTCCCGGCCCGCCGCCGTTTTCCCGCCGACCACTTTCTCAATCGCGAGCTGTCGCTCCTGGCCTTCAACCGGCGCGTGCTGGCCCAGGCCGCCGATGCCGACGTGCCCCTTCTGGAACGGCTGCGTTTCCTGTGCATCATGTCCAGCAACATGGACGAGTTCTTCGAGATCCGGGTCGCCGGCCTGCGGGAACAGATCCGGCTCGGGGCCGCGCTGAACACGGGAACGGACGGCACCTCCGCCCAGGAGAACTATGCCCGGGTCAGCCGCGAGGCGCATCAGCTCATCGCCGAGCAATACGCCCTGCTCAACGACAGCATGCTGCCGGCCCTGGCCGCGGAAGGCGTGGTCTTCCTGCGCCGCAGCCAATGGACCCCGGAGCAGAGCGCCTGGATACACGACTACTTCCAGCAGGAGGTCATGCCCATCCTGACCCCCATCGGCCTGGACCCCTCCCATCCCTTCCCCCGGGTGCTGAACAAGAGCCTCAACTTCGCCGTGGAGCTGGAAGGACGGGACGCCTTCGGCCGTTCGTCCGGCCGGGCCATCGTCCAGGCGCCGCGCGCCCTGCCCCGGGTGATCCGCCTGCCGCGGGAACTGGTGGGCGTGGACTATGGCTTCGTCTTCCTCTCCTCCGTGCTGCACGCCTTCGTCGGCGAACTGTTTTCCGGCATGGAGGTGCTCGGCTGCTACCAGTTCCGTGTGACGAGGAACAGCGACCTGTTCGTGGACGAGGAGGAAACCAAGAACCTGCGCCTGGCGCTCCAGATGGAACTGCCCCAGCGCCACTTCGGCGACGCCGTGCGCCTGGAAGTAGCCGACAACTGCTCGGAAGCCATGGCCGAGTTCCTCTTGCAGCAGTTCAACCTGGATCGCGGCAGCCTGTACCGGGTGCCGGGCATCGTGAACCTGGTACGCCTCAACCAGGTGCCGGACTGGGTGGATCGGCCGGACCTGAAATACTCAGCCTTCCAGCGCCAGCGGCCGAAGATCCTGGAAAAGCGCTCCAATGTGTTTGCCGCCATCAGGAAGGGCGACATCCTGCTGCACCATCCCTTCCAGTCCTTCACGCCGGTGATCGAACTCCTGCAACAGGCCTCCGAAGACCCCGCGGTGGTGGCCATCAAGATGACCGTCTATCGCACCGGCACCGACTCGGCCCTCATGGAGGCCCTGCTCCAGGCGGCGCAGAACAGCAAGGAAGTCACGGCGGTGGTGGAGCTCAAGGCCCGCTTCGATGAGGAGGCCAACATCAACATCGCGGCGCGCCTGGAGGAGGCGGGCGTGCACGTGGTCTATGGCGTGGTGGGCTACAAGACCCACGCCAAGATGCTGCTCATCGTGCGCCGGGAGGAAGGGGGCCTGAAGCGCTACGTGCATCTGGGCACGGGCAATTACCATCCCCGCACCACCCGCTTCTACACCGACTTCGGCCTCTTGACCTGCAACGAGGAGATCGGCGAGGACGTGAATCAGGTCTTCAAGCAGCTCACCGGCCTGGGGCAGGTGGCCGACCTGCACCACCTCTGGCAGGCGCCCTTCAGCCTGCATTCCAACATCCTGGCCGCCATCCGGGCGGAGGCGGACAACGTCCGGGCCGGCAAGCGCGGACGCATCATCGCCAAGATGAATTCGCTCCTGGAACCGGAGGTGATCGAGGCCCTGTACGAGGCCTCCCAGGCGGGGGTGGAAATTGACCTCATCGTGCGCGGCGTGTGCGCCCTGCGGCCCCAGGTGCCGGGACTCTCGGACAACATCCGGGTGCGCTCCGTCATCGGCCGCTTCCTGGAGCACTCCCGCATCTTCTGTTTCCATGCCGACGGCGAGGTCAGGCTCTTTCTCTCCAGCGCCGACTGGATGGAGCGCAATTTCTTCCGGCGCATCGAGCTGGGCTTTCCGGTCCTGGACAGCAAACTGAAGCGCCGCGTCATCCGCGAAGGCCTGCGCCCCTACCTCGCCGACAATGTCCAGGCCTGGCGCATGGACCGGGACGGCAATTACCGCATCCCGGTCAGCCGTCGCCGTCGCTCCTGCGCCCAGGAATCCCTGCTCGCCGAATTCGGCGGGGTCGTGTAGCGGATCGGAAACCGGGATAGGGCGCGGCGGAACCATCGGCATGGACTGGAAAAGGGCAATGGCTTTCGTCTGCCTGGCCGGCTGGCTGGGCGGGGCGGCCGCCACGTATGCGCCGCGTCTGAGCGACGACGACCCGCCCCGGGTTCGGGCCGCCCTGGAACAGGCCTGGGCGGCGGAGAGCGGCCAGGGCCAGCGCCGCGACGAGGCCCTCGCCGCGGCGCTGTACTGCGAAGCGGCCCGCCAGGGCAGCGCGGAAGGGCATCTGCGCGTCGGCCTCATCCATCTGCTGGGCTCCCCGGCCCTGAGGCGGCCCGATCTGGCGAAGGCCTTCCTCTCCATGGCCGTGGAACTGGGGCGGGAAGAAGCGGCGCCCATGCTCCGGCGCCTGGCCGACGTGTCGCCCGGCATCGCCGGATGCCTCTTCGGCGACAACGCCTACCTGGAAGCCGCCCGCTTCGATCTCGCCAGTTACGTGCAGAGCCTGCCGCCCGCGCGCCGGGAGGTGGCCAAGCTCGCCGCCCGACTGGCCCCGGAATACGGCATAGACCGGCGGCTGGCGGTGGCCATCGCCGGCGTGGAGTCCAATTTCGACCCCTCGGCCCGGTCGCATCACAACGCGCGAGGCGTCATGCAGCTCCGCCCGGCGACCGTGGAGCGCTTCCGCGTGCGCGACCCGGACAACCCGGAGCAAAGCATTAGGGGCGGGCTGGCCTACCTGCGCTGGCTGAGGAGCCGCTTCCCCGGCGACATCTCCCGCGCGGTCGCCGCCTACAACGCGGGCGAAGGCGCCATGGCGCGCCACCGCGACCTTCCCCCCTATCCCGAAACCCGCGCCTACGTCTGGCGCGTCCTGCACTTCGCCGGAATCGGCGCCCCCCTCCCCTCCTACCGCTGAGTGCGCCGGCACCCCGGAACGGAGAAAGCCCCCGACCGCACTCCAGCCGGCAAAACAACCCCGTCCAGCCGAAATCTCGCCAAGGAAGGCGGGAACGCTACCCCAGCCGATCGAGCGGGCTCTCCACCCCGCGCCCGCCGCGATTCAATACATGCGTAGTGATCATGGTGGTGGAAACGTCCGCATGGCCCAGCAACTCCTGCACCGTCCGGATATCCGGCTTTATTAGTCGCGTAGCGCCTCACGACGCTCATGTCTTTGCCTGATTATCAAGCCACCTCCCTCCGCCAGCCCTAGGATTCCCTCGCCCCGCTTGCGGGGAGAGGGTTAGGGTGAGGGGGATTGGCCGCCGAGAGCCCCTCACCCCGACCCTCTCCCCCCTTTTCGGGGGGCGAGGGAGGTGTAGCGGAGGCAGCTTGATAATCAGGTGTCTTTACCGTGAAAGTCGCGCCAGCGACTCACGACGCTCCCCTCGCCCCTTGAGGGGCGAGAGGGGGTTTCGGGGAGCACGCTCCCCGCCCTCGCAGCCGGCCGGCTATACCGAGCCGGCCGTGGGGCGCGGAGGCGGGGGTTGGGGGTGAGGGGTTGATTTGCAAGGACTTTCACGGGCGGGGCGAGCGGTAGATCATGAGTGTTAGGTCGCCCTTACAGATAGGAGACGCCCCCCGCAGGCAAAGGAGCCATCCGGTCTTTTCCCCCGTTACCCTGGCGAACCGTTATCTCATGGCGATCAAAATCCACATCCTTCACCCGCAGACGCACGCATTCCATCAGGCGCATTCCCGTTCCGTAGAGAAGCCGTGCCATCAGGGCATGGCGCCCTTCGAGAGCCGCCATCAGGCGCTCCACTTCCTGTCGGCTGAGTACCACCGGCAGATGCCGGGAAGGCTTGGCTCGAACAACGTCGTCGAGCCACGGTAAATCTACTTGCAAGACTTCCTTGTAGAGGAACGGCAACGCGGAAAGCGCTTGATTTTTCGTCCCGGATGAAACCTGCCGATCCGTCGCCAGGTAGCTCAGAAACGCTTCCACCTCGGCGGCCCCCATGTCCTTGGGATGGTGCTTGCCATGAAAGTAAATGTAGCGTTTAATCCACCCGACGTAAGTTTGCTCGGTTCGCAGGCTCAGGTGCTTCACCCCCGTGTGCGCTCGAACCTCGTCCAGTAGCCGCGGCTTCGCCGCGTTAACTTCGGAAGGCGCCGTACTAACCATGGAAACCTCCATGAAATCAGGTCGTATAAAGGTGCCGAGGAAATTATTATGGCATACTTCGCCGACTATTAAGGCGTTTTCGCCGTCGACATTACGTTGGGGGTCTTAATCGCGCACTTGACCTAGGATTCTCGGAGCACTATAGTGCTCTGGTGGCTGCCAGTCTTGGCGGTCGAGTCCTATCTGGAAAGGAGCCGAGCATGTACACGATTGACGTTGATTTCGAGGTTTACAAACAACTAACCGTTCGCCGCTCAACCGAAGATGTCACCTACAACGATGTCATCTGCGAACTTCTCGGTATGGCCCAGCCTGCGCCCATCTCTTCCGCAGCAAAGGCCAACGGCCAGTCTTCTGCCGACTGGGTTGCCAAAGGAGTGCGGTTTCCTGTCGGAACTGACTTTCGCGCCAACTACAAAGGGCAGGTTCACACGGCCCGCGTTGAAAGTGGTGCGCTCGTGTTGAGCAGCGGCAAACGCTTCGACTCTCCGTCTGCCGCTGCAGTGTCAATCACTGGCAGCGCCGTGAATGGGTGGCGCTTCTGGGAGTGCAGGCTTCCCGGCAAGCCGTCTTGGCAACTCATCGAGAACTTGCGCAGGTGAGCCCGACCCCCAACCCTGCGGTCAACCGGACGCCCGGCAAGCTGCGCTTGCCGGTGCCCTCCGGCCTGCGGCCTGCGGCCTCCGGTCGCCGGTTACCTTGAACGTTATGCATAGTTCCGCCACATGAGCCACCACGACATCCAACAGGTCTGCCTTAATGGCCACCAAGTCACGGATAGTTACTAAGAGTTCAGTAAGTAATGTCATGCCTATAGTATAATTGCGGCATGAAATGCAAGCGAAACTCAGATGGCCGGAGCATTGACCACCCGTCATTGCAGGTGATGCGGCAACAGGCGGTCAAGGCGGTTGGTAATGGCGAAGCGGCGACCAGCGTAGCG
>JAQTNA010000020.1 GCA_028714035.1 Rhodocyclaceae bacterium
TTCTCGTCTGACAGCACCAACGCCGCCCGCCCACTTTTCCTCGCCATGATCACCCCCTATAGTTCCGGGGGCATCATGGCAAATATCACCTATATTGTAAACGTATTACTGGAACGATCTACTAGTGAGTCAGCGCTTCCACCCGCGCGCGGGCAATGGCGGCCTTCATCTCCAGGTCGGCATCACCGATCTTCTGCTTTTCTTCCGGACTGAGGCGAACCCGGCGGGACTTTTCCACGCAGGGTATGATGGCATAGCGCGGATCGCCGGCCCGCCAGTCGTGGGGCAGGCAGAGGAGTATCTTTTCCGCCGGAACCCCCGCGATCACCGCGGCCTCGCGCGAGAAGCGCTTCCTGGCCTCCTTCACCCTTGCCTGGAGGAATGCGACCTGGGTCGGCGACTGGATCACCGCGGAAGCTGCCGGGTGATTCTGGGCGTACGCGGGCCGCTCTACCCAGGCCGCGCCGAGGACCGCCACCACGACTGCCATCATTCCCAGGTCTCTAAGCTTCGCCGCCACCGCCAGTCCTCGCAGG
The DNA here is from genome assembly GCA_028714035.1 of Rhodocyclaceae bacterium. Taxonomy (GTDB): domain Bacteria; phylum Pseudomonadota; class Gammaproteobacteria; order Burkholderiales; family Rhodocyclaceae; genus JAQTNA01. The sequence continues at coordinate 537 of JAQTNA010000020.1, forward strand.
TCCAAACAACACATAACGCGCCCGAAGGATAAACGGTTGACCCGAACTTCCCGCACCCCCGAATATACTTTCTCCCCTGTCATCAGTAGAGCTGATTCCTCATATAAAAAGAATACGCTTTTCTAGTCCTCCGCTCTCGGATAAGGTGCTGCGAGTTTAATAAACGGCCGTCTACAGGCCGTCGCGGCCGACACACCGGATCGCACCCGGCCCCAAGAGATGGCAAAGCCCAAAACAGAACAGAATATCCAAAGGAGGAGAACGCAATGTCGTTAGTCAATCCCCACGGTGGTGGATCCTTGAAACCTCTGCTGCTGTCCGGCGCCGCGCTGGAAGCCGAGCAGAAGCGCGCCGCCGGCCTGCCCAAGCTTCAGGTCAGCTCCCGCGAGTCGGGCGACATCATCATGCTGGGCATCGGCGGCTTCACTCCGCTGGACGGTTTCATGACCCACTCCGACTGGCAGGGCGTCTGCGACGGCATGAAGATGGCCAATGGCCTGTTCTGGCCCATCCCCGTCACCCTGTCCACCGACGACGAAGGCATCAAGGTCGGTGACGACGTCGCCCTGGCCGACGGCGAGACCGGCGAGATTCTCGCCACCATGTCGGTCACCGAGAAGTACGGCATTGACAAGGCCCACGAGTGCATGGAGGTCTACAAGACGACCGACATGGAGCATCCCGGCGTCAAGATGGTCATGGCCCAGGGCAAGTACAACCTGGCCGGTCCGATCAAGGTCTTGTCCACCGGCGGCTTCAAGGAGAAGTACGGCGAGCAGTTCATGACGCCGGCCGAAACGCGCGCCAAGTTCGAACAGATGGGCTGGAAGCGCGTGGCCGCCTTCCAGACGCGCAATCCCATGCACCGTTCCCACGAGTACCTGGCCAAGATCGCCATCGAGACCATGGATGGCGTGCTGATCCACTCGCTCCTGGGCAACCTGAAGCCGGGCGACATCCCCGCCGAAGTGCGCTCCGAGGCGATCGAGGTCCTGACCAAGAATTACTTCGCCCCGAACACCACGATCCAGGCCGGCTATCCGCTGGACATGCGTTATGCCGGTCCGCGCGAGGCCCTGCTGCACGCCCTGTTCCGCCAGAACTATGGCTGCTCGCACCTGATCGTCGGCCGCGACCACGCCGGCGTGGGCGACTTCTACGGCCCCTTCGACGCCCAGAAGATTTTCGACGAAATCCCCAAGGATGCCCTCGAAACCAAGAACATGAACATTGACTGGACGTTCTGGTGCAAGAAGTGCGGCGGCATGGCTTCCCAGCGCACCTGCCCGCACACCAAGGATGACCGCATCCTGTTGTCCGGCACCAAGGTCCGCTCCATGCTGTCCGAAGGCCAGGATCTCCCGGTCGAGTTCAGCCGTCCCGAAGTGGCCAAGGTGCTGCAAAAGTACTATGCAAGCCTTTCCGCGGAGCAGAACGTGAAGGTCGAGTTGAAGGGCCATTCGGCCGCGTAAGAGGTGGGGCGGGCTTGAAGCCCGCCATACAGTATTTGGAAGACCGTACCCGCCGGAAGCGGAACCGCTGAGTGCGTTTTTGGCCACCGGCCAAGGTCGGGTTCGGAATCTAAATGATGGACCGCTGATCCAACAGCGGATTGATAGCTATCAAGGAGAGTAAATAATGCCAACCTTTGTTCGTACCGAAAAGTGCGACGGCTGCAAGGGTCAGGACAAGACCGCCTGCATGTACATCTGCCCGCATGACCTGATGAAGCTGGACAAGGACGGTTCCGATACCGGCCACGCCATGAAGGCGTACAACCAGGAGCCGGAGCAGTGCTGGGAGTGCTACTCCTGCGTCAAGATCTGCCCGCAAGGCGCCATCGAAGTCCGTCACTACGCCGACGTCGTGCCCCTGGGCGGTTCCGTTCAGCCCATGCGCGGTTCCGACTCCATCATGTGGACCATCAAGTTCCGCAACGGCGTCATGAAGCGTTTCAAGTTCCCGATCCGTACCACGGCCGAAGGCTCCATTGATCCGTACGGTTCGAAGCCCATGCCCAAGCTGGCCGACATCATGCAGACGGGTTCCTTCACCCGCGACATGATGGGTGGCTTCCGCGCCGGCAAGCCCGAAGAACTGATCCGCAAGTAATCTTTGATCGAGGAACTGAAAAATGGCTGGAACTTTTGACAAGCCCGAAGTAGTTCAGGAAGAACTGGACGTTCTCCTGATCGGCGGCGGTATGGCCTGCTGCGGCACCGCCTATGAAATCATGCGCTGGAACGAGGCCGTCAAGGCCGAGACCGGCAGGGATCTGAAGATCAAGCTGGTGGACAAGGCTGCCATGGACCGCTCCGGCGCCGTGGCCCAGGGTCTGTCCGCCATCAACACCTACATCGGCGACAAGCAGGATCCCGCCGACTACGCCCGCATGGTCTCCAACGACCTGATGGGTATCACCCGCGACGACCTGGCCTACGACCTGGGCCGCAACGTGGATGACTCCGTGCACCTGTTCGAAGAGTGGGGCCTGCCCATCTGGAAGACGGACGCCGACGGCGTGCGCCACGACGGCGCCGAGTCCATCAAGGAAGGCCTGCCCCTGCTGAAGGACGGCGGCCAGCCCGTGCGTTCCGGCAAGTGGCAGATCATGATCAACGGCGAATCCTACAAGTGGATCGTCGCCGAGGCCGCCAAGAAGGCCCTGGGCCTGGACCGCATCCAGGAACGCGTCTTCATCGTTCACCTGATCAACGACAAGAACGACAAGGGCCGTATCGCTGGCGCCGCTGGTTTCTCCACCCGCGACAACACGATCTACATCTACAAGGCCAAGGCCATCATGCTGGCCGCCGGCGGCTGCGTTAACCTGTTCCGTCCCCGCTCCGTCGGTGAAGGCCAGGGCCGCGCCTGGTACCCGGTGTGGAACGCCGGTTCCACCTACTCGATGGCGGCGGAAGCCGGCGCCGAGCTGACCATGATGGAAAACCGCTTCGTGCCCGCCCGCTTCAAGGACGGTTACGGCCCGGTCGGTGCCTGGTTCCTGTTGTTCAAGGCCAAGGCCACCAACGCCTATGGCGAAGACTACATGACCAAGAACAAGGAAATGCTGAACGACTACCCGCCCTACGGGCAGGCCGCCGTTCCCGCTTCCTGCCTGCGCAACCACCTGATGCTGAAGGAAATGAAGGAAGGCCGCGGCCCCATCTACATGGACACCGTGACCGCCCTGGCCAAGCTGCGCGAGACCCTGTCGCCCAAGGAAGTGAAGCATCTGGAAGCCGAAGCCTGGGAAGACTTCCTGGACATGTGTATCGGCCAGTGCGGCGTCTGGGTTGGCGAGAACATCGAGCCCGAGAAGAAGATGTCCGAGCTCATGCCCACCGAGCCCTACCTCTTGGGTTCCCACTCCGGCTGCTGCGGCATCTGGGTGTCCGGCCCGACGGACGTCGGCGCTCCGACCGAAGAAGGCCTGCCCGGCGTTCCCTCGCACCTGCCCTCCGGCTGGAACTGGGGCTATCGCTCCATGACCACGGTTCGTGGCTTGTTCACCGCCGGTGACGGCGTGGGCGCTTCCGGCCACAAGTTCTCCTCCGGCTCCCACGCCGAAGGTCGTATGGCTGCCAAGGCCATGGTCAAGTACTGCCTGGACAACCCGGACCTGAAGCCCGAGTTCGACGAGAGCCCGGAAGAAATCGCCGAGGCCATCTGGAAGCCGGTTTCCACCTTCCTGCAGTTCAAGGACTACAGCACCGCCATTGACGTCAACCCCAACTACATCACGCCCAAGATGCTGCAGTTCCGTCTGCAGAAGATCATGGACGAGTACGTTGCCGGCGTCGGCACCTACTACAACACCAACGACAAGATGTTGGCCGTTGCAGAAGAAAAGCTGGAAATGCTGAAGGAAGACTCCAAGAAGATGCGTGCCAAGGACCTGCACGAACTTCTGCGCGCCTGGGAAAACTACCACCGTATCCTGACGGCCGAAGCCCACATGAAGCACATCCAGTTCCGCGAAGAAAGCCGTTACCCCGGCTTCTACTATCGCACCGACAAGAACTTTGTCGACGAAGAGAACTGGCACTGCTTCGTGAACTCGGTCTACGACAAGCAGTCCAAGAAGTGGACCTGCTTCAAGCGCAAGCACGTGGATCTGGTGGACAAGTCCAAGCTGTTCAAGCCCGCTCAGCCTCACTAAGCGGTAGCTAGGAAGAAGTAAAAGGCCGGGAACCGAAAGGTTCCCGGCCTTTTTTCATGCCGTTTCAAAAAAGTGTCGGGTTGCGCTACGGCAAGCCGACCTACTCCTCCTCGTCCGCCTCCTTGACCCCGGAGGCCAGCGCTTCCAGCCGCTTGTCGGACTGGCGCAGGCGGTACACCAGGATGCGCATGACCTCCATGGCGAAGTGGGGCATGTCGGTCACCAGATGCTGAAAGCGCGACTCGTTGATGGCCACGAAATCGCAGTCCGTCACGGCCTGCACGCTGGCGGAGCGAAAGCTGCCGGGCTCGATCAACCCCATTTCCCCCACCAGGGTGCTGGGAATCGCCGTTTCCAGCACCTGGTCGCCCAGGATGATGTTTGCCTTGCCCACGGCCAGGACGTACATCTTGCCGTTGCTCAGTTCTCCTTCCCGGAAGAGAAAGTCCCCGGCCGGCACCTGCACGACCTCCGGATCATGGCGGAACACATGGAATAGCACGGACATGGTGAAACTCCTGGCGAAATGACGTGGGGCGGGCTTCAGCCCGCCATGGCCGGCTGAAGCCGGCCCCACGGCGGGAGATGCAACTATCCATCATCCGTCGGCCGCTGTCCAGCACACACATTCTTGATCTGGATGATTTGCGCGCCCCCTCCTTTCCACTATCATGACGGCAACGGTCGTATCGGATTAAGAACCGTTCATTCAATAACTTATAACCATATAGAGACAAATCATGACCTCCGGCCCGAGAGAGATCGTCACCCCCTTTCGTCCCATCCCCCTGGAAGTGCCGGAAGGCATGAAACCCAACGAATTCTTCAACAGCACCGAGAACCTGAACGACCTGGTGCACAACAACGGGCTGCTACAGAATCCGGAAGGCCTGCTCCTCTATCGCAAGGCCCTGGGCCACAGCAACGAATTCGACGCCTCCATCATCTACAACACCTCCAGGAGCATCCTGGACCCCCTGGGCCGACCGGTGCGCCGGACCCAGGTGCCCGACTCGGTGAAGAACGTCTGGAATCGCATGAACCAGATCATCATCGCCTGGATGCTGGAGCGCTACCCCGACCCGGACGAGACCCTGGTGCTGGCGGGGGAGGCCAGCCTGGACGCGACCTGGCCCCTCACCTCCCCCGGCGTGCCCAGCATCCGCATGCTGCACAACCACTTCATCGTCTTCAACAAGGCCCAGCTGCGGGACGCCCCCATCGCCGACCCGAACAACCCCAACCTCACCGACGGCGGCCAGCATTCCCTGTTCCAGGCCTACATGAGAGACGTCTATCGCGCCTTCTTCGAGGGCCTGGATCTGAAGATCCTCCAGCCCTGCCAGGACGGCTCCTGCAAGATCGCCCTCACCGGCTACCCCCAGGGCCTTCCCAGCTGGGAAATCACCGGTGGCGTGGATGCGCTCAAGGAAGTCCGCTTCTGGAAGGAATACGACACCATCCTCAAGGGCTTCATTGACTTCTACCGCACCTTCTTCAGCCAGGTGTCCACCCGGAACGCCCCCTTGCCCCGGGACATCTACTTCCCGGAACTGGTGGAGAACCGGCTCCAGTTCAACAACGATTTCCTGAAGACCGCCCGGATGGTGCGCGACCACTGCATCACGGACGCCAAGTACGCCAACGCCATCCGCTGGCAGCCGGCCTTCAAGCAGCTTATCTACAGGAACGATGCGGGCAAGCTGATCGTCACCATCAGCCAGAATTCCATCGGCAATGCCATCACGGAGATGCTGGGCGTCGTGGTCAAACGCGCGCCGGACGCGGAGGCCTACGGCCGCGACGAGCCGACCCTGATCGAAAAGCTGCTGGAAGTACGCCGCCGCCTGGTGGAGGCCGACCTGGGCCAGGGCATCGCCACGCCCTATTGGTCCGCCAACTAGCCCGGATTTCCCCATAAGCCGCCTTAACCGCGGAGCCCCAGAGTCGCCGGGAAAACAAGGCATTGCATGACCATGCCGGCTCCATCGAAGCATGGTGAGCCCTTGAGCCGGAGAATTCCTTTCTTTTCTCTGCCTCTCCCGGTCTCTGCGGTGAATTGTTTTCTGGTTCAGGGTTAGAATCGCGTGAAACGCCCCGGATACGCACCATGCCCACGCTGACCAATCCTTCGGAAATCGCCCGCGAAACCTTTCGTCTCCTTGCACAACGCCGCATACCGCCGACGCCGGACAATTTCCGCGCGCTCTACATGGAGGTATCGGGTGACGCGGGCAGTGGCGAAGGCTTTCCCGACAAGACGCTGAGATCCCTGGCCGACGGCCTGCCCAAGGACACGCCGGACCAGCAACGCCTGGCACGGGAACTGGAGCAGGCCTTGCGCGGCGCGGACTGGAATGCCTACCGCGGCACCCTCCTCAACTTCGTGACGACCCTGTCCGCGACGCAAAGGCTCGCCTGGGGCAAGCTCATCGGCGAATTGATCCGGCGTCTGGAGAGCCGGCATGGGGCCATGAGCAGCACGCGGAAGCGGGAGTCCCTGGACCACGTCCTGGAATCCGCCTCGAACCCCGACACGCTCTTCAACCGCCTGCAGGGCCTGCTCCGTTCCTGGCGCCAGGCGGAAGGCGAACCTTCCGCGAACGCCGCCGTGGAAGTCGCCGACAACCTGGCCGAGGAGGAAGCTTTCGAGACGGTTCCGGACACGCAGGCCAGTCCGGCCACCGTTCCTGCCGTGCCGAAGGCCGGTTCCGAGGCCTTGCTGTCGGAGCTGAGGGACATCTTCGCCTTCACGCTGGAATCCGCCATCGCGCCCCAGATTCGGGAATCGGCGCAACTCACCGAGGAAGCCCGGGGCCTGGCCAGGGACATCCGCGCCACCGCGACGCCCGCCGATCTTGAGCAGTTCTCCGGGCGCCTGAAGCACTTCGCCCGCCAACTGGAAGTGCTGGCGGAAGACCAGTCGGACCTGCACCAGGGCCTGCTGAAGCTCGTGCAGTTGTTGCTCGAAAATGTCGGCGGCATGGTGGAGGACGACCACTGGCTACAGGGTCAGATCGAGGTATTGCGCGCCATCGTCGAGCAGCCCCTGTCCATCCGGATCATCGAGGACGCGGAACGCCGCCTGAAGGAAGTCATCTTCAAGCAGTCCCAGCTGGAAGTCGGCCTGGTGGAGGCCAAGGACGCCCTGAAGAACATGCTCGCCGGCTTCGTGGACCAGTTGGCCGAGTTTTCCGACGCCACTTCGGACTACCACGACAAGATCGAGTCCTGCGCCGATCGGATTTCCACCGCGCAGGACGTCCGGGAGATCGGCAGCGTGCTGTCGGAGGTGATGCAGGAAACCCGCGCCATGCAGGAAAGCGCCCAGCATTCCCGGGACGAATTGCGCCAGACCCAGGAGCGGGTCCGGACTTCCGAGGAACGCATCCGGCAACTCGAGAGCGAGCTGGAAATAACCAGCGATCTGGTGCGTTACGACCAGTTGACCGGTGCCCTGAACCGCCGGGGCATGGAGGAAATGCTACAGAAGGAGGTGGGGCGGGCGGAGCGCCATGAAAGCCAGCTCTGCATCGGTTTGCTGGACATTGACGACTTCAAGCGGATCAACGACTCCCTCGGCCACGACGCGGGCGACGATGCCCTGATCCATCTGGCCAAGCTCTGCCGGGCGACCCTGCGCCCACAGGACACCGTGGCACGCTACGGCGGCGAGGAGTTCGTCGTACTGCTACCGGAAACGGGCCTGGAGGATGCCACCACCGCCCTCGTGAGGCTGCAAAGAGAGCTGACCAAACATTTCTTCCTGCACGACAACCAGAAGGTTCTGATCACCTTCAGCGCTGGCGTCACCCGCTTCCACGCGGGGGAGCCCCAGGCAAACGCCGTGAAGCGCGCCGATACCGCCATGTATCAGGCCAAGCAGAGCGGCAAGAACCGGGTCGTCTCAGTAGAGTAGGTCGGGATTCATCCCGACATCAGTTGTAGGGCCGGCCAATGTCGGGCTGAAGCCCGACCTACAGCTTGCGGTTCCGTGCGTGTTTCAGCACCACCGCCACCAGATCCTCGGTGTCTATCGGCTTGGACAGGTGAGCCACCATGCCGACGGCCCGGCACTTCTCCCGCTCCTCGGCCATGGCATGGGCCGTCTGGCCGACGATGGGCAGGTCGGGCGCCACGCTCAGGATGCGCCGTGTCGCCTCCAGCCCGTCCATGACCGGCATCTGGATGTCCATGAGCAGGATGTCGTAGGCGGCCGACCCGTTCCGCAACACCATGTCTACCGCCTGCTGTCCATCGCCCACCAGGGTCACCCTGGCCCCCTCGTCCGTGAGCATGTCCTGAAGCACCAAGCGGTTCACCTCGTTGTCTTCCGCCACCAGGATCGAGCAGTGCGCCAGGCGCTGTTCCTGGCCGGTGGAACGGCCCGCGCAGTCCGCACCGGGAACGGAATCCTCCGCCGGCAGGTAAGGAATATGCAGCTCGAAGCAACTGCCCGCCCCCAGGGTGCTCCGAACCCGGAGTTCTCCTCCCATGAGTTCCGCCAGACGCCGGGCGATGGACAGGCCCAGTCCGGCACCGCCGAACTTGCGCGTCGTGGAACCATCCGCCTGCTCGAAGGGATTGAAGAGACGGGCAATCTGTTCCGGGCTCATGCCGATGCCGGTATCCGTCACCCGGAACACCAGACTGTCGCCCTCACGCCCGGCGCCGAGCACCACCCTGCCCTTGAGGGTGAACTTCACCGCATTCGAGAGCAGGTTGGCCAGAATCTGGGCCAGGCGCATGGGGTCGCCCATGCAATTCTGAGGCAGGTCCGCCTCGGGAAGAATGACGAACTCCACGCCCTTGGCGCGTGCCCGGTCCGCCACCAGTGCACCGGCCTCGTTCACCAGGCGACGGATGTCCAGGGCAACCCGCTCCATGCGCATCTTGCCGGCCTCGATGCGCGAGAAGTCCAGGATGTCGTTCACGATGCTGAGCAGCAGACGACCGGATTCCAGGATGCGTTCGAAATGACGAGAGGCCTTGCTGCCAGAATCGGAGTCCCGATGGCCGATCTGGGCCATGCCCAGCACGCCGTTGAGCGGCGTCCTGATCTCGTGGCTCATGTTGGCCAGGAACTCGCTCCGTAGCCGCGCCAGTCGCAGCGCCTCCTCCCGCGCCGCTTCCCGGGCCTCTTCCAGCGCCCGTCGCTCGGTGATGTTGCGCACCACCGCCACCATCTGCTCCCCGCCCAGCGGCATCAGCCTGGCTTCGAAGAACCGACTGCCGACCGGCATGGGCAGACTGTATTCCAGGCTGGCCCCCTCTCCGCTCTCCCTCAGCCGGGCAAAGGCGGCGGAAAACAGTTGCCCCGCTTCCTGAGGCAGGACGTCCTGCATGCGCTTGCCCAGGAAAGACTCGGGCGCCACGTACAGGTCGCTGCCCCGACCGCAACGGAAGTCCAGGATCGTGCCGTCCCTTTCCATGCGGAAATAGATGTCGGGCAGAGCCTGGAACAAGCTGTTCAGCTCGGAAGTCCGCTGGTCCACCAGTTCTTCCAGATGCTGCCGATACCGGGACAACTCGCCCTCGGCACGCCTGCGCTCGCTGATATCCCGCACCACGCCCACCGCCTGCCAACGCCCCGCCAGGGGCATGGCGGACAGGGAAAGCTCCACCGGGAACTCATGGCCGTCCTTGTGCCACGCCATCAACTCCTGGGTGTGGCCGATCAGGCGCCCCTCGCCGTTCCGGGAGAACTTGGCCAGGCCCGCGCTCATCGCCTCCCTGGGGCCATCCGCGAGCAAGACTTCATGCAGGGGCCGGCCCAGGATTTCACCGCGCCCATATCCGAACATGGCCTCGGCCGCCTTGTTCCACCAGACCACCTTTCCACCTTCGGCCTCTATCAGCACGAAGGCGTCCCGCATGCTTTCCGTGGCGGTGCGGAAGCGTTCCTCGCTTTCCTTCAGGGCCGCCGCATGGGCCTGGATGGCGTCTGCCATACCATTGAAGGCATGGGACAGACTGCCCACCTCGTCCTCGCCATCCACGTCCTCGCCGTCCACCTCGGTACGCGCCGAATAGTCGCCCGCCGCCAGTCGGCCCGCGGCTCCTTCCAGGCGGGCCAACCGGGCGACCACCACCCGATTCAGAAACATGCCGAGGAACAGCAACAAGACCGCATACGCCGCCAGCCGGACCGAGAAACCGCGCCACCAGCTACCGTACTCCCGTTCGCGCAAGGGATCGGCCGGCAGCTTGATACTCATCACCCCCCTAAGGTCTCCGACTTTGTAGCCATAGGCTTCGCTATAGGATTGCGCGATGGACGGCGGCGCGTCTTCCCGGTTCCCGTGGCATTTGAGGCAGTATTTCTCGATCCAGATGGGCGCCGTGTAGTGGTAGAAGGGCTTGCCGCCCGGTCCCGCGATCACGGTCAGGCGCTCGTCATCCTTGGGATGGGTCCGAAACCAGGCCATGGCCGCCAGTTCGTCCTTGTCGGCCCGGTTGCCCGGATTGCGCGGCTGGTCGGAGACATTGTTGAAGGACATCCCGCTCCGGCTCCAGTTGGGAAAATCCGTCGAAATCCGGGACAGGGAATGGGCCGGCAGGAAGCCCACGGTTTTCTCGTTCAGCGGCAGACCACTGTCCAGGAACTGCTGATGATAGACCCGGCGCATGGCCATCAGCATGCCGCGGATATCCTTGGCCTGCCCCTCCATCTCGCTGCGTATGCCGGCCTCGATGCTGCGATAGCCGGTCATCACATCCACCGCCATGATCAGTGCGACGACTGCGGAAGTCAGAAGCCAGATTTTCGTCTTGAGTTTCATGCAGGAGGAAACTGGGCGGGCATGGGATTTTGGGGTGACACCTTCCTTGAGTCGGCGATGTTTCGCGACAGGAGGATTATCGCTCTATAGTCGCTTAACGGAACGGCAGGGCAGGTCTTGAGTGCATTCCTCGTGAAAATGACTAATCGTCATGGCTTTGGAAGTCACCCCGGAGCATGAAAGCCATGACGTCTCCCTCGCCCCCCCTCTCCCGCACGCGGGCGAGGGGGGATTGTGAGTCGCCGGCGCAACTTTTACAGCATGGAGCATGGTAAGGTGCGGTCTTTATTCCATGCCCATCGGCAAGCCGGGGACAGCTTAATACGGTTCACATTTTCCAGGATGAAACCCCCTCTCCCCCCCCCCTGTTTTCTCGCCGGTTTGGCGCTGACCCTGTCCGCCCTGCTCACCGGCTGCGGCGCCAAGGACGAAGCGCCCCCGCCGCCCCGACCGGTACTCAGCCAGGTGGTGGGACCGGCGGCCCAGCCGGTCATCGCGACCTATTCCGGGGAGGTTCGCGCACGCTATGAGACGGCGCTGGCCTTCCGGGTTCCGGGCAAGATCATCGCCCGACGGGTGGACCTGGGCACCCGGGTCAAGCCCGGACAGGAACTGCTCCGGCTGGACCCCGGTGACCAGGCGCTCTCCGCCGCCGGAGCCGATGCCCAGCTGGCCGCGGCCACGGCCGAACGGAGCCTGGCCAGGTCGGACCTGGAGCGCTACAGGGGATTGAAGGAAAAGGGCTTCATCAGCCAGGCGGCCTTCGAGGCCAGGAAGACGGGCTTCGAGGCAGCCGAGGCCAGGGTTGCAGCCCTGGAAGCCCAGGCCAGGCTCTCCCGCAACCAGGCGGCGTACACGGTGCTCCGGGCCGACCAGGCGGGGGTCATCAGCCAGGTGGCCGCCGAGTCCGGCCAGGTGGTCGCGGCGGGGCAACCCGTCCTGCGCCTGGCCCGGGAGGAAGAAAAGGAGGTGGCCATCAGCATCCCCGAAAGCCGCATGGCGGAACTCGCCCACGTGGGCCGAACGGAGGTAGTCCTGTGGGCACGAAATGCGGCCAGCCGCCTTTTTGAAGGCCGGCTCCGGGAGGTGGCGCCCATCGCGGACCCGGTAACCCGCACCTATCCGGTTCGAGTCAGCATCGAGGGGGCGGACCCGTCCATACTCCTGGGCATGACCGCCAACGTCAGCTTCCTCTCCCGCGGCACCGCCCCCAGCATCACCCTGCCGCTCACCGCCATCTTCCAGCAGGAAGGCAAGCCGGCCGTGTGGGTCGTGGGCAAGGACAACAGGCTGGCCCTGCGCCCGGTGAACCTGGACAGCTTCGGCGAAGACGGCGCCCACATCGCCGATGGCCTCAAGGCGGGAGAGCGGGTGGTCATCGCAGGGGTACACAAGCTCATCCAGGGCGAGCGGGTGACGCTGCTGCCGGAGACCGCGAAATGATTCGTGGGGCAGGCTTCAGCCCGCCATCGCCATCCCGGCCGGCTGAAGCCGGTCCCACAAACCGCGAAATGAGGCTCTCGACTCTCGACCCTCGACTCTCGACCGCCTTACCATGAAGACCCCCAACCTCTCCGAATGGGCCGTCCACCACCCGGCCATGGTCACCTATCTCATGGTGGTGCTGCTCACGGCCGGCATTTTCAGCTACCTGCACCTGGGGCGCGCGGAAGATCCGGACTTCACCTTCAAGGCCATGGTGGTGCGCACCGTCTGGCCCGGCGCCACGGCCAAGGAGGTGGAACAGCAGGTCACGGAGCGGCTGGAGAAGAAGATTCACGAGACGCCCTGGGTGGATGTCCTGCGCAGCCGTTCCACGCCGGGAGAATCCCTGGTGTTCATCCTGCTCAAGGATCACACGCCGCCTTCCGCCGTGCCCGACGCCTGGTACCAGGTCAGGAAGAACGTAAACGACATCCGTTACGCCCTGCCCGAGGGCGTCCAGGGGCCTTTCTTCAACGATGACTTCGGCGATGTCTTCGGCAATATCTTTGCCCTGACCGGGGACGGCTTCGATCTCGCCGCCCTCCGGAAGGAGGCGGACCGCATCGCCCGGGACCTGCAGAACGTGGCCGACGTGAAGCGGGTGGAACTCCTGGGCGTGCAGGAAGAGAAGGTCTGGATCGAGGTGTCCCACGCCAAGCTGGCCACCCTGGGCCTCTCTCCCCAGGCCCTGTTCGATGCCCTGCAGAAGCAGAACGCCATGACCCCGGCGGGCCATTTCGACACCAGTTCCGATCGCGTCACCCTGCATGTCTCCGGGCAGTTGAACTCGGTGGAGGCCATCCGTTCCCTGGGCATCCAGGCCGGCGGCCGCCTGTTCCGCCTGGGGGACATCGCCAACGTGCGCCGGGGTTACAGCGACCCACCCGAGACGCGTTTCCGCTACCAGGGCCAGGACGCCATAGGCATCGCCGTCTCCATGGGCAAGGGCGGCGACATCATCGCCCTGGGCCAGAACCTCAGGCGCGAGATGGCCCGACTCGAGGCCGGCCTGCCCCGGGGCATCGAGATCCACACGGTTTCCGACCAGCCCCGGGTGGTCAAGGATTCCATCCACGAATTCACGTCCTCCCTGTTCGAGGCCGTCGCCATCGTGCTCGCCGTGAGCTTCCTGAGCCTGGGGGTGAGGACCGGCACGGTGGTCGCCCTGACCATCCCCCTGGTGCTGGCCGTGACCTTCCTGTGCATGAAGCTGTTCGGCATCGCGCTGCAGAAGGTTTCCCTGGGCGCCCTCATCATCGCCCTGGGCCTCCTGGTGGACGACGCCATCATCGCCGTGGAGATGATGGTGGTGAAAATGGAAGAGGGCTGGGAAAAGGCCCGGGCCGCCACCTTCGCCTACACGTCCACGGCCTTCCCCATGCTCACCGGCACCCTGGTGACGGCGGCCGGCTTCCTGCCCGTGGGCTTCGCCAAGTCCGCCGCCGGGGAATACACCTTTTCCATCTTCGCCGTGGTCGCCATCGCGCTCCTCGTGTCCTGGGTGGTGGCGGTGATCTTCACGCCCTACCTGGGCTATCGCATCCTGGACGCCGGCCAGCTGCGGGCCAAGGCGGCGCTGCATGGCGACGACCCCTATCAGTCGCCCTTCTACCGGCGCCTGCACCGGGTGATTCACGAGTGCGTGAAACACCGGCGCCTGGTGATCATCATCACCGTGGCCGCCTTTGGCCTGGCGCTCCTGGCCTTCGGCACCGTGGTGCAGAAGCAGTTCTTCCCCGCCTCCAACCGAACGGAGGTGATGGTGGACCTCTGGTTGCCCCAGAGCGCCTCCTTCAAGGCCACGGAGGCCGACGTACGCCGGGTGGAAGCCCTGCTCAGGGACGATCCCGCCGTGGAACAGTACGTGGCCTACGTCGGCGGCGGCAGCGCGCGCTTCGTCCTGCCCCTGGACCAGCAACTGGACACCCTGAACTTCGCCCAGTTCGTGGTGCTGTCCAAGGGTTTGAAGGAGCGGGAGGAACTGATGCAGAGGCTGAATACCCGCTTCGCCGCCGGCTTCACCAACCTGCGCGCCCGGGTCCAGCGCCTGGAGAACGGCCCGCCGGTGGGCTTCCCGGTGCAGTTCCGGGTCATGGGCGAGGACGAGGCCGAGGTGCGGCGCCTGGCGGCCAAGGTGGCGGACGTGGTGCGCTCCAACCCCAACGCGAGAAACGTGCAACTGGACTGGAACGAGATGACCCGGACCGTGCGCCTGGACGTGGACCAGGATCGGGCCAGGGCGCTGGGTGCGAGTTCCCAGGAAATCTCCTTCATGCTACAGAGCCTCCTGGTGGGCACCACCATCACCCGGTTGCGGGAGGGCGACCAACTGATTGACGTGGTGGGGCGGGCCGAGGAAGAGGAACGTCAGCACCTGTCCCAGGTGAAGGACATGAACATCCTCATCGGCAGCGCGAGCGGCGGCCGTTACGTGCCCCTGTCCCAGGTGGCCAAGCTGTCCTACGGGCTGGAGGAAGGCATCATCTGGCGGCGCAACCGCCTGCCCACCATCACGGTACGCGCCGACATCCGGGAAGGCGTGGAGGCGCCCGTGGTATCCAAGCAGATCGAACCGGATCTGGCCAAACTACAGGCCACCTTCCCCTCCGGCTACCACGTGGAAACCGGCGGTGCCATCGAGGAAGCCGCCAAGGGCGAGGACTCCATCATGGCGGTCATGCCGGCCATGGTGCTGACGGTGGTCACCCTGCTCATGATGCAATTGCAGAGCATGGGCCGCACCATCATGGTCCTGCTGACCGCCCCCCTGGGCCTGATCGGCGTCGCCCTGATGCTGGTGGTGTTCCACGTGCCCTTCGGTTTCGTCGCCAACCTGGGCGTGATCGCCCTGTTCGGCATGATCATGCGCAACTCGGTGATCCTGGTGGATCAGATCGAACATGACCGGAGACTGGGCCGATCCACCGAGGACGCCATCGTCGGCAGCGCCGTTCGACGCTTCCGCCCCATCATGCTCACGGCCGCCGCCGCCATCCTGGCCATGATCCCCCTGACCCGCAGCATCTTCTGGGGGCCCATGGCGGTGGCCATCATGGGCGGGCTGCTGGTGGCCACCGTGCTCACCCTGCTGGTGGTGCCGGCCCTGTACGCCTCCCTCTACCTGACCAAGGCCGAACGCGAGGAACCGGCAACGAGTTGAGCTTCCTCGTGCTTTCCCACCCATAGCTTTCTTTTATCCGCCATCCTCGCCGCCCGTTCCTGTAAAATCTTCCCCCTTGAACTCCGGCATGCCGGACCCAATATAAGCCCTTGCTGATATAAAGCCTCTCCCTGGAGAAAGTCATGAATCTGGAAAAAGCGCGCTTCAACATGGTGGAACAACAGATCCGCCCCTGGGAAGTCCTGGACACGGACGTGCTGGACTTGCTGATGGCCGTGAAGCGCGAGGATTTCGTACCGGCCGCCCACCAGGCGCTGGCCTTCGCTGACCTGGAAGTGCCCCTGGGCCACGGCGCCAGCATGCTGCCGCCCCGGGTCGAGGGCCGCATCATGCAGGCGATCCAGGTGAAGAAGTCGGACAAGATTCTGGAAGTGGGAGCCGGTTCCGGTTTCCTGACGGCGCTGCTGGCGACCAAGGCCGACCATGTTTACGCCCTGGAAATCGTGCCGGAACTGGCCGAGATGGCCCGCGCCAACTTGGAAAAGGCGGGCATCGTCAATGCCCAGGTGGAAGTCGCCGACGGTTCCCGTGGCTCCGAGGCGCACGCCCCCTACGACGTGATCGTGCTGGGCGGCGCGGTGAGCGCCATCCCCAAGGAAGTCCTGGGGCAACTCAAAGCCGGCGGCCGCCTGTTCGCCATCGTGGGGGCCGCCCCCTGCATGTTCGCCCAGCTCGTGTCCTGCTCCGCCCCGGGTGTCTATCAGACCGAAACCCTGTTCGAGACGGTGGTGAAGCCCCTGGCGAATACCCCGCAAGCCGGCGGCTTCGTGTTCTAGAAGCGGCACCCCGGTTCGAACTGAAACAGAAAGAATGACCATGCAGCAGATGTCCCCGAGAGAGCTGTCCGACTGGCTGAACGACCCGGGCCGGCCCAAGCCCATTCTTCTGGATGTGCGCGAGCCCTGGGAATTCGATGTCTGCCATATCCGCGGCGCCCGTCCCATGCCCATGCGCTCCGTTCCCGCCCGCTACCTGGAACTGGACAAGGAGGTGGAGACGGTGGTGATCTGTCACCATGGCGCACGCAGCTTCCAGGTCGCCATGTTCCTGGCAAGGCTGGGTTTCTCCCGGGTGATCAATCTCTCCGGCGGCATGGCAGGGTGGGCCCACGAAGTGGACCCCGGCATGCCGACCTACTGAGAGGCACCAGCCCCATGAAAATCGCCCACCACTTTGCACTGTCCTTCGCCCTCGCCGCCTGCCTCGCCGCCTGCCTCGGCAACGCCTCGGCGGCCGACCTGATGCAGTCCTACCGGGACGCCCTGGCTTACGACGCCTCCTATGCCTCGGCCAAGGCCGCGCTGGAAGCCGGCCAGGAGAAACTGCCCCAGGGTCGTGCCGGCCTCCTGCCCACCGTTTCCCTGGCGGCGGGCAGTGTCTGGAACCACCAGGACATGAGTACCCGCAGCCAGCCCCCGGGCAATTACCTGCTGAGATACAACAACAATTTCTATTCCGTCCAGCTGTCCCAGCCCCTGTTCCGCTGGCAGAATTGGGTCCAGTACAAGGAAGCCCAACTGTCGGTGGCCATCGCCAACACCCAGTTCATAGGCGCCGAACAGGATCTGGTCCTGCGCGTGGCCCAGGCCTATTTCGACGTCCTGCTGGCCCAGGACGCGCTGGAGACGGCCAGGGCCCAGAAGACGGCGATTTCCGAACAACTGGCCCAGGCCCGGCGCAACTTCGAGGTGGGCACCGCCACCGTCGTGGACAGCCACGAGGCGCAGGCGCGCTTCGATCTGGCATCGGCCCAGGAAATCGCCGCCGGGAGTGACCTGGAGGTGAAGCGCCAGGCCTTGCGCCAGGTGACCGGCAAGGTACCGGACGCCCTGAAGGGCTTGCGGCCGGACGTGCAGATCGCTTTGCCGCAACCGGCGGACATGGACAAGTGGGCGCAGTCCGCCGAGCAGGGCAACCTCGGCGTTCAGGCGCAGGAGCTGGGCCTGGAAATCGCCAGCCGGGAAGTGGAAAGGAACCACGCCAACCATCTGCCCTCGGTGGACCTGGTGGCGAGCTACGGCCGGAACAGCCTCTCCGCCGCCTCCAACCCCCTCATGCCCGTGGGCTCCGACACCAGCGCCAGCACCGTGGGCGTGCAGCTATCCATGCCCCTGTTCACGGGCGGCGCCATGGTCTCCCGGGATCGGGAAGCGGTGGCCCAGAAGGAGAAGGCCAGGCAGGACCTGGAGAATGCCCGGCGCAACGCGGCGCTCGCCGCCCGTCAGGCCTATCTCGGGGCCACCAGCGGCCTGGCCCAGGTGAAGGCCCTGGAGGCCGGGCTGACATCCAGCATGAGTGCCCTGGATTCGAACAAGCTGGGCTACGAGGTCGGCGTGCGCATCAACATTGACGTCCTGAACGCCCAGCAGCAGGTCTTCGCCACCCGGCGCGACCTGGCCCGCGCCCGCTACGACACCCTCATGGCCGAGCTGAAACTCAAGGCCGCCGCCGGCACCCTGAACGGCACCGACCTGCAGAAGGTGAACGCCCTGTTGCAGTAAGCAGGGCTAGGGGCTAGAGATTAAACTAGGTCAAGGATACCAGATTAACTCAATATCCAACCTGAAGCGTTTAAGTCAGAATCCATGGAGCGCCAAGCCACTTCCTTTCTTAAGCCGGAACAATTGCGGTCGGGTACGAAGCAGCTATGGTCCTGACTGAACACTAACTTCCGGGTGTGTGCTCGGAGATCGCACGGGCACAGGAACGGTACCAGGATGTTGTTAATGAGGCCAAGCCGTTACAATTCGAGAAGACGTTGCCAATAAAGAGGCGTTTTAAAGAAGCGAGCGAGGGGAACATGGCAGTCGAAGAACGCGTGCCGGGCCATGCTCTTATGCCTCCGTCAGTAATGAGATCAGCAAGTCCGCTGCGTTATCCAGGCGGAAAAGGTAGTTTGTCCCGTTTTCTCACAGACCTTCTAGATTTAAATGATTTGCGGGGCTGCGCCTACTACGAGCCTTTTGCCGGCGGTGCAGGCGCAGCCCTGAACCTTTTGTGCCGGGATGTGGTCGAGCGCGTGCACATAAACGATGCCGACCCTCGGGTCCACGCCTTCTGGACCGCACTGCTTCAGGAAAACGAGCGTTTTGCGGAGCGGATATTCTCGGTTCCTCTCGATATTTCCGAATGGCATCGGCAGAATGCGATTTGTGTGGATCCATCGGGCCGCGAACCATTTGACCTTGGATTTGCCGCCTTTTACATGAATCGTTGCAATCGCTCGGGCGTACTGAAGGGTGCGGGTCCGATCGGCGGCTATGAGCAGCAAGGCAAATGGCGGCTTGATGTTCGATTTAATCGGGAGACTCTGGCAGAGCGAATCACGGCGCTCGGTGGGTTACGCGAGCGCATCCAGGTGACGGGGCTCGACGCGATCGACTTTCTCAAGCAATGCCTGCCTGCCGGTCGTGGGCGGGCAAAAGTCTTCGTGTACGCCGATCCGCCATATGTAGTCAAGGGTAAACGGTTGTACCTGAACGCGTATGGTGCAGCGGATCATGCCTGTTTCGCGCGTTACCTTGGGCAGCAGGGTGTCTTGCCCTGGCTGGTGTCGTATGATGATGCGCCGCTGATCCGTGAGCTTTACGAGAAACATCAAATGTCTATTTTGCCGATCCGATACTCCTTGCAGGACAAACGCGCTGCGCAGGAACTCCTAATTGCGCCGCACCGCCTTTACTTGCCGGTGGCGACTCGAACCGCGAGGATCGCACACTTGGATTGTCTTTCGTCAGGATCACACCCATGACTACAACCAAAACAACCTCCATCGAGTGGATTGCCACAGATACGCTGCATTTCGACCACGTCAATCCGCGCCTAGCAGAGTACGGCATTGCCGATGGTCTTACCGATGAGGAAATTCTTGACATCCTATGGGATGCTATGGATGTACAGGAACTGGTTCAGTCAATCTCGGCCAGCGGCTTCTTTGAGCACGAGGCACTAATCGTTGCCAGAGAAAACAATCGTAACGTTGTTATCGAAGGCAACCGTCGACTGGCGGCCGTCAAGGTTCTGCGCTCGCCGAAACTGGCCGCGGAAAAGGGGTGGCATGTTCCCAAGCTGTCTGCTACGCAGCACAAGGATCTGGATACATTGCCTGTGTTATTTGAGACACGAGAGGGATCTTGGCGCTATTTGGGATTCAAGCATGTCAACGGCCCAGCCAAATGGGGCAGCTACGCCAAGGCAGTTTACATCGCTGACGTGCACCGAAGGTACTCAATTCCGTTGGTGGAAATCGCGAATCAGATCGGAGACCGTCACCGCACGGTACAGCGCCTGTTCCGCGGCTTGATGGTACTTGAGCAGGCGGAGCGCGAGAAGGTATTTGATCGTGAAGATCGATTCAACAACCGCCTTTCTTTTTCGCATCTCTATACTGGCCTCGATTATGACGGCATTTCTTCTTTCCTTGGCGTTGCTTCCAAGGAAGATGAATCCAACCACCCGGTACCCAAAGACAAGGTCAGGGCTCTCGGAGAATTGTGCGGATGGCTATATGGCAGTCGGAAGGAAAAACGCGAGCCGGTCGTGCGTTCTCAAAATCCGCATTTGCGACAACTCAATGCCGTTGTTGCCAATCGTGAGGCTGTTGCCGCATTGCGGGCTGGAGCGGCCCTTGAGAAAGCATTTGAGGTCAGTTTACCTCCCAAAGCTGTGTTCGAGGCTGCCTTGCTGGCAGCGAAGCGGGAACTCACCACAGCAAGAGCACATTTGAGTGCGGGTTACGATAGATCCGAGGCATTATTTCGAATTGCTGGCACGATCGCGACGATGGCGGACGATATTTACTTGGAGCTTGAGCGCAAGTACACCGTCAAAGTTAAGAAGGCCCGCGTGACGGAATAAGCCTTATGTTCAAGCTGCCCGCATTACCCTCGGCCCGGGCCGGGCTACATGAGCTAGCCGACTTTGCGGAGTTGTTGGCATGGGCCAACGGTAGTGTCTCGGCCCGGGAAATCGTCGCCTTTCTCGGAAGAGAGGGCGAAAGCGAACCCAATCGCGGATGTGAGGACAGCGATGACGAAAATGCGGACGCGCTCGACGAAGTCATGAACGAGATTGAGCGCCGCCAAGCGGCGTGTCGCGTAGGTTATCCGTATGCACTGGATGCACACGGCAACGTGTTGCACTATGCACCGTCGGACGATGGGCCTCAAGCAGCACTTTATGGGTATCTGCTGCTTAGCACTCGCCTAAACATGACTACCACGCGAACGCACGCTGGCATTGATGGAACGCTTCTGCTGGAAGAAGTCTCAGCGGCGGCCCTTCGTCAATACCTCGGCTCTAACCGCGCGCAATCCTTCGTATTTGGTACTGCCGCTGGCAGCGCCGATTTCCCGGAAAAAGTAAACGCACTGTGTCAGGCATTGGGGGAAGGGGGAGGATTCCACGCCTACGATTCAGGACCAGTACAGGCAAACGATGACAAACTGGATGTAGTCGCTTGGTCTCCATTTGCGGATAAATCGCCCAGCCAGATTATCGTTTTCGGACAGTGCAAAACTGGAACAGCTTGGAGCCAACAACTATGCCAGTTGCAGCCCGATGCCTTTAGCAAGAAATGGATTGATCGCCCGTTCCTGTTCGACCCCTTGCGAGCCTTCTGCATTTCGGAAGCGGCGGATCGTTCGCGGTGGGGGGGCTACGCCGCCGAAGGCGGACTTCTTCTTGATCGCTGCCGCCTCGTTGACTGCTGCGATGACCTTGACGCTGATCTATCTACACGTATGGCCCGGTGGTGCAATGCAGCATTGGAGGTGGCCAGGGTATCCCTTTAGTGCGTCAAATTAACTTCGAGCATCTGGATATTTCGGTTCATCCGGCATGCCACCCGAAGCCACGGAGCGCCACCGACTCAAATCCGTAATCTCCCGGTAACCCCCCCGTCACGCAGGAGCGGCACGATGGGCGTATGACCCGTGTCCGCTCCATATTCCTCTCCGACATCCACCTGGGCACCCGCGCCTGCCAGGCCGACAGGCTGCTGAGTTTCCTCCGCGAGCACCAGGCGGAGCATCTGTTCCTCATCGGCGACATCGTGGATTTCTGGGCCATGGGCCGCGGCATCCACTGGAGCCCGGCCCAGAACACGGTGGTGCAGAAACTGCTGCGCCGCGCCCGCCACGGCGAGCAGGTGGTATTCATCCCCGGCAACCACGACGAGGCCCTGCGCAGCTATGTCGGCATCGCCTTCGGCGACATCCGCGTGGCCGCGGAATGGGAACACCTGACGGCGGACGGCCGCCGCTTCCTGCTGGTGCACGGCGACGAGTTCGATCAGGTGACGCGCCACCACCGCTGGGTGGCGGTGCTGGGGGACCTCTCCTACACCTTCCTGGTCCGGCTCAACATCTACCTTTCCTGGCTACGCCGACGGCTGGGCAGGGCCGGCCACTGGTCCCTGGCCGGCTACGCAAAACGCAAGATCAAGTCCGCCCTGGAGTTCATCTTCAACTTCGAGGGTTCGGTGGCACGCCACGCCCGCGGCCGGGGCTTCGATGGTGTCATCTGCGGCCACATCCACTGGGCCGGCATCAAGGAGCTGGACGGCGTGCAGTACGTGAACTGCGGCGACTGGGTGGATTCCTGTAGCGCCATCGTGGAACACCTGGATGGCCGATTGGAAGTCATCACCTGGCACGCGGATCCCGCGCATGCCCCCGAAACGGAGCCCGAGTCCGTCAATCCAGCCGAGGAGCCCGTCCATGTCTGAGTTGCGAGTCCTGAAGGTGTCCGACGTGCACTTTCCCCGGGTAAACGGCGTATCCACCTCCATCGAGACCTTCCGCCGCGCGCTCCCGGAGTTCGGCGTGGAAGTCCGCCTGGTGGTACCCCGCTACGGCCAGGAAGAGGAGGCCTGCGGCGTCACCCGTGTTTCCGGCCGGCCGGTGCCGCGGGATCCGGAGGACCGCCTGGTGCATTGGGGCGCCATGCACCGGGCCGTGCGCCTGGCGGCTGGCGATTGCCACCTGATCCACGCCCAGACGCCCTTCATCGCCCATCCGGCGAGTGTCAAGGCGGCGCGCGCCCTGGGGCTGCCGGTGGTCGCCACCTACCACACCCTGTTCGAGGAATACCTCCAGCATTACGCCCCCTTCCTGCCCGGAAGCTGGCTGCGGGCACTGGCGCGGCAGGTCTCGCGCCGCCAGTGCAATGCCCTGGATGCCGTCATCGTGCCCTCCTGCGCCATGAAGGAGAGGCTGACCGCCTACGGCGTCACGAGCCCCATCCACGTGCTGCCCACCGGCATCCCCCTGTCCCGTTTCAGCGGCGGCGAACGGGCGCGCTTCCGGGCCACTCACGGCATCGCGCCGGAGCGGCCGGTGATCCTCTACGTCGGCCGCGTCGCCTTCGAGAAAAACATCGGCTTCCTGCTGGACACGTTCGCCCTGGCGCTGGAGAAACGTCCGGATCTCCTGTTCCTGATCACGGGGCACGGCCCGGCGGTGCCGGAACTCAAGGCGAGGGCCGAACGGCTGGGAGTCGCCCATGCCGTGCGCTTCCTCGGCTACCTGGACCGGGACGGGGAATTGCAGGACTGCTATGCCGCGGCCGACGCCTTCGTGTTCGCCTCGCGCACGGAAACCCAGGGCCTAGTGCTGCTGGAAGCCATGGCCATGGGCCTGCCCGTGGTGGCCCTGGCGGAGATGGGCACGGTGGACATCCTGGCTCCCGGCCTCGGCTGCGTCGTGCCCCGTCACGACACGGAAGACTTCGCCGCCGTCCTGCTGGAACTCCTCTCGGCGCCCGAACGCTGCCGCCGACTGGCGGCGGAGGCGCGCCATCACGCCCTCTCCTGGTCGGACACCGCCATGGCGGGCCGGCTGGCCCAACTCTACCGACAAATCATCACCGATACCACGATATGGAAACGGGCATGACTATGAAAAACACACCAGAAGATGACAGTCATGCCCGCTTTCCCTCGCCCTCAACCCCTCTCCCGCAAGCGGGCGAGGGGAGCATCGAGAGTCGCTGCGCGGCTTCCAAGGAGAGTCCCCACAAAGGCAAGACCGGCCTGAGACGCGTCTGGAATGCCCTGTTCTACTCCATGGACGGCCTCAAGGCCGCCTATACCTGCGAGGACGCATTCCGCCAGGAAGTACTGCTGGCGGCCATCCTCATTCCCTTGGCCTTCTTCCTGGATGTTGCCGGCCCAGGCCGGGCCGTGATGGTTGGCAGCGTACTGCTGGTCCTCATCGTGGAGTTGCTCAACTCCGCCGTGGAAGCGGTGGTGGACCGGGTTTCCCTGGAGAACCACGATCTGTCCAAGCGTGCCAAGGACATAGGCAGCGCAGCCGTCCTCTTCTCCCTCCTGGACGTGGCCCTGGTCTGGGGCTGCGTGCTGCTGGAGCGGGCATGAAACCGCTCCACATCGCCCTCGTCACCGAGACCTATCCACCCGAGATCAACGGGGTAGCCATGACCGTGGGGCGCCTGGTGGCAGGCATGAGGGCACGCGGCCACCGGGTGGAGGTGGTGCGGCCGCGCCAGTACCGGGAGGCCAGGGGCACGGGCCTGGATCTGGCGCTGCCGAGCCTGCCCCTGCCCGGTTATGCCGGACTGCGTTTTGGCCTGCCCGCCCGGGGCGCCCTCATTGCCCGCTGGAAGGGCGATCGCCCGGATCTGGTGCACGTGGTCACGGAGGGCCCCCTGGGCTGGTCGGCGGTCTCCGCCGCCAGCCGCCTGGGCATCCCCAGCACTTCCGCCTTTCACACCAATTTCGATTCCTACAGCACGCACTACGGCGCAGGCTGGTTGCGCCCCGCCCTCTCCAGCTACCTGCGCAGTTTCCACCGCCGCACCCGCGCCACCCTGGTGCCCACCGAGGCCCTGGCTGCGACCCTGGCCGGCGAAGGCGTGCCGGGCGTGAAGGTGGTGGGCAGGGGGGTGGATACCGACCTATTCGATCCGGCCCGCCGTTCGAACGAGTTGCGCCGGGAGTGGCTGGGTCATGCCAGCGCAGACAAGGGCAAGCTGGCATGTCTCTACGTGGGCCGCCTGGCGCCGGAAAAGAACCTGGCCGTGGTGGAGGCGGCCTTCGCCGCCATCCGGGCGCACCGACCCGATGCGCGCATGATTTGGGTCGGAGACGGCCCGGCGCGCGCCCGACTGGCCGACGCCCACCCGGACCATCTGTTCGCCGGCCCCCGAATCGGGGTGGATCTGGCCACCCACTATGCCAGCGCCGACCTGTTCCTCTTTCCCAGCCTCACCGAGACCTATGGCAACGTGGTGCCGGAAGCCATGGCCAGCGGCCTGCCCGTGGTGGCCTACCGCAGCGCCGCCGCGGCCGAACTGATCCTGGATGGCGAGAACGGCCGCTCCGTGCCGCCCGGCGACGTCGGCGCTTTCCTGAACGCCGCCACCGCACTGGCCAACGCCCCCGACCCCGCACCACTTGCCCGGCGCGCCCGCATCACCGCACTGGAGCGAGGATGGGACGCCGTGGTGGACCGATTCGAATCCGTCCTGAACGAAGTCAGCGGGCACGACGGGCATTGATGGACGGCGAGGCCGCTTCACCGCACCCCGCGAGCCGAGAGGGCCATGCGCTTCTTTATTGTTACACGGTATTTCCGACCCCGCCCGGGAGCCGGCCGACACCCGCGCCTCTTTGATCCGCGTCAATGCCGGGGCTTCCGTCGCCGGGCGAGACTGATGTCCCCAAACGGAGAACGGGCGTCAGCCCGGACAAGGAGACCCATCATGGCACTGGAAATCCAAGGCAGCGTGATCCCCACGGATCAGGAGGGCTACCTGCTGGAACCCGAGGACTGGAGCGAGGCGGTGGCGGAGGAACTGGCGCGGCAGGAAAATATCGAGCTGACGCCCGACCACTGGACGGTGCTGCGCTTCATGCGCGCCTTCCACGACGAACACCAGGTGGCGGCAGATGTGCGCCACGTGAGCAAGCATCTGTCGGAGGAGGGCAAGGACGATGCCCGGAATCTGCTCTTCGCCCTCTTCCCCTACGGTTATGTGAAACAGGCCTGCAAGATCGCCGGCATGAGGAGACCCAGGGCCTGGAGCACGGGCTGAGCCCATTCAGCGGCTTACCGCGCGCCGGCCCAGACCCATTGCAGCAAGGCGTCCTGGGCCGGCCGCGCCGCGGCGGCGTTGGCATGGTTGGCCAGGAACACCACGGCGTAGCGTCTGCCATTTTTCGCCGTGACGTAGCCGGCGATGGTCTTGACGTTGGCCAGCGAGCCGCTCTTGATGTGGGCGCGGCCGGCCACGCCCGTTTCCGCGAGGCGTTTCCTCATGGTGCCGTCCACCGCCACGATGGGCAGCGATGACACGAATTCCGGCATGACCGGGCTGGCCCAGGCGGCCAGCAACAGGCGATTGAGGCTGGCGGCGCTGATGCGCTCCTTGCGGGAGAGGCCGGCGCCGTTCTCCAGCACCAGTTCGGGCATGGGGAGCCTCGCCTCGTTCAACCAGGCGCGCACGGCCGCCGCACCGTCCGCCAAAGCGGCGGGGCGCGCTCCGCGTTCCGCCCCCAGGGTCAGGAACAACTGGCGCGCCATGACGTTGTTGCTGAACTTGTTGATGTCCCGGACCGCCTGGGACAGGGGCGGCGAATAGGTGGCGGAGAGAAGACGGGCACCCTCCGGCACCGGCGCCTCGCGCGGGCCGCCGGAAAGTTTGCCCCCCAGTTCCTGCCACAGCGGACGGAAGGCGCGCCACAGGTAGTCCGCCGGATCCATGGGGGACAGGTTCCAGACCCTCTCGCCGCAGGCGACCGGATAGGCGCCGGACAGCGCCAGGCGCGCACCGGAGGGCTGCCAGTCGGCCTTCAGCCCGTCATCCCAGTCACTGCCGCAGGCATCCGTTGACAGCGTGATGCGGTTCTCCAGCACCAGCCCGGCCAGTTCCGGCACGGGCAGGATCTTCACGCCTTTCGCCTCGGGCAACAGCGTCAGGCGCAAGGCCTTGAAGTTGAGCAGGAGGGCATCGGGCAGGGTGTTGTACGGGGAGAGTCCCTCGCCGTCGAAGGCACCGGGGTCGCCCTTGTCCACCTGGAAACGGCCCCGATCCAGCACCAGGTCGCCCCTGATCTCGGAGAGGCCGCGCGCCCGCAGATCCCGCAGCAGCAGGCCGAAACGCTCTATGGTGAGGGCCGGATCGCCGGAACCCTTGATATACAGGTCGCCGTCGAGCACGCCGTTCCTGAGCGTGCCCCGGTAATAGACGTCGGTGCGCCAGGTGTAGGCCGGCCCCAGGGTCTCCAGGGCCGTCCAGGTGGTGAGGAGCTTCATCACCGAGGCGGGGTTCATCGCCTTGCCCGCGTTCCAGTTCAGGAGCGGCTTGCGGCTCCCGACTTCCTGCACCGTGACCGCCACGTCCCCCGGAGGAATGTCGGCCGCCTCCAGCGCTGAAAGAACCGTCGCGGGGAGTGATGATGCCTGGGCAAACGGCGTCCACAACAATACGAAGACACAGAAAGTCAAAACCACACCGCAAAAGCCTGCCCCGTACCTGATACGGGGGCGCAAAGGCGCAAAGGGCCGCGAAGGAGGTGTAGGGGCGAACTTGTTCGCCCCTACAAGCTTTGTACCTTCGTCGTCAGGCTTTGAATCTTTCCTCAAAAGCGCTCCTCGGGTTTCAGGTAGCGCCACTGGCCCTGGGGCAAATCGCCCAGGCGCACCCGGCCGATGCGCACACGCTTCAGGCCCACCACCTTGAGGCCCACCAGTTCGCACATGCGCCGGATCTGGCGCTTCTTCCCTTCCCTCAGGGTGAAGCGCAATTGATCCTGGTTTTGCCAGGCGACCTTGGCCGGTTTGAGTGGCTGGCCGTCCAGGGACAGGCCGTGATTGAGCAGAGCCAGGCCCTTGTCGCTCAGGCTGCCTTCCACCCGCACCAGGTACTCCTTGTCCACTTCCGAGTCCTCGCCGATGAGGAGCCGGGCGATGCGTCCGTCCTGGGTCAACACCAGGAGGCCGGTGGAGTCAATGTCCAGCCGGCCCGCGGGTGCCAGACCCTTCAGGTGCTCCGGCCGAAACGGCGGCGCCCCCGGCTCGCGGAACTGGGTCGCGGCGGTGATGAGGGTGACGGCGGGCTTGTGGCCCGACTCCGCCTGGCCGGAGACGATGCCCACGGGCTTGTGCAGCAGGATGGTGGCCCGGTGCTCCTGGGCGGACTTGGCGCGGGCATCCAGGGAGACCGTCTGGCTGGGCAGGGCCTTGGCCCCCAGCTCGGTCACCCGCTGCCCGTCCAGGAACACCCAGCCGCGCTCGATGTAGGTGTCCGCCTCGCGCCGGGAACACAGCCCGCGCTCCGCCAGGAGCTTGGACACCCGGACCAGGGGGGAGGGCGCGTCGGTATCGGCCAATTAGAGCAGTTCCAGCAGTTCGACTTCGAACACCAGGGTGGCGTTGGGCGGAATGACACCGCCCGCCCCCCTTGCGCCATAGCCCAGTTCCGCCGGAATGGTGAGCTTCCGCACGCCGCCCGGCTGCATGCCCTGCACGCCCTCGTCCCAGCCACGGATGACATGGCCCATGCCCAGCGGGAACTGGAAAGGCTCGTCCCGGTCCTTGCTGGAATCGAACTTCTTGCCGTTTTCCAGCCAGCCGGTGTAATGCACGGACACGTATTGACCGCTTTTCGCCAGGTCGCCCTGGCCCGTGGTGACGTCCTCGATGACGAGCCCGCTCGCCGTGGTGGTGGTTGCCATGGTGTTCCTTTCTGAAAAAACGCAATTATCCCGAAAAACGTCACTCGTAGGTCGGGCTTCAGCCCGACAACGCCAGACCCGGGCGCCCTTGTCGGGCTGAAGCCCGACCTACCTCAGATCTACCGCTCTTTGCGGTGAGATTCTGACTCAATCCGCCCAGAGGCTACCCAGGCTGAAGGAGGCGGCTTCGAAAGGGGCTTCCCGGACTTCGGCATCGTTTTCCAGGGCCGACAGCAGGAGCCATTTGCCGTCCCGGTTCTCGAACACTTCCAGGGTGCGCAGATCGGGGTCTACCAGCCAGGCGTGGCGCACGCCGTGGTGCGCGTACAGGGGCAATTTGGTCACCCGATCCAGGCGGGCGGTGGAGGGAGAGAGGATTTCGCACACCCAGTCCGGCGCCGACTCGAACCAGGCCGTCTCCGGCAGGCTCGGCATGCGCTCCCGGCGCCAGCCGGCCAGATCGGGCACCGGCACATCCCGGTCCAGGTGCAATTCCGGCTCGTCCAGTATCCACCAGCCGCCGGGGCCGTCCCTGCCCTGGTCGAAAGGTCCGCCCAACGCGAAAACGAGCGTGGAATAGGCGCGCGCATGTTTCGGCGCCGGCCGGGGATGGGTAATCAGTTGCCCGGCAATGATCTCCCCCACCAGGTTTTCCGGCAGATCGAACAGGTCTTCATAAACGGCAAACTTTACGGCTGGCAGGCCCATGGTATTCACCGTCCCGCTTGGGCTCAGAGTTACGATTACCGCGCAACATGACTTTGAGAGCAATCTGGATTTCTTTCCAGGTGCTCAAAATGTGCAGGTGTGTGGCCACCCGACCGATGTGGGCGTACGGGTTGCATGCATTCGTTACAACGGAAATCAGGGTGATTTCCGGCATCTTTCATATCGATCGCGGCATCAATATCAATTGCTTGGCCGTTCAGTGTGCAACTTGTCATTGTCGGCATGATTGAATTACTCCTACATTAAAAAGCATACCGTCCGAAGTATACAGCACGTTGTCGCGTCTCCAGCCGCACTCATTTTCCCGCTTGCATTTCCTCTTTACGCCCCTTTGCGCCTTCGCGCCCCCGTATCGAGTGCGGGGCAGGCTTTTGCGGTGAGATTTTTACTTTCGTGGGTGTGGGTTGCCGCAGTCTTTCCGCCAGTTGATACACCGCCATGGCGTAGAAGCTGCTCTTGTTGTAGCGGGTGATGACATAGAAGTTCTTGGAGCCCAGCCAGTACTCGGTGGGCTTTCTCGGGGTGGCGAGGTCAATCAGGGCCAGTTTCTGATCGGCGGCGATGTGTCGGGGCGGCGCGATGCCGTGGGCGCGCAAAACCGCGGGCGACAGCAGGGGATCCACGTTGCCGTCCACCAGCTCCTGATAAGCCTCGCCCTTGACCCGGGCCGGCTGGGCCACGCTCCCGCCCTTCTCCCAGCCATGCAGGGAGAGGAAGCTGGCGACGCTGCCGATGGCGTCCGCCACGTTCCCGGACAGGTCAATCCGGCCGTCGCCGTCCCCATCCACCGCGTAATGGCGCAGGCTGCTGGGCAGGAACTGGGGCATACCCAGGGCGCCGGCATAAGAACCCGTATAGGACAGGGGGTCGCGCTGGTTCTCCCGGGCCAGGAGCAGGAATTCTCCCAGCTCGCGGCGGAACAAGTCTGCCCGGGGAGGGTAATCGAAGGCCAGGGTGGTCAGGGCGGAAAAGGTGTTGAAGCGCCCCTGCACCCGGCCATAGAAGGTTTCCACGCCTATGATGGCCGCAATGATGGAAGGTGGCACGCCGAACCGGTCCGAGGCCGCCTGTAGAGCAAGCCGATGCTCGTCCATGAAGCGTCTGCCGGCCTTGATGTGTCTCTTCTCCACGAACTGTTTCCGGTAGCCGCGCCAGGAACGTGCCGAGGGATGGTCGGGGGGGCGTATGGCCGCCAGCACGGCCGGCTCCGTTTGCGCCTGGCGGAACAGGGCCAACAAGGCTTCTTTCTCGAAACCGTGCTTGACCACCATCTCATCCACGAAGCTCCGGACATCCGGGCGGTCGGCGTAGGTCGCCAACGCAGGGGACTGCGTAGGCGCAGCCTCCTGGGCCGTGGACGGGGAGGCTTCTTGAGCCATTGCCGGCCAGGCGAGGAGCAGGGATGCGGCCAGGCAAAGCGCATGGAGCGGAAAGTATTTCTCTACGCCTCCGCGTCTCTGCGGTGAATTCACTGCTGAAATAGGGATCATGTCTTGAAGCGTGCCACCGCTTGGCGCAGTTCGTTCAGGTTTTCCGGCGTCGGCGCGGGGCCGTAACGCTGGGCGATGTAGAGCGCGGCGATCCGCCCCATGTCCGCGGACAGATCGGGCCGGGCGCCAGCCACCCGGTCCCGGTAGTCGTCCGGACCTTCCTGCACGGCCCGCGGTAAACCCACCCGGCCGAGTTTCCCGGAGAGCCTGTCCCAGGCGGCCATGGCCGGATCCCGGGAGGGCCGGGTCCACAGCGCCCAGGCCATGAGCAGCAGCATCAGGACACCGGTGAGCACGGCCAGCACACTGGTCATGGCGCGCCAGTCCGGCATACCCAGCCGCCCGAGAAACTCCCTCTGGCGCTCCTGATTGTATCCCAGAACCCACTGGTTCCAGCCGTTGGCCACGGCCTCCCAGCCCCAGCGCAGGGTCTTGAACCAGGTCAGGTCCAGGCGCATGGCGAGCGGCAGAGCCTCCCCCGCCGGTACGGCTGCGGGCAGACTCTTCTCCACCCGGGCGGGAGAACTCAGGGCGGTGGGGTCCACCCGGCGCCAACCCTGACCTGCCAGCCAGACCTCGGCCCAGGCATGGGCATCGGACTGGCGCACGGTCAGGTAGCCGTCCATGGGATTCATTTCACCTCCCTGATAGCCCGTCACGACCCGCGCCGGGATGCCCGCCGCACGCATCAGGAAGACGAAACTTCCGGCAAAATGCTCGCAAAAGCCACGATTTGTGTCAAAAATAAACTCATCCACCCAGTTCTCGCCCAACATGGGCGGCTCCAGCGTGTAAGCGAAACGGCTGGAACGAAAGAATGTGAAGGCCCGCCCCAGGACGGCTTCGCTCCCACCCCCACCCGCCCGCCATGCCTCGCCCAGTGCCCGGGCACGGGGGTTGAACCGGGCCGGCAGGGCCAGCGCTTCACCCAGAACCTGAGGCCGTTCATCCAGCCCCACCGGCAGACCGGGCCGCGAACTCGCCTCGTAACGCATGCGTTCCCGCAGAGGCGCAGCGGCCAGCAACTGGAAGTCGCCGCTCATCCTGGCCGCGCCCGGCAGGCCCAGGGGCATTTCCAGGGCCAGGAGCCAGGGCCGGTCGTTGGCTTCCAGGGTCATGGCATAGCGATAACCCCCATCGGACGGAACGGGATAGGGCAGACCGGACCCGGAGAGCACCGGTGCCGGACGCCAGGTGCGTCCATCGAAGCGGGTGAGCACCGGGCCGCGCCAGTAGAGCTGGCTCTGGGGGGGGATGGCGCCATCGAATTTCGCCCGGAAGGCCACGGCCTCCGAGAGGGAGAGTCGGCTGATGGCGCCGGGGGACATGGTGTCCGAAAGGCCCGTGGCGGCCCCGAAGGCATCCGCCGGCAAGCCCCAGAGCGGCCCCTGGATGCGGGGAAACAGCAGGAACAGGAGCAGCATGAAAGGACTCGCCTGCGCCAGCATCAGGCCGGAGAGGCGCAACAACTGGAGCGGCGTCTGTCCCGCCAGGGAGAGAGCCGCCAGGCAGGCGACCGCGACCACCAGGCTGGCGGCGGTGAAAGCCGCCGTGCCCATGCTCTGGCTGTGCAGGAACAGGCCCAATTGCAGGAAGAGGCACAGGAGAACCAGAACCCGGCCGTCGCGGATGGACTTCGCCTCGAACAGCTTGAGGCAGGCCAGGGCGAGCAGGAGCGCCAGGCCCGGCTCCCGGCCGAAGAACTGCTGGAACTGGAAAAAGACGCCCAGGCCGCAGGCCGCGGCGATGAACAGCAGAAACCAGGTGGAAGGGGCCGGCAGGCCGCGCCGCCAGAACAGCCAGCGCCCGCCAAGCATGCTCAGCGCCGCGAGCGCCATCCAGGACGGCACGAAGGCCACATGGGGCAGCACGGTAGTCGCCGTGCACGCCATCAGCCAGAGCTGCTGGCCAGGGTTCAATGGTGGCGAGAATCGTAGGTCGGGATTCATCCCGACAAGGCTATCACGCATGGCGATGTCGGGCTGAAGCCCGACCTACAATGCTCAAAACTGGTAGGTCGGGCTTCAGTGCGGCAGGAACATGCACCACATTCAAGGCCGGGCTGAAGCCCGACCTACGCAGGCCTGCGGACTCACCCCCCGAAGAACGCCTTGGCCTTGTCCATCCAGCTCTTGGCGCGGGGGTTGTGCTTCTCGCCCACGCTGGAGGTTTCCAGTTCGCGCAGGAGTTCCTTCTGGCGTTCCGTGAGATTGACCGGAGTTTCCACCACCATGTGGCACATGAGATCCCCGGCCGTGTGGCTGCGCACGCCCTTGATGCCCTTGCCGCGCAGGCGGAACACCTTGCCGCTCTGGGTCTCGGCGGGCACGCGTATCTTGGCGGCACCATCCAGGGTCGGAATTTCGATTTCGCCACCCAGAGCCGCGGTGGCGAAGCTGATGGGCATCTCGCAATGCAGGTCGTCATTGTCCCGCTGGAAGACCGGATGGGGCCGGATATGGATTTCCACGTACAGGTCGCCGGACGGGCCGCCATTCACGCCGGGCTCGCCGTGGCCGCTGTGACGCAGACGCATGCCCTCGTCAATGCCGGCGGGAATCTTCACTTCCAGGGTCTTGTGCTTCTTGGTGCGCCCCGCGCCGCCGCAATCCGGGCAGGGATTGGGCACGATGCGCCCCGACCCGTGGCACTTGGGACAGGTCTGCTGGATGGAGAAGAATCCCTGTTGCATGCGCACCTGGCCGGCGCCGCCGCAGGTGGGGCAGACCTTGGGTTCCGTGCCCTTCTTCGCGCCCGAACCATGGCAGGTCTCGCAGTCGGCCGTGGTCGGGATGCGGATCATCTTTTCCGCGCCCCGGGCCGCTTCCTCCAGGGTGATTTCCAGGTTGTAGCGCAGGTCGGCGCCACGATAGACGTTGGATCGTCCGCCGCCGCCCCCCCGTCCGCCGCCAAAGATGTCACCGAAGATGTCACCGAAGGCATCGGCGAAGCCGCCCATGCCGGCCCCTCCACCGCCGCCCATGCCGGCCTGCGGGTCCACTCCGGCGTGGCCGTATTGGTCGTAGGCCGCCCGCTTCTGGGCATCCGACAACACCTCGTAGGCGTGCTTCGCCTCCTTGAAGGCGTCCTCCGCCTTGGGATTATCCGGATTTCGGTCCGGATGGTGCTTCATCGCCAGCTTGCGGTAAGCCTTCTTGATCTCGTCGTCGTTGGCATCCCGATTGACGCCGAGAGTTTCGTAGAGGTCGCGTTTGGTGGTCATTGTGAGTCGAGAGTCGAGAGTCGAGAGTCGAGAGCGAAAACCGGAAACAGCACGCCAGTTCTCCCGCTCTCCATCAAATAACCCACTTCACTGTTAAGGAAGGAGTAACAAACAAGCCAGCGAGAGCCGGGAACGGAGGCAAGGTCATACTCTCGACTCTCCACTCTCGACTCTCGACTTCTTACTTACGATCCTTCACTTCCGTGAACTCCGCATCCACCACATCGGCGTCCTTGGACTTGTCGGTGTTGCAGCTACCGGAACCGCAGTCGGGGCCGCAGCCGGCGCCACCCGCGCCCGCCGCACCGGCGGCCTGCTGCTCGGCGTAGATCTTCTCGCCCAGCTTCTGGGAGGTGGTGGCCAGGGCTTCGGTCTTGGCCTCGATGTCGGCCTGGTCGTTGCCCTTGATGGCTTCTTCCGCTTCCTTGATGGATTCCTCGATCTTGCCCTTCTCGGCGGCATCCAGCTTGTCGCCGTGGTCGTGCAGCGCCTTCTTCACGGAATGGATCATGGCGTCGCAATGGTTGCGGGCGTTCACCAGTTCGTGCAGCTTCTTGTCCTCCTCGGCGTGGGCCTCGGCGTCCTTCACCATCTTGTTGATCTCGTCTTCAGACAGACCGGAGTTGGCCTTGATGGTGATCTTGTTTTCCTTGCCCGTGCCCTTGTCCTTGGCGGAAACGTGCAGGATGCCGTTGGCGTCAATATCGAAGGTCACCTCGATCTGGGGCATGCCGCGGGGGGACGGCGGGATGTCGGACAGGTTGAACTGGCCCAGGCTCTTGTTGCCGGAGGACATCTCCCGCTCGCCCTGGAGCACGTGGATGGTCACCGCGGACTGGTTGTCGTCGGCGGTGGAGAACACCTGGCTGGTCTTGGTCGGGATGGTGGTGTTCTTGGTGATGAGCTTGGTCATGACGCCGCCCAGGGTCTCGATACCCAGGGACAGGGGGCACACGTCCAGGAGCAGCACGTCCTTGACCTCGCCTTGCAGCACGCCGCCCTGGATGGAGGCGCCCACGGCCACGGCCTCGTCCGGGTTCACGTCCTTCCGGGGATCCTTGCCGAAGAATTCGCGCACCTTGTCCTGCACCTTGGGCATGCGGGTCATGCCGCCCACCAGGATCACGTCGTCAATGTCACCCACCTTCACGCCGGCGTCCTTGATGGCGATGCGGCAGGGCTCGATGGTGCGGGCGATCAGGTCATCCACCAGGGACTCGAACTTGGCGCGGGTGATCTTCATGGCCAGGTGCTTGGGCCCGGAGGCGTCCGCCGTGATGTAAGGCAGGTTGATCTCGGTCTGCTGGTTGGAGGAGAGCTCGATCTTGGCCTTCTCGGCGGCTTCCTTCAGGCGTTGCAGGGCCAGCACGTCGTTCTTGAGGTCTACGCCCTGTTCCTTCTTGAACTCGGTGACGATGTAGTCAATGACGCGCTGGTCAAAATCCTCGCCGCCCAGGAAGGTGTCGCCGTTGGTGGACAGCACCTCGAACTGGTGCTCACCCTCGATCTCGGCGATCTCGATGATGGAGATGTCGAAGGTGCCGCCGCCCAGATCGAACACCGCGATCTTGGAGTCGCCCGGCTTCTTGTCCATGCCGAAGGCCAGGGCCGCGGCCGTGGGCTCGTTGATGATGCGCTTCACTTCCAGGCCGGCGATGCGGCCGGCGTCCTTGGTGGCCTGGCGCTGGCTGTCGTTGAAGTAGGCCGGCACGGTGATGACCGCTTCCGTCACTTCCTCGCCCAGGTAGTCCTCGGCGGTCTTCTTCATCTTCCGGAGCACTTCGGCGGAAACCTGGGGCGGAGCCATCTTCTTGTCCCGCACCTGGACCCAGGCGTCGCCATTGTCGGCCTTGACGATGGTGAAGGGCATGAGATCAATGTCCTTCTGCACTTCCTTTTCCGTAAAGCGGCGGCCGATCAGGCGCTTCACCGCGTACAACGTGTTCCGGGCGTTGGTCACGGCCTGACGCTTGGCGGAAGCGCCGCACAGCACCTCGCCGTCCTCGGCGTAGGCGACGACGGAAGGCGTGGTGCGCGCGCCTTCGGAGTTTTCGATGACCTTGGGCTTGCCGCCTTCCATGACGGAAACGCAGGAGTTGGTGGTACCCAGGTCAATGCCGATGATCTTTCCCATTTGAAATCCTTTCAAATTCGGTTAGGAGGTAGGTCGGGATTCATCCCGACATGTCGGCCTGAAGGCCGACCTACAATTTCTGTGTTCTAAGTAGGGCTAATGTGCCGGATTTCAAGCCTTGGCGTTCTTACAAAACTCACGCCTGCTTGGAAACCATCACCAGCGCCGGGCGCAGCACGCGCTCGTTCAGCAGGTAGCCCTTCTGCAGGACGGTCACCACATGATTGGGCTCGCCCGCCGCCACCACCACGCCGATGGCCTGGTGGCGATGGGGGTCGAACTTCTCGCCCATGGGGTTCACCTCTTCCACTTTCGACTTTTCGAAGGCGGACTGAAGCTGCTTGAGGGTCAGCTCGACGCCCGCCTTCAAGGCCTCCACCGTCTGCTCGCCCGTGGCCAGGGCGGCTTCCAGGCTGTCCTTCACCGGCAACATGGCCTCGGCAAACTTCTCGGCGGCATACTTGTGGGCCTTGGTGATGTCCTCCTGGGCGCGCCGGCGCACGTTGTCCGTCTCGGCCTTGGCCCGCAACCAGGCGTCGTGATGTTCCAGCACCTTGAGCTCCAGCACCCGGATCAGATCTTCCGGGCTGGGCATGACTTCCGCCTCGGCCACCGGGGCAGCGGCTTCGGCAGCGACGGACGCGGCGGCGCTTTCCTCCGCTACGGGCTGGGCAAGGGTCTGTTCCTGTGATGCTTCCTGCATGGCAAGGGATCTCCGTGTTTTCAATGGGGCTTTAATTGGGCCCCGACTCTGGAAGTTCAAGAGGGAATGACACAAATATTCCCGGCGGGCGTCCCGGGCCAAGGACGCGCCGGTCCGCCGCGACCACCCCGCCCCTGCTCCCGCCACCTCTCCTAGCCCCTTGTTTCCTTGCAGCATTACGGCCGCCGATGGTGTAGCATGGCGGGCCTGAAGATGACGATCCGGGGCACCCGAACGTGCCCCGCGAGGAAATTCCAGCGCCAGCAAATGATGGAGACTATCGGCAAATACCGCATCGTGCGGGAAATCGGCAAGGGCGCGACCGCCACGGTTTACCTGGCGGTGGATCCGGCGCGTCCGCACGAGCAGTTGGCGCTCAAGTACATCTCCTTCAAGACCGAGGCCCAGGACGGCGGCCAGTGGACACGCCGATTGAGAAAGCTCCTGCGCACCGAATGGTCGGTGATGCATGGCCTCAACCATCCCAATATCATCCACATCCACGATACCGTGATCGAGGATGATTTCGCCTACCTGGTGATGGAATACGTGGACGGCACCACTCTGGAGCCTTATTGCAGTTTCGAGAAACTGCTGCCCGTCCACCGTACCGTGGGCATCATCTTCAAGGTCTGCATGGCCCTGGACTATGCCTACCAGCGGGGCATCGTGCACCGGGACATCAAGCCCGCGAACATCCTGGTGGACGCCGAAGACAACGTGAAGCTGACCGATTTCGGCCTGGCGCTGAACGTGCAGAAGAACAAGGATACGGACTCCACCTTCATCATGGGCGTGGGTTCCCCGTCCTACATGTCCCCCGAGCAGATCAAGAACTATCCGCTCAACCAGAAGACCGACCTCTACTCCCTGGGGGTCGTGCTGTTTCACATGCTCACCGGGCGCCTGCCCTTCCGGGCCAAGACCCCGGCCCAGCTGATCTACAAGATCATCAACGCGGACCCGCCCAGGCCCAGCCAGCTCAATCCCGAAGTGCCGCCCCAGATGGACGCCATCATCAGGAAGGCGCTGGAAAAGGATCTCTACTCGCGCTACAAGAACGGGGCCGAGATGGCCAAGGATCTGTCCGCCGTGCGTTATCGCATCGTGGACGACAGCTACGTGCAGTTGGACACGACGCGCTTCAACATCCTGAGAAAGCTCTCCTTCTTCATGGAGTTCGATGACGTGGAGCTGTGGGAGGTGCTGCGCATGGGACTCTGGCGTGAACTGGACGAACTCGCCCTGATGCAGCAGGAAGGCATCGCCGAGAACCGGGTGCGTATCCTGATCAATGGCCAGGTGGAGCTTTCCCTGAACGGCCGGCGCCTGTCGAACCTGGGCCCCGGCGAGCCCGTGGGCGAGCTGATGTACCTGGACAGCCTGCCCGACGCGGAGCACGTGAAATCCAGCGTCACCGCGGTGACCCTTACGCCCGTGGTGTACCTGGAATTCAACCCGGCCGCCCTGGCCCTGGCGACGGAGGACTGCCTGGAGAAATTCCGCCAGCGCCTCATCTCCTGGGTGGTACGCCGGCTGGCCGCAGCCCAGGTGGCCCTCGCCCCCCTGGGCGAGCCGTCAACGAAACCCCGGGAAATCTTCGGCGGTCTGGAACTGGCTCTGGTGGTAGAAGAAACACCCGCCAAGGCCGCCCTTGCACCCGAGCCCCCTCTGCCCATCCCGGAGCGCCCCTCTAAGGCGGAGGCCGCCCCCGAACCGAACCTGGACGCCTTCGGCGGCCTGGCCCTGGCCCTGGAAGAGGAAGGCACGCCCGCTGCCGAAGGCCCACAGGCACCGCCGCCGAATCTGGATGCCTTTGCCGGCGGGAGCCTCACCTTGCTGGACGGAGATCCCGTACCGGAGGCCGAGACGCAAGCGGAGTCGGAGGCCCCCGGCGCACCCCAGTTCGAACTCGAACCGGTGTCTCTGCCGACTCCCGGCGCCAGCCCATCGGCCACCGGCGCCGGACTCTGAGCCGCGCCGGGACGCCCCGTCCCCGCAACCTCGAAAGAGAAATGGCTCACCACCACCCGCAAGCTCGGGTGGAGTGAGGCCACTTTCGGGCCGTGATCCCCCTCACCAGCCTGGCAAACCCGGCCACCTGCCCCGCCACAGAGGATGCTGAATACCTCTCATGGCAGGAGAGGTCACGAAATTCTACAAAGCGTGACGTACTTCACAGCCGCGAAGGGAGCCGGTTCCCATAATGGGACCCATCTGCAAGGCGTTCCGACAAGCTTGATGGCTTACCCACTCAAACCGGATTGGAGAGCCAGCGGATGAGACTGGAAGCATCCAGGGCGCCGGACTGGCGGGCCACTTCCCGGCCCCCCATGAAGACGACCAGGGTGGGAATGCTGCGTATGCCATAACGACCGGCCAGCGCCGAATGTTCCTCGGTGTTGAGTTTGGCCAGGCGCATGCGCGGTTCCAGACGGCGAGTGGCCTCGATGAAAGCAGGGGCCATGGAACGGCAGGGACCGCACCAGGGCGCCCAGAAGTCCACCACGACCGGGATGTCGTTCCGGCCCACGTGGGTTTCGAAGGCACGCGCATCCAGTTCCACCGGATGACCAGAGAACAGGGGCTGTTTACAGCGCCCACAGTTCGGCTGGTCAGAGATCCGGTGGGCGGGCAAACGGTTGGCGGCAAGGCAATGGGGGCAGACGATGTGCAGGGCATCGGTCATGACGTTTCTCCCGGAGTCTGGAACGATGAACTTTCGTTAAATGGGGGTCTCGGTGCTTGTATTCAAGAAGCGCCGAACCCATACCGGATAGAAGTACCCACAGAGCAAGGAGATCAAAATGGCCAAACCCAAATCGGAATACGGCATCAGCCGGGTAGACAACGAGCGCAGCCGCACCCACGGCTGGCTGGTGACGGTGCAGCGGCGGGGGGTGATCTACCGTCGCCACTTCAGCGACGGCACCTGCGGCGGCATGGACAAGTCACTGGAAGCGGCGCGGGCTTTCCGCGATGAAGTGGTGGCCGCCCACCCGCCGTTTTCCATGCGAGAGTATTCCAATATCGTCAAGAAGAGCAACCGTTCCGGCGTGGTGGGCGTCTGCCGCTACTGCGCCTCGGAGACCCGGGATCTGCCGGAAGAGCAGCAGCGCTGGTTCTGGGTCGCCTCCTGGCCCACCCCGGACGGCAAGAGGAAGCGCGTCAAGTTCTCCGTCAAGAAGTACGGCGAAGAAACGGCCTTCAAGATGGCGCTCAAGGCCAGGAAGGACTCCATGAAGGAACTGGAAGGGGCTTTCGATCCGGGCGCCGGCCGGCGGGTCGCCGCGGTGAAGAAGCAGCGCCGCAGCGTCGCCAGGAAGACGGCAAAAGCCGCGTAATGGCAGGGGCAAGGGCCTGGGTGAAACGTGCAACAGTGGCGCGTTTCACCCAGCCGCTCCCATCCTGAGCGATCTTTCCGCCGCTGCCTTGTCGGCAGTTTCTCCGCAGGGCCAGCCGGACAGGTGTTTGCCCACCAGGTCGGCCAGGGCCGCGATCCATTCCGGCCTGCCGTTGAGGCAGGGAATGTAGTGAAACTCCTTGCCGCCCGCCGCCAGAAAGGTGGCGCGGTTCTCCAGGGCGATCTCTTCCAGGGTTTCCAGGCAGTCGGACACGAAACCCGGACACATCACGTCCACCCGGCCCACCCCCTGCCGCGCCAGTTGTTCCAGGGTCGGCTGGGTATAGGGTTCGAGCCAGCGCGCGCGCCCAAAGCGCGACTGGAAGGTCACCAGGGCCTCGCTCTCCCGCAAGCCCAACTCCTCCGCCAACAAGCGGCCGGTCTTCTGGCATTCGCAGAAATAGGGATCCCCCAGGTCCAGGCTGCGCCGGGGCAGACCGTGGAAACTCATCACCAGCCGGTCCGGTCGGCCACGCACCTGCCAGTGCTCCCGGACCGACACCGCCAACGCCTGGATGTAACCGGGATGATCATGAAAATTGCGCACGAAGCGCATCTCCGGCAGGTTGCGCCAGACGAGCATGCCCCGCGCCACCTCGTCCAGGGTGCTGGCCGTGGTGCTGGCCGCGTACTGAGGGTAAAGCGGCAGCACCAGGATGCGCGTGCAACCGGAAGCGCGCAGGCTCTCCAGCACCGCCGGAATGGAAGGCTGGCCATAACGCATGGCCCAGGCCACCTGCACCTCTCCCAATCCGGCGGCATGCAGGCTGCCGGACAGGGCGCGCGCCTGATGTTCGGTGTGTAACTTCAGGGGCGAGCCGTCGGGGGTCCAGATGGCTGCGTATTTCCGGGCCGACTTCGCCGGACGGGTACGCAGCACGATGCCGTGCAGGATGGGCCACCACAGAAGGGGCGGAATCTCCACCACCCGCCGATCCGACAGGAATTGCGCCAGGTAACGGCGCACGGCGGCCGCCGTCGGCGCCTCGGGCGTCCCGAGATTGACCAGCAGCACGGCAGTCCGGGCCGGTCCGCCGTGGCTGTGAGGGGGTTCGGGGAGGAAGGCGTTCATGGGCAGGAGGAGGTGCAAATAAAAGCAGATTAAACCGCAGAGACGCAGAGGCGCGGAGAAAACCTGTTCGGGAACCTTGCCTCACGCCCGATGCGATGTTGAAATCACTGCAACGAACGGTTTTTCCCTGCGCCTCTGCGTCTCTGCGGTTCAGACAGCCTTCTAAGGTTTACTTCTTCTCCGCCGGCTCCTTGAAGCTGGCACCGGACTTGTTGGCCATGAAGACGATGGCGCGAGCCAGGTCCAGGCTGGACAGGTTCGGGTTGCCGCCCTTGGGGGGCATGGCGTTCTTGCCGGCCGTGGCGGACTTGACGAGGCCGTCCAGGCCCAGGGCGAGGCGCGGCGCCCAGGCCGCCTTGTCGCCGATCTTGGGAGCGCCGGCCGCCCCCGTACCGTGGCAGGCCCCGCAGATGGCAGTCACGATCTGCTCGCCAGTTTTCGGGCCGGTGTCCACCGCCGCCTTGGCCATCTCCACGCGGGCCACCGGTGCGATGGCGGTGGCCGTTTGCTCGGCCGCCACATCCGGATCGGCCGCGCGGGGGGCGGAAGGCGCGCGCGCCATCAGGGCCGCCACGCCCAACAGAGCCAGGATGAGTATGGTCAGGACGAGGATGGAGGCGGAACCCCGGCTCCGGGAAGGAAGTTTGACGAGGGACATGCTGAAATCCTTTTCGAGTCTGCGGTATTAGTGATGCACGGCATTGCCATCCTGCCGCGGCAGCCGATATTCTGGCAGCCCGGCAAAGGCGGCGATTATAAACCCAGAACCCCCGCCGGCCCGTCGGACGCGCCGATGCTCCCCCTTCCAGACTGGACCGGAACGGTACAGTGAGATACAAACGGGGTGCCGGCAAGGAGCGATTTTTCTTTATCATGCCGGACGCGGACACCCCTAGCCGGAACCCCCTATCCATGGACAAGAATTCCAAGTTGCCACGGCGCCTCCTGGCCCTCCTCTCCCGCCCCTGGTTCTGGGCTGCCCTCCTGCTGCTGGCCGGCGCGGGCTACTGGTTCTGGGCGAGCCGCGGCACTGGCACGGAAGACCCCAAGGGGGCAGGGAAACGCGGCGGCGGCCCGACCCCGATCCTGGCGGCCACGGCGAAGAAAGGCGACATGCCGGTTTACCTCCGGGGCCTGGGCAGCGTCGTCCCGGAATCCACCGTCACGGTGAAATACCGGGTGGACGGGCAGTTGATGAGCGTGCACTTCCACGAAGGTGAAACCGTGAAGGCGGGGCAACTCCTGGCGGAAATAGACCCGCGCCCCTTCCAGGTGCAGCTTGCCCAGGCGGAGGGCCAGTATGCCAAGGACGAGGCCCTGCTCAAGAACGCCAGGGTGGACCTGGAGCGCTACAAGACGCTCCTGGCTCAGGACTCCATCCCGAAACAGCAACTGGACACCCAGGAGGCCCTGGTGCGGCAAACCGAGGGCACGCTCAAGTCCGACCGGGGGCAGGTGGACAATGCCCGGTTGCAGCTGGCCTACGCCCGCATCACCGCCCCTGCCGCCGGCCGCCTGGGCCTGCGGCAGGTGGACCCGGGCAACATCGTCCACGCCTCCGACGCCAACGGCCTGGTGGTCATTACCCGGCTCCAGCCCATCACCATGATCTTCTCCCTGCCCGAGGACCATCTGCCGGGACTCATGAAGCTGGTCACCGCCGGCGAGAAGCTGCCGGTGGATGCCTGGGACCGGGAACAGAAGCAGAAGCTCGCCACCGGCGCCTTGCTGACGGTGGATAACCAGATTGACTCCGCCACGGGCACGGTCAAGCTCAAGGCGAAGTTTGCCAACGACGACTATGCCCTGTTCCCCAACCAGTTCGTGAATGCCCGCCTGCTGCTGGAGACGAAGAAAGACGCCGTTCTCATCCCGGCTTCCGCCATCCAGCGGGGGCAGCAGAACAGCACCTTCGTCTATGTCATCAAGGATGACAAGACCGTGACCGTGCGCCCGGTGAAGCTCGGCCCCTCGGAAGGGGAAACCGTGGCCCTGGAGTCGGGCCTCAAACCCGGCGAACAGGTGGTGGCCGATGGCGCCGACAAGCTCAGGGAAGGGGCGAAGGTGGATGTCCAGACGCCAGGGGCCGGCAAGGCCGCCGCAGGCAAACCGGATGGCGCAAAGGGTGAAGGCCGCAAGTGGGATCCCGCCAAGGCCGCCGAGTGGAAGAAGAAGCGGGGCGGGGAATGAGGTTTCATTGTAGGTCGGGCTTTAGCCCGACAACTGCCTCACCTGCATCGTCTTGTCGGGCTGAAGCCCGACCCACAAAGACCGTGAAATGAGTCCTTCCCGCCCCTTCATCCTGCGGCCGGTGGCGACCATGCTGCTGATGCTGGCCATCCTGCTCTCGGGCCTGGTGGCTTACCGGCTGCTACCCATCTCGGCCCTGCCCCAGGTGGACTACCCGACCATCCAGGTAACGACCTTGTACCCCGGCGCCAGCCCGGACGTGGTGACTTCCTCCATCACCGCGCCCCTGGAGCGCCAGTTTGGCCAGATGCCCGGCCTGACCCAGATGATTTCCACCAGTTCCGGTGGGGCATCGAACATCACCCTGCAATTTTCCCTCACCCTGTCCCTGGACGTGGCGGAGCAACAGGTGCAGGCCGCCATCAATGCCGCGGGCAC
Organism: Rhodocyclaceae bacterium; assembly: GCA_028714035.1. Taxonomy (GTDB): domain Bacteria; phylum Pseudomonadota; class Gammaproteobacteria; order Burkholderiales; family Rhodocyclaceae; genus JAQTNA01. The sequence continues at coordinate 44,226 of JAQTNA010000020.1, forward strand.
CTTCCTGCCCACGGACCTGCCCATGCCGCCCATCTACAGCAAGGTGAATCCGGCGGACGCGCCCATCATGACCCTGGCGTTGACCTCGAAGACCCTGAGCCTGCCCAAGCTGGAGGACTTCGCGGACACGCGCCTGGCGCAGAAGATTTCCCAATTGCCCGGCGTCGGCCTGGTGAGCATCTCCGGCGGCCAGCGCCCTGCCGTGCGCGTGCAGGCCAACCCCCGGCTGCTCGCCGCCCGGGGCATGAGCCTGGAAGACTTGCGCGCCGCCCTGGGCAACGCCAACGTCAATCTGGCCAAGGGCAGCTTCGATGGCCCCACGCGGGCCTCCACCCTGGATGCCAACGACCAGATCAAGTCGGCCGACGAATACCGGAACATCATCATCGCCTGGAAGAACGGCGCCGCCATCCGCCTGTCCGACGTGGCGGACGTGGTGGACGACGCGGAGAACGTGCGCCTGGCCGCCTGGTCCGACCGGACGCCCGCCATCATCCTCAACATCCAGCGCCAGCCGGGCGCCAACGTCATCCAGGTGGTGGACCGCATCAAGGCGCTCCTGCCCCAATTGCGCACCAGTCTCCCCGGCAGCGTGGAGGTGATGGCGCTCACCGACCGCACGGTGACCATCCGCGCCTCGGTGCACGACGTGCAGTTCGAACTCCTGCTCTCGGTGGTGCTGGTGGTGATGGTGATCTTCCTGTTCCTGCGCAACCTGCCGGCCACCCTCATCCCCAGTTTCGCCGTGCCGCTGTCGCTGGTGGGCACCTTCGGCATCATGTATCTGGCGGGTTTCTCCATCAACAACCTGACCCTCATGGCGCTCACCATCGCCACCGGCTTCGTCGTGGATGACGCCATCGTCATGATCGAGAACATCGCCCGCTACCTGGAGGCGGGCATGAAGCCGCTGGAGGCGGCCCTCAAGGGCGCGGAGCAGATCGGCTTCACCATCATCTCGCTCACCTTCTCCCTCATCGCCGTGCTCATTCCCCTGCTGTTCATGGGCGACGTGGTGGGCCGCCTGTTCCGGGAGTTCGCCGTCACCCTGGCGGTGGCGATTCTCATCTCCGCCGTGGTGTCGCTCACGCTCACCCCCATGCTCTGCGCCAAGCTGTTGCGCCACGTGCCGCAAAATGAGCAGGGGCGCTTCTATTCAGCCAGCGGCGCCTTCATCGAGCGGATCATCGCCGGCTACGGACGCCTGCTGGACATCGTGCTCCGGCACCAGACCACGACCCTGCTGGTGGCCGTGGGCACCCTGGCCCTCACCGTCCTGCTCTACATCGTGGTGCCCAAGGGCTTCTTTCCCTTGCAGGATACGGGCGTGATCCAGGGCGTGACCGAGGCGCCCCAGTCCATCTCCTTCCCGGCCATGGCCGAGCGCCAGCAGGCGCTCGCCGCCGAGGTGCTGAAGGATCCGGCGGTGGAGAGCCTCTCCTCCTTCATCGGCGTGGACGGGGTGAACAGCACGCTCAACAGCGGGCGCATGCTCATCAACCTGAAGCCCAAGGAAGCGCGGGACGGCAGCATCCAGGCCATCATGAACCGGCTGCAAAAGAATCTCGCCACCGTGCCGGGCATCACCCTCTTCATGCAGCCGGTGCAGGATCTCACCATCGAGGACCGGGTGAGCCGCACCCAGTACCAGTTCTCGGCGGAGGACGCCAACCCGGAGGAACTGGCCCTGTGGGTACCGAAACTGGAGGAAAAGCTGTCCAAACTGCCCCAACTGCGGGACGTGGCCAGCGACCTGATGGACAAGGGCCTGCAAGCCTACGTGGTGATTGATCGGGACACCGCGGGGCGGCTGGGCATCACCCCCGCCGCCATCTCCAACGCCCTCTACGACGCCTTCGGCCAGCGCCTCATTTCCACCATCTTCACCCAGTCCAACCAGTACCGGGTGGTGCTGGAGGTGAAGCCGGAATTCCGGAAGGGGCTCTCGGCCATCGGCGACATCCACCTGTCCACTTCCGGCGGCGGCCAGGTGCCGCTCTCGGCCATCGTGCGCGTGGAAGAGCGGCCGGCGGCCCTGGTGGTAAATCACCTGGGCCAGTTCCCCGCCGCCACCTTGTCCTTCAACCTGGCACCGGGAGCCTCACTGGGCGAGGCGGTGCAGGCCATCGAGGCGGCGGAGGTGGAAATCGGACTGCCGGCCAGCGTGGAGACCCGTTTCCAGGGCGCCGCGGCCGCCTTCCGGGCATCTCTGGCCAACGAGCTGTGGCTGATCCTGGCGGCGATCGTGACCATGTACATCGTGCTGGGCGTGCTCTATGAGAGCTACATCCACCCCATCACCATCCTGTCCACCCTGCCCTCCGCCGGGGTGGGCGCGCTCCTGGCCCTCATGGTGTCCGGCACCGACCTGGGGGTGATCGCCATCATCGGCATCATCCTCCTGATCGGCATCGTCAAGAAGAATGCCATCATGATGATTGACTTCGCCCTGGACGCCGAGAGGAACCAGGGCCTGCCGCCCCTGGAAGCCATCCGCCAGGCCTGCCTCCTGCGCTTCCGCCCGATCATGATGACCACCCTCGCCGCGCTGCTGGGCGCCCTGCCCCTGATGCTGGGCGGCGGCGTCGGCTCGGAACTGCGCCACCCCCTGGGTATCACCATGGTCGGCGGCCTGCTCCTGTCCCAGGTGCTGACCCTGTTCACCACTCCGGTGATCTACCTGGCCTTCGATCGGCTGGCGCGAAGATTCAGGCTTGCGGGCCACGAATGAACGGTGTTACTGTGGCCACACCGCGCTACCTGGGTTTACCGACATGACCACAACGTCATTGAAGCTTCCTGACCACCTTAAACAACGGACCATTGCGGCCGCCCAGGCACAAGGGGTGTCGCCCCATGCATTCATGATCGAGGCGATCGAGTTCGCGGCCTCCGCCGCCGAGCAGCGTTCCGGCTTCTTCGCCGAGGCTAAAGCGGCACGAGAACAGATGCTTGCGACCGGAGAGGGCTTTGACGCCGATGAAGTTCATGCCTATCTCAAGGCCCGCATTGCCGACAAGGCCTCCAGAAAGCCAAAGACCGTATCTTGGCAAGGCTGATCTATTCAGAACGTGCGCTTCTCGATCTTGAAAGGCTGACCGACTTTCTGGCCGAGCGCGATCCGTTGGCTGCGGCGGAGGCGGTCGACTTGATCGAGGAAGCTGTCCCACTATTGAGACGTCATCCGCTGATCGGTCGTCCCGTCGAGCATGAGTTGCGTGAGTTGGTGATATCCCGAGGCCGGACCGGTTATGTGGCGCTCTACAGCCATGAAGAAGAGCAGGATGCCATTCTGATTCTTGCCATCCGGCACCAACGCGAGGCAGGCTATTGGGGCAGAAACGAAATCTGAGCGGTAATTCTGATTGCCTGGTGGCGGCCAAGAAGAGTCAGTCAAGAAGTTCCTCTACAGCAGCCGTTCGCCACCCCCGCCATTGCCACCCGCCGCCGCATCCACGATGCTGAAGGCAGGTTTGCAGGCCATCCATCTTGGATACCCTTGGTATGCTTAGGCGACCAGAAGTGGTGACATGCCCCCATGGCACTGCTTTAGGCCGTGGGCATGATGATTTTTGGGTGTAAGCGGGGGTGGGCTGGGGCGGCCTGGACGGTCAAAGCCAGTTCTCGCTGCTCAAACCGGGGTAGCGGGCAAAATCTTTCTGGTTGTTGGTGACCAGCACCACGCCAAGGGAGACCGCATGGGCGGCAATCAGCTTGTCCAGGTGGTCCTTCCGGCTGTCACGCGTGGCGGTGCGGATCGGGCCGTAGGCCACCGCGGCGGCCTGGTCAAACGGGGCTACAAGGATGTCATCCACCAGGCCGGCAAGATTCTCCCGTTCCCGATCCGGGTCTTGGGATACCGCCACGCCATACTCCAGTTCGGCAAAGGTGATGGCGGACATCACCACGTCGCCCACGTAACACTCTGAAAATCGCCGCGCCACCTGCTCCGGCTGATTCTTCATCAGATAGATGCACATGTTGGTGTCGAGCATGTAGCGGGGCATTACAAGGCCTCGCGCTCGGCCTGTTCCTGCTCCCCCCGGCCTTCCGCCATGAAATCCGGGGAGAACCTGGCGAACTTGGCCAGGACGCCGGACAAGGAGCGCCGTGTTGGTCTGATGCGCAATTCGCTGCCGATCCGTTCGATCTCAAGCTCGATGTCGGTTCGATCGAAAGCCAGGTCCGCCGGGATGCGCACGGCCTGAGAGTTACCATTCCTGAATATTTTGGTGGTGTGCATGGCCCGAGCCCGACGTTGAGAACTTGAATGCTCGTACTATAGCCAGCCAGCCGTCGGATGTAAATACACGGATGTACAACCGGTCATGGAAACAGGGGGGAGCCTCTAGCCTCTAGCCTCTAGCCTCTAGCCCCTGCATTTTCACACCATCTGGAAATCCACCAGCTGCATGTTGGCCTCGCGCAGGCGTTGGGTCAGGAGGAGCGCGATATCGAGCAGGATGCGATTGGCCAGGCGGGGATCGTCCTCCACCAGATGGGCGAATGACGCCCGATCCAGGACGGTGAACACCGTGTCGTCCAGCGCGATGCAGGTGGCGGAACGGGGCTTGCCGTCCAGCATGGACATCTCACCCAGGGTGTGGCCCGGACCGACCACGCCTATGCCCTTGCTGCCTCCCTCGGCGTCGCACTTGACCACTTCCACCAGGCCGCTGATGACGATCACCAAGTGGTGGCCCGGCTCCCCTTCTTCCAGGATGACGGTGCCGGCCGGCGCGCGGTAACAGGCGAGGTGGGGGGCCAGGCGCACGATGTCGTCCTGGCTGAAGTTGCCGAACAGCCGGTGATGCCCCACCACGTCCCGGATGCGGCTGGCGAACGGAATACCATCTCCCAGAAAGAGCAGATCGCGATAACGGTCGGTCGTGCTGGCATCAGACATCATGAGATTCACTCCCTGCCGGCGCGGGCAATCCGTCGGGCACGCACGCCCTCGGCCAGGACTTCCAGGGCCGCAACACTGTCTTCCCAGCCCAAGCAGGCATCCGTAATGCTCTTGCCGTACTCCGGAACCTGGTCCGCCACCAGGTCCTGGCGTCCTTCCTTGAGGTGGGACTCGATCATGGTGCCGATGATGCGATCCTCGCCCGCCGCCAACTGGGCGGCCAAATCTTTCGCCACCTCCAGTTGCAGCTTGAATTTTTTCCTGCTGTTGGCGTGGGAACAATCCACCATCAGGCGGGAAGCGAGTCCCGCCGCCGCAAGCTCCCGGCAGGCCCGGTCCACTCCGGACGCTTCAAAATTCGGCCCCTGGCTGCCGCCACGCAGGATCAGGTGGCAATCCTCGTTGCCCAGGGTGGAGACGATGGCGGAATGCCCGACCTTGGTCACGGACAGGAAATGGTGCGGCGACGCCGCCGCATGGATGGCATCCACGGCGATGCGAACGTTCCCGTCCGTACCGTTCTTGAAGCCGACCGGGCAGGAAAGGCCGGAGGCCAGTTCCCGGTGCACCTGGGACTCGGTGGTACGGGCGCCGATGGCGCCCCAACTGATCAGGTCGGCGATGTACTGGGGCGTGATCATGTCCAGGAACTCGCTGCCGGCGGGCAGACCCAGCTCCGCAACTTCCAGCAACAGGCGCCGCGCGAGGCGCAGCCCTTCGTTGATGGCGAAGCTGTTGTCCAGATGGGGGTCATTGATCAGCCCCTTCCAGCCCACGGTCGTGCGCGGCTTTTCGAAATAGACCCGCATCACCAGCAACAGGCTGTCCGAGAATTGCTCCGTCACCGCCTTCAGGCGCCGAGCGTATTCCATGGCCGCGCCGAAGTCGTGGATGGAACAGGGGCCGATCACCACCAGCAAGCGGTCATCGGCGCCATGCAGGATGCGATGGATGTCATGGCGCGCCCGCACCACCGTCTCCACCGCCGGGCGGGAAGCCGGAAATGCCCGCAGGACATGGGCCGGCGGGAGCAGATCCTTGATCCCCAGGATGCGGACGTCGTCGACGGGAGACTTGTGCAGAGTCATGGTTCACCAGTGGTTTGCCGCACAGGTTGCGGCCAAATCGAGGGATTTTAACATTTCGTCCCGGATCGTGCCCTGCACCTTGCGTACAACTTTCGTGTTACGAAAACGGTCCCCGGACTAAAGGAGCACACCATCGCTGCCGATAAGCATGATCAGAGCGTCAAACACCAAATAGCTGAGGGCGACATGCGACAAAGATTGGACGACATCCTGGCCTGGACGGCGCTACTCTTCATGATACTGGCCGTGGGCGCCTTGTATCTACTGGGCAACACGGCGGCCGTCGTCATGCTGGTGCTTTCCGCCCTGTCCATGCTCGCCAGCCGGCAAGCCAGCGGACAGGCCCGACGCCGGGCGCGAGCCCGGGAGGAAGAGCGCATGGCCGCCCTGGGCGATACCCTGATACGCTACGACACCCGCTCCGACGAGGCGCTCGGCATGGCGGAAGACCAGTTCCATAAGGTGCGGACCAACATAGACCAGACCTACACCATCATCAACACGGCCACCGCCCGATTGACCGGCAGCCTCACCGGGCTGGAACAAAGCTCCGTGAGCCAGATGGAGTTGTTGCGGGAACTGGTGGAAAGCCTGGTGGCAGCGGCCCAGGGCACGCAACAGCAGGCGCAGATCGCCGGCATCAAGCGCTTCGCCAAGGACACGGAAAGCATCGTCGGCGAACTGATCGGCTTCATGGGCAACGTGGAAACGGCCAGCAAGGACACCGACCGGAACTTCGTGCGCGTGGAAGAACTGATGAAATCCATCGTTCAGTTCCTCAACAACGTGACCGAGGTCACCAAGCAGACCGACCTCCTGGCCCTGAATGCCGCCATAGAAGCGGCACGTGCCGGGGAATCGGGGCGCGGTTTCGCCGTGGTGGCGGACGAAGTGCGCAAACTGGCCGCGCGCACGAACGAATTCAATGGCCGCATCCGGGGTCTCCTGAAGGACATTGACAGCCACATGGATGAGGTCGGCGCCTCGATCCGCGGCATGGCCAACATGGACATGAGCGTCGTGGGGCGCTCCAAGGACACCATGGGCCGCATGTGGAACGAGATGGACAATCTCAACACGGCCGCCACCGGGCAGTCCCAGACCATCTCCGGCATCTCCCAGCACATCCACCGCCTGGTCCTGGACGGCATCGTCTCCCTCCAGTTCGATGACCTGGTGCGGCAACTCCTGGAACAGGTCAAGCACCGCTCCAGCGTCCTGGAAGACTACATCCTGTCGCTCATCATGAAGACCAGCGGCGAAAATCAGAACGGCCTCCAGCGCATCGAAACCCGCATCGTGTCCATGGAAAAATCCATGGAAGCCGCCAAGGAGAAACTCTCCGCCCTGGATGATCGCCACATTCAGCAGACCAACGTGGATACGGGCAGCGTGGATCTGTTCTGACGCGGCAAGGCGCTGTCGGCGGCGGCGGGCCAACCGCCGTTTTCGGAAGGGCGCGTCTGAAATGTCGGCCCGGATGTGATCGGTTAGAATGTCCCTCGATCCCGTCCACACCACGACACCATGCTCGTCCATCCCCAGTTCGACCCCATCGCCTTCTCCCTGGGCCCCTTGTCCGTGCGCTGGTACGGGCTGATGTACCTGGTCGGCTTCCTCCTGTTTCTGACCCTGGGACGACGCAGGGCGCCGGCAGCCGGTTGGCGGTCAGAAGAACTGGACGACCTCCTCTTCTACGGCGTGCTCGGGGTCGTCCTGGGCGGCCGCCTGGGGCAAGTGCTGTTTTACGAACCGGGCTACTACCTGAGCCACCCCCTGGAAATCCTGGCGGTCTGGAAGGGCGGCATGTCCTTCCACGGCGGCTTCCTGGGTGTACTCCTGTCCCTGGTCCTCTATGCCCGGAAGACCGGCCGCACCGTACTGGCGGTGACGGATTTCGTCGTCCCCCTCACCCCCCTGGGCCTGGCGGCGGGACGACTGGGCAATTTCATCAACGGCGAACTATGGGGGCGGGTGGCGCCCGCGGATCTGCCCTGGGCCATGGTCTTTCCCCAGGTGGACAAGCTGCCGCGCCACCCGTCCCAGATCTACCAGTTCGCCGGCGAAGGCCTGGCCCTGTTCGCCCTACTCTGGTGGTTCTCGGCCAAGCCCAGACCACGGGGCGCGGTGACCTCGGTCTTCCTCATGGGTTATGGCGCCTTCCGCTTCCTCGCGGAATATTTCCGCAACCCGGATGAAGGCATCTTCGGCCTTTCCTACACGATCAGCATGGGGCAGTGGCTGTCTCTGCCCATGATACTGGCCGGTGCACTCATGATGGCCTGGACCTGGCGCAGGCCACACGGCTGATGCGGGGATGGGCGCCGAAGGTGGGCATACCGGACGCCGACTTCGGGGGGGGGATGAAGACGACGCCCGGCGCGTTACAAGAACGCAAGCCCATGGGCTGTTGGCTGTCAGGCAGGAGGGAGGCCTTCCTGCAAGCCTGGCGCAAGCTTAGCAGAACGGTCGCACGGCGGCAAGGTAAAGACAGCCCGCCGTTTCACACCAGGCTCGCGGCCATCTTCGCGGCCAATAGCACCAGGATGGCGGCAAAGATGCGCTTCAGGGTTTCCACCGGCAGACGATGGGCCGTGCGTGCCCCTAGAGGCGCGAACAGGACGCTGACGGCCGCGACCCAGAACAGGGCAGGCAGATATACGTAACCCAGGCTGCCCTCCGGCAGAACGGGAGACTGGCTCAGGCCGGTCACCACGTAGCCAAGCGTCCCGCTCAGGGCGATGGGAAAGCCGATGGCGGCGGCCGTGCCTATGGCCTGATGCACCCGCACCTTGCACCGGACCATGAAGGGCACGGACATGGCGCCGCCGCCTATGGCCACAAGGGCCGAAATGAGACCTATCCCACCGCCCACCGCGGCCATCCCCGCCCATCCCGGCAAGTCACGGCCCGGCGAGGACTTGCCGGGTGTCATCATCTGGAGCGCGACCAGCGCGACGAACATGACAAAAAAGATGGCCAGCGGCCGGGTCGGCACATGACTGGCCGCCAGGCTGCCGATCAGGGTTCCAGCGAGTATGCCCGGCGTGATGGCGCGCACCACCGGCCAGAGTACGGCCCCGTGACCATGATGGGCGCGCAGGCTGGAAATGGAAGTGAAGGCAATCACCGCCATGGACGTACCCAGCGCCAGGTGCAGCACGTGCTGGGGCGGGAAATGCTGGGCGGCGAAGATCATGGCCAGGACCGGCACCAGCACGGTACCGCCGCCGACCCCCATGAGTCCGGCGAAGAACCCCGCCGCAGCCCCCAGGGCGATGTAAGCAAGCCAGTAGAGATTCATCCCGTCCGCTGCATCAGGCGCTCAGAGATGAAACGCCACTCTGACGGATCCACCGGCGTGATCGAGAGCCGGTTGCCCGGCGCCAGGATGCGCATGCGCGCAAGCTCCAGGTGCCGGCGCAGTTCCGAGAGCGGCACCTGGCGCGTCCTTTCCACAAGGCGCACCTCCACGTTGAGCCAACGAGGATTGGCCGGGGTGGCCTTGGGATCATACCAGGGGCTCGCCGGATCGAATTGGGTCACGTCCGGGTAGGCCTTCTTGGCCACTTCCACCAGACCGACGATGCCCGGTTCCGGGCAACTGGAGTGGTAAAAGAACGCCAGGTCGCCCAGGCTCATCTGGTCGCGCATGAAGTTGCGCGCCTGGTAATTGCGCACTCCCCACCACGCGCACTGCCGCCCCGGCTCGGCCGCCAAATTTTCAATGCCGTAACAGGACGGCTCGGTCTTCATCAGCCAGTAACGCATGCCGCCTTGCCCACCTATTGGAAGGAAACGGAAAACAAGGCGATTCTAAACCATGGAAACAAAACGGCCGGCGATGCCGGCCGTTTCCGGAGAATATCGAAAGCGTTCAAGCGATGGCCAGCACCCTCTGCCGGCGCCGGCTGGCGGCGAGAAGGCCCAGGCCGCCGGCCAGCATGACGTAGGTGGCGGGTTCCGGCACCTTGCTGGCGACGATCATGTCCTGCTCGGCCGGCGAGTATTCCACCTTGATGCTGTAGTTCGAGTAGCCGGGCAGGTTGTGCAGCCAGGTGTCCGCGGTATTGATGGCGAGGGTCTCGTTGGCGTTGCCGTAGTAGGGCGTGGCCGTGAGACCGTTGCCCTTCACGCTGTAGTTGGGCGCCGTTTCCGTGATGATGGCCCAGGTCGCCAGTTGCAGGGCCGAGGAGCCCACGAAATCCGTCACGCCAGCAGCGTACCCGGTAAACAGGCGCCCCAGGTCATAGGCCTTGGCGGTGGTAAACCAGGGGACCAGGCTGCTGCCGGGGGAGACCAGGGAGTAATCGCTGTAACTCGTGTTCCAGCTGAAACTCTGCAACAGATCCACGCAGTAAGTGAGGAAGGACTTGCCGTTGAGCGTACCCTGGAAAGCACCGGCGTAGCTCGCCTCGGTGGCGCTCGCGGTCTTGATGTTGAAGGCGACGCTGGTCTCGTTGCTGTAGGCGAAACCGCTGAACTTGATCACGTCGGCGAAGGCGGCGGGACTGACCAGACCTGCGAGAAGGGCGGCGATGGCGAGGCGTTTCATGATGGCTCTCCGGTACGTTTGTCGTTGGACATACAGTACCGCCGCCACCGGAAACCACCCGTGAACTAGGTCACGCTTACCCGGCTATCGTTAATGCTCCGTGAAGGATGTCACATGAACGTCCTCCCCCGAGACGCCGTGTCGGAGGCAGGAGCGCCGAAATGAAAAAGCGCGGCAAGCCGCGCTTTTTTGGGGACCCCCGCATGTGCCGTTAGACCGGCATCCAGAACCTATGGTTCAGGAGGGTTGCTTTCCGGCCGCTTCAGGTGTGCCCGCGGGGGGCACTCGCAACGGCGGCAACATGGGTCGGCAACCTGGTGCCTTTCAGAGTTGGTTCAAGGAATGTATGGCCTTGACGAACACCGCAGGGGAAAAACGGAACCGGCCAGAAACGAACCGGCGACCCGACTAGAAGAGGCTGTTTTGCTGCGCCAGCGCCTCGTCCAACCGGGAGTCCATGGCAGAGATTCTACGCCTAAAGGCATGCATGTCAAACCCGCCGGGCAACTTCAGAAACAGGAGTTCGTGCGCCAGATTGAGGGCCGTCATCACGGCCAGACGCTCGCCGCTGCTCTTGGTCCGATCGGCCAGCAGCTGCATCCTTTCCTCAAGGAAGGCGACCGCGGCGAGCAGGGCTTCCTTCTCCTCTGGAGCGCAGGCGACGCGGTAATCCCTTCCAAGAAGGGTGATATCCAGGGCGTGGGTCTCGGTGGTCATGGCTTCACCTCGATCGCCTGCTCGGGAAGCTTGGCCAGCAGGGATTCCAGCCGCGCCACCGCTGCCTCGACCCTTTCCTCCAGGCGCCGCTTTTCCGCTTCCAGCGTGGCGACACGGACGCGCAACTCCTGATTCTCGCCGCGCAGGGCCATGTGGGCGACCAGAACCTGGTCGAGTTTCGTTTCGAAAGAGGTTAAATCGCGTAGCATGGGTCCAACTATAGAGGCAGGCGCCTGCCCCGGTCAAGCAGGATGATTGCCAAAACGACCAACACCTCAAGTCGGCATTGAATTTTCCGTTAAGCCGTCATGCGCATGCCCATGCACGGGATACCTCGGGGCCGGCAGTCGCACATGGAATGCCGCAACCGTAAGGGTAACGCGGCATTCCCCGCATACCCGTTCACGCTTGGGGTGTTCCATGTTCACTCGTATCCTTCGCCTGCCACTGGCGCAACAGGTTCTGCTCATCACGTCCACCCTGTGCGGCATCGTGTTCGCGGGCCTGATTACCTACGTCGCCTCGAGCAGCAACGAGACAGCCTTGCGCGAGGCCCGGTCCTCCCTCGGGAAGGAACTGAATCTGGCCTCGTCCTTCCTCGATTACACCTACGCCACCCATGTCACCACGGCCAAACGCCGCCTGGCGGCCATGAAGCGCCTGCTGCCCGGATCGCTGGCCGTGGCGTCGAACACGATGCGCACGGGCGACACGGACGATGTGCCGGTGGTGAAGGCGGGCAGCGAGGTGATGAACAACAACAACCACTACCTGGAGGAACTGAAACGGATCAACACGGCCGAAGGCTTCATCCTGGCGAAGAAGGGATCGGATTATGTGCGCGTCGCCACCCTGCTCAAGGACGGCCAGGGAAGCAGCATGGTGGGCAAGGCGCTCGCGCCCAACGAATCCCAGGTAGCCGCCCTGAACCGGGGCGAAACCTACACGGGTCTGCTCTTTCGCAACGGCAAGACCTACATGAGCATCTACGAACCCATCCTCGATGGCTCGGGCAAAGTCGTGGGCGCCTTCGGCCTGCGCGATGACATGGAGTCCGACATTGCCGCGTTCAAGGACATCCTGAAGCGGGACAAGATCGGCAAGAACGGCTACATCTATGCGTTTACTGCCCTTCCCGGCGAGGCGACCGGGGTATTCACCCTGCACCCCAAGCAGGAAGGGCGCACCCTGGCCGAGGCATTCAAGGGCCACGAGTCCGAGTTGTCCCTGTTCCGCGAGGTCATCGAGAAAAAGAGCGGTTCCCTTACCTACCAATGGAACAACCCGGACAAGGGCAACCAAGCCGATACCAAACTGGTGGTCTTCGCCTACGCGGAAAAATGGGGCTGGTACCTGGGAGCCGGTACCTTCCTGGATGAACTGACCCAGGAAGCCGCCTCGCTCCGGAATCGCCTGCTGCTGCTGTCCCTGATCGCCGGCCTGGTGTCGGTCATTCTCATCGGCTGGGCCGTGGCCCGGCGCCTCGCCCCCCTGTCCAGCATACTGGACAGCCTGCGCGCCCTCGGAGCGGGGGATCTGCGAGTGCGCGCGCCGGAGGCCGCCGCCGACAGCAAGAACGAATTGGACCTCCTGTCCGCGCAGATCAACAAGACCCTGGACAGCATGCGGGAACTGCTGGACGCGATCTCCTCGTCGGCCCGCGAAGTGGGCGGCGCGGCGCGGGACATGAGCCGTTCCTCGGAGACGGTCGCTACCGCGTCCGTCAGGCAAAGCGAGGCTGCCGCCGAAATGGCGGCCGCGGTCGAGGAAGTCACAGTGAGCATCGCCCAGGTGGCCGACCATGCCGGCGATGCCGCCGCCATCACCCAGGAGGAAAAGGAATTTTCCCGCCAGGGCCGGCAGATGGCCGAGGAGGTCATCACGGAGATGCACCACATCGCTCGTAGCGTGCAGGAATCAGGCACCCTGGTGGACTCCCTGGGCCGGCGCTCCACCGAGATCGCCGGTATCGTGCGCCTGATCCAGGACGTGGCGGAGCAGACCAATCTTCTGGCCCTGAATGCCGCCATCGAGGCAGCCCGGGCCGGGGAACAGGGCCGGGGTTTCGCCGTGGTGGCGGACGAGGTGAGAAAACTGGCGGAACGCACCGCCGGCGCCACACGGGAGATCGGCGACGTGATCGCCGGAGTGCAGAAGGAAACCGGCCAGGTGGTGGACCAGATGCACAAGGTGGCCCAGGAAGTATCCGCCGGAGTGGACAAGGTACAGCGGGCTGGCGAGATGCTCGCCACCATCCAGGAAAAGGCGGAGCGCACGGCCGATGTGGCCGAGGATATCGCCACCGCGACCCGGGAACAGAAGGCCGCCAGCATCACGGTGGCGCAGAGGCTGGAATCCGTGGCCCAGATGGCGGAAACCAATGCCACCACCACGTCCCGCAACCGGGACGCGGCGGCCAGCCTCGGTCAGTTGGCCGCCGACCTACAGGCCACCGTGGAGCGGTTCAGGACGTAGTTCCAGACACCGAATTCACCGCAGAGATGCGGTTCAAGTGGCTTTTTCATCTCGGGCCGCCTCGCTTCTCAGCACCGCCGCCAGGGCCTCGACCTGGGTGATGAGGTTCTTGCCATCCGTGGCGACGCGGTCCGGGTCGTTCTCCCGTGCGCTCCGCTCCAGATCCTGGGCCGCCTGCAGGGCGGGCTCCGCCGCGAACACACCGACGCTGCCCTTGATGGCGTGGGCGTTGCGGAAAATCTTGTCCGCGTCGCTCTCGCGCACCGCCGTACGCAGATCGTCCAGGCGAGCCCCGTAGCTTTCCAGGAACACCTGAGCCAACTGGCGCGCCAAAGCCTCGTCGCCGCCGATGTTGTCCAGCATGAGCGCCTTGTCATAGACCGACTGTCCCGCGCGCCGGGGGATTTCACCGGGTTCCTTCGGCAACGGCTTCGTGGGCAGCGTTTCCTGGCTCACGCCCGTGACATTTTCCAGCGCGGCCGCCAGCGCCTGAACCTGGATGGGCTTGGCCACATACTCGTCCATGCCCGCCTCCAGGCAAACCTCCCGGTCGCCGGTCAGGGCATGGGCCGTCATGGCGATGATGGGCACGCGCCGCCCCAGGGAGGCCTCCATGCCACGGATGGCGCGGGTAGCCTCCAGCCCCCCCATGACCGGCATCTGAACGTCCATCAGCAAGGCATCGAAGGGCTGGCGCAAGACCGCATCCACCGCCTCCGCGCCGTTGTCCACCAGCTTCACGGTGTGCCCCAGCCTGGACAGAAGTTTCACCGCGAGCGTCTGATTCACCGGGTTGTCCTCGGCCACCAGTATGCGCAACTGACGCCGTGACTGGCGCAGGGTGTGCCGGGTAATGAGGGGCGGCTCCCCCTGCGCCGGCGCCGGAATGAACAGCGCCGCCATGACCGCCTCCATGAGTTCCACCTCCCCCACGGGCTTGGTCAGGTAGGCCGCCACGCCCAGTTCCCGGCAACGCGCCGCATCACCGCGCTGGGCGGCCGAGGTCAGCATGACCACCTTCTCCGGCTCTTCGGCATGCAACCCGTTTATGGCTGCCACGAGATCGAAGCCATCCGTGCCCGGCATGCGGCAGTCCACGAGGTAGAGTCGGTAAGGCTCCCCCTTTTCCCGCGCGGCCTTGAGCGCCGCCAACGCGGCGTGGCTGTTGGTGACCGCGTCCGGACGCATGCTCCAGCGGGTGAGGTACTCGCACAGCAGGCGCAGATTGGCCTCGTTGTCGTCCACCACCAGCACCCGCAGCCCGGAAACATCCGGCCGCACCGGGCGCACCACGGCAACCGGCTCGCAGATCCGGACACAGAAGGTGAAATGGAAGGTGGCTCCCATACCCTCGTCGCTCTCCACCCAGATGCGCCCCCCCATCTTCTGTACCAGCCGGGAGGAAATGGCCAGACCCAGGCCCGTGCCGCCGAAGCGCCGGGTGGTCGAGCTGTCGGCCTGGGAAAAGGCATCGAAGATCATGCCCTGCTTGTTCTTCGGGATGCCGATACCCGTGTCCCGCACCGTCACGTGCAGGCCGGATTCCCCCGGACGGCAGGCAAGGCCCGGCTCGGCCTCGACGCGCAGTTCAATCTCGCCCTTCTCGGTGAACTTCAGTGCGTTGGACAGGAGGTTCATCAACACCTGGCGCAGGCGGTGCGGATCGCCTTGCAGACTATCCGGCACGGAACTGTCCAGATGGAACAGCAGTTCCAGACCCTTGGCCTCGGCGCGCACGGCCAGGGTGCGCACGGCCAGACCCACCGTATCCCGCAGCCCGAAGGGGATATTCTCGAAATCCAGGTGCCCGGCCTCGATCTTGGAGAAATCCAGGATGTCGTTGATGATGGCCAGGAGAGCGTCGCCCGAGGATTTGACCAGGGACAGGTACTCCCGCTGCTCCTCGTCCAGGGGTGAATCCAGCACCAGGTCGGTCATGCCGATGATGGCATTCATGGGGGTGCGTATCTCGTGGCTCATGTTGGCCAGGAAGGCACTCTTGGCCCGGCTCCCGGCTTCCGCCAGTTCCTTGGCCTGCACCAGTTCCCGGGTACGCTCGGTGACTTCCGCCTCCAGTTGGTCCCGGTGTCCGGCCAGTTCCACGTCCCGCTGTTCGATCTCGCCCAGCATGGCGTTGAACTCGCCCACCAGCACGCCCACCTCGTCCTTGCCCTCGCCTTCCACGCGCAAGGCATAGGATCCGGAGGCGCCGATATGGCGCGCGGCCCGTACCAGGCGCGCCAGCGGGTCGGTCACCATGCGCAGCAACCACTGCGCGGCCACGAGTACCGCCAGCATGGCCAGAATGAAGACGGCGGCGATGCGGACCAGATCGCTCCACAGTTCCGCCAGCGCCGGGCCCATGTCCCAACGCAGCCGCAGGGTTCCCAGGTTCTCGCCATCCTTGACGAGGCGCAGTTCCCTGGTCAGGACCGAAGTCGGATTACCGCCGCCGGCCCGGGAAAAATGGGCGAAAGGCCGGCCGCCGGCACCCCATACGTCGGCATCCGCCACCTCGGGGATCACCGCCAGGGTCGCCAGGGTCTGGGCCGCGTTTGCCTGATCCTGGAACACCACGGCGGACTCCACGTTGGCCGCCATGAGACTGGCCAACGAGGAAAGCCGGATTTCCGCCGATTTCTGCTGGGTATGAAAATGGTCCACGGCCGAGACGGTGAATGCCAGGGCCAGGGGCAGCGCCGTGCACAGGATGGCAAGCAGGCCGAGCTTGCCGCGCAAGGGTAACGCGGCAAATTTTTGCCTCAGGAATTCCACAATCAATTTCGCCTCATTTTCCCGCGCCATCCAATACCCGCCGAGCCAGTTTCAGCAGCTGGGCGCTCAAACGGAGGTTGGCCCGGCGCGCCGCGTCCATGTTGGCGCCGAAAACGAGCTTCCCGTCCAGAACCACCAGGGCCACGATGCCCGACTCCTCCAGAAACCCCCAGCCTTCGCCTATGGTCAAAATGGGGCGACCCTGGGCGCGAGACAAGAGGCCATTGCCATCCCCGTCCGCCAGGACCAGCACCTGACATCCGGCGGGATCGCCTTCAACAGAACGCACCCGAATTTGCCGCCCCCCCGCCTGCCGTCCTTCCAGCACGGAAAGCGCTGCGGAAAGTGCGCCGCTTCCGGCACGGCAAACCGTGAGCGGCGCCCCGGGGGGTAGGGCGCCCTCCGGCCAATCCACGTACCGTACAAGATTGAAGACGAAGGCGGCCTTCACCTGTGCCTCGTCCACTGCCGCGCCCATGGCGTTGCCCGCCAGCGCCAGCACCGCCAGCACAAGGCCGTGCAAGACCATATGCGACAAAGGGTTGATTGTGCCAGTTCTCTTGGGCATCAGGGCGTCTTTCAGAACCGGCGGGTCAGCTTCAGACGCCACACCAGCCCGTCCGCCGGAATGGCGGTGCGATCCGTGCCATAGCTGGCGGTAATGCCGGGATCGCTGCTGGCGGGATCCAGAACCCGGCGATCGAACAGATTGTAAGCGCTGGCGGAAAACTCCCAATCGTCCCGCAGGGGCCGCAGGAGGGTCAGGTTCACCCGTCCGTTGCCGGGCACGCGGGCGCCGGCGCTGGTGCGGGCGGTGATACCCTGGCCTTCCACGCCCACGCGCCAACTCTCGGCCCAGGGCCAGAGGAGGCTGAGTTTCGCCAATTGCCGCGGTGAATTATCCAGTTGCCGCCCCAGGGCATCCTCCGTTTCCAGGAGCCCCAGACTTCCCCGCAGGCGCGCGCCGTTCTGGAACCGGCTCTCCATCCCCAGCTCCAGGCCGCGTCCTGAAATATCGCCCTGGTTCTGGTATTGCAAGAGTCCGCTGGTCGGCTCCACCACCTGGGCAATCTGGTCCTTCATGCGGTAGAGGTAAGCGGCCAGGCTCAGGCGGAAGGATTTCGTCAGGTAGTGGTCCAGGGTCGCTTCATAGGTACGGATGCGCTCGGGCCGGAGCCCGGGGTTGGCCGCCTGCTGGCCCGGAAAGGTGTAATAAAGTTCATAGTTGTTGGGCATGCGGTAGGCACTGCCGTAGAGCAGTTTCAGCACCGTATCCGGGGAAAGGCGCGTCACCGTGGCCAGGCGCGGACTGAAGTTGCCGTCCGCGCCGGTCGCCCGGTCATAGCGGACACCGGCCGAGAGACTGGTATCGCCGGTGAGGCGATAGTCATCCTGGGCGTACATCCCCCAGCGCCGGCTGGAATGATGCTCATCCACGTTCGACCCGGCGGCGCCCAGGTCGTAATTGACCTGCTCCTGTCGCCAGTTTTGCTGGAACTCCACGCCCGCCGTGAGCCGGTGCTTGCCCAGGTCGCGCAGCAGTTTCAGTTCTCCGCCCCACCAGCGGCCGCTGGCGATGTCCAGGTTGAGGCTATTGGCGAGCGGCGCGTTGGCATAGAGATAGCGCCCCGTGTAGTCGTAGCTTCCGACGAATAGCCGGCCTTCGGCCCGGATGTCGCCGTCCAGGGTGTGCCGATAGCGGGCATCCACGAAGGCCATCTCGTCTCGCAGCGCGCTCGCGGGATCGTTGAATACCGTTCCCGTATAGGCGGCGGGATTGCCCTTGTCCCGCCGGGACCAGGCCGCCTCCAGGGAAAAACCTTCCAGGGAATATTTGGCGAACACGCTCTGGTTATGATCGAAGTCCGTGCCCGAGGTCACGCCTCCATTGGCGGGAATATCCTGGAATTGCAGACTGGGGCCAACCGCGCGCTGCCGGGAAGCGGAGAACAACAGGTCGCCCCCGTTATCCAGGCGCTTGCCCCAGGAAAGGCGCTCCCGGTCGTTGCCGTCGCGAGCCAGCGCCACCGAGGCCTCGGCACCGCCCAGGTCCGCGCCATTCTTCGTGATGACATTGATCACGCCGAACAGGGCATTGCCCCCATAGAGCGAGGAGCCCGGCCCGCGGATGATCTCGATTCTGTCCACCAGGTCCAGGTCCAGGGGAAAGGCGCTGCCGAGAAAACCGCTGTCAAAGATGTTCTCGTTGGTGCGGTAACCATCCACCATGACCAGCAGCCGGTCGTTGAAGTCGCCCGGCGGCGAGAAGCCGCGCACACCCGCATAGTTGTAGATGCGGTCGCCGGTCATGTAGAAGCCCCGCACGGAAGAGAGGGCGTCCCCGAGGGTCCGGTAGCCGAAACTGCGGATGTCGTCGCTGCTGAGAATCGTCACCGAGGCGGGCGCATCATCCACGCTCTGACTGAACTTGGAAGCGGCGACGACCTCCACGTTGAGCAACTGTTCCAGCGACATGTGCATCAACTGGTCCGCCTGGGCCAGTTCCACATTCGTGCCGGCCCCGGCGGCGCCGGCCAGGGCGCACAGCAGAACGGGCGCGACACGAAGCACGGCCGCCTTGAGAACCATGATCATGAGCTTTCCTCCCCCCGAGTTGCGAGCGAGCCGTATTCCAAACCGGGAACAACAGGCATGCGCATCATTCCGACACATCCCCCGCAGATTCCGGGGATTATCGGCCATTTGGCCTAATCCTTTCGCGCAATAGTTCCCCTCGCACCCATTATGCCTCGTGACGGCGCAAACCACGTCTGGGCACCTCAGGGAAGCGGTACAATCCGCGGTCATGGGACTCTTTGAAAACTATCCGCAGGAAGCCGACGCGATCGAGAAGGAAATCGAGCGCAAGGGCATCGTCCTCGGTATCGCCTGGGACGATGAGGCGCAGGTGCGCGCCCTGGCCCGGGAAGCCCTGCTCCATTCCAGCGAAGAGGCCCGCGCCGCGACAACGCACCCGAACGACCGGCAGGCCATGGCGCGAACCGAATTGTTCGGCCTGGCCGCCCTCATGCTCAAGACCATGGAACAGAGCGCCGAGGACGGCATGCGCACCCACGGCGGCCCGGTCTGGAAGTCCTTCGGGCGCGCCCTCTGGCAGGAAGCCGAATCCCTGGCTGCCGCCAAGCCCGCCTCCCCGGCCTGAACCCACCGCCCGGAGCGCCATCGGCATATCCAGTTTCCCTTTTTTCGGCCGATAATCCGGGGAGTTGAAGCGGGCAGCACCGGTTTTGTGGGGCCGGATTCATCCGGCCATGGCGGGCTGAAGCTCGCCCCACGCCCCCCCCAGGAGTCCTCATGTTCCGTACCACCCTGCGCCTATCCGCCCTCGCCGCCTTCTCCCTGTCCGCGGCGCACGTCCACGCTTCCCCCCCCAACCCCAGCGAACAGGATTTTCTCGGTGAACTGCCCGTGGTGCTCTCGGTCTCCCGCCTCGCCCAGCCCCAGTCGGAGGCGCCGGGTTCGGTCACGGTCATTGACGGCGAGGCCATCAGGCTGTCCGGCGCACGGGAAATCGTGGACCTGTTCCGGCTGGTGCCCGGTTTCCAGGTCGGCTATTCGGGCTCCAACCCCCGGGTCTACTATCACGGCGCCCTGGACATGTTCGGCCAGCACATGCAGGTACTGGTGGACGGGCGCTCCGTCTACTCGCCCTTCATGCTGGGGGGCGTGAACTGGAACAACATCCCCCTGGCCCTGGAAGACATCGAGCGCATCGAGGTGCTGCGCGGCTCCAACTCCGCCGCCTACGGTTCCGACGCCTTCCTGGGCGTGGCCAACATCATCACCAAGCACTCGTCCCAGACCAAAGGCTGGACCCTGTCCCGCAGAATGGGGGAACGGGGCGCAGACGACAACCTGCTGCGCTATGGCGGCGGGGACGGCCAACTGGACTACCGCATCACCCTGGGGCAGCGTTCCGACCACGGGTTTGACGGCATCCCCAGCGAGCGCGACCTGCGCCACTTCAACCTGCGCGCAGATTTGCGCGCCACCATGAGGGACGAGATCCAGTTCCAGGCGGGCGCGGTAGACACCAGCGGCGGCGCCGGTTACCCCAATGCCGACTATAGCCACAACGGCGACATGTTCCGGGAGCAGCGCCGTTCATCGGCCTTTGCCCAGGCCAAGTGGCAGCGCACCCTTTCCCCGGAAGAGGACTTCCACCTCGCCTTCTCCCACACGGAAGAGCGCTATGTGGACAACTTCCTCTACGGAGACCCCGCCTTTCCCGGCGTGACCGTGGATTACGGGGGCACCTCCAGCCGGGACGACCTGGAGCTGCAACACACCTTCAGCCCCGGTCAGGACATGCGCATCGTCTGGGGGGCGGAACTGCGCCGCGACGGGGTCCAGTCCGTCCCCCTGTTCGCCACCGGCGACACCCTGCGCATGAACATGGCGCGCCTGTTCGGCAACTGGGAATGGCGGCTCAATCCCGGTTTCCTGCTCAACCTGGGCACCTCGCTGGAGCACAGCAGTCTGACGGGCACCAGCAACTCCCCCAGGGCCATGCTGAGCTACCACCTGACACCGGATCAGACCTTCCGCGCGGGAATCTCCCGGGCCACCCGGGCACCTTCGATCTTCGAGGAAAAGGCAAACGTGGGCTATTTCCTGCAAGGTGCCCTCGCCAAGCGGACGATTCTCGCCCGGGGAAACTTCCAGCCGGAAGAGATCACCTCCCGGGAGATCGGCTATCTGGGCAACTTCCGCTCCCTGGGACTCATGGCCGACGTACGGCTGTTTCATGAAAACATCAAGGGCCTCGGGCAGCAGATTTCCTATCCCGCGCCGTTTGCCCTCTCGCCCGCCGTCACCAACTGGATTGCCGGCCAGCTTGCCGCCCTGTACCACGTCCCGGTCTCCTTCGTGCCGGCTTCCCTGGTCAACGCCACCGCGGCAGCCGCCGGCCTGGGGCCCGCCAATACCCCCCATGACTTCCAGAACCTGGACAACCCCTCCATACGGGGCATCGAGTGGCAGGTGGAATTCCATCCCACCAGCGGCACCCGGTTGGTCCTGAACCAGTCTTTCCTGCGCATCGCCAGCGATTACTTTCCCAACAGCACCGCCATCAAGCCGGTGAATGCGGATACCCTGCCCACCCACAGCACTTCCCTGGCCCTGTTCCAGAAACTGCCGCAGGACATGAGCCTCTCCGTCATGGTCTATTCCGTAGGCGGGATGTTCTGGCCGGGCCAGCCCGAGCCCAAGGTGATCCCTCCCTATTGCCGGGTGGATGTGCGCCTGGCCTACCCCTTCCACGTCGGCCCCACTCGGGGGGAAGTCTCGGTGACGGCCCAGAACCTGGGGCCCTCGTACTACGAAACTGATACCTACTACCTGTTTCAGCGGCGCATCCTGGCCGGTATTAGCATGAACTTCTGAGGAGTTTCCGATGACGCTCCGTCTGGCGGCGAAGGCATGGCACCTGTTGGTGTGCTGCGCCCTGCTGGCCGTCGGAATGGCTCGCGCCGAGCCGCAGGCCACCGTGGCCGTCCTCCTGAGCGAAACCGGGCGTCCCCATCTGGAGGTTCTGGAAGCCCTGCGCACGGAACTGGGCCGTGCCCCGGGCGCAAACATCGTCCTGGTAAACGGCCAGGAACCCGTGCCCAAAGGCACGGCCCTGATCGTCACCGTGGGCGTGAGCGCCACCGAGACCGTGGCCCGCATGGGTGCGCCCGCGCCGGTTCTGGCCATCCTCATCCCCAAAGCCAGCTTCGAAAACCTCTCCGCCCAGGTCTACGGGAGGGAGCACCAGAAGCTTTCCGCGGTATTCCTGGACCTTCCGCCTCGACGCCAACTCGCCCTGCTGCATCAGGCGTTTCCGGAGCGCAAGCGCGTGGCCCTGCTCGTGGGCAGCGCATCCGAACCCCAGGCGGCCGCATTTAGCGCCGCAGCGCAGGAACTGGGCATGAGTCTCCTGTCGGCGCCCGTGCATGCCGAAAGTGAAATCTATCCGGCGCTCCAGCGCCTGCTGCCCGAGGCGGACCTCCTGCTGGCCCTCCCGGACCCATCCGTCTACAACAGCCGGACCATCCAGGACATCCTGCTCACCTCCTACCGTTTCCGGGTGCCGCTGGTCGGCTTTTCACCCGCCTACGTCAAGGCCGGTGCGCTCCTGGCCCTGTATTCCACGCCCACCCGGATCGGCAGCCAGGCGGCCGACATGGCCCGCAGCTTCCTGGCAGGCCGTCCGCTGCCGCTCCCCCAATATGCCCGCGATTTCGATGTCGGCACCAACCCCCATGTCGCCCGTTCGCTGGGCATCGGCGTGGAACCGGAAAACACCCTGAGAGACCGTCTGCGGCAATCGGAGCACCTGCCATGAGGAATCTGGATATTCGCGCACGCGTGCTTCTGGCCGCGCTGCTGCCGGCGGCGGTCATCGCCGTGTTGCTCGCAAGTTTCTTTGTCAGCGCCCGTTTCGGCGACCTGGACACCGCCCTGCACGAACAGGAGCGGGCGCGGGCCAGGCAGATCGCCGTGGCTTCCGAATACGGGGTGTTCTCCGGAAACCAGCAGGTTCTGCAATCCCTGGCTGACACGGCCCTGGCCGAAGCGAACACGGTTGGCGTCATCATCACCGGCACGGACGGGAAGCTGCTTGCCCACAGCAGCCAGCGCTCCGACATACTGTCTTTCCTGCCACAAAGCGCCAGGGCAGGCGAATACTGGACGGAAATCGGCAGCCTGCTGCTCTACAGCGCCCCCATCCACGCCCCCTTCCTCGCCCTGGAGGACGACAGCCTCGACCAGGGCAAGAAGCTCACTCAGGAGAGGGGCAAGGTGCTCCTGGCCATGGACCGCGGCCCTCTGATGAAGAAGAAGGCGGATCTTCTCGTCACCGGGTTGGGCATGGCCCTGCTGGTTCTCGCCATCGCCGGCATCCTGGCCATGCGCTTGAGCCGCAGAGTCAGCAAACCCATCGAGGATCTGGAGCGGGCCGTGGGCCGTATCAGCCAGGGCGACTTTCAGGTGCAGGTAGGCACGGAAGTCGGGGGGTCGCTGGCGCGTCTGGCCGAATCCCTCAACCGGATGGTGGCCCAGCTTGCCCTGAATCAGGAGGAGATGCACCGGCGCATCGGCGAGGCCACGGAAGAACTGCGCGTGCGCAAGGACGACGCGGAGCGCGCCAACGTGGCCAAGTCCCGCTTCCTGGCCGCCGCCAGCCACGACCTGCGCCAGCCCATGCACGCCCTGGGCCTGTTCGTCGGGCAGTTGCAGCAGCAGACGGTCCTGCCCGAAGCGCGGCGGCTGGTGGAGCAGATCGCGGAATCGGTCAAGGCGCTGGGTGGCCTGCTGGACGGCCTCCTGGACATTTCCAAGCTGGATGCCGGCGTGCTGACGCCGGAAAAGACGCCTTTCGCCGCCGCCCAGATGCTCGCCCGGCTCGAAAGCGATTTCTCCGGGGCGGCGGCGGCCAAGAACCTGTTTCTGCGCATCAGGCCGTCGCCGCTCTGGGTGCATACGGATCCGGTACTCCTGGAACGCATCCTGCTCAATCTGGTCGCCAACGCCGTGCGCTACACGGAAAAGGGCGGCATTCTGGTGGCCTGCCGGCGTCGTGGCAACCGGGTGCGCATCGAGGTCCGCGACACCGGCATAGGCATCCCCCGGGAAGCCTTCGATTCCATCTTTCAGGAGTTCGTGCAGTTGCGAAATCCCGGGCGCAACCGCAGCCAGGGCCTGGGCCTGGGCCTGGCCATCGTCAAGCGGCTGGCCACGCTCCTGGATTTGCGCCTGGAGCTCCTGTCCGAACTGGGCAAGGGCTCGATTTTCGCGGTGGAAGCGCCACTGGCGTTGCCCACGGATGCGGCCCAGGCGAAGTCGTCGCGCCTCCTGCCGAACCTGGCGCTGGACGGCAAGATCGTGGTGGTGGTGGATGACGACGAACTGGTCCTGGAGAGCGTCGCCAGTCTCCTGGAGTCCTGGGGTTGCCTGGTTCTACCCGCGGCCGGCGGAAAACAGGCCGAGGAAAGGGTAAGGCGTATCGGCCTCATCCCGGATGCCCTGCTATGCGATTTCCGGCTCCAGGACGGAGAAAAGGGCACCGACGTGGCCCGGACACTGAGAAGGGAGTTCGGCGAGGATATCCCCGCCATCCTCATCAGCGGCGATACCGACCCGGAAGTCCTGCGCATGGCGCGCGAAGCCGGCCTCGCGCTGCTGCACAAACCGCTTTCCTCGGCCAAGCTGCGCACCCTGCTGCACAGGATGCTGGGAAAATAGGGCGGCGACGACCAACGGGGCCGCCCCTACACCTCATGCCAGAATCTTCAACCTGGCGGCCGTGAGCACGGCCTGGGTCCGGCTGTGGACATTCAGCGCCCGAAGGATGGCGCTGACATGGACCTTGACGGTGCTTTCCGCCAGGGTCAGGCGCTCGGAGATGTCCTTGTTGGACAGACCCTGCATGATGAGGCGCAGAACGACCTTCTGCCGCCCGCTCAGGCGCGGCGACGATCCCGTGGCGTGCAATGGTTCGTCGTCCAGACCGGCGGAGAGGTAGGGCGAACGCTCCGCCTGCCCCAGGGAATTGGGCACATAGACCTGGCCGGCCAGCACCGAGCCGATGGCCTCCAGGAAATCGTCGCTGTCCGCCGACTTGGGCAGAAAACCCAGGGCGCCGCGGCGCAGCGCCTCGTCCATGTAGAAGTTGTCGCCCGAGACCGCGATCATGGGCACCTCGGGGTGGAAGAGCTCCAGTTCGTCCATGAGTTCAAGGCCGCTACCATCCGGCAGCACCATGTCCAGGATGGCCAGATCGAAACCGTGGTCCGAGCGGATGATTTCCCGCCCCTCGGCGACGCTGCCGGCCTGCACCAATTCAATGTTGCCATAGAGCCCGGCCAGAACCCCGCACAGTCCCTCCCGCACCATCTCGTGGTCGTCTATCACCAGGAATTTCACCGCGCCCCGCCTTGGAAAAAGAGGGCACCATGGTAGCCCAGACGCGGCCAGTCTTCTCTAGGCCTGATGGCCTAGTCCAAGGTCGTAGCCGACGGGCGCGGAGGCCGCTTATCAGCCCTGAATCACCCCGCCGCCGAGGCACACCAGGCTCTCGTAGAGCACCACGGACTGGCCGGGGGTGACGGCCCACTGGGGGCCGGCGAAAACAATCTCGCAGCGGCTCGCGTCCACCGTCTCCACCTCGCAGGCGGCATCTTCCTGACGGTAGCGGGTCTTGGCGGTGTACACCCAGTGGGTATGGGGCATGCGGCCGCTGACCCAGGACAGATCGCGGGCCGTGAGGCGGTCCGCCATCAGGGCGGGATGCTCGTGCCCCTGCACCACGTAAAGCACGTTCTTCTCCAGGTCCTTGCCCGCCACATACCAGGCATCGTGCTCGCCGGACAGGGCGCCGCCCTTCTGCCCACCGATGCCCAGCCCCTTCCGCTGGCCCAGGGTATGGAACATCAGGCCATCATGCTGCCCGACCAGCTTGTTTCCATCCAGGGTGCGGATTTCGCCCGGCATCGAAGGCAGGTAACGGGAGAGGAACTCCTTGAAGGGCCGCTCGCCGATGAAGCAGATGCCGGTGGAGTCCTTCTTGGCAAAATTGTGCAGGCCGGCCTCCGCGGCCATCTTGCGCACCTCCCGCTTGTACACCCCGGCGAGGGGGAACAGGGTGCGGGACAACTGGCTCTGGTTCAGGCGATGCAGGAAATAACTCTGGTCCTTGGTGCCATCCTCGGCCTTCAGCAACTGGAATTCGCTGCCCATCTCCGTCTCGACCCGGCGCACGCCGGCATAATGGCCGGTGGCGATGCGTTCGGCGCCGAGTTTCAGGGCATGTTCCAGGAAGGCCTTGAACTTGATCTCGGAGTTGCACAGCACGTCCGGATTGGGCGTGCGCCCCGCCTGGTATTCCTTCAGGAACTCGGCGAACACCCGATCCTTGTACTCGGCGGAGAAATTCACCACCTCCAGTTCGATGCCCAGGACATGGGCCACCGAGGCCGCATCCACCAGATCCTGGCGCGAGGAACAGTATTCGGCGTCATCGTCGTCTTCCCAGTTCTTCATGAACAGGCCGACCACCTTCCAGCCCTGGCGCTTCAGGAGCATCGCCGCCACGGAAGAATCCACGCCGCCGGACATGCCGACGACCACCGTTCCCTTGTCAGACATGGGAAATCCTTTCATTTTGAAAACAATTTGAACCGCAGAGACGCGGAGGCGCGGAGGAAAGCAAAAACTTCCTGCCAAACGGCCGCCAGTGATCGGGCGCGCCCCAGCGTCATAGCCGTAGGTTTTCTCCGCGCCTCTACGGTGAATCTATTGTATTTACTCGTAATGCCGGATCAATTCCAGCGGGTAGCGCCGGCCGGCCAGGTAATCCTCGATGCACTGGAGGATCAGGGGGCTGCGGTGCCTCGCCCGGCAGGCCTTCACCTCCTCCAGGGTCATCCACACGGCGCGCAGGATGCCCGTGTCCAGTCGCCGCTCCGGCTCGAAAGCGCTGATCTCGCCGCCGAAGGCGAAACGCAGGTAGGTGATGTCCCGTTCCGGCCGCGGCCAGAGATAGACCCCCACCAGGAAACGCGGCTCGAAATGCCAGGCCGCCTCCTCCAGGGTTTCCCTCGCCGCGGCCTGAACCAGCGACTCACCCTCGTCCAGATGCCCCGCCGGCTGGTTGAAGCGCACGCCGTCGGCGGTCTCCTCTTCCACCAGGAGGAAATGCCCCTCTCGTTCGATCACGGCCGCCACGGTCACATTAGGTTTCCAGATTCGATCACTCATGCCATCCCTTATTGAAATGAAACGTCAAAACCTCACCGCAAAGGCGCAGAGAACGCAAAGGGCCGCAAAGGAGACAAGAATCAAGGCTCAAGATGAAAGGTTTACGCGACATCCGCACACCTCGCCTTGTGTCTTCTTTCAGGTTTTCTTCGCGGCACTTTGCGTCTTCGCGCCTTTGCGGTGAGATGTTGATCTGATTCACAAGCCCCCGATTCTAACTCGGGCAGATGGCCCCGTGCAGGCGTGATAAAATTCGCGCCTTTCTCTTACTTCCCCAGGTACTTGCCATGTTTTCCAAGCAGAACACCCTGGCCAAGGTCGATGCCGAACTGTGGCAGGCCATCCAGGGCGAGAACCGCCGCCAGGAAGATCACATCGAACTGATCGCCTCGGAAAATTACGTCAGCCACGCCGTCATGGAAGCCCAGGGCTCCCAGCTCACCAACAAGTATGCGGAGGGCTATCCGGGCAAGCGCTACTACGGCGGCTGCGAGCACGTGGACGTGGTGGAGCAACTGGCGATTGACCGGCTGAAGAAGCTGTTCGGCGCCGATTGTGCCAACGTTCAGCCCAACTCCGGCTCGCAAGCCAACCAGGCGGTGCTCATGGCCTTCGCCAAGCCCGGCGACACCATCATGGGCATGAGCCTGGCCGAAGGCGGCCACCTGACCCACGGCATGGCGCTCAACATGTCCGGCAAGTGGTTCAAGGTCGTGGCCTACGGTCTGAACGAGAAGGAAGAAATAGACTACGACAAGATGGAAGCCCTGGCCCGGGAGCACAAGCCCCGGATCATCGTCGCCGGTGCTTCCGCCTACGCCCTGCGCATAGACTGGGAACGCTTCGCCAAGGTAGCCAAGGAAGTCGGCGCCATCTTCTGGGTGGACATGGCCCACTATGCCGGCCTGATCGCCGCCGGTTTCTACCCGAACCCGGTGCCCCATGCCGACGTGGTGACCTCCACCACCCACAAGACCCTGCGCGGCCCCCGGGGCGGCGTCATCCTGATGAAGGCGGAGCACGAGAAGGCCATCAATTCGGCCATCTTCCCCGGACTCCAGGGCGGTCCCCTGATGCACGTCATCGCCGGCAAGGCGGTGGCCTTCAAGGAAGCCGCGACCCACGAGTTCCGCGACTACCAGGAACAGGTGCTGGACAACGCCCGGGTCATGGCCCGCGTGCTGCAAACCCGCGGCCTGCGCATCGTCTCCGGCCGCACCGAGAGCCACGTGTTCCTGGTGGATCTGCGTTCCAAGAACATCACGGGCAAGGAAGCGGAAGCGGCTTTGGGCAAGGCTCACATCACCGTAAACAAGAACGCCATCCCCAACGATCCGCAGAAGCCCTTCGTCACCTCGGGCATCCGCATCGGCTCGCCGGCCATGACCACCCGCGGTTTCACCGAGATCGAGGCGGAACAAATCGCCGAACTCATCGCCGACGTGCTGGACAACCCCAATGACGAGGACACCCTTGCCAGGGCGCGTGAGAGCGTCTCGGAGTTGTGCAGGAAGTTCCCGGTGTATGGCTGAGAAGGCAGAGGCTAGTATTTAAACACGTAATTAACGAAACATGTACTATGCTGTTGTATATCCATCTCAAGACGAGGAGAGGACCATGCAACAGACGGAATTGCATCTTAGCGCAGAGGATCGGACGTTGATC
>JAQTNA010000021.1 GCA_028714035.1 Rhodocyclaceae bacterium
CCTCATCCGCTACGCCCCCGTCAAACACAAGGGCGGACTCAAAGTCCAGCGCCTCCGCGCCGCCTCAAACGTCCAATACCGTGAATCCCTCCTCGGTCTTCTATAAGACTCGTGCAATCGCCCTGCGGGGGCAGGCCCAGGGTGTTCCAGGGCAGGTGACCGATGGCCGACATTTCTAGGGAGTTGCCGGTAAAATTTCCACCGGTTTGCCCTTCGGCAGTGGTAGGCGGCATGTTCCGGGTTGTGCCCATGTCCGGGGTGGGCAGGTAGCCGAATGTATAAGAGTGAGTGTCCGAGTACGTCGCCGCATACCCTATGAGTGCCTCCTTGGCCTGTCTCAGGGCGTCCGCTGTGACGGGGGATATGCGGGAGGCGGAGGGGCGGGGCGCCAGGGTGTCGGCGGAGCGGGCCACGAAAAGGAGGACGAAGAGGCCCATCATGGCCAGGAGCAGAAGCAGGGCGTAGCCGCGCTGGCGGGATGAAAGCGCTCCTGAGCATAGCCGAAGGGCCGGCCCATGAGATTGATGTCGGGATGAATCCCGACCTACAACTCTCGACTCTTCACCGCTCACGGCCGGCTTCCCGGTGGATGGTGATGCTCTTGTCCGCCAGGGGCGCGCTGTTTTGCCCGGTGGCCCGGTCGGTGATCTGCCCGACGCGCACTTCCACGGGGGCGCCGCTGGCGGTGGTGATGCGGGCGCTGGCCGGGTTGTCTTGGGCAGGGGAGGCTCCGGTCAGGCGGTCTTTGCCATGCCAGGGAACGCCGTTGAGCCAGATGGTGTGATCGCCGCTGGCCCGGTTGCGGATGATGCCGTTCAACTTGACCGAGGCGCCACTGCCGCCGGCGCCGGGAACCCCGGTCAGGCGCTCCAGGTCCATGCCGGCCCGCTGCTCGGGGGTAAAGAACAGCCGGCCCAGCGTGGCGTCCTCCGCGCAAGCCGGGCCGCAAGCGAGGAAAAGGGCCAGGGCCATGGCGTTGAAACCATTTGAACCGCACTGCGGTGAATTGAATTTCATGGCTGCTTGGCCGCGGATGCGCGCTTTCTCAGGGTGATGAGGTCCACCTGGCATTCGGCCTGCAATTGCGGGGCGGGGCCGCGCCTGTCTTCATTCCGGGGCAGGCGCTCCAGGCTGCATTGCCGGATGCGTACATAGGCCGGCATGCTGTCCTTGAGGTCTTTGATGAAGCGCAGCAGGTCTTCCTCGTGCAGGAGGGAGAGGCGCAAGCGCAGGCTACTGGCCATGAACTCCAGTTCCCCCTTGCCGCCCGGCGCGAATTCGGCTTCCAGGGGGCGCTGGGGAGAAATCTCCCATTGGATGTCGCCCAGCCTGCGTTCCGCCCGGATGCGCGCGATTCTCTCCAGCCAGTCCATGCGCTTTTCCTCGCCCAGGATGCCCCGCTCGGCCAGTTGCCGGAACAGGGCGTCCCCGGCCTGAATTTCCTGCTCCTCCTGAGCCATGCGGGCCAGGCGGGACTGGAAGGCATTTTTCTCGGCCAGCGCCAGGCGCACGGTATCTTCCGCTTCCCGGTGGTACAGGTGGGCAAGGCCCGTGGCGCCGATTCCGGCCACGACCATGGCCAGCCCGAGGAGCAAGGCTCGGCGTTGGGTGCGTAGGTCTTCGCGCAGGGGCATGATGGCCGATCAAAGGCGCCTGCTGAGACGCAGGCTGAATTGAGGTTTGGCCGTTTCCTCCCCGCGATCACCGCTGCCCCTGAGCAATTTGCCCGGTTCCATGTTCAGGGGGCGTTCCAGGGTTACGACATGCAGGGCGGGATCGCGGGCCAGCGCGGCGGAAAAGGCCTCGACGATCGCCAGTTGCTGGCGCAGTCCGGTCTCGGGGGGAAGGGTGGCGTGGAGGGTGAGGACGACGTGGAAATCGGAGCTGCCGGGCGTCCGTCGGGCCTCGCTGCCGTCTTCGTTCCCGCTCACGGACCACTCCAGCTTCTTCAGGCTGACTTCCGGAAAGCCATCGAGGACGCGGCTGAGCAGGATGTAGCTGTCGTCCGGCCAGGCGCTGCGGATTTCCAGCGCCCGGTAGCTGGCCGCAAGCGTACGCAGGTTTTCGGGCAGGGTGGCCAAGGGCGGCAGGGCATCCAGCCGCGCCCGGTATTCCGCCGACAGGGTTCGGGCCTCGGCGTGCAGTTGCGCGGCTCGGGACTGGGCGCTCAGGGCGAGCCAGGATTCGGCTCCGGCCAGCAGGAGACACAGGCCGAGAATGACGCCGGTGCCGGCGAGCAGCCAGCGCCGCGCCATCCAGAGGCGGTAGAGGTGTCGCTCCGCGTCGGGCGCGAATTGCTCGGCGGGCGCCTGGGAGGCCGCCAGATGCAGGAGGAGAGTCTCCGCGCTGGAATTCGTGGGCAGGGCCACCAGTCCGGCGCCGCGGCTCACGGCCAGCAGGTCCAGGAATCGGAAGTCCAGTTCCGGCGTGCTTTGGCAGTGGGCGGCGAAAGTCGCGTGTTGCTCCGGATGGGCCAGGATCAGGCAGGGCAGGGCCTCGTCCCGCGGCACGAGGCGTTGTCCGTGGAGGTAGGTCAATAGCCGCGCCGATTCCCGGGCACAGGCGGCCGCGAGGGCGTCCAGGCCCCCTTCGCCGAAGCTGTCCGCGGCCGGGCCGAGGTGGGAAAAGCGCAGCCTGCCGGCCTCGAAGAAGCAGAGCCGGATGCCGGCCCGGCCCAGGGTGATGAGGATGAAGTGGGGCTCAGCCTCGTGCAGATGGCGGCGCGCCAGGACGCCGGACAACTGGGCCGTGGAGTAGAGGCCGGAGAGGGTGGCCTTGGCCTGGCGCAAGGCGGACAGCCAGGGCTTGAAGAAGTCGCCATGGGTGAGGCCGAGCATGAGCACCCGTTCGTCGCGGCGGCCCGTGCCCTTGCCGTTCATTTCCCGCCCCAGGGAGAGGGCAAGGGTCAGGGGCGAGCCGTAGAACGCCTGGGCGAGCTTCCTCTGAAGCAGCGCGCTGCGGCTCTTGCCATGAACGTAAGGAATGGTGTCGACCTGGAAGCCTTCCTCGTTCACGTCGGCGACTACCGTGTAGTGGCTGTCCGGCCGTCGGGCGACGTGGGCGGCGAAGGTGGCGGCCCCCGCCGCATCCGCCGGGAAACTGGCCTCGCACAGCAGTTCCCCCCGTCGCCAGAGGTGTACGCTGGCCTGGCCGGCGTCGAGTTGCAGGATGCGGCGCTCGGAGGACATGGCTCAGACCTTCAGCTTGGTGATGATGTTGTAGACCGGGCCGAGCACGGACAGCATGACCCAGGCCATGATGCCGCCCAATATCACGGTGAGCAGGGGCTCTATCATGGCCTGGAGGCGCAGGGTGGTCTCCTTCACGTCCCGATCGAAGAAATAGGAGGCGTTGGACAGGGCCTGCTCCAGGTTGCCGGCCTGCTCGCCGACGCGCATCATGCGGATCACCAGGGGCGGGAACACGCCGGCCTTGGAGAAGGCCTCGGTCAGGCTCTGCCCTTCGGTCATGTGGGCCGCCGCCTCGATCAGGCCGGCGCGCACCACGGTATTGCCGACGATGCCCTCGCACAGGCGCACGGCGTCCATGATGGTGATGCCGGAGGAATACATCAGGGCGAAGAGCGAGGTGAAGCGGCACAGGATGATCTTCTTCAGGATGTTGCCGACGATGGGCAGACGCAGTTTCAGGCCATCGAAACGGAAGCGCAGCTCCGGCAGGGTGGCCAGGCCGATTTTCAGGCCGACGAAGACCAGGGTCAGGAAGGCGAGCATCGCCTGCCAGTAATGGACGAAGAAGAACGAAGTCCCGATCAGTGCCCGGGTGTGGAGGGGCAGTTGCTGGCCGGAATTGGCAAAGAGCTGGGACAGTTGCGGCACGACGAAGATCATGGCCACGGACAGGGCCAGGAGGACCATGGTGCTGACGATGGCCGGGTAGATGAACAGCCTTCGGGTGTAGGAAGCCAGTTCGTCTTCCCATTTCAGGTTTTCCGCCAGCTTCAGGAGCACGTCCTGGAGTCGGCCGGACTGCTCGCCGGCCCGGATCACGCTGACCATGACGCCGGAGAACACGTCCGGGTGTTCCTCCATGGCGCGGGAGAGGTGCTGCCCGCCTTCCACGCCCTCGATCAGGGTGGCCATGGTTTCTTTCAGACGGGCATTTTCGGTGGTGTCCCGCACGTCGGCCATGGCTTCCATGATGGGGATGCCGGCCCGGGCCAGCATTTCCATGTGGAAACAGAAGTTGATGAGTTCCCGCCGCGGAACACCGCGGGAAAAATGCCAGATGCGCGGGATGGAAACCTGCCCGTCCACCAGGTCCAGCCCGAGCCGTTTCAGCCTGGATTCCAGGTCCACGAGGTTCACCGCCTGGAGTTGACCCCGAATGATGTGGCCCTGGGTATCCATGGCTTGGTAGATGAACAGGGACATGATTCCTCAGTACAGGGCCGTGCCGTGGGTGAGGTCCACCACCCGCGCCACCTCCGCCATGGAGGTGTGTCCGTCCAGCACCCGGGACACGGCGTCCTGGGCCAGGGTGATGAAACCCTTGCTGGAGGCCAGGGCACGCATATCCCGCAGGGTGGCGCGGCGGGCGATCAGCTCGTCCAGATCCGGATCCAGGCGCAGGAGTTCCATGATGGCCATGCGTCCCCGGTAGCCCTGGAACTCGCACTCGCGGCAACCCGTGGCCTGGTAGATCGTGGGTGGCGGGATGTCTTCATCCAGACCGAAGAGCCGCATTTCGTGGGGCTGGGCCGGCACCGGTCGTTTGCAGTGGGGGCACAGCCTGCGCACCAGCCTTTGGGCGATGACGCCGATGATGTTGCCGGCCATGGTTTCCGCCGGAATGCCGATGTCGAGCAGGCGGGGAATGGCGCCCAGAGCGGAGTTGGTGTGCAGGGTGGAATAGACCTGGTGCCCGGTCATGGCGGCGCGAAAGGTCATCACCGCCGTGTCCTTGTCCCGGATCTCTCCCACCAGGATCACGTCCGGATCCTGGCGCATCATGGAGCGGATGCCGTCGACGAAATCCAGCTTGGAAGTCTCGGAGATGGAGGTCTGGCGGATCATGGCGATGGGGTATTCCACCGGATCCTCCAGGGTCATGATGTTGATCGCCTCGTTGTTGATCTGGCTGAGCACCGCGTAGAGGGTGGTGGTCTTGCCGCTGCCGGTGGGGCCGGTGACCAGGATGATGCCCTCGGGCCGCTCCATCATCAGATGCAACTGGGCGACGTGCTGATCCCGGAGACCCAGTTCGGTCAAGGGCACCAGGCCCTTCTGCCGATCCAGGATGCGCAGCACCAGGTTTTCGCCGTGGACCGTGGGTTGCACCGAGACGCGGAAATCCACGCTGCGGCCGCTGACGTTCAAGGAGATGCGCCCGTCCTGGGGCGCGCGGCTCTCGGCGATGTTCATGCCGCTCATGACCTTGACGCGCACGGCCATGGCCGGCCAGTAGGTTTTGTGCAGGACGCGGATCTGGCGCAGCATGCCGTCAATGCGGTAGCGGATGCGCAGGAAGTTCTGCTCCGGCTCGAAGTGGATGTCGGAGGCGTCGCGCTTCACCGCATCCGTGAGCAGGGCATCAATCAGGCGCACCACCGGCTGGCTGTATTCATCGCTGCCGGCGGTGGTGAGGGAACGGTAGTCAATCTCGCCGGTTTCGATCTCGTGCAGGATGCCGTCAATGGAGAGCTCGTGGCCGTAGTACTGGTCAATCGCCCGGGCGATTTCCTGCTCCCCGGCGATGACCGGTTCCAGGGCCACGTCGTCCGGCACGAGGGCCCGCAGGTGGTCCAGGGCGACGATGTCGTGCACGTCCGCCATGGCCACGGTGAGACGGTGCCCGTCGTAGGCCAGGGGTATCAGCCGATGGCGGCGCGCGACCTCCTGGGGCACGAGCTGGACCGCGCTGGCATCCACCAGCGCGCTGGAAAGGCTGACGCTCTTCTTGCCCAGGGCGGTGCCCAGGGCGTCGCGCAGGACGGCCTCCGACACGAAACCCAGGGAAACCAGCAGATGGCCCAGGGGCGCGCTCGACGTGCTCTGCTCCTGAAGCGCGATGCGCAACTGGTCTTCGCTGATGATCCCGTGTTCGAGCAGGGCCTGGCCGAGTGCCTGGTGTCGGGCGACTAGGGTGTCCATGATCCTAGATACTCAGAATTAATCGCCGAGACGCGGAGGAACGTAGGGTGGGCAGGCCTCACCTGCCCACGCGGGAAATTGGCGAACGTGGGCATTTGCGTGGGCACGCTACGCTTTGCCCACCCTACCGTCCGCCCCACGGGTGACATTTCTGCCGTAGCCATTGGCAAGTCCGACGCCCTCAAGGTTCCAGTTCGGCCAGGCGCGCCGCGGCCTGGGCGGGGTCGAAGCCGGTTGGGTGGCCGGCAGACTGGGCGAGGGCCGCGCGGTAATGGCGCGCGGCCTCCCGGCCTTGTCCGAGCTGATCCAGGCTGACCGCCAGGTTGAAGCAGTAGTCGGGATTGTCGGGTTCGAGCGCCAGAGCATTGAAATAGGCCTGTTCCGCTTCCCGCCAGCGGCCGTCCCGTGCATAGAGGTTGCCCAGGGAGAACTGCGCCGCGGCGGACTGGGGCGCCCTGGCCAGGATGGACTGGAGATGGCTCTCCTCCGTCTCGCCGGCGGGGGCCTGCGCGAGCGACACCAGGCTGGTCTGGGCCAGGGTGTCCTGAGGCGCCAGCTCCAGGATGTGCCGATACATGGTGGCCGCTTCCGCCGGCCGCCCCTGGCGCAGGGCGATGGCGGCCAGGCCGTGCAGGGCATCCGTGTTGTTGGGCTCTTCCTGGGCCGCGCGCTGGTATCCGGCCAGGGCATCCTTCAGGTTGCCCGCCTGGAAGGCGCTCCAGGCCGAAAGCAGCACCGGGTTGAGGCGGGCATTGCCGGCACCGTGGCGGATGGTGATGGCCTGCTCGTTCAGGAGGGCATCGCTTTCGCCGTCCAGGCGGCCGGAGGATGGGGCCGATGGGGAGAGCCTGGCGCGCTCGCCGGCCTCGGGTCGGATCGAACGGGACGCGGCGGCCGCCGGGGTCTTGTCGGCCTGAGCCGGTGGCGCGGCGGCGGGCTTCTTCAGGCCGGCCTGCGGCAGCGGGATCGTGGCGGGCGTGGCCGGTGCCGCGGCCGCCAGACGGGCCTGGGGCGGGGCAGGCAAGGCCTGGGGCGGGCGGAAGAAGCTTTCCATCAGCAGCACGGCCAGGCCGGCGCCACCCAGGGCGGCCAGGGCGAGCCGCACGGACTCGCTGGACAGGAATCCGGGCAGGCCGTTCGGCGGAACGACCTGCGGCGCTTGTGCCGTGGTGGGGCCGGGATAGGCCAGCGTCAGGTGCTCGGCGCCACCCTTGGCGTCGTTTCTGGGCAGAGGTGTCATGGCGGGTACCTCAGCATTTCTGTGAAAGTCGCTTTAGCGACTCACGACGCTCCCCTCGCCCGCTTGCGGGAGAGGGGTGGGGGGTGAGGGAAAGCGTCATGGCTTTCATGCTCGGGGGGCTTCAATAGCCATGACGGTTACGGCGCCGTAACCGGGCTTGGCAGGCCGGGGTTGTGGCTGAAGAAGTCCCGGCTGGGCACTTGATCACGCCAGTTCCGGTAATCGCCGTCCAGGCTGGCAGACTTGATGACCGTGGGCCGCAGGAAAACCACCAGCTCCGTGCGCACGCTCTCGTCGTTGCGGTTGGCGAACAGGCTGCCCAGGACGGGGATGCGGTTCAGTCCGGGGATGGTGTCATCCGTATTGCTCAAGCTGTCTTCCATCAGGCCGCCCATGACCGCCACATTGCCGTTTTCTATCCGCATCACCGACTCCATTTCCCGGGTGCGGATGACCGGGACCGGGCTCTGGATGTTGGCCAGCGCGAGGCTGGGGTTCGGGTCGAGGACGGAGCCGATCTTGCGCGAGATGCTCGGGCGCACGTTCAGCACCACGGTGTCGCCTTCGCTGATCTGGGGCGTGACGTTCATGACGAAGCCCACCGGCACGGAATTGACGGTGGTGGTGTAGGTGGTGGTGGTGCCCACTTGTGCCGTCGCCGTGGTGTCCGCCTTGATGGTGAAATAGACCTCGTTGTCCACCACCTTGAGTACGGCGGTCTGGTTGTTCAGCACGCTGATCTTGGGACTGGAGAGCACCTTGACGTTGCCGAAGGTCTCCAGCAGCTTGATGGATGCGCCGATGTTGCCGACGCGCGACGTGGTGTTGAAATATTGGCCGATGAACTTGGTGGTGCCCGCAGCGTTCAGGTTCGAGCCGGTGGCGGAAACCTGCCCGATACGAAAGCCCGTGTTGCCGAAGGGCAGAAGCGACCAGTCTATGCCCTGCTGGTAGTTGCGATCCAGGCGCACTTCCGCCACCGTGGCCTCGATCATGACCTGGCGCCGGGCGGAACCCAGGACCTGGCCCAGGAACTCCTGGATCTTGCCGTGCTGGCGGGACGTGGCGCGCACGCTGATGATGCCGCTTTCCGGATTGGCGATGACGGAAGCCGCCTCGCGGAAGGTCGTGCGGCGCACGACGCGCAGGCCCTGGTTTTGCAGCTCCGCCGCGTTGGGACTGGTGGCCAGCGCGGCGGCGGCGGTGGTCGTGCCGGTGCGGCCCTTGCCGGAGCCGCGGGCCGCCGTGGGCTGGGCGCCGGTGCCGGTGGTGGCGACGTTGCCGCTCACTTCCTCCACTTCTTCGCTGGAGCCCTCCGGCAGGATCTTGTCCGTTTCCCTGAGGATGTCCTTGATGTTCTGGGTCAGGCTCTCCCAGAAATGGTTCTTCGAGGTGTTCTCGATCTTGGTCACGGAGTTGTTGCTGGAGCCGCCCGAGACCTGGCCGCCGGTGCTGCCGGGAACCGAGGAAGAGACCTGGGTAGTGACCGAGACGGTGCCGCTGGCATTCCGCTCCATGTTCACGTAATCCACCTTGTAGGTGCGCAGGAAGGGCGAGTCGGGCATCACCGACAGGTTGGGGCCATCCATTTCCCAGCGCATGTCCACCTGTTTGCCGATGCGTTCCAGCAGTTGGGGCAGGGTCTGGTCCAGGGCGTTCAGGGTGACGGTGCCCATGATGCCGGGATGGATGTCCACGTTCACCTTGGCATCCCGGGCCAGGGCGAACAGGAGCTCCCTGGCCTCCACGTTCTGCACCACCACGCTGTAAGTCTCGACCCTGGGGCCGGCCTTGGGCCTGGGCGGCACGGGACTCAGCTGCACCGGCTGGGGAATCTGGGTGCGCGCGACCGGTGCCGGGAGTGCCTCGTTCAGCAGGTGTCCCGCCGAGGGTTTCTGCGCCGGGGCCACGCAGGCCGACAGACAGACGGAAAGCAGGGCGCAAAGACCGAGGCGCAGATCCAGCTTGGTCAGCGAGCCTGGCGAAGGGAGAAGCCGGCGCGAAAACATGTTGCCCCCCGTCTGGAATTGGTTCTCGCGGAGGGGGGCGCAGGGGCCATCGAGGTGCAACAGGATCTTGAGGGCGGTGTTCATGGCCTCTGCATGTTCCGCGCCCGATTGCCATGTGTCTATGACATATCTCAATGGCGCCCCAACATTCTGAAGGGATTGCATGGCATTTTTGGGCCGGAGGGCTTTGTGGATGAAACGGGCGAATGGGATCGAAGCGAGGGAGCGTGCGCCGATCCCGGATGTGGTTCTATGCCTTATGGCCTATGGCTTTCAAGGGGATAGCTCCGGCTTCCTGTGATAAACTCGGCTTCGTCAGGTAAACGAAAAAGGGCGGCAAGTGTGAAGGTTTCCGGGGAAAGCCTCGTCAGGATCGAGAATCTCAGTTTCGCCTACGACAGCCGGCCGGTACTCCAGGGGATCAACATGGAGATTCACCGGGGCAAGGTGGTGGCGATCATGGGCGGCAGCGGCTGTGGCAAGACCACCCTGTTGCGGCTCATCGGCGGGCAGATTCGGCCGACCCAGGGCGCGGTGCGCATCGAGGGGCAGGCCGTGCACGAACTGGATCAGGATGGCCTTTATCAACTGCGCCGCCGCATGGGCATGCTGTTCCAGTTCGGCGCCTTGTTTACCGACATGTCGGTGTTCGACAATGTCGCCTTCCAGATGCGCGAGCACACCGACCTGCCCGAGGACCTGATCCGCGACCTGGTGTTGATGAAGCTGCATGCCGTGGGCCTGCGCGGGGCGCACGGCCTCATGCCTTCGGAGCTTTCCGGCGGCATGGCGCGACGGGTGGCGCTGGCCCGGGCCATTGCGCTGGACCCCATGATCATGATGTACGACGAGCCTTTCGCCGGTCTGGATCCCATCTCCCTGGGGGTCGTCGGTCAGCTCATCCGGAAACTCAACGACGCCCTGGGTGCCTGTTCTATCGTCGTCACCCATGACGTGCAGGAATCGCTTCATATCGTGGATTACATCTATTTCGTCTCGGAAGGCGTGATCGTCGCCGAGGGCACACCGGACGAGATCCGCGCCTCCAGCGATCCCTGGGTGCACCAGTTCGTATGGGCGGAGGCGGACGGTCCGGTGCCCTTCCATTATCCGGCCGGCGCCTATCGGGATGAGATACTGAGGCCCTCGAACGTAAAACTGGGGGGTGCCCATGTTTGAGCGTACCCTGGATTCCTTCCGCGGCCTGGGACGGCGGGTGACGGACCGCGTCTGGCGCCTGGGCAGCGCGGCCCGCTTCTTCATGCTGGTGCTGCTGGCGTCCGCCACCAGTTTTCGCCGCTTCAGCCTGACCATCCGCGAGGTTTACTTCACCGGCGTCCAGTCCCTCATCATCATCCTGGTATCCGGCCTGTTCGTCGGCATGGTGCTGGGCCTGCAAGGCTACGACACCCTCCAGCGTTACGGTTCGAGCGAGGCCCTGGGCATCCTGGTGGCTCTCTCCCTGGTGCGGGAACTGGGGCCGGTGGTGGCCGGGCTGCTCTTCGCCAGCCGTGCCGGTTCCGCCATCACGGCCGAGATCGGCCTCATGAAGGCCACGGAACAACTGGTGGCCATGGAAATGATGGCCGTGGACCCCATCGCACGGGTGATCGGGCCGCGCTTCTGGTCCGGCGTGATCTCCATGCCGCTCCTGGCCGCGCTGTTTTCCGCCATGGGTATCTGCGGCGGCTACCTGGTGGGGGTGCAACTCATCGGCGTGGACGAGGGTTCCTTCTGGTCCCAGATGCAGGCCTCGGTGGATTTCCGGGATGACATCCTGAACGGGGTCATCAAGAGCGCCGTCTTCGGCGCCATCGTTTCTCTCATTGCGGTGTTCGAGGGCTATGACTGCAACGGCACGGCGGAAGGCGTTTCCGCCGCCACCACCCGCACGGTGGTCACGTCGTCGTTGGCCATCCTCGCCGCAGACTTCATTCTTACTGCATTCATGTTTCGGGGTGCCTGATGAACCGCACTACACTCGATCTCTGGGTCGGATTTTTCGTTGCCATCGGCCTTTTGGCCCTGGTGTTTCTCGCCCTCAAGGTGGGCAACCTGGCTTCCGCCAGCATGGCCGACACCTATACCCTGAAGGCCAAGTTCGACAACATCGGTGGCCTCAAGGTACGCGCCCCGGTGAAGAGTGCGGGCGTCGTGGTCGGGCGGGTGGTCTCCATCGGCTTCGATTCCGGCAGCTACGAGGCGGTGGTCATGCTGAACGTGGACAAGCGCTTCGAGTTCCCTCGTGATACCTTTGCCAAAATCCTGACTTCCGGCCTCCTGGGCGAGCAATATGTCGGCCTGGCGGTGGGGGGCGATCCGGCCTTCCTCAAGGCAGGGGATACGATCAAGAAAACGCAGTCGGCGGTCGTTATGGAAGATCTGATCGGCCAGTTCCTGTTCAACAAGGCCCAGGAAACCCCGGCTGGCGGCGGCAAGTGATTGCGCCGCGTCAAACAAGAAGAAAGGTTTTTCCCATGAAAAGCAAATACATGCGTCTGAGCCATCTGACCCTGGGGGTCGCGGCGGCGTGCGTGCTCGCCGGGTGTGCCGGCACCAACCCCAAGGATCCGATGGAAGGATTCAACCGGGGCATGTTCGCCTTCAACGAGGGCCTGGACAAGGTGGTGATCAAGCCGGTCGCTCAGGGTTATGACGCCGTGGCACCCGTGCCGGTGAAGAAGGGGGTGGGCAACTTCTTCTCGAATGTGGCGGACGTGCTGGTGGGAGTGAATAACCTGCTCCAGGGCAAGGTGCCGGATGCGACGTCCGACCTGGGACGGGTGATCACGAATACCACGGTGGGTATCCTGGGGGTCTTTGACGTGGCTTCCGAGATGGGCCTGGAAAAGCACAACGAGGATTTCGGCCAGACCCTGGGCCGCTGGGGCATGGGCCCCGGCGCCTACGTGGTCCTGCCGGTGTTCGGCCCGCGCGACGTGCGGGACACCATCGGCCTGGTGGCCAACGTCGGACTGGACCCGGTCGGCCGTGTCTATCCGGTCAATGTGCGCAATTCCATGGTCGGTACCCGGCTCATCAGCGACCGGGCGGATGTGCTGCCCGCGGACAAGGCCATCGAGGAAGCCTCCCTGGGCGACAAGTACGCCTATATCCGGGACAGCTACCTGCAGCGGCGCGAGAATCTGGTCTATGACGGCAAGCCCCCGCGTCCCAAGGACGATTGAGTCATGTGTGGGGCGGACTTCAGTCCGCCATGGCAGGCGTTCTGAAAAATCGGTTATTCCCGTGGAGATGCTGTCGACATGAAGAAATTTTTTGTATTCCTGATGCTGGCCGCCGGTTTGGCGCTGGCCGGTCCTTCCCGGGCAGAGGATTTGCCACCGGATGTCCTGGTGAAGAATGTCACCAATGAAGTCCTGGAGGTGGTGAAGAAGGACCGGGAGATCCAGAACGGCAATACCCGGCGCGTCGT
The DNA here is from genome assembly GCA_028714035.1 of Rhodocyclaceae bacterium. GTDB lineage: Bacteria > Pseudomonadota > Gammaproteobacteria > Burkholderiales > Rhodocyclaceae > JAQTNA01. The sequence continues at coordinate 12,799 of JAQTNA010000021.1, forward strand.
CCAGTTGATCGAGGCGAAGGTTCTGCCCCATTTCAATTTCACCCATATGACCATCCTGGCCGTGGGACGCGACTGGCGCCAGGCCAACCCGGCGCAGCAGAAGGCCCTGACCGACGAGTTCAAGGATTTGCTGGTTCGCACCTACTCGAATGCCTTTACTTCCTACAAGAACCAGACGGTGAGCTTCAGGCCCATGCGCGTGCAGCCCTCGGACACGGACGTCACGGTACGCACGGAGGTGGTGCAGCCTGGTGGCCAGCCCGTGAAGATTGACTACGCCCTGGAGAAGACGCCTGCTGGCTGGAAGGTCTATGACGTCACGGTGGAAGCCTCCAGCCTGGTCATGGTCTATCGGGATCAGTTCGGCCAGCAGGTGAGGAGCGGCGGCATTGACGGTTTGATCGCCTTCCTGCATTCCAAGAACCAGGGCGCCGAGAGCGCCGGCAAAGCCGTCAAGAAATGATCCGGGAAGTCGAAGGCCGCCTGGCGGTCGAAGGCGTCATGACTCACGACAGTGCCCGGGCGCTGTTGGAGGCCGGCACCGGGGCGCTCAAGCCGGGTGCCACGCTCTTCGATCTCTCGTCGGTCACGGATGTGGATTCCTCCGGGCTGGCGGTGATCTTCGGTTGGCAGCGGGCGGCACTTGCCGCCGGTTCTTCAGTGCACATCGCCAACCCGCCCGCCAACCTGGTCAGCCTGGCCGAGATGTACGGGGTGTCCGAGTTGTTGCCGGTGGCGTAATCGGATTACGGCATTGTCGGGTTACGGCTCCGCCTAACCCGACCTACGGCTGTCTCCTGTTTCCTGCTTACTATGCCCCCCGCCATCCGCGTCAGCCAGGTCGTCAAGCGCTACGGCGCGCTCACGGCCCTGGACGGGGTGGACCTGGAAATCGCCCAGGGCGAGTTTTTCGGCCTCTTGGGCCCCAACGGCGCCGGCAAGACCACCCTCATCTCCGCGCTGGCGGGCCTGGTCCGGGCCGATGCCGGCACGCTTTCGGTGATGGGCCACGACGTGGTTTCCGACTATCGGGCGGCACGGCGCCTCCTGGGCGTGGTGCCCCAGGAACTGGTGTTCGATCCCTTCTTCACCGTGCGGGAAACCCTGCGCTTCCAGTCCGGCTATTTCGGCATCCGGGGCAACGAGGCCTGGATCGAAGAGATCCTGGAAGCCCTGGATCTCAAGGGCAAGGCCGATGTGAACATGCGCCGGCTGTCCGGGGGCATGAAGCGGCGGGTGCTGGTGGGCCAGGCCCTGGTGCACAGGCCGCCGGTCATCGTCCTGGACGAGCCCACCGCCGGGGTGGACGTGGAGCTGCGCCAGTCCCTCTGGGCCTTCATCCGGCGCCTGAACCGGGACGGGCACACCATCGTCCTCACCACCCATTACCTGGAAGAGGCGGAAAGCCTGTGCAGCCGCATCGCCATGCTGAAGCAGGGCCGGGTCATCGCCCTGGACAGCACGGCCAACCTGCTTGCCCGTTTCTCGGGGCCGACCCTGGCCGTGCGTCTGCCCGAGGGCGCCGTTCTGCCGGAAGAACTGGCGGCGCATGGCCATCCGGCCGAGGGCGGTCTCGTGCGCTTTGCCCTTTCCGGTTGGGGCGAGGTGGAAACCATCCTGGCGGCCCTGCGCCGCTCGGGGGTGACACCGCTGGACATGGAACTGGCCAAGCCCGACCTGGAGCAGGTCTTCATGGGCATGATGCAGGGGGCACGATGATCCCGGAAAGACTGATTTCACCGCAGAGACGCAGAGGCGCAGAGGAAAAGCGATGGCTCGCTGCTTGCTACGCTCGTTGGGAGAGGCTGGGTTCTTCGATGAACACAGGTTTTCTCCGCGCCTCTGCGCCTCTGCGGTTCAAAATGGTCTCAGTCAGATGATCGGTTTCAGAACCCTCCTGCACAAGGAACTGCTGCGTTTCTGGAAGGTGTCCTTCCAGACCGTGGCTGCCCCCGTGCTCACGGCCCTGCTCTACCTCCTGGTGTTCTCCCACGCCCTGGAGGATCACGTGCGGGTGTACACGGATGTGTCCTACACGGCCTTCCTGGTGCCTGGCCTGGTGATGATGTCCGTGCTGCAGAACGCCTTCGCCAATTCGTCCTCTTCCCTGATCCAGGGCAAGGTGGGTGGGGGTATCGTCTTCGTGCTTCTGCCGCCCATCTCCTACCGGGAGTTCTACCTCGCCTACGTCCTGGCCGCCGTGGTGCGTGGCATCGTCGTCGGCCTGGGGGTGCTGGCGGTCACGCTCTGGTTCGCCGACCTGCGTCTGGCGGCGCCCCTCTGGATCGTGGTCTTCTCCCTCCTCGGCGGCGCCGTCCTGGGTTCCTTGGGGGTCATCGCCGGCATCTGGGCGGACAAGTTCGATCAGATCGCGGCCTTTCAGAACTTCATCATCATGCCGCTGACCTTCCTTTCCGGTGTGTTCTATTCCATCCATTCCCTGCCACCCTTCTGGCAGGAGGTTTCCCGCTTCAATCCCGTGTTTTACCTGATAGACGGTTTCCGCCACGGCTTCTTCGGCGTTTCCGACGTGTCGCCCTGGATGAGTCTGTCCGTGGCCTGCGCCTGCCTCCTGGTCCTGGCCGTCGCCACCCTGGCGCTTCTGCGGAGCGGCTACAAGCTGCGTGCCTGAGGTTTTGCTTCGGCAACGCGCCCTGTCCCCGGATATTTTCGGCGCTACGGGCTTCCCGGTGAGATAATCCGAAACCCCTCAGCTCCCCGCCCCTTTCCCGCGGGGGGCGAGGGGAGCATCGTGAGTCGCTATGCGACTTATCCAGGTAAGTTTTCCGAAATTGCGAGTTTCCCCCATGGTTTACCCCGAAGACATCAAGAATCACATCGCCCAGGGCATGGTCTGCACCCACCTCCAGGTGGACGGTGACGGCAGGCATTTCCAGGCCCTGGTGGTGAGTGCCGAGTTCGCCGGCCTTTCCCGCGTCCAGCGCCACCAGCGGGTGTATGCCGTACTCGGTGCCCAGATGCGGGATGAACTGGTGCATGCCTTTTCCATGACCACCCTCACCCCCGAGGAATGGCAGGTGAAAAATGGATAAGCTCCTGATCGAAGGCGGTGCCCGCCTCTCCGGCGAGATCACCATCTCCGGTGCCAAGAATGCCGCACTGCCTCTGCTGTGCGCGGCGTTGCTCACGGCCGAGCCGGTGACCTTCAGCAACGTGCCGCAGTTGAACGACGTGCGCACCATGTTGAAGCTCCTGGAACAAATGGGCGTCAAGGTGAGCCGGGACGGGGACACCGTGACCCTGGACGCGGGAGAACTTTCCAACCCGGTGGCGCCCTACGAGCTGGTGAAGACCATGCGCGCTTCCATCCTGGTGCTGGGGCCCCTCACCGCCCGTTGCGGCGAGGCGAGGGTGTCCCTGCCCGGTGGTTGCGCCATCGGCGCCCGGCCGGTGGACCAGCACATCAAGTGCCTCACCGCCATGGGAGCGGAGATCAAGGTGGAGCATGGCTACGTCCACGCCGTCTGCCCCAAGCTCAAGGGCGCCCGCCTGTTCACCGACATGGTGACCGTGACCGGCACCGAGAATCTGATGATGGCGGCCGCCCTGGCCCAGGGCGAGACGGTCATCGAGAATGCGGCGCGGGAGCCGGAAGTGGTGGACCTGGCCAACTGCCTGGTTTCCATGGGCGCCCGAATTTCCGGTGCCGGCAGCGACGTGATCCGCATCCAGGGCGTGGAAAAACTGCACGGCGCCGTGCACCGGGTCATGCCCGACCGTATCGAGACCGGCACCTATCTCTGCGCCGCGGCGGCAACGGGGGGCGACGTGCTCCTGAAACGCACCTCCGGCAGCTATCTGGATGCGGTCATAGACAAGCTGCTGGATGCCGGCTGCGAGATCACCACGGAGCGCGACGCCATCCGCCTCCAGGGGCCGAAGAGGCTCACGGCGGTAAGCCTGCGCACCTCGCCCTACCCGGCCTTTCCCACGGACATGCAGGCCCAGTTCATGGCCCTGAACGCGGTAGCCGAAGGCACGGCGGTAATCCGGGAGACCATCTTCGAGAACCGCTTCATGCACGCGGTGGAACTCATCCGCCTGGGCGCCGACATCCGGATTGACGGCAACACGGCCTTCGTCAAGGGCGTGCCCGCCCTGGAAGGCGCCACGGTCATGGCGACCGACCTGCGCGCCTCCGCCAGCCTGGTGATCGCCGGCCTGGTGGCCCAGGGCGAGACCCTGATTGACCGCATCTACCACCTGGATCGGGGCTACGAGCACCTGGACCAGAAGCTCCTGGCCCTGGGGGCGAAGGTGACGCGGGTGAAATAGTGCCGTAGGTCGGGCTTCAGCCCGAAACGGCGGCCGCTTACAGCCTCAATACCCCTTCCTTGCAGCTCGCCGCTTCCTGTAACCGGGCGAGGGTGGGCAGGAGATTCAGGCCCGCGTCCCGCTTCAATGCCTGGGCGTTGCTCTTGAGCTCGGTGAGAGGGATGGCCACGGGGTCGCCCACGGCGGCGAAGGCGATGGCGTTGCCGCTGTCGCAGGAGGGGAAGAGCAGGGCGCGCCCCTCGAAGGCTTCGGAGATGCGCTCGATGGCGCCCTTGAAGCCCCGGTAGTGCCCCAGGAGATTCACCACCATCAGGCCGTCGCTGGCCAGGCGGCGCCGGCAGGCGGCATAGAAGGGCACGGCGTCCAGCTTGCCGGCCCGGGCCTTGTCATCGAAGCCGTCCACCAGGATGAGATCGTATTCCTCCTGGTCTTCCGCCACGAACTTCACGCCATCGGCGAGCTCGATCCGTATCCGCTCCGGGTCATCGGGCAGGCGGAAGCTGGCGTAGGCGACACCCACCACGGCCGGGTTGATTTCCACCACCGTGAGACGGGATTCGGGTCTCTGGCGCCACAGGAACTTGGTGAGGGAACCCGCGCCCAGGCCGATGAGCAGTACCCGGCGCGGCCATCCCGGGTATTCGCTCGAAGGCCGCAGGAGCAGGGCGGCCATCATCTCCCGGGTGTATTCCAGTTCCAGGGCGTAGGGCCGCGCCACGCGCATGGCCCCCTGTATCCAGGAAGAACCGAAGTGCAGGTAGCGCACCCCGGCGTCTTCGGAAACTTCGATGCTATGAGACATAAGAGACTAGAGGCTAGGAAGTTTGAGGGGCTGGGGGAAACATGCGCGCGCGAAGCGCGCGGAAGATTAACCCTAGTCTCTAGCCCCTAGCCTCTAGCCCCTGCTTCTGGCAAAACGATATTCACTTCCAGCACCTCCATGTTGCCCTGCTTCTCCAGGTTGACCTTGATGTCCTGCTCGGACACCCTGACGTACTTGGAGATGACGGCAACCAGTTCCCTTTGCAGGGCGGGCAGGAAGTCGGCGGGGCTGGGGCCGCTGCGCTCGTGGGCGATGATGAGCTGGAGGCGTTCCTTGGCGACGGACGCGGATTTCGGCTTGGTGCCGAACAGCCAACTGAGGAGAGCCATGTCACTTCCCCCCGAACAGGCGCTTGAAGAAACCGGGCTTTTCGTAGTCCACGAAGCGTATGGGCAGGTTTTCACCCAGGAAGCGGGCCACCACGTCCTGGTACGCTTCGGCCACTTCGCTTTCCTTGAGGTGCACCACCGGCGTGCCCTGGTTGGATGCCTGGAGCACGGATTCCGATTCCGGGATGACGCCCAGGATGGGGATGCGCAGGATTTCCTGCACGTCCTTGTAGGAGAGCATCTCGCCTTCTTCCACCCGCTTGGGCGAATAGCGGGTGATGAGCAGGTGCTCCTTCACCGGCTCCCGGCCTTCCTCGCCGCGGCGGGACTTGGCCTGGAGAATGCCCAGGATGCGGTCGGAGTCGCGCACGGAAGACACCTCCGGGTTGCTCACCACCAGGGCCTCGTCGGCGAAGCGCAGCGCCATGAGGGCGCCCCGCTCGATGCCTGCGGGGGAATCGCAGACGATGTACTCGAAACCCATGTGCTCCAGTTCGTGGATGACCTTCTCCACGCCTTCCTCGGTGAGGGCGTCCTTGTCCCGGGTCTGGGAGGCGGGCAGCACGAACAGGTGCTCGCAATGCTTGTCCTTGATCAGGGCCTGGGTGAGGTTGGCCTCGCCGTTGATGACGTTGATCAGGTCATAGACGACGCGACGCTCGCAGCCCATGATGAGATCCAGGTTCCGCAGGCCCACGTCGAAATCTATGACCGCGGTCTTGAATCCGCGCAGGGCCAGGCCGGATGCGAAGGCGGCGCTGGTGGTGGTTTTGCCCACGCCACCCTTGCCGGAAGTGACTACGATGATCCTAGCTGCCACGGAGTTCCTCTCAGAATTTTATGATTGATGCGAAACGGGCATGACTTTGAAGGGCGTTACAGAGCATGAAAGTCATGCCCGTTTCCCCTCACCCCCCCCTCTCCCGCACGCGGGCGAGGGGAGCGTTGTGAGTCGCTGCGCGACTTTTGCGGCAAGGCGCCATTATCCGTCGGCGCTCAGGCGATTTGAAGGGGTTCGATGACCATGCTTTGCCGTTCCCCCTGAACGGCGAGGCGTATATGGGCCGGCTTTCTGGCCACGTCGGACGGCACGCCCTGCTCGAAGGTGCGGTATACCCCCGCCACCGACACCAGTTCCGCCTCGAAGCTGGTGCAGAAGATGCGCGCGTCGGGGTCGCCCCTTGCGCCGGCCAGGGCTCGTCCGCGCAAGGGCGCATAAACATGGATGCTGCCGTCGGCGATGACTTCCGCGCCGGCGCTGACCATGGCCAGCACCACCAGGTCGGCGCCCCGGGCATAGACCTGCTGCCCGGAGCGCAGGGGGCGATCCAGGATGAGGGTCTGGGTGCGTGGCGATTCCACGGGCGCGGCAGGCGCCTGGGGCGCGGCTTGAGGAGCGGGGGACGGAGGTGGCGCGGGTTCCGCCGGGGGCTCCTCGATATCCGCTGGTGGAAGCGGGCGGGGAGAAGCATCCGTGATGACCGCCAGTCCGGCGGCGTTCGCGCCACCGGCCAGTCCTTCTTCCACACGGGCGGCCACCGGGCTCAGGTTGTAGCGGCGCAGCAGGGCCAGCAGTTCGGGCCAGTCTACCCGTTCCGGTGCCGGCTGGATGCCGGTCAGGTCCAGCAGGGCCATGTCGCCGGAGAAGAAATCGGGCGCGTGGCCCAGGCGCTTCTCCAGGGCCGCGGCCAGCACGGCGGGATCGGCACTGCGCAACAGCGCAGACACGACCGCGAGGGTCGTGCCTTTGAATTCTATGGGTTCTGAGGAGCTGCTTCTGGATTTGCCGCGCATAACCGACCGCCGGAAAAAACCGGAGTCTAATGGCGGGGAGGCCAGGCTGCAAGAGCGGCCTGGCTTTTCCGCCGCGATCGAAGGGGCCGGCTCGGGCTCAGGCCGCGCGGCTCAACTGCCGGGGCGTCATCTGTTCGTGGATTTCCCTTTGCCACATGAAGACGCCGAAGAGTTCGCCCGCGGCGAAGGCGCAGGGCATGAGCAGCAGCAACATGATGCGCTGCGGGTCGGTGGCCTGTGCCACGAAGGCGACGCCGAAGAACCACAGAATGACGGCAGCCGTGCCCCAGCCCACCAGATGGGGCAGGAAGTGCGCATCCATGACGCTGGAGGGCAGGCGGAAGCGGCGCTTGACGCCGGCGTAGTAACTGCGGGCAAACAAGTAGGCGCCGGCGGCGGGAATCAGTCCCAGAATGTAGAGATATTCCATTTTTCGCTCCTCGTGATGGCCTGGGCGGCCGGTACGAGCCCAGAATAGGACGGGGCAAAAAATGCTCTAAGGAACTATGTCACGAAGCGCTTGCATTGATCTGGGGCAAGTAAGCGTCTATGACATACTTCACATATGGGTATAATGCGTCCCGTGAATCGGCGCGGCGCGTTCTGGAACGTCCGGAAGAAGGCCGGTGAGCGTTGGCAATCGCGGATGGACCGGAAGGTTGAAGACGGTCGGCGTCTCGGCACAGCTTGTGCCACGAGGGAGTTGAGGAATGAAGAATACTTGGCCAGTCATCGTTGCCACCCTGGTGGCCGTGCTGTTTTCGAGTTCGGTTGCGGCGCAGACCAGGGCGGAGCGGAAGTTGGCGGGAGTGCTCGGCAACGCCAAGGCGGTGGAAGCGGCGGCCGAGTCCGGCAAGAAATCCAGTTTCTTCTGCGGCAATTGCCACGGGGCGGATGGCAACAGTGCGATCCCGGAAGTGCCCAACCTGGCAGGTCAGAACCCGGTCTTCCTTCTCGAGCAGATTCGCAAGTTCGCCGAAGGTCAGCGCAAGAACGAGTTCATGGAAAAGATGATCCGTGTCCTCTCCGATGACGACAAGGTGAATATCGCCCTTTACTATGCCCAGCAGCCGGTCAAGCCGCGGCCGGTGGGCGATGTGGCGCTCCAGGCCAGAGGCATGGAATGGTTCGGCAAGGTATGCATCCGTTGCCACGGCGAACAGGGCCGGGGCAACGAGCGCATCGCCCGCATCGCCGGCCAGCAGCCCACCTACCTGAGCCTGACCCTGACCCGCTACCGGGACCGCACGGGCGAGCGCATTGATCCCCTGATGGCCACCAATACCGCCTTCCTCAAGGATGAGGACATCAAGGCTCTGGTGGAATACGTTTCTCACATGAAGTAAGCAGGGGCCAGGGATAAAACAGTAAATCCCTTGCCCTGGTGTCGCGAAGCCGATATAATCTCGCGTTTTTCAAGCCCTACCGGAACAATAGACATGGCCAACAGCGCACAAGCCCGCAAACGCGCCCGCCAGGCGGTGAACCAACGCGCACGCAACATGAGCCTGCGCTCCGAACTGCGCACGGCAATCAAGCGCATCAGGAAGGCAATCGCCACTGGCGACAAGACCACCGCCCAGCAGGAATTCCAGAACTCCGTCGGTACCATTGACCGCATCGCGGACAAGAATATCGTGCATAAGAACAAGGCTGCTCGCGACAAGAGCCGCCTGTCTGCCGCCATCAAGTCGCTGGCTGCCTGACATTCCTCCGGTGTGTACGGCAGGGCGGTTTTCCGCCTCTGCTGTAGACCCGCAGCGGTTTGCCGCCAGTCGGTGAGCCCGCATGAACAAGACCCCGCCTCGGCGGGGTTTTGTGCCTTCCTTCGCCGGTTTTTCGCCAGGGACTATCGGTTTGTCTGGAGCGTGCCGAGGCACCGGATTCGATCAAATTCCGCTCGGGAACTGCGACATGAGACTGTTCAGAACCAAGGTCTGGTCTGCGCTGGATATCGGACTGCTGAAGTGGTGCTGCATCCTGGTCGGCATGATCGCCGGCGCCTACCTTTCGGATTTCACCCGGGGGCATGTCTGGGCCTTCGCCATCGTGGCGGTATTGGCGGGCGCCAAGCCGGCCTGGTCCTACTTCCGGGACGAGTGAAAGAAAAAGGGCGATGCCGCGGTTGCCCGCGGCATCGCCCTTGAGCTTCAGGCTATCGCCTTAGTGCTTGGCGGCACCAGCGGCGCCGAAGCCCGTCTGGGCGCGCACGTACTGATCCTCAAAGGCTGCGATCTCCGCCTTGCCCTGGTCACTGGAGTCCAGCTTGGAGAAGAGCCAGGCGCCCAGGAAAGCCAGGGGCATGGAGAAGAGCGCCGGCTGCTCATAGGGGAAGAGCGGCGCCGCATTGCCCAGCACCGTGACCCACACGGACTTGGAACAGACCACGAAGAACACCGCGGAGAACAGTCCCAGGTAGCCACCCACCAGGGCGCCGCGGGTGGTCAGCCCCTTCCAGTACATGGAGAGGAACAGGACCGGGAAGTTGGCCGAGGCGGCCACGCCGAAGGCCAGGCCCACCATGAAGGCGATGTTCTGCTTCTCGAACAGGATGCCCAGCAGGATGGCGACGAGGCCCAGGCCGATGGTGGCGAACTTGGAGACGCGGATTTCCGCCGCTTCCGTGGCCTGGCCCTTCTTGATGACCCGGGCGTACAGGTCGTGGGAGATGGCGGAGGCGCCGGCCAGGGCCAGGCCGGATACCACGGCCAGGATGGTGGCGAAGGCCACGGCCGCCAGGAAGCCCAGCAACAGGTTGCCGCCGACCGCCTTGGCCAGGTGCATGGCCACCATGTTGCCGCCGCCGATGATCTTGCCGCCCACCACGCCGCCCTCGAAGAACTGGGCATCGGTGCCGACGATGATGATGGCGGCCACGCCCATGATGGCGATCACGTTGAAGAAGAAGCCGACGAAGCCGGAGGCGTAGAGCACGGACTTCCGGGCTTCCTTGGCGTTGGACACCGTGAAGAAGCGCATCAGGATGTGGGGCAGGCCGGCGGTGCCGAACATCAGGCCCAGGGACAGGGAGATGGCGGTGATCGGGTCCGCCAGCAGGCTGCCGGGCGCAAGGATCTTGATGCCCTTCTTGTGGGCGGCCACGGCCTTGCTGAGCAGGGTTTCGATGCTGAAATCGAATTGGGCGAAGGCCAGCACCATGACCAGGGTGCCTCCGGCCAGCAGCATGCAGGCCTTGATGATCTGCACCCAGGTGGTGGCGATCATGCCGCCGAAGGTGACATACACCATCATCAGGATGCCCACCACCACGACCGCGATGTTGTAGTCCAGGCCGAACAGCAGCTTGATGAGCTGGCCGGCGCCCACCATCTGGGCGATCAGGTAGAAGCACACCACCGTCAGGGAGCTGATGGCGGCCATGGTGCGGACCTGGCCCTGGTTCAGACGGTAGGAGGTGATGTCGGCGAAGGTGAAGCGGCCCAGGTTGCGCAGGCGTTCCGCCATGAGGAACAGGATGATGGGCCAGCCGACGAAGAAGCAGATCATGTAGATGTAGCCGTCGTAGCCGGCGCCATAGGTCATGGCGGACAGCCCCAGCAGGGTCGCGGCGGACATGTAGTCGCCGGCGATGGCCAGGCCGTTCTGGAAGCCGGTGATGCCGCCGCCGGCCGTGTAGAAGTCGGACGCGGTCTTGGTGCGGCTGGCTGCCCAGTAGGTAATGCCCATGGTCATCATGACGAAGACGATGAACATGCCGATGGCGTGAATGTTGAGGGGTTGCTTCTGTGTGGCTTCCATGGCCGGGCCGGCGGCCAGGGCCAGGGCGGGCAGGAGGCCGGTCAGGGCCAGGGAGAGACGGGTAAGCGCTTTCATTTCTTTTCGTCCTTCCAGGCTTCGGCGATGAGTTCGGCGGTGAGGGCGTCGAATTCCGTGTTGGCGCGGCGCACGTACATGGCCGTCAGAACCCAGAAGAAAACGAACATGAAGAAGATGAAGACGATGCCCTTGGTGAGGAAGCCCCCTTCGGCGAGGGGCTGCCCCAGGGTCGCCGGGCTGAAGGCCACGGTCATGGCGAAGCCGTAGAAGATGACCAGGACGATGCCTGCCAGGGTCCAGGCGTATCGTCCCCGCCGGGCAATTAGCTCCCGGTATTTGGGGTTCTCGCGAATTCGCGCCGTGATGACTTCATTCATGCTGCTTTCCCCTTCTGCTTGGTGGTGCGCCCGGGAACGTCCGGGCGCAAAAAAAGCCGCGGGCCGGGAGCGGCTGAGCGGCGTGTATTGCTTCGAAAATCGTGCAAGATGAACCTATCCTGTCGTGTTCTGTCGGTATCCGGCTGGTCTGGTTGCAGACGTTTCGCATCGGCTCTCGCAGTCCATGCTCAGCCAGAAACAGCGGGTAATTGAGTATTCATAATTATGTCAAAATTTGTTTCGCTTTTGGTGCCTTGAGGAAAATTTATGTTGCAGTGCGCTTGCGGGCCGAGGGGGATCGCTCGCGTCCGGCCGTGAGGCTTCATGCTTTCCCATCCAGTCCTGGCGTTTTGCCCTCCCCGGTGACCGGGTTTTAGGCCTGTTGACCGGTACGAGGCGTGCCGGCCGGGTTGGTCTATAATCCGCAGGCTCCGGCCGGCCTCCCGGCACCCTTTCCTGGCCCTGAATCAAACGTGTTACGACCCAACGCTTCCCCTCCCTTGCCGGAAAGAATCATCCAGCGCCTGCGCGAGGCGCGCTGGCTGGCGCTGGGTGGCGTCGCGGTCTTTTTGACGCTGATCCTCTTCGGCTATGACCGGATGGACCCGGGCTGGTCCCGCGCCACGGCGGCCGCACGCATCGCCAATCCGGGCGGACGTTTCGGCGCCTGGTTCTCCGATCTGCTGCTCTATGTCTTCGGCCTGTCCACCTGGTGGTGGGTGGCGCTCCTGGTCTGGATGGTCATCGCCGGTTACCGGCACCTGGAAGGGGAGAAGGCCGGCGATCGTCGCTCCCTCGCCATCGCCCTGGGCGGATTTCTCATCCTGCTGGGAGCCAGCAGCGGCCTGGAAGCCCTGCGCTTCTACAGCCTGAAGGCGCAACTACCCCTGGCACCCGGCGGCATGCTGGGCGACCTGGTGGGGCAGTCCGCCTCCCGCTACCTGGGCTTCACCGGTGGCACCCTGATATTGCTGGGCCTCATGGCGGTGGGTTTCAGCCTGTTCACCGGCGTTTCCTGGCTGAGACTGGTGGAAACCCTGGGTGGGTGGCTGGAGAAGGCCGCCTTCGCCGCCCAGCGTTCCTGGGATGCCTACCGGGACAGGAAGCTGGGGCGGGAAGTGGCCCAGAAGCGCGAGGAAGTGGTGGTGGTCGCGCGCAAGAAGATCGAAGAGGAACCGGCGGTGCGCATTGAACCGGCGGTCATGGAAGTGCCGCGCTCGCCCCGGGTGGACAAGGCGCGCCAGCAACCCCTGTTCCGGGAGATCACCTCCGGCGGCAGCCTGCCGCCCCTGGAGTTGCTGGATGAACCCTCCCGGGACGTGGAGCCGCCTTCCGCCGAGACCCTGGAATTCACCTCGCGCCTGATCGAGCGCAAGCTGGCCGATTTCGGCGTGGACGTGAAGGTGCTGGCGGCCTACCCCGGCCCGGTCATCACCCGCTTCGAGATCGAGCCCGCGGTGGGCGTGAAGGGCGCCCAGATCATGAATCTGGTGAAGGATCTGGCGCGCGCCCTGTCCGTCACCAGCATCCGGGTGGTGGAGACCATCCCCGGCAAGTCCTGCATGGGGCTGGAACTGCCCAACGTCCGGCGCCAGATGGTGCGCCTGTCGGAGATCATCGGTTCCGCCGTTTACCAGGATAGCCATTCGCCCCTCACGGTGGCCCTGGGCAAGGACATCGGCGGGCAGCCCAGGGTGGCCGATCTGGCCAAGATGCCCCACCTGCTGGTGGCCGGTACCACCGGTTCGGGCAAGTCCGTGGGCATCAACGCCATGATCCTGTCCTTCCTCTACAAGGCCGAGGCGAAAAAGGTGCGCCTGATCCTGGTGGACCCGAAGATGCTGGAGCTTTCCGTCTACGAGGGCATCCCCCATCTGCTGGCGCCCGTGGTCACGGACATGAAGCACGCCTACAACGCGCTCAACTGGTGCGTGGCGGAGATGGACAAGCGCTATCGCCTCATGTCCGCCATGGGTGTGCGGAACCTGGCCGGCTTCAATCACAAGGTGCAGGAAGCCGAGAAGGCCGGCAAGCCCTTGACCAATCCCTTCTCCATCACGCCCGAAAGCCCGGAGCCGCAGGAGGAACTACCCTTCATCGTGGTGGTGATAGACGAGCTGGCCGACCTGATGATGGTGGTGGGCAAGAAGATCGAGGAGCTGATTGCCCGCCTGGCGCAGAAGGCCCGCGCCGCCGGCATCCACCTCATCCTGGCGACCCAGCGCCCCTCGGTGGATGTGATCACGGGCCTGATCAAGGCCAACATTCCCACGCGCATGTCCTTCCAGGTGTCGTCCAAGGTGGATTCCCGTACCATCCTGGATCAGATGGGGGCGGAGGCGCTCCTGGGACAGGGCGACATGCTCTACCTGGCGCCTGGCACCGGCCAGCCGGTGCGAGTGCACGGCGCCTTCGTCTCGGACGATGAGGTGCATCGGGTGGTCCAGCAATTGAAGACCCTGGGCGAGCCGAACTACGTGGAGGGACTGCTCGAGGGCGGTGTCGACGGTGGGGACGGCGAGCTGAGCGCGGAGCCGCTGGCGGAGGGCGAGGGCAGCGAGAGCGATGCCCTCTACGACCAGGCGGTGGAAGTGGTGCTGAAGACCCGCCGGCCCTCCATTTCGCTGGTGCAGCGCCACTTGCGCATCGGCTACAACCGGGCGGCCCGGCTCATCGAACAGATGGAGCGCTCGGGTCTGGTGTCCAACATGAACGCCGCCGGCAACCGGGAAGTCCTGGCGCCTGCGAGGGAGGAATGATATGAAACGGAAAGTGGGAAGTGGGGAGTGGGGAGTGGGCAAAGCCTCGGCGCCTCGGCGCCTCGGCGTTTTGCTTTCCTTCATGCTTCTGGCGGGGGCTGCCGAGGCTTCCGGGCTGGAGCAGTTGCACGCCTTTCTGACGGGGACGAAATCGGGCAAGGCGGAGTTTTCCCAGATGGTGACGGCCAAGTCCGGGAACAAGCCGCCCCAGATGGCGTCCGGCAGCTTCGTGTTTTCCCGGCCGGGCAAGTTCCGCTGGGCCTACGAGAAACCTTACGCCCAGTTGATCGTCGCGGACGGTGAAAAGCTCTGGGCCTGGGACAAGGATCTGAACCAGGTCACGGTAAAGAAGCTGGGGCAGGCCCTGGGAGGGACTCCCGCGGCGCTGCTGGCCGGCGACAACGCCCTGGAAAAGAATTTCAATCTGAAGGAAGCGGGCGAGGCCAATGACCTGGAGTGGGTGGAAGCGACGCCCAAGGCGGCGGACAGCAGCTTCGCCCAGGTGCGCATCGGCCTGAAGGGCGGCCTGCCCAGCCTCATGGAAATCTCCGACAACTTCGGCCAGACCACCCATCTCATCTTCGATCATTTCGTCCGCAATCCACCCGTGGACGCCTCCACCTTCCGCTTCGCCCCCCCCAAGGGTGCGGATGTGGTGGGGGAATGATTCAGTTGTCAGGTGGCAGTTGCCAGTTGTCAGAATTTCAGCGCGCCTTCGGCGCGGACACTTCACTGACAACTGATAACTGACAACTGTCACCTGAACCATGGACCTCTTCACTCCCAAACCCCACGCGCCCCTGGCTGAAGAACTGCGGCCGCGCACGGTGGACGAGGTGGTGGGCCAGGCGCATCTCCTGGGGGCGGGCAAGCCCCTGCGCCTGGCCTTCGAGTCGCGCACACCCCATTCCATGATCCTCTGGGGGCCGCCCGGAGTGGGCAAGACGACCCTGGCGCGGCTCATGGCGGATGCCTTCGATGCCGAGTTCCTGGCCCTCTCCGCCGTGTTCGCCGGGGTCAAGGACATCCGGGAGGCGGTGGCTTTAGCCGAACTGACCCTGGCCCAGACCGGCCGGCGCACCATCCTGTTCGTGGACGAGGTGCACCGCTTCAACAAGGCGCAGCAGGATGCCTTCCTGCCTTATGTGGAAGGGGGGCTTCTGACCTTCATCGGCGCCACCACGGAGAACCCGTCCTTCGAGGTCAACTCGGCCCTGCTTTCCCGGGCCGCCGTCTATGTACTGAAGAGCCTTTCGGCTACGGAACTGGGGCTGCTTTTCGAGCGGGCGCGGGCGCGGGCCCTGTCCGGACTGGAATTCACCGCGGAGGCGCGGGAGCGGCTGATCGGCTTCGCCGATGGCGACGCCCGGAGACTCCTCAACCTGCTGGAACAGATCAGGACGGCCGCCCAGACCGCCGGGCTGGCCCGGGTGGACGGGGAATTCCTGGCCGGCGCCCTGGCCAGCAACCTGCGCCGCTTCGATCGGGGCGGCGATGTCTTCTACGATCAGATTTCGGCCCTGCACAAGTCGGTGCGGGGCTCCGACCCGGACGCCTCGCTGTACTGGCTGGTGCGCATGCTGGACGGCGGCGCCGATCCCCTCTATCTGGGCCGGCGCCTGGTGCGCATGGCGAACGAGGACATCGGCCTGGCGGACCCGCGCGCCCTGGAAATCACGCTGAACGCCTGCGCCACCTTTGAACGCCTGGGCTCCCCGGAAGGGGAACTGGCCCTGGCCCAGGCGGTGATCTTCCTGGCCTGCGCCGCCAAATCGAACGCCGTCTATGTCGCGTATAATGCGGCGCGCAAATTCGTCGCCAAGGATGGTTCCCGTCCGGTGCCGGAACACCTGCGGAACGCGCCGACGAAGCTCATGAAGGAGATGGGATTCGGCAAGGCTTACCGTTACGCCCACGACGAGCCTGAGGCCTATGCCGCCGGGGAGAACTATCTGCCCGAGGGCATGGCGCGCCAGGACTGGTACCGTCCCACGGGGCGCGGGCTGGAGAAACAGATAGCGGACAAGCTGGAACACCTGCGGCAACTGGATCGCAAGGCGGCGGGGAAGTAACAGGGTATTTGTGGGGCCGGCTAATGTGGGGCCGGCTTCAGCCGACCATGGATGGGCTGGGATTGCGGCGGGACTGGGTGGGCTGGAGCCCACCCAGTCAGCTCCCTACAGTTGGCTGGCGGCGTGTTGGCTGGCAGGACTGGCGTGCAAGGGATAGGCCTTCTCGAAGTCGCGGAAGGCGTGGTCCAGTTGGCGGGCTTTGGCGGTCTGGCCCAGTTCCCTGGCGTGGGCGATGTTTTCCCGCAGGAACTGGCGGATGCGGTAGATGCCCTGGCGGGAGGCCAGGAGCGTGCAGCCGATTTCGGCGGCCACGATCTCGGGTACCTGTTCGTGCTCGGCGATGGCGGCAATGGTTTCTTCCGGGATTCCGGAGTAGTCGAGGCAATCTTGCAGGGAAAGCATGGCGCAGTCTCCTTGGTTTCGGTTCGAACGTGTTCGATCCCCCTGGCGCTGTTTTTTAGTTCTTTATAGGCCAGCCCGGGGCCGAAGCAAGAACGGCCGGGAATATTAGTCAAACGTAATGGTCTGATTCTCAAGAATAGTCCGGCTCCGAGAAGAGCGGGGCGCGAAGGAACAACATGCTCGATATCCAACTGCTCAGAAACAATCTCGAACTCGTGGCCGAACGCCTTTCGGCCCGCGGCTACAGCCTGGACGTGGAAAGCTATCAGGGGCTGGAAGCGGAACGCAAGGTGTTGCAAACCCGCACCCAGGAACTCCAGGCCCGGCGCAACAGCCTCTCCAAACAGATCGGCCAACTCAAGGCCAAGGGCGAGGATGTCGCCCCGGTCATGGCCGAGGTGGCGGGCTTGGGCGATGCGCTCAAGGCCAACGAGGACGAACTGGCCGCGATCCTGAAGAAATTCGAAGCCTTCCTCGCCGTCATCCCCAACCTGCCCCACGAAAGTGTGCCGGTGGGGCGCTCCGAGGCGGACAACGTGGAGGTGCGCCGCTGGGGTACGCCGAAGACCTACGATTTCCCGGTCAAGGATCACGTGGACCTGGGCGAGGGCAGCGGCGGACTGGATTTCGAGACGGCCGCCAAGATCAGCGGTGCGCGCTTCGCCGTGCTGAAGGGCGGCATGGCCCGGCTGCACCGGGCGCTCGCCCAGTTCATGCTGGACACCCATACCGGGGAGCACGGCTATACGGAGGTCTATACGCCTTATCTCGTGAACGCGGCGAGCATGTATGGTACGGGGCAGTTGCCCAAGTTCGAGGCGGACCTGTTCAAGGTGCCCAGGGAGGATGCGGAAAGCCTCTACCTGATACCCACGGCGGAAGTGCCGGTGACCAACATGGTGCGGGATACCATCCTGGCGGCGGATGCCCTGCCTCTGAAAATGGTTTGCCACACTCCCTGCTTCCGGTCGGAGGCGGGCTCCTACGGCCGCGACACCCGGGGCATGATCCGTCAGCACCAGTTCGACAAGGTGGAACTCGTGCGCGTCGAGAAGCCCGAAAATTCCTGGGCCGCCCTGGAGGAACTCACCGGCCACGCCGAGGCCATCCTGCAAAAACTTGGGCTGCCCTACCGGGTCATGGCCCTGTGTTCCGGCGACATGGGCTTCTCCGCCGCCAAGACCTACGACCTGGAAGTGTGGCTGCCGGCCCAGAACACCTACCGGGAAATTTCCTCCTGCTCCAACTTCGAGTCCTTCCAGGCCCGGCGCCTCTCGGCCCGGTTCAAGCAGGACAAGAAGAACGAGCTGGTGCATACCCTGAACGGCTCCGGCCTGGCCGTGGGCCGCACCCTGGTGGCGGTGCTGGAGAACTATCAGAACAGCGACGGCAGCATCACCGTCCCCGAAGCCCTGCGCCCCTACATGGGCGGTCTGGAAGTGATTGCCTGACGTTTGAAAACAAGTTAACGTCAAAACTTCACCGCAAAGGTGCAAAGGGCCGCAAAGGAGAGCTTGAGCGCACACGCCCGGCCTTTTCGGGTTGAGGGTTTTCTTTGCGAACTTTGCGGTTCTTTGCGCCTTTGCGTCCCGCTTTTTGCCTTTGACTCTATTATTTCGCCATGACCAATTCCTTTCTCTCCGACAAGCCCATTCCCGCCGATGAGCGGCTCATCCTGGCCCTGGACGTGCCCACCGTCGAGGAAGCCAAGGCCCTGGTCCTGAGCCTGGGCGACGCGGTGAAGTTCTACAAGATCGGCCTGGAACTCTTCATGTCCGGCAACTACTTCGATCTCCTGGATTGGCTGGTGAAAGAGCAGAAGAAGGTGTTCGTGGACCTGAAGTTCTTCGACGTGCCCGAGACCGTGCGCTCGGCGGTGAAGAACCTGGCCGGCAGCGGCGCGACGCTCGCCACCATCCATGGCAACCAGGCCATGATGGAGGCCGCCGCCGGCGTCAAGGGCGACAGCCTCAAGATACTCGCCGTGACCGCGCTCACCAGCCTGGACCGGGGCGACCTGGACGACCTGGGCTTCGCCTGCGACGTGGAAGCCCTGGTGCTGTCCCGCGCCCGCAGGGCGCTTTCCACCGGCGTGGACGGGATCGTTTCTTCCGGCCTGGAAGCGCCCATGATCCGGCGCGAGCTGGGGCAAAAGCTCCTGGTGGTGACGCCGGGTATCCGTCCCGTGGAAAACAGACCGGCGGACGACCAGAAACGCACGGTGGACGTGGCCCAGGCGTTCCGGAACGGCGCCGACTACATCGTCATCGGTCGCCCCATCAGGAACGCCGCCGATCCCCGGGCAGCGGCCCTGGCCGTGCAGCAGACCATTGCCGGGGTGTTCGGCGCTTGAGTCAGTTCGCCGTCAGCCGCGCGTAGAGCATGGGTAGCCGGGCCGGGAGTTCCTCCGGCTTACGGATGATGGTGTAGCCGGCGGGGCCGAAGAGGTGGGGCAGGTAAGCGGCGCCTTCCTTGTCTATGGTCACGCAGAAGGGGCGCAGGCCCTTGTCCCGGGCCTCGATCAGGGCCATGCGCGTGTCCTCGATGCCGTAGCGCCCCTCGTAGGAATCCAGATCGTTGGGTTTGCCGTCCGAGAGGATGAGGAGCAGGCGCAGGGCGGCGGGCTGCTTCTCCAGCACGCTCGTGGCCTGGCGGATGGCGGCACCCATGCGGGTGTAGTAACCGGGCTTGAGCGCGGCGATGCGGCCCCTGGCCTCCGCGTTGAAGGGGGAATCGAACTCCTTGATGCGCTGGAAACGCACGTGGTCGCGCTTCAAGGACGAGAAGCCGTACAGGCCGAAGCGGTCGCCCGTGGCGGAAAGCGCCTCGGAGAACAGCATCAGGCTGTCCCGGATCACGTCTATCACCCGCTGGTGATTGCTGACATAGGCGTCGGTGGACAGGGACAGGTCGGCCAGCACCAGGCAGGCCATGTCCCGCTCCTTTCGCACCTGGGACAGATAGTGGCCCATGGCATCCCCCTGGATGCCCGCCAGGCGGTCGGCGGCGTCGCGCACGCAGGCATCCACGTCCGGCTCCACGCCCTCCGGTTGGTCCTTCAGCCAGCGTCGGGCCGGGGTCAGGGAGGCGAACTGGCTGCGCAGGCGTTTGGCGGTACGTGCCAGGCGCGGCGGAATGGGTATGGGCGGTGCGTTGCGCGCGGTGAATAGCTGCACCCGGCAATGGTCGGGGCGCATCAGGCGCTTCTTCCAGTCCCATTCCGGCAGCAGGATGCCCTCCCCCAGGGGCGTGTCGTCCTCGGAGGCCGAAGGCAGGTCCAGATCGAAGCGCACCTTGGACGCCGTGTCGCGGCCGTCCCGGGCCACCGCCAGAAACTCCATGTCCTCGGCCGCCCGGGCGGCGTCCGGGTTCTCGTCCTCGTCCGTGTGGCGATTCACCTTCACGTACTCGCCCCAGGAAAATAGGCTCTCGGCCCGGAAATGCAGCACGATGCCGTTCTTGTCCTGGGGCATGTCGGCCTTCTTCGCCTTGTGGCGCTTCTTGGCGCCTTCTTCCTCCCTGCCGCCCTGGCTGCGCGCGATGTCGTCCGCGGATTCCTGGTCGGGCGCCGTGGGCAGGCTGTCGGCGGAGGGATAGAGCCACAGCGGCACGGGTTGCAGGGCCTTGGCCTTCTTCGGGGCCGGGGGCAGGGCGCGCACGCTGCCCGGATCCGTGAGGGCGGCTCGCAAGGTGATTTCCCTTACGGCCTCGTCCGGGGGCAGGCGCTCGGGCGGCAGGCGCAGGGCGAGGCAGGCGTCCACCAGTCGCCGGTAGCGGGATTCGAGGCCGGGGAAGCGGGCCAGGGTTGCCCGGGTCGCTTCCTGGTTGGCGATGAGCCAGGCGGCTTCGGGATCGTTGCCCCTCGCCCCTAGCCCCTCTCCCGCAAGGGGCGAGGGGAACGTCGTGCGGCTGTCGCCGGATACCCGGCTAGCCAGGGCGATCAGCCAGAGGTAAAGATCCCGGTTCAGGGGTCTGTCGGGGAAGAAGGCGATGCGGGGCGGCAGGCTCAGGGTCTCGCCATCCACCGAGGCGTGCGTCACCTTTTCACCGCTGCCGGCGAGGCGTTGCAGGAGGCGGCGGCGCCCCCCGTGCTCCGTGTTGGCGGCCTGGGCCACGCGCAGTCCGGGGTCGCCGCCCAGGGCGCGGAACAGGATGCCGGCGGTTTTCTCCACCTCCGCCAGGGATACCGCCGCCTCCGGATGGCTCTTGTCCGCCACCCGGGTGATGAAGCGATGCCACAGTTCGCCTACGAATTCTTCCATCAGTCTCTCTTTCCGGTGAGGCTCATGGTGGCCTCGTTCTGGCGGGCGGCTTCCCCTTCCACCCAGTTGAGCAGGCTGCCTTTTGCCGTCTGCACGCCGTCGCAGGCGGAAACGCACTGGGCGCATTGGGTGCAGGTGAACATGGCCTGCTTCACGCTGCGGGGCTTCAGGTGCATGGGGCAGACCTGTTCGCAGGCGTAGTAGCCGTTGCCGCCCTCTTCCCGGCAGGCGGTGCAGTCGGCGGCCCTCTTGCGTTCAAAACCGATCACCATGGCGCCCCGGTTCGCCATCCAGGCCAGGCTCTGAAAGAGTCCCACGGCGCAGGCGTAGCGGCAGAAGAGGTGGCGCGCGAACAGGAACTCCAGGGTCAGAACCACCGTGCCGGCGCCTATGAACAGCGCCTCGTTCCGGGCCAGGGCGCCGTGGAACAAATGGCTGTAGATCTGGAGCGGCGGCATCAGGTAGGTGAGCAGCACCACGGCCCAGATGAAACCGAAGGCCAGGGCGGTGGGCACCGTCGCCAGCCACCAGCGTTTGTCGGGTTTGAGGAAGGTTCCGTTGGCCTGGCGCAAGAGGCCGTTCGCGGCCAAAGGCGGAGCCTTGCCCCATACGCTCTGTTTCCCGGAGGCGCGGCGCATGAGATTGTTGATGGCCTCCACCACGGAGAAATGGGGGCAGAGCCAGCCGCAGTAGAGCCGGCCCCAGCGCCAGGCGGCGAAGATGAAGAGTGCCCCGCCGCCCAGGATGGGCAGGAACAGGCGCAGGATGAGGGCGATGCCGGCCTCCAGGGGCGGGATGCGCCCGGCGAGGAAGCCGTCCAGGCCCAGGCGCCAGGGCATGCCCAGGAGCCAGGCGTGGCCCTGGGTCAGATCGAAGCGGAAGAGATCGAAGACCGGCGCCAGGATGAACAGCACGAAAAATCCGAGTTGCCACAGCAGGCGCTGACTTTGGCGTTCGGCGCTAGTCATCGCAGAGTGGACCGATCACCGGATAGACCCACTTTCGCCCCGCCATGGCCTTGGCCAGGCCGAACATGCCCAGGAGCACCAGGGTGGAGTGAATGGTGGTGAAGTAGAGGATCACGGCGACCCAGGTCCAGGCCTGGCCCCAGCCGCCCAGAACCAGGATCGCCAGGTTGGCCAGCACCAGCAGCACGCCGCCCCAGACGCTGACCCGGACGGTCTGCATCAGGTGGCACCGGGCCAGGGGCGAGGCGCCGTCCTTCGTGCGGAACCAGAGCCAGAGCAGGGCCAGGAAGGCCAGTCCCGGCAGGAGCAGGAGGTTGGCGAGGTAGAGCGCCTCGGCGGCAATGGCGATCGCGCGGCCCGTCTCGTCCGGGCCGGTGGCCAGATCGCCGGCGCGACTATCGTCCGAAGGTGGCATGGACCACTTCCATCAGGGCCTCGGTGATCTCGATGTCGTCGGTGAGGCTCTCCACCAGGGAGGCCCGGCAGGCATGCACCGGGTCCAGTCCCGCACGCATGAGGATGGCCGCGTAGACCAGGAGCCGGGTGCTGGCCACTTCCTCCAGGTCCACGTCCTTCAGCGCCCGGAAGGCACGGCCGATGGACACGAGGCGCTTGGCCAGCATGGCATCGCAGCCGGTCTCGCCCACCAGGATGGATTCCTCCTGGGCAGATCCCGGGAAATCGAAGCGCAGGCTGACGAAACGCTGGCGCGTGGAAGGCTTCAGGCCCTTCATGAAATTCTGGTAGCCGGGATTGTAGGAGATCACCAGCATGAAGGAATCCGGCGCCTCCAGTTCCTCGCCCGTGCGGTCAATCGGCAGGACGCGCCGGTGGTCTGCCAGGGGGTGCAGCACGACCGTGGTGTCCTTCCGGGCTTCCACCACTTCGTCCAGGTAGCAGATGCCACCATCGCGTACCGCCCGGGTGAGGGGGCCGTCGCTCCAGACCGTGGCGCCGTCCCCGATCAGGTGTCGGCCCACCAGGTCGGCGGCGGTCAGGTCGTCGTGGCAGGCCACGGTATGGAGCGGCAGGCCCAGGCGCGCCGCCATGTGGGAGACGAAACGGGTCTTGCCGCAGCCCGTCGGGCCCTTGATGAGGAGCGGCAGGCGGTTCTTCCAGGCGTGCTCGAAGATTTCGATTTCGTTGCCCTGAGGCTGGTAGAAGGGGAGTTCGGCGGATACCGGATGCAGGCGGGTGGAGGTCATTGGTGGATTCCCATGCGGTAGGCGATGGCGATGAGGCTGAGGACGAAGACCAGCCAGCCCAGCATCAGGGCGCGCCAGAACAGGTTGGCGTGGGCCAGGCCCATGAAGTCCCAGGCGACAAAACGGCACTTGAAGAAGGCGATGGCGAGGATGGCGAAGGCGATGGTCATGCCGCCCTCCGGCCCGGACTCGCCCAGGTGCCAGGTGACGCCGGTGGCCACCAGCAGGAACAGCCAGACGGCGGTGAGGCGGAAGGTGGTGGGAATGTGGTGCATGTCAGTGCATGACGTAAACGAGGGGGAAGAGAACGATCCACACCAGATCCACCATGTGCCAGTAGCTCGCGCCCGTTTCCAGGCCATGGCAGTCCGAGGCCGTGTAGCCGCCCTGGCGCGTCTTGTGCCAGACGGCGGCGAGGATGACCATGCCCAGGATAACGTGCATGAAGTGGAAGAAGGTCAGCGACAGGTAGAACATGTAGAAGCTGTTGGTGGACAGGTTGATGCCGGCGGAAAGCTTGTCCGCGTATTCGAACAGCTTCACCACCAGGAAGCCGCCGCCGCCGGCCATGCCCGCCAGCAGCCAGCGGGAGGCGTTCCGGGAGGCCTCTGCCCCGCCGCGCTGGATGCTGGCCACGGCGCGGGCCACGAAGTAGCTGGCGGAGATCAGCAATACGGTGTTTACCGCGCCCAGGTTCCGGTCCAGGGTGTGCTGCATGGTGTCGAACAGGGCGACATTCTTGGCGCGGGCGAAGGCGTAGGAAGCGAAGAAGACGCCGAACACCAGCAGTTCGGCAAAGATGAACACCCAGATCGCCAGGTCGCCCGGCGGATGGCCGTGTGCGCCGGTTGCCTCGACAGGCTCGGTGACGATGACGTTGGGCAGGCTTGCTTCGAGTTGAGTCATTGCTGGGGAAGGCTTCATGGGAGTGCGCAGCTTAAGCCGGCAGACCGCCGGAGCACCTTGATTTTGGATAAGGCCTCATGGCCGGCTGAAGCCCCCTCGGCCTGACGCGGCTCCTCGTCGGCTGGGCATTTCAATACTTGACAAACGCAGTCGGATATACCAGCATGGAACTCGGCACCAACGACAACGAGGAGAACACCATGCTGGATATCGGAAAATTCACCCGCTACGGCCGGCTCAACATGTCGGACCCGGATGGAAACATGTTTGATCTGGATCACTGGTCTCCCCATACCGCCCGGGAGTGCGCGGAACGGGAGGGGCTGGCCCTGACGGATGAGCATTGGCCGATCCTTCTGGGTTTGCGGGACATATACCGGCACCACGGGGATAGCCTGAGCGCCAGGGAGGTGAGCCGCTACCTGGAGGCGGAATTCTCGGCCGAGGGTGGCCGGCGCCACTTGTACGAGCTTTTCCCGGGCGGGCCGGTCAGCCAGGCGAGCCGCATCGCGGGCATCCCCCTGCCGCCCCACAGTGCCGACCTGTCTTTCGGCAGCATCTGGTGACGGATTGCCTGGAATTTCCACCATTCACCCGTGTCCCGCGGATATTCATGGTTAAAATTGGCGCCATCTCTTCCAGGATGAGCGACCAATCGTGACCGAGCCGACCGGAACCATAGATCTGCTGATCGAACCGCGCTGGCTGATTCCGGTGCATCCGGCCGGGCTGACGCTTGAGCACCACGCGGTCGCCGTTCACGGCGGCAAGATCAGGGCCATCCTGCCCGTGGGGGATGCCAGAAAACGCTATGCCCCCCGGCGCACGGTGGTCTTGCCCCAGCACGTGCTCATCCCGGGCCTCGTCAATCTTCACACCCACGCGGCCATGAGCCTCTTGCGGGGCATCGCGGACGACCTGCCGCTCATGGTCTGGCTGAAGGAACATATCTGGCCGCTGGAGGCGCGCCACGTTTCTCCAGCCTTCGTGCGGGATGGCACCCTGCTGGCCTGCGCCGAGATGCTGCGGGGCGGCGTGACCTGCTTCAACGACATGTATTTCTTTCCCCGCGCGGCGGCGGAGGCGGCGTTGCGCCTGGGGATGCGCGCCGCCGTCGGCCTGATCGTGACCGACTTCGCCACGCCCTATGCGGACGATGCCCAGGACTACCTGAGCAAGGGCCTGGCGTTACGGGACGATCTGCTGGGGGAGAGGCTGCTTTCCTTTTGCCTCGCCCCCCATGCGCCCTATACGGTTTCCGACTCGACCTTCGAGCGCGTGCTGACCCTGGCGGAACAACTGGAGCTGCCGGTCCATGTGCACGTCCAGGAGACCGCCGCCGAGGTGGCGGACAGCCTGGCAAAACACGGCGTGCGGCCCCTGGAACGCCTGCATCGCCTGGGTCTGGTGGGGCCGAACCTGATCGCGGCCCATGGCGTGCATATGAACGAATTCGAACTGGACCTGATGGCTGCCGAGGGCGCGAGCATCGCCCATTGCCCCACCTCCAACATGAAGTTGGCCAGCGGCATCGCCCCCATCGCCGCGGCCCTGAAACGGGGTGTCAACGTGGGCCTGGGGTCGGATGGCGCCGCCAGCAACAACCGCCTGGACGTCATGCAGGAAATGCGGCAGGCGGCACTATTGGCCAAGGTGGCGACGGGCGACGCGGCCGCCCTGGACGCCCATCAGGCCTTGTTCATGGCCACCTTGGCGGGCGCCAGGGCGTTGGGGCTGGAAACACGCATAGGGTCCGTGGAGGTGGGCAAGGAGGCGGATCTGTGCGCCGTCGCGCTCGGCGGTTGGGAGATCGGGCCCTGTTTTCACCCGGTTTCCCATCTGCTCTACGCCGCAGGACGGGAGCATGTCAGCCACGTCTGGGTGGGAGGAGAACCCAGGCTGGAAGAGGGCAAATTGTTACACTCGGTTAATGCTGGACTGATGGACATTGCCAACGTATGGCAAAATAGGCTACGCTTGCCTCCGGATTAGACGGTCCCGATATTTCCTGCGAAGCCTGTCTCACAGTGGTCCCGCGAAATTTCGTGGTTGCCTACGTCGGATTTTTTATAAACTCACAATCTTGAGGGAAACATGATCAAGAATACCTCCAAACTGGCCCTGTCCGCGGCTGTGGCCGCCACTCTCGGGTTCGCCTCCATCGCCGCCTCCGCCGCCGACATGGCGCCGGCCGGCAATACTTCCACCACGGGTTACGTCGTCGACCAGCGCGGCCTCGTCGCCAAGAGCGGTACCGGCCTGTGCTGGCGCACCGGCTACTGGACGCCTGCCATGGCCAACGTGGAGTGCGATCCGGATCTGGTGGCCAAGCCCATCGTGGCTCCGGTCGTTCCGCCCGCTCCGCCCGCCCCCCCGGCCCCGGCTCCCAAGCCCGCCTCCAAGAAGATCACGCTCTCCGCCGACGCCCTGTTCGATTTCAACAAGGCCACCCTGCGCCCCGAAGGTCAGTCCAAGCTGGCCGACCTGGCCCAGCAGGCCCAGGGCATGAACCTGGAAGTGATCATCGCCGTGGGTCATGCCGACCGCATCGGCAAGGATGCCTACAACCAGAAGCTGTCCGAGCAGCGCGCCGCCGCCGTCAAGACCTTCCTGGTCTCCAAGGGTATCGAGGAGAAGAAGGTCTACACCGAAGGCAAGGGCAAGAAGATGCCCGTCACCGGCAACAAGTGCGACAAGATGGGCGCGGAAAATCACACCAACAAGAAGCTGGTGGATTGCCTGCAACCCGACCGTCGCGTGGAAATCGAAGTCATCGGCACCACCAAGTAAGCCGAGCTTCCTTCCCGAGAAAAGCCCCCGAGAGGGGGCTTTTTCTTTGCCCTGGGGCCGGGCATCCGGTACCATCGCCATCCAATCCCACATAACCCGTGACGCGACCATGACCAACGCCGATCCGACCGAACTGCAAAAATTCGGCGACCTGGCCCACCGCTGGTGGGATCCGAACTCCGAATTCAGGCCCTTGCACGAAATCAATCCCCTGCGCCTGGACTGGATAGACCAGCATGCCGGGCTGGCCGGCAAGTCCGTGCTGGACGTGGGCTGCGGCGGCGGCATCCTGTCCGAGGGCATGGCCAGCCGCGGCGCCAAGGTGACCGGAATTGACCTGTCCGACAAGCCTCTGGGTGTCGCGCGCTTGCATCTCTTCGAGAGCGGTCTCCAGGTGGATTACCGCAAGGTTTCCGCCGAGGATCTGGCGGAGGAGATGCCGGGCGCCTTCGATGTGGTGACCTGCCTGGAGATGCTGGAGCACGTGCCCGATCCCGCGAGCACGGTGCGCGCCTGTGCCACCCTGGTGAGACCCGGTGGCCAGCTGTACTTCTCCACCCTGAACCGCAATCTGAAGTCCTATGTCTTCGCCGTGATCGGCGCGGAATACGTGCTGCGCCTCCTGCCCAAGGGGACGCATGACTACGCCCGTTTTCTGCGCCCTTCGGAGCTGACCCGGTTTGCCCGGGCGGCCGATTTGTCGGTGGACGAGATCATCGGTATGACCTACAACCCCTTCACCAAGACCTACTCCCTGGGGCAGGATACGGACGTGAACTACCTCCTGCGCGCCAGTCGCCCGGGCTGATGGCGAGAAGGAAGTTCGACGCCGTCCTCTTTGATCTGGACGGCACCTTTGCCGACACGGCGCCCGACCTGGGGGCCGCGCTCAATCGTCTTCTGGCGGAGGAAGGCCGGCAGGCGCTGGATATGGGCGTGTTTCGTCCCCATACCTCGGCCGGCACCCGCGGCATGTTGGGCATAGGTTTCGGCATCGCGCCCGAAGAGTCCGGGTACGCCTCCCTGGCGGAGCGCTTCCTGGCCCATTACACGGCGGCTCTGTGCGTTGACACGGTACTGTTCGAGGGCATGGCGGAACTCGTGGCGGAACTGGAAAACCTGGGCCTCGCCTGGGGCATCGTCACCAACAAACCGGCCCGATTCACCCTGCCGCTCATGGCGGCCCTGGGCTACGGCGAACGCGCCGCCTGCATCGTCAGCGGTGACTCCACGCCCAACCCCAAGCCCCATCCCGATCCCATCTTCCTGGGCTGCCTCGATGCGGGCACGGTGCCCGCACGCTGCCTCTACGTGGGCGACGACCTGCGGGACATCCAGGCCGGTCAGGCGGCCGGTACCGGCACGGTGGCCGCCGCCTGGGGCTACCTGGGCACGGGCGTTCCCATCGGCGAATGGGGCGCCGACAGCCTCGTTTCCCACCCCCTGGAAATCCTGAAGCTGGTCTGAATCCGTCATGAACGACCGCCTGGAGATTCTGGTCGGCGACATCACCCGCCTGCCGGTGGACGCCATCGTCAACGCCGCCAATTCCTCGCTTCTGGGCGGGGGCGGGGTGGACGGGGCGATCCACCGGGTGGCGGGGCCGCAACTGCTGGAATATTGCCGCGGCCTGGGCGGCTGCCCCACGGGCGATGCGCGCATCACGCCGGCCTTTCGCCTGCCGGCGCGGCATGTGATCCACACGGTGGGGCCGGTTTGGCACGGCGGCGGTTACGGCGAGGCGCAACTTCTCGCCTCCTGCTACCGTTCGTGCTTCAAGCTGGCGGCCGATCACGGCCTGAAGTCGCTCGCCTTTCCCGCCATCAGTTGCGGTGTCTACGGCTATCCCAAGGACCGGGCGGCCGCCATAGCCGTGCGCGAGTGCCGGGCGGCCCTGGTTAACGATCCAAATCTGGAAAGGGTAATCCTGGCGGCCTTCGATGCCGCCATGGCGGACGTCTATCGGCATTGCCTTATGGCGCCATAAGATAATAATCATCGGCTCTCTCGGGATTGGCGCACTTTCGCTATACTCCCAACCACGGTTCGCGGGGAGCGGGCCATAACAGGAGACCGAACGACATGAAGCTTGAAACCCTGGCGGTACACGCCGGTTATACGTCCGACCCCACCACCAAGGCAGTGGCGGTGCCCATCTACCAGACCACTTCCTATTCCTTCGATGACACCCAGCACGGGGCGGATCTCTTCGATCTGAAGGTGGCGGGCAACATCTACACCCGGATCATGAATCCGACCCAGGACGTGCTGGAGAAGCGCGTCGCGGCGCTGGAAGGTGGCATCGCCGGCCTGGCCCTGGCCTCGGGTATGGCCGCCATCACCTACGCCATCCAGACCATCACCGAGGCGGGGGACAACATCGTTTCGGCCGCCACCCTCTACGGCGGCACCTACAACCTGTTTGCCCATACCCTGCCCCAATTCGGCATCGAGGTGCGCTTCGCCGATCACCGCGATCCGGCCTCTTTCGAGAAGTTGATTGATGCTCGCACCAAGGCCATCTTCTGCGAATCGGTGGGTAACCCCCTGGGAAATGTCACGGACTTCGAGAAACTGGCAGAGATTGCGCACAGAAACGGCCTACCCCTCATCGTGGACAATACCGTGCCCTCGCCCTACCTGTGCCGACCCTTCGAACACGGCGCGGACATCGTGGTGCATGCCCTCACCAAGTACCTGGGTGGCCACGGCAACTCCATCGGCGGCATCATCGTGGATAGCGGCAAGTTCCCCTGGGCCGAGCACAAGGAGCGCTTCCGTCGGCTGAACGAGCCGGACGTGTCCTACCACGGCGTGGTCTACACGGAAGCCCTGGGACCGGCGGCCTACATCGGCCGGGCCCGCGTCGTGCCGCTGCGCAACATGGGCGCGGCCATCAGTCCCTTCAACGCCTTCCTCATCCTGCAAGGCATCGAGACCCTGGCGTTGCGCATGGACCGCATCTGCGAGAACACGGTCAAGGTGGCCGAGTATCTCAAGGGCCATGCCAAGGTGAAGTGGGTGAATTACGCGGGGCTCCCGGACCACGCGGACCACGGGCTGGTGCAGAAGTACATGGGCGGCCGGGCTTCCGGCATCCTGACCTTCGGTGTGCAGGGGGGCATGGCAGGCGGCGCCCGCTTCCAGGATGCGCTGCAACTGTTCACCCGCCTGGTGAATATCGGTGATGCCAAATCCCTGGCCTGCCATCCGGCTTCCACCACTCACCGCCAGTTGTCACCCGCGGAAATGGAGAAGGCCGGCGTGACGGTGGATACGGTGCGCCTGTCCGTGGGCATCGAGCATAGCGATGATCTGCTGGCCGACCTGGAGCAGGCGCTGGCGGCGGTGTGAGCTGTGTAGGTCGGGCTTCGTCAGACCGACATTTCGGCCTTGGTCCGCTGCCGGGCTTCAGCCCGACCTACTCTCAACAGGTCTTTGCGACCTGGCAGGCCTTGATCGCCGGAGCGGCCGGAATCAGGGAGCGGCCTTCCTTGATCCAGTCCCGGATGCCATGCTTTACGACATAAACCTTCTCGTAGCCTGCCTGTTGCGAGAGGAACTGGCTGGCACCCTTGGTGCGGCTGCCGCTACGGCACATGAGTATGACCGGGGCGCCAGGTGGCGCGATGGTCTTCAGTTTTTCCAGCCAGCCGGTGGGGTCTGACTGGCCGCGCTCGTCGAAAAAAGTGAGCAGAATACTGCCGGAAACGATGCCGGTCTCCTCCCACTCGGGGGTTCTGCGTATGTCCACCAGAGGCACTCCGGAGGCGGTGAGGCGAGCCAGTTCCGCATTGTCAATCTCTATGACCTCGGCCCGCGCGGCAAAGGCGGCAAGCAGGCAGAATAGGGCGAGCAGGAAGCGCATGATCGGTTGTCCTGGGAATTTTATATATTAGGATACTCTTATTATCCGCCGTTTCCTTGTTCGAAACCAGACTCTCAAGGCGCCAGACATGTTCAATTTCACTTTTCACAATCCGACGAAAATATTCTTCGGCAGGGGGCAGATATCGGCTATTTCCAAGGAGATTCCGGCAGATGCACGGGTGTTGGTCACCTATGGCGGCGGCAGCGTCCGTGCCAACGGCGTGTTGGACCAGGTTCTGGCCGCGATCGAGGGTCGCACGGTGTTCGAGTTTGGGGGCATCGAGCCCAATCCCAGCTATGAGACCCTGATGGGCGCCGTGGAAGTCATCCGCCGGGAGAGCATTGATTTCCTCCTGGCCGTGGGCGGTGGTTCGGTGATTGACGGCAGCAAGTTCCTGGCGCTGGCGCCGTTCGCCGTGGGCGATCCCTGGAAGATCCTGTCCGAGAGGCAGCGGGTGGACCGGGCGTTGCCTCTGGGGACGGTGCTGACCCTGCCTGCCACCGGCTCGGAGATGAACAGCGGCGCGGTCATCACGAAGAAGTCGGAGCAGGCCAAGTTGGTGTTTTCCAGCCCCCTGACCTTCCCGCGCTTCTCCGTACTCGATCCGACGACCACCTTTACCCTGCCGGTCCGGCAGGTGGCGAACGGCGTGGTGGATGCCTTCGTGCACGTGGTGGAGCAGTACCTGACCTATCCGGTGGCGGCGGCGGTGCAGGACCGCTACGCGGAAGGGTTGCTGCTCACGCTCGTGGAGGAGGGGCCCAGGACCCTGGCGCAGCCGGAGGACTACGATGCCCGGGCCAACCTCATGTGGGTGGCCTGTCAGGCACTGAGTGGCCTGATTGGCGCCGGTGTGCCCCAGGACTGGACGACGCACATGATAGGCCATGAACTCACGGCCCGGTTCGGGCTGGATCACGCCCGGACCCTGGCGGTGGTGTTGCCGGCCACCCTTATCGTACGCAGGGAGGCCAAGCGGGAGAAACTGTTGCGTTATGCCGATCGGGTCTGGGGGCTCGCGTCCGGTGCCGAGGAGGAGCGCATGGATGGCGCCATTGCCGCCACCCGCCGCTTTTTCGAGTCCCTGGGTGTGCCCACCCGTCTCTCCGATTACGGCATCGGTGCCGGGAGCATTCCTGGCCTGGTGGCGGCCCTTGAAGCCCATGGCATGCGCGCCCTGGGCGAGCGTCGGGACGTGAGCCTGGAAGTCAGCCGGCGCATCCTGGAGGCCGCCCTGTAGCATAAGGCTCCGAATACTATTGATGTTTCAGTTGCTTAGATTTCGATCTTCGTCCAAAATCTGAGCTATTGAGGCCGTGGCGGGCCGATGCAGGGCGTTTCAGGCCGCGTTCCTGGCTCCGGAGGGAGAATAGGGGGCCTTTTCCTCGCTTATTCAGGCGGCAATATTTGCCGGCCTTGCGCATAATCGCCAGCATCCATAGGAGCCGGTCATGGCGGAAGACAGCGATCTCGAACGAACAGAACCAGCGTCAGGCAGACGTCTGGAGCAGGCGCGCGAAGAAGGGCAGGTGCCCCAGTCGCGCGATCTGTCCACGTTCCTGGTTCTGCTCGTGGGGACCGCCAGCCTGTGGATTTTCGGTTCCTGGATCGCGCAGCGCCTGGTTAGCGTGATGTCGGGCGGACTCCGGTTTTCGCGCACGGAGATCTATGACACCGGGGCCATGGGCAACGAGATGCTCAAACTTTTTGGCGACGCCCTCGTGGGAGTCATGCCCTTCTTCGTGGCCGTGATCCTGGCGGCCCTGGCCGGCCCGATGGCCATGGGCGGGCTGATCTTCTCGGGCAAGGTGTTTCAGCCGGATTTCACGCGCATGAGTCCGATGAAGGGTCTGGCGCGCATGTTTTCCCTTCATGGCGTGGCGGAACTGGTGAAGTCGGTGATGAAGGTTGCCCTGGTGGGCCTGGTGGCCTGGTGGGTGGTGCGTCACCATCAGGACCAGCTCTTCTCCCTTTTCCGGACGGGCCTGAAGCCCGGTCTGGCCTCCTTCCTGGACCTGATCTTCTACAGCACCCTCATGATCGTCATGGGCATGGCCCTGGTGGCGGCCGTGGATGTGCCCTTCCAGCTCTGGCAGTACCACAGCAAGCTGAAGATGACCAAGGAGGAAGTGCGCAAGGAATCCAAGGAGCAGGAAGGCGATCCTCAGGTCAAGGGCCGTATCCGCGCCATGCAGCGCCAGATGGCCAGAAAGCGCATGATGGCCCAGGTGCCCAAGGCGGACGTGGTGGTGACCAACCCGACCCACTACGCGGTCGCCCTGAAGTACGACGCCGAACGCATGGGAGCGCCCAGCGTGGTGGCCAAGGGCTCGGGGCATCTGGCCGCCCGCATCCGGGAACTGGCGCAGGAGCATGGCGTGCCCCTGCTCGAAGCGCCGCCCCTGGCACGCGCCCTCTACCGCCACACCGAGCCGGGGGACGAG
Source organism: Rhodocyclaceae bacterium (assembly GCA_028714035.1). Taxonomy (GTDB): domain Bacteria; phylum Pseudomonadota; class Gammaproteobacteria; order Burkholderiales; family Rhodocyclaceae; genus JAQTNA01. Next base: position 45,874 of record JAQTNA010000021.1, read on the forward strand.
GTTCCCGCCACCCTGTATACCGCCGTGGCGGAGGTGATGGCCTACATCTATAACCTGAACCAGTTCATGGCGCAAGGCGGCCTGCCGCCCAAGGCACCGACGGACATTACCGTGCCGGCCGGCATGGACCCGGAGGTGGCGTGATGAAATACACGCTTCACCGCGGAGGCGCAGAGGCGCGGAGCAAGGCCTTTAACATCGGCCATGCCGTGGCACTGCCTGAAATGGCCGGGTTTTCCCTGTTGCGCACTTCGTTCTCTCTGCGCCTCTGCGCCTCTGCGGTTCAGGTGTTTTCAGCATGAACGCCGTGCTCGCCCTCCGGAACGCCCTGTTCGGCGGCAATCTGCGGCAGATGGTGGCACCGCTGCTCATCATCATGATTCTCTCGATGATGGTGCTGCCCCTGCCGCCCTTCATCCTGGACGTGTTCTTCACCTTCAACATCGCGCTTTCGATCATGGTGCTGCTGGTGGCGATGTACACCATGAAGCCGTTGGACTTCTCGGTGTTCCCCACGGTGCTGCTGGTGACCACCCTCCTGCGCCTGTCCCTGAACATCGCCTCGACCCGGGTCATCCTGCTGTACGGCCATACCGGCGGCGACGCCGCGGGCAAGGTGATTGACGCCTTCGGCCACTTCCTGGTGGGCGGCAACTACGCGGTGGGCCTGGTGGTGTTTACCATCCTGGTGGTGATCAACTTCGTGGTGGTGACCAAGGGCGCCGGCCGGATCGCGGAAGTGTCCGCCCGCTTCACCCTGGATGCCATGCCGGGCAAGCAGATGGCCATTGATGCCGACCTCAACGCCGGCCTGATCGGCGAGGACGAGGCCCGGAAGCGGCGCACCACCATCTCCCAGGAGGCGGATTTCTTCGGCTCCATGGACGGTGCCTCCAAGTTCGTGCGCGGCGACGCCATTGCCGGCATCCTGATCCTGTTCATCAACGTCATCGGCGGCCTCATCGTCGGCGTGGTCCAGCACGACATGGACCTGGCCGCCGCGGCCAAGAATTACACCCTCCTGACCATCGGCGACGGCCTGGTGGCGCAGATCCCCGCCCTGGTGATTTCCATCGCGGCCGGCCTGGTGGTGAGCCGGGTGGGCGAGGAAGACATCGGCGACCAGTTTGTCGGCCAGGTGTTCGCCAAGCCCCAGACCCTGATGCTGACCGCCGGCATCATCGGCATCATGGGCCTGATACCGGGCATGCCCAACATGGTGTTCCTGATGCTGGCGAGCGCCTTCGGCGGCCTGGGATGGAGGCTGCAGAAGCGTGCCCAGGAGGCCGTGCCGGAGAAGACGGAAGAGGCCCAGGAACCTGTCGTGCCTCAGGAGTCCCAGGAAGCCAGCTGGTCCGACGTGCAGCCGGTGGACGTGCTGGGCCTGGAAGTGGGCTATCGCCTCATTCCCATGGTGGACCGTGGGCAGGACGGGGAATTGCTCAAGCGCATCCGTGGCCTGCGCAAGAAGTTTGCCCAGGAAGTCGGTTTCCTCACCGCCTCGGTGCACATCCGGGACAACCTGGAACTGCGGCCGAATGCCTACCGGGTGACCCTGAAGGGCGTGGATGTGGGGGCCGGCGAGGCCTACCCGGGCCAGTTCCTGGCCATCAATCCCGGGCGGGTCGCGGGTGTCCTGCCCGGGCCGCCCACCAAGGATCCCGCCTTCGGCCTGCCCGCCGTGTGGATAGACGGCGGCATGCGCGATCAGGCCCATGCCCTGGGCTATACGGTGGTGGATGGCAGCACCGTGGTGGCGACCCACCTGAACCACATCATCCTGTCCCACGCCTCCGAGTTGCTGGGCCGCCAGGAGACGCAGGCCCTGCTGGACCACCTGGCGAAGGAAAATCCCAAGCTGGTGGAAGACCTGGTGCCCAAGACCCTGCCTCTCTCGACCCTGCAAAAGGTGCTGCAACTGCTGCTGGAGGAGGGCGTCGCCATTCGGGACACGCGTACCATCATCGAGACCCTGGCGGAAAATGCGCCGCGCGTCCAGGATGCACTGGAACTCACGTCCCGCGTGCGCCAGGCCCTGGGCCGCTCCATCATGCAGCAGCTCTTCCCCGGCAGCGCCGAAGTGCAGGTCATGGCCCTGGACCCGATGCTGGAGCGCATGCTGGCGCAGGCGGTGCAAACCGGCGGCGATGGTGCCGGCATGGAGCCCGGCCTGGCCGACACGCTCCTGAGGGAGACCGGCAATGCCGCCAACCGGCAGGAGGAGATCGGCCTGCCGCCGGTACTCCTGGTGCCGCCCCATCTGCGCTGGCTGCTGTCCCGCTTCCTGCGCCGGGCCGTGCCCCAGCTCAAGGTCATCGCCAATAACGAAGTTCCCGATTCCCGCGTCATCCGCGTCACCAGCATCATCGGAGGTAGAGCATGAACGTCCAGAGATTCTTCGCCCCCACGGCGCGCGACGCGCTTCGCCGTGTCAAGGAAGCGCTCGGCGCCGATGCCATTGTACTTGCCAATCGCAGCGTGGACGGCGGGGTGGAAATCCTGGCCCTGCCCGCGGATGCCGCCGCCGCGCTGGCCCGGCCGGAAGTGGCGCCGCCCCCGGCGCCTGTCCCCACCCGGCCGGCGTTCGAGGCGCCCGTGCCCCGTCCCGTGGCCATGCCGGCAGACGAGGCGGACGATTACACCGTGAGCCTGTCCGCCGGGGCGCGCAAGGCCGCCGCCGAGAAGGTGTGGCAGCCCTTTGCGGCGAAGAAGGTGCCCGAGTCGGCCATGCCCCCCGCGCAGAAACCGCCGCTGGCCGCCCGGGCTGCTCAGGCGGCCGCCGAATTTTCGTCGCCGCGGGCTGGCGCCAAGCCAGCGGCGACCGCCTTGCCAGACCCGGTTCCCCAAAAGGCCGAGGCGCCCCAGATGAGCCCCCAGGTGATGGAAGAATTGCAGGCCATCCGCGCCATGATAGAGCGCCAGCTGGCGGGCTTCGCCTGGGGTGAGATGGCGCGCCAGGCTCCCGCGCGCACCCTGCTCCTGGGGGAGATGCTGGATGCCGGTTTTTCCGCCCAGTTGGCGCGGCGCCTGATTGACGCTTTGCCGGCGGAAACCGAACTGGCCGAGGGGCGGACCCTGCTGAAGAATGCCCTGGGCCGGGAACTCATCACCCTGGCCAACGACGCGGACCTGATAGACGCGGGCGGTGTGTTCGCCCTGGTGGGCCCCACGGGCGTGGGCAAGACCACCACCACGGCCAAGCTGGCGGCGCGTTGCGTGGTGCGCCACGGCGCGGACAGCCTGGCGCTCCTCACCACGGACGGCTACCGGATCGGCGCGCACGAGCAGTTACGCATCTACGGCCGCATCCTCGGGGTGCCGGTGCATGTGGTGCGGGATGCGGGCGACCTGCGCCGCACTCTGTCCGAGTTGCGCCACAAGCACATGGTGCTGATTGATACCGCGGGTGTCGGCCAGAAGGATCGCATGGTGGCGGAACAGGCGGCCCTGTTGAACTCGGCCGGTGGTGTCGTGCGCCGTCTGCTGCTGCTCAATGCCACCAGTCGGGGCGACACCCTGGATGACGTGGTGCGTGCCTACGCCGGACCGGATCTGGTCGGCTGCGTGGTCACCAAGGTGGACGAGGCGGCGGCCCTGGCCCCGGCCCTGGACGTGATGATCCGGAACGGCCTGGAATGCGCCTATATTGCCAACGGCCAGCGGGTGCCGGAGGATCTGCACTTGGCCAACCGGGCCTGGCTGCTGCATCGCGCCCTGCGTCGCACGGCGGAGGATGCGCACACCCTGCACGGCAACGAGGCGGGCCTCCTGATGGCCGCCTCGAACGCCGGCCGGGGCAAGGGCCTGGGAGAGAACCGTGTCTAGCCATCCGGTGGAGTCCACGGACATCGGCCGGCCCGTCTGGCATCAGGATCAGGCCGCGGGCCTTCGGCGCCTGTTCAAGGCCCGGCACAACATGACCCTGGCTTTCGTTTCCGCCATGCCCGGCACCGGGACGACCCGCCTGGCCGCGCGGCTGGGCCTCGCCCTGGCCTCGCGCCAGGACGCCGTGTTGCTGGTGGACGAGCATGGTGGCGCGCACAATCTGTCGGCGGCCCTGGGCGCGCCTTGCCGGTTTGATCTGGCCCAGGCCCTGGACGGCGGCATAGCCCTGGATCAGGTACTGGTCGCTCCGGGGGAAAACCTGCGGCTGCTCCTGGCAGCCAAGGCGGTGCGGCGCCTGGCCGAGGATGAAGTGGAGGGGCGCCGGCAACTGGCGGCGTGTCTTGCCGGCACGTGGCGGCGGCAATCCTTCGTGCTTGCGGATGCGCGGGTGGAAGAGGGCGGGCATCCACTCTCGGTGCTGAGCCGGGCCGCGTCCCACGTGGTGCTGGTGGTGGGGGCGGGTACGGCCGCCGTTACGTCGACCTACCTGTTGGTGAAACGGCTGGTGGCGGCCATGCCCGGGGCACGGCTCCTGGTGCTGGTCTCCAGGGCGCGTGGCGAGCAGGAGGCCCGGGGCATTTTTTCCAATCTTGCCGGCGTGGCGCGCCAGCATCTGGGTGTCGAACTCGGCTGGATGGGCTGGGTACCACCGGACCCGGGCTGGCGCGACGGACTGGCTTCGTCCATGGCGGCGGGCGTCGCGGATCGGGCCTGCGAGAGCCTGGCCCTGGCCTTGCGGCAGATGGCGGGCGTGGGCGATGCAGGCGATCGCCCGAAGGAACTGCACGGGGCGGCCGAAAGTCGGCTGCCGGTTGGCTCAAGCCGGATGAGGACCGCATCGCGTGGCATAGCCGCGTAAAATGGCGGAAAGTGGTCGGCGGGTGGCGAGCGGGGGCTTGCCACCGTCAGGCCGGAACGGAGCGAGAAAATAATGTATACGGCTTCCGGAACACTCGAGCGAGACCAACTGGTGATCCATTATGCGCCGCTGGTGAAGCGCATCGCCTATCACCTCATGGCCAAGTTGCCGGCGAGCGTGCAGGTGGAAGACATCATCCAGAACGGCATGATGGGCCTCCTGGATGCCATCAACCGTTATGAGGATGGCCTGGGTGCCCAGTTCGAGACCTATGCGGTACAGCGCATCAGGGGCGCGATGCTGGACGGCCTCAGGGAGAACGACTGGCTGCCGCGCAGCCTGCGCCGGGACATGCGCCGGATCGAGGCTGCCATCCATAACCTGGAACAGCAGAACGGCCGGCCCCCGAGCGAGAAGGAACTGGCCGAATCCCTGGACATGACTCTGGCCGACTACCAGAAGATGCTCCAGGAGGCACGGGGCTATCAACTCGTCTATTTCGAGGATTTCCGCGAAGAGGAGGGGGACGATTACCTGGACCGGCACTTCGGCAACAGTGGCGACGATCCCCTGGAAATACTCCTGGACAAGAGCATGCGCGATGCCCTGATCAAGGCCATCGAGGATCTGCCGGAGCGGGAAAAACTGGTCATGGGCCTCTACTACGAAGAGGAAATGAACCTCCGGGAAATCGGCGAGGTGCTGGGCGTCTCCGAATCCCGCGTTTGCCAGCTGCATAGCCAGGCGGTCGCCCGCCTGCGCTCGCGCATGCTGGATTCCCGCGCCCGGGATGTGCGGCGCCGGGCAGGACGGCCGCCTAAAGCTTCGGTCTGAATTGCCGTTCTTAGCGCAGTGCCCGGCGCAGCGATGCTCGGGATCGGGACTGGGTAACGGGGGAGCACAACGTGGATAAAATCAGTGTGGCCGGTTTGCTGCTGGGGCTGGCCGCAATCCTGTCGGGTCAGGTGCTGGAGGGCGGGCATATGGAGTCGCTGCTCCAGGGCACGGCCTTCATCATCGTCCTTGGCGGTACGCTGGGTGCTGTCATGCTGCAAAGCCCCATGCCCATCTTCATGCAGGGCATGAAGATGGGCATCTGGGTGTTCCGCCCGCCCCGGTTCGCGCCGGACGAAGTGATCAACCAGATCTCCGGCTGGTCCCAGATCGCGCGCCGGGAGGGGCTTCTGGCCCTGGAGGCGCTGGTGCATCAGCATCCGGACCCCTTCACGGTCAAGGGCCTACAGTTGCTGGTGGATGGCGCCGAGCCCGAGCGGTTGCGCGAGGTGCTGGAAACCGAGATCGCCACCTATGAGGAACGCATGCGTCTGTGCGCCCGCATCTGGGAGGCGGCCGGGGGCTACGCGCCGACCATAGGCATCCTGGGGGCGGTGATGGGCCTCATCCACGTCATGGAGAATCTCACCGATCCCGCCAAGCTGGGGGGCGGCATCGCCGTCGCCTTCGTCGCAACAATTTACGGCGTGGGCTCGGCCAACCTCTTCTTTCTGCCCGTGGCGAAGAAATTGCTGGCGCACGTGGCGCATCTGGTCCGGATTCGGGAGATGCTGGTGGATGGACTGATCGGCATCGCCAACGGCGAGAATCCGCGCATCATCGAGAACCGGCTGCAAGGGTATCTTGGCTGACAACCGGCAACTGAAAATGGCCCGCCGATCACGATTCCATCAGGAAGAGCACGAGAACCTGGATCGCTGGCTCGTGTCCTACGCGGACTTCATCACGCTGCTGTTCGCCTTTTTCGTGGTGATGTACGGCATATCCCAGGTGAATGTGGGCAAGTACCGGGTTCTTTCCGATTCCCTGGTCAGCGCCTTTCGCAACGTCAATCTGGGCAATCCCAGCGAGAAGGTCATCGTGGACGTGGCGACGGCGACCCGCATGCGCCAGATGATCCAGACTCCCATGGAGGCCCAGACGGAAATGCAGCGAGGCGCCGCGCGGGAAAAGATGCGCGGCATGGCGTCGGACATCCAGAAGGCGCTCGGTACCCTGGTGAAGGAAGGCAAGGTGCATATCACGGAAGGTGCCCAGGGCGTCTCGGTGGAGATCAATGCCAGCGTTTTGTTCGCACCGGGCGAGGCCCAACTGGGGGCGCCGGCGGTTGCCGCCTTGCAGGCGGTGGCCAGGGTTCTGGCGGAGAGCGAGTATCCCGTCACCGTGGAAGGGCACACGGACAACGCGCCCATCAGCACTCCGCATTTTCCTTCCAACTGGGAACTCTCGGTGGTGCGCGCCACCTCCGTGGTCCGCATGTTCCAGGCCAGCGGGGTCGCGCCCTGGCGCCTGACGGCCACCGGTTATGGCGAGCAGCGCCCCGTGGCGCCCAACGATACCCCCGAGAACCGCTCGCGCAACCGCCGGGTGACGTTGATCATTGATGCGCCCGTCGGTCCGGCACCGGTGGCCGTGCCGATCCAGAACGATGCTCCCGCGCCGTCTGGTCCTGCCGTGGCGCCTGCCGTTCCCCAAGCCGGCGCACCGACCTCGACCACGCCGCCGACCACGCCGCCGACTGCGCCGCCGACTGCGCCGCCGACTGCGCCGGCCGCGCGTCCCGTGGGCGCGGCGCCTGCTGCGGCCACTGCGCCCCAGGCGCCATCTGCACCGGGTTCCGGCAAGTAGTTCTTATAGGCGACCAAGAGCCGCGTCCTGACCCGGTGGCCGGACAAGCGGAGCCGCCATGCGATGGGGCAAGCGCTTTCCTCGGGGGATCGAACTTCGCTGGGGGCGTCCGGGGGGTCAGACCTTGCCCAGCATGCGGCCACCCAGGCCGGTGCGGGGCTGGCCGTCCGGACCGTAGAGGGAGGTGCGGTCGGCGGCCGACAGCAGCACGTTCAGCGCCTGGCTGTTGGACTGCATGCGGCTGGAGATGAGCTGGCCGTTCTGGCGGTTGAGATTGCGCGCCTCGTCGGCGAGCTTCAGGAGGGCCTGCCAGGAGGTCTGAAGCGACGGGGCTTGCCTCTCCAGCCAGGCGTCAAGTTTCGGACCCGCCGCGAGGCCGCTCCCCGAAAGCAGCATGAGGCGCTTGCGGGCGTAGATGTCCAGACGCTGGCAATAGACTTCCTTCGCCTCGGCGAGGGGCAGGATCTGGTCAATCTGGCCCGCTACGAGAGCCTCCTGCTCCTGGCGCAGGGTCTGCACGAATTCCGCAACGACCCTGGCCTCTTCGTCGGCGAGGGCGCTGAATGCCGCGGGATTGAGTGCTTGGGGCGTCACGCGCCGACCTGTTGAGCCTGCAACATCTGCTGCACGCTCTGGATGAGGCTGTCCGCCACCTTTTCCGCATGGACCTGGAAGCGCCCATCGCTGATGGCCTGCTTGACCTCCGCAACCTTGGCCGTATCCACGACCGGACTGTTGGCCATGGCGCTCTCCATCTGTTGCAGACGGGAAGACAGGGAGGAAAGCTCCACCTTGTCGCCGCTGTTGGATGTGGACGCCGACGTCGCTTCCTTGGCCACGCGTGCCTTGGGCTCGTTGCTGCTCAGCCCGCCGACGGATGAAACGGAGTTATTGATTTTCACGGTAATGCCCCTTTATTGGGATGGCTACGCGTGCCGTAACGGTAAAAAGCGGGAGAACTTTAGCCTATTTCGGCGTTTCCCGGAAGGGCCGGATGTGCCTTGCCGCTCACCATGCTCCAGTGCTGGAAGAATTCGGACTGGGGCAGGGGCATGCCGTACAGGTTGCCCTGCCCGATGCGGCAACCGCTGGCGAGCAGGAAAGCCTCCTGCTCGCGGCTTTCCACGCCTTCGGCCACGACTTCCAGATTCAGGGTCTCCGCCAGGCGAAGGATGAGGCGGGCGATGATCTCGTCGTCGCTGCTTACGCCGATGCGGCCGGTGAATGAGCGGTCAATCTTGAGCGCGTCCAACGGCAGGCTCTTCAGGCGCGCCAGGGATGAATGGCCCGTGCCGAAATCGTCCACCGCCACGCCCATGCCCCGGGCACGCAGCTTGGCGAGGCACTCCACCTCCTGTCCAGCCCCCATCAGGGCCGATTCGGTGATCTCCAGTTGCAACATCCGCGGCGGAACCCCATGCTTCTCCAGCGCGGCTTCCAGGGGTGCGAGGACACACCCGCCCTCCAGTTGCAGGGCGGAAATATTGATGGCCAGCTTGGGCAGGGTCAGGCCCTGATCGGCCAGGTTCCGCCAGGTGCGGCAGGCTTCGCCCAAGACCCATTCGCCGATGCTTGCGATGACGCCGATCTCCTCGGCCAGGGGGATGAAATCGTCCGGCATCACCCAGCCCAGTTCCGGGTTGTCCCAGCGCACCAGGGCTTCGGCCCCCACCAGGCCATGGTCCGCCATGTTTACCTGGGCCTGGAACGCCAGCCTGAGTTCGCCCCGGGCTACCGCGTGGCGCAACAGGCCCTCCAGCTTGATGCGCTGGCGTGCCTGTTCCGTCATGGCCTGCTCGTAGAAGCTGAATGTCCAGCGTCCCTGGGCCTTGGCGCGGTACATGGCCGTGTCGGCGTTGCGGATCAGGGTCTCGGCATCCCCGCCGTCGCTGGGGAAGAGGGCGATGCCGACGCTGGCGTTGGCATGCACTTCCCGACCTGTTTCCAGCAGGATGGGCACGCCCAGGCGGGTGAGGATGCGTTCCACGGCATAGCCGACCGCGACCGCATCCGGCAGGCCGTGCAGGACGGCGATGAACTCGTCGCCACCGAAACGCGCCACCGAGTCGCTGGCGCGGACCTCTTCCTGGAGCCGGGAGGCGACCACCGTCAGGACGTAATCGCCGGCCGTATGGCCGAAACTGTCGTTGATGTTCTTGAAGTCGTCCAGGTCAATGAACAGCACGGCCAGGGGGTAGTTGTCCCGTGCCGAGCGGGTCAGGGTGGAGTCCAGGTATGCCAGCATGGACGCCCTGTTGGGCAGGCCGGTGAGCGGATCGTGCCAGGCCAGGTGCCTCAGGCTGCGGCTTACGTTGGCCAGGCGCCGATACTGGCGCACGAAAGCCTCGTTGAGCACCAGGGCCACACCCAGCGCCAGCACGGTGGCAGTGGCCAGTGACACGCAATAGGCCCATATGCCCCGTGTGACCCGGGGCGCCAGCCAGCCCGCCTCTTCCGACCAGGTCAGCAGCAGCATGGCGCCGATCGAGGCGCCGGCAAGCATGAACACTTCGCGCCGTGGCAGGAGCCAGCCGCCGGCCATGACCAGAAGCGGCAAGGCGACCAGGGCGGGCGAGCGTACCCCCGCGATCAGCAGGCCCCAAGCGCAGACCAGAAGCCAACTACCCCAAAAGGTCAGGCGCAGGGCGCCGGAGGAGTGGCCCATTCTGGCCAGGCCGGCGCTGGCGACCAGGAGGATGGCGGCGACCAGGGAAAGGAGATTCTGGAACGCGAAGCCGTGCGTCGCCACGAAGACCAGGAAACCGATCCCGTTGATGGTGGCAAAGCCCAGCAGCAGGGCGGGCATGTACCGAGCCATGTCCCCCATGAACAGGGCCGGTCCGGGCTGGGCGTCGGTCAGCGCGCTGCTCAACTCCGGGGGCAGGGAGTCGGACGTTGCCCCTGCCGGTGCTGGCCCCGCGCCTTCCCTGTGATCGTTTCTTGTCGGCATCGGTGTGGATGCTTGCCTGCGGAGTGACCGGTCCCCCGGTTCAGGCCGAGGGTGCCAGGCCCAGGCGGCGGCAGATCTCCGTGGTCAGGGCGGCGGAATTCATGCTGTAGAAGTGCAGGCCTGGCGCGCCCCCGCCCAGGAGACTTTCGCACAGTTCGGTCACGACGTCCAGGCCGAAGGCGCGCACGGATTCCGTGTCGTCGCCGAAGCCTTCGAACTTCCTCCTCATCCAGCGGGGAATTTCCGCGCCGCAGGCATCCGAGAAGCGCGCCAGCTTGGAGAAACCGAAGATGGGCATGATGCCGGGCACGATGGGAATCTCGATACCCATGGCGCGCACCTCGCCCATGAAATGGAAGTAGGCGTCGGCATTGTAGAAATACTGGGTGATGGCGGAATCGGCACCCGCATCCACCTTGCGCCGGAAATTCACCAGATCGTCCCGGGGCGAGCGGGCCTGCGGGTGCCACTCGGGATAGGCTGCCACCTCCAGGTGGAACCAGTCCCCGGTCTCGGCGCGGATGAATTCCACCAGCTCGTTGGCGTAACGAAACTCGCCCGGATCGGCCATGCCCGAGGGCAGATCGCCGCGCAAGGCCACGATGCGGCGCACGCCCTCGGCCTTGAATTCGTCCAGGATTTCCCGGATGCCTTCCCTGCTGGAACCCACGCAGGAGAGGTGGGGCGCGGCCGCATGGCCCGCCTCGGCGATTTCCTTCACCGTGGCAAAGGCGCGCTCCCGCGTGGAGCCGCCGGCGCCGTAGGTGACGGAAAAGAAGGCGGGGTTGAGCAGGGCGAGTTTTTCCCGCTCCGCCCTCAGCTTGGCGGCACCTTCCTGTGTCTGCGGGGGAAAGAATTCGATGGAAAGTTCAATGTCCATGTCGGTTCCAGATAAAGAATTCACGATTGCCCGGGATGTTGCCCACGCCACCCCCGGCGATGGGGCTTTCCAGCCAGTCTACAACCTCCAGGCCGCAATCCTCCGATGCCTGGCGCAGTTTCTTTTCCACCTCGGCATAGAGGGCGGGATCGCGCACCACGCCACCCTTTGCCAGGCCGCCCGGCCCTACCTCGAACTGGGGTTTCACCAGCAGCAGGAGGTCGCCGTCGGGGGCCAGGAGCGCCGGCAGTTGCGGCAGGATCAGGGTCAGCGAGATGAAGGAAAGGTCGCCCACGATGACATCGAAACCGCCTTCGGGCATGGCGGAGCCCAGGTCGCTGGCGGCTAGCGAGCGGCAGTTGATGCCCTCCAGGGCCATCACCTTCGGCAGCGCCGCGATGTCAGGATGCAGCTGCCCATGGCCCACGTCCACGCCCACTACCCGATTGGCGCCGGCCTGCAGGAGGCAATCCGTGAAACCGCCGGTGGATTGGCCCAGGTCCAGGCAGCATTTGCCTTCAACCGAAACGCCCGTCGTCCGGAGCGCCCCGGCCAGCTTCAACCCGCCCCGGGAAACGTAGCGGCCCGCCTCGTCCGGCAGCACGGAGAGCTCCGTGCCCAGGGGCAATTCCTGTGACGGCTTGGCGATGAGGCCCGCCGGCCCCGTGACCCGTTCCGCTTCGATCAGGCGCTGGGCCGCGGTGCGGGAAGGGGCCAGGCCCATGTCCACCAGCAGGGCGTCGGCCCGCATGCCCCGGCGCGGTATCCGTGCCGGGGCCTCCCTGACGGGTGCCGCCCGGGATTTCCGGGCGTGGAAGGAGTTCATGCTCATAATAAAAAGCAGTCGAGAGTGGAGAGTCGAGAGTGAAGAGTGAAATTTGCGCGCCGAAGGCGCGGAAACCAATGCTCTCGACTCTCCACCCTCGACTCTCGACTGGGTTTTAGTACCGGTAGTGCTCGGCCTTGTACGGGCCGCCCACAGGCACGCCGATGTAGGCGGCCTGCTGGTCGGTGAGTTCCGTCAGTTGGGCGTTCAGCTTCTTCAGTTGCAGGCGCGCCACCTTCTCGTCCAGGTGCTTGGGCAGGGTGTAGACGCCCACCGGGTAATCCGCCGTGCGGGTGAACAGCTCGATCTGGGCGATGGTCTGGTTGGCGAAGCTGGAGGACATCACGTAGGACGGATGGCCCGTGCCGCAGCCCAGGTTCACCAGCCGGCCCTTGGCCAGGAGGATGATCCTCTTGCCATCGGGGAAAATGACGTGGTCCACCTGGGGCTTGATCTCTTCCCACTGGTACTTCTCGATGGAGGCGACATCAATCTCGTTGTCGAAGTGGCCGATGTTGCAGACGATGGCCTGGTCCTTCATGGCGGCCATGTGGTCATGGGTGATGACGTGGAAGTTGCCGGTGGTGGTGACGAAGATGTCGCCCAGGCTGGCGGCGTACTCCATGGTCACGACCCGGTAGCCTTCCATGGCGGCCTGGAGGGCGCAGATGGGGTCAATTTCCGTCACCCAGACCTGGGCGGACAGGGCGCGCAGGGCCTGGGCGGAACCCTTGCCCACGTCGCCATAGCCGCAGACGATGGCCACCTTGCCGGCGATCATGACGTCGGTGGCGCGCTTGATGCCGTCCACCAGGGATTCGCGGCAGCCGTAGAGGTTGTCGAACTTGGATTTCGTCACGGAATCGTTCACGTTGATGCCGGGAAACTTGAGATCGCCCCGGGCATGCATCTGGTACAGGCGATGCACGCCGGTGGTGGTCTCCTCGGTCACACCCTTGATTTCTCCCAGGCGCACGGAGTACCAGGTGGGGTCCGCGGCGATCTTGGCGCGGATGGCGGCAAACAGGATGGTCTCTTCCTCGGAGCCGGGGTTGGCCAGCACCGAGATATCCTTCTCGGCCCGGGCACCCAGGTGCAGGAGCAGGGTGGCGTCGCCGCCGTCATCCAGGATCATGTTCGAGTAGCCGCCGTCGGTCCACTCGAAGATGCGGTGGGTGTAATCCCAGTAATCCACCAGGGTTTCGCCCTTGACCGCGAACACCGGCACGCCAATGGCGGCGATGGCCGCGGCGGCATGGTCCTGGGTGGAGAAGATGTTGCAGGAAGCCCAGCGCACTTCGGCGCCGAGAGCCGTGAGGGTCTCGATCAGCACGGCGGTCTGGATGGTCATGTGCAGGGAGCCGGTGATGCGGGCGCCCTTCAGGGGCTGGGACTTCGCGAATTCCTCGCGGATGGCCATGAGTCCGGGCATCTCGGTCTCGGCAATCCTGATTTCCTTGCGACCCCAGTCGGCAAGGCCCATGTCGGCAACGACGTAATCTTGTGTATTGGCCACAGCGTTCATCCTCGAACAGTGGCCGGGCGGGAAAAGAGGGGAGGGGGATGGAAAAAACATCCCGGCGGCCCACCTCGCTCCCAACCCGGCGCAGGTTGGTCAGGTGAGCGCCGTTGGAACCGAAGGCCGGGTGCCTCTCGGTTTTCCGAGCCTGGGAAGCGGCCGCGTGACGGCGCTTCTTGCAGCGCTCCTCGGAAGTGGGCGGATTATAAACCGGGAAAGGGTCGCCGCGCGCCCTCCGCGCCACGAAAGTGTGACGCTTGTCCTCTTCCCCCGGTGATAAGAGGCCGAGGGAACGTGTCTGTTGTCAGCCCGTTGCGGCGGTCATCAGGCAACGTTACGGTCAAGCCTGGCCTCGCTCCTTGTCGCCTTGCCCCAGCCATTTCAGCACCGTATGGAACAGGTCGTCCGGGACCAACGGTTTGGCGATGAAGTCGTCCATGCCGGCGGCGAAGCAGTGTTCCCGGTCGTCGCTGAAGGCATTGGCGGTGATGGCGAGGATGGGGGTGCGGCGGGTGCCGGGGCGTTCCCGCAGGTGGCGGGTGGCGGTCAGGCCGTCCATCACGGGCATCTGGATGTCCATGAGGATGAGGGAGTAGTCCTGGTGGCCGGCCAATTCCAGCGCCTCCGCACCGTTGGTTGCCACGTCCACGCGCAAACCCACATCCTCCAGCAGGGAGAGGGCTACCTCCCGGTTGATGGGTTCGTCCTCCACCAGCAGCACCCGGCTTCCGCCATATTCATGCAGCAGGGTGCCCTCGGCGGAGGTGCGCGCAACTGGGAGGCCTGGAGCGGGAAGGGACTCCTGTTTCCTCAGACGTGCGCTGAACCAGAAGCAACTGCCGGCGCCGGGCGCACTGTCCACACCGGCGCTTCCCCCCATGAGCTGCGCCAGGCGCCGGGTGATGGCAAGCCCCAGCCCCGTCCCGCCGTACTTGCGCGTGGTGGAGCTGTCCGCCTGTTCGAAGGCCCCGAACAGGCGCGAAACCGTCGCCGGCTCTATGCCTATGCCCGTGTCCCGCACCTCGAAGCGCAGGAGCACGCTGGCGTCGTCCTCCTCCAGCACCCGGGCGCCCAGGGTGATGCTGCCCGTTTCGGTGAACTTGAGCGCGTTGGTGGCGTAATTGAGCAAGGCCTGGGTGATGCGGGTCGGATCTCCCAGGAGACTCCGGGGCAGTTTGTCCAGGTGGGTATGGAATTCGAGGCCCTTGGCCCGTGCCCGCTCCGCGAGCATGGCCACCACGTCGGCGACCATGCCCGCCGGATCCACCTCCCGTTCTTCCAGGACGATTTTTCCCGATTCGATCTTGGATAGATCCAGCACGTCGTTGATGATTTCCAGCAGGTGCTGTCCGGCTCGCTCGATCTTGTCCAGGCGTTCGCCCTGGCTCGGACTCACGCCGTGGCGCTTCAGGAGCAGGGCCATGCCCAGGATGGCGTTCATGGGGGTGCGGATTTCATGGCTCATGTTGGCGAGGAAGGCACTCTTCGCCACATTGGCCATTTCCGCGGCCTGCCGGGCCTCCGTCAATTCGGCGGTGCGCCGGGTGACCAGTTCTTCCAGGTGGTTGCGGTAGTTGTCCAGTTCCTCGGCCGCCCGCTGTTGTTCGGTGATGTCGCGGGCGGAGATGATCAGGCAATCGGTGTCGCCGATGTGGCTGACTTCCAGGGACAGGAGAACGGGAAACGCTTGCCCCGACTTGCGCCGGAAAGTCGTCTGGAAATTCATCAGGCGCGACTCGTTGCCCAGGGCGGCGATCATCTGCTCCCGGTCTGCCGTTGCCCCCCAGGTGCCCAGTTCGGAGGAGGTACGGCCCACCGCTTCCCCGGCCTCGAAGCCGAGGGTGCGGCTGAAGGCGTCGTTCACCGCCAGGAACTTTCCGGTCGCTTTTTCCGTGATGGCGATCACGTCGGGCGAGGTTCGGAAGATGGTGGAGAACTTGAGTTCGGACTGGCGCAGAGCCTCCTCCGCCTGTTTGCGGTCGGTGATGTCCCGGGCCGAGCTGAAAAGGACTCGCTGTTCCGCCAGTTCCAGGGGATAGCAGGACACTTCCACGTCCAGTTCGCTGCCGTCCCGGCGCCGGAAGCGGGTCTCGAAACGGGAAACGGAGGGATTGGCGAAATGCCGGGCGAGCATGGAGCGCAGCTCTTCGGGTGCAAAACGCGCCTCCCATGCCGGCGCCTCCATGCCCATGATCTCGTCCCGGCTATAGCCAAGCATGCGGCAGAACGACACGCTGGCCTCCAGTACCCGGCCCTGTTCGTCCAGGATGTGAATGCCGTCGCTGGCCCCCTGCAACAAGGCCTGACTGCGTTCGCGGGCGCGGCGTTCCGCGGTGATGGAGCGCCACAAGAGGCGGGTGCCGAGGGAAGACAGGGCCAGAAAGGTGGCCAGAAAGGCGCCGACGATGCGGACGGCCTGGTGCCAGTCCGACAGGTAGTCGTCACTGCCCAGGCCGACCACCAGATGGAACGGCAGCGCGGACAGGCGTCGGTAGGAGTTGGTGCGCTCGATGCCATCGGCGGTGCCGGTGCTGTGATAGGTCCGTATGGTTTGCCCGGCGGCGATGATCTCGGCCAGTTCCCGGGAGTAACCCTTGGCGCCAATCTGGCTGGACGGGATCTTGGAAGGCGGGAAACGGGTCACCATTTTCGTGTCGGAGTCGCGCAGCAGGGCGACGCCGTGCGGGCCCAGGTTCAGCCCGGAAAGCAGGTTGTAGAAATAGGAAACGGGAATCGCCGCCGAAATCACCCCCGCGAAGCTGCCGTCCGGCCGGTTGTAACGCCGGGAGAAGGCGATCACCCAGATGCCCGACACCCGGCCCAGGATGGGGTTGGTGACGATCAGGCCGGCGTCATGGCGGGTACGGTGGGCGGCGAAGAAATCCCGGTCGGCGTAACTGGCGGTGCCGCCCGGTGTGACACCCGGGCCGAGGCGCACGATCCCGGCCGCATCCGTTACCCGGATGACGGCCAGCTCGGAAAGCCGCCGCTGGTGGAGCGCCAGGAATTCCGCGATTTCCCTGTCACCCAGGCTTCCGGCGTGTTGCAGGTTCCGCTCCAGCTCGTCCACCACGTCCAGCAGGGTCAGATCAATCTGCCTGGCCGAGGCGGAAATACTCTGATCCAGCATCAGTGCGAGGTTCTGCGTCGTGGTCCGCGCCTGACTCTCCTTCTCCTGGCGGTTTTCCTGGAGCGCGTAGAGGGCGAGGAAGAACACCACGGCGTTCACCGCCAACAGGGCGGCAATCAGGAAGGCGCGCAGAGGCTTGACGGGCGGAAGCACCCGGGCAGGGGCATTCGTCATGGGTCCGGTCCAGGGTCGTGAAGTTTCGCCGGGGTGAACGGTCTCCAGGTTCGTGGCGCAAGTCTAATACTTTGAACCCATGCCAACACGGAAAATGACGCAGGAAAGCGGGGAATAAGTCACGGTGTTCAGCTTGCGGCAGGGCTTCGCCTTGACGTCAGTAATGCCAGGCTTACAATTCCCGTGGTCCGACCGTCTTGCCGGCGGTTCGGTTCAGGGACCATCCACCAGGAGGCGGCAATGACCCAGGCCAGTGGCCGTATCGCGGCCAACATCGTGGATATCGAGGCGCGCTCCATCCGTAGCGGTGCGGTGGCGTGGAAGGAGGGGATCATCACGGGCGTCGAGCTTTACGGCGAGCCCGACCCCGGTCTGCCCTATCTCATGCCCGGCTTCATTGACGCCCACGTGCACATCGAAAGCGCCATGCTGGTGCCCAGCGAGTTTGCCCGGCTGGCGGTGCGCCACGGGACGGTGGCCGCGGTGAGCGATCCTCACGAGATCGCCAACGTGCTGGGCGTGGCGGGGGTGCGCTTCATGCTCGACAACGCCGCGCAGACGCCTTTCCACATTCTCTTCGGCGCCCCATCCTGCGTGCCGGCCACCTCCTTCGAGACCGCCGGCGCGGCCCTCGATTCCCGGGACGTGGAAAAACTGCTGGACGACCCACGGGTGGGCTACCTCTCGGAGATGATGAATTTCCCCGGAGTACTCTCGGGCGATCCGGAGGTCATGGCCAAGATCAAGGCGGCCCGGTCACGCGGCCTGCCGGTGGATGGGCACGCCCCCGGACTCACGGGTGAGGCGGCACGTCGCTACGCCGCCGCCGGCATCGGCACGGACCACGAGTGCTTCAGTCTCCCGGAGGCGGAGGACAAGATCGCGGCGGGCATGCATATCCTGATCCGGGAAGGCTCGGCGGCGCGCAACTTCGATGCCCTGCATCCGCTGATCTCGCGCCACTCGGAGCGGCTGATGTTCTGCAGCGACGACAAGCATCCGGACGACCTGGCGGCGGGCCACATCAACCAGCTGGTGGCGCGGGCCGTCGCGCTCGGCCACGACCTGTTCCACGTGCTTGCCATCGCCTGCCTGAACCCCGTCGCCCATTACCGCCTGCCCGTGGGCCGGTTGCGCATCGGCGATGCCTTCGATGCGGTACTGGTGCAGGATCTGGTGGATTTCCAGGCGCGGGCCACGTACCTGTCCGGGGTGCAGGTGGCGGAAAGTGGGCATTCGCTCCTGCCTTGCGTACCGGTCACCCGGGCCAATCGCTGGCGGGCGCGCCGGATCGCGGCGGATGACCTGGAACTCCCGGCGCACGATCGCCCGCTGCGGGTGATCCAGGCCTTCGATGGCGAACTCGTGACCCGGGAGTTGCGGGCGTCCCCGAACCGTTCGGAGGGGCGGTTCCTGCCCGACCCGGAGCAGGACCTGCTCTTCCTGCTGGTGCTGAACCGCTACCAGCCCGCCGCTCCGGCCCTGGCCTTCATCCGGGGCTTCGGCCTGAAGCGGGGGGCGCTCGCATCCAGCGTGGCCCATGATTCCCACAACCTGGTGGCGGTGGGGGCGAATCTCGACGATCTGCTGCTGGCGGTGAACCGCCTGGTGGACTGCGGCGGCGGCATCGCGGTGGCGGACTCGGGCCGGGTGGAGAGCCTGGCCCTGCCGGTGGCGGGGCTGATGAGCGACGCCGATGGCGATACGGTGGCCACCCGCTATGCCGAATTGAATGCCCTGGCCCATGGCCTGGGCGGCGGCCTGCGGGCACCCTTCATGACGCTCTCGTTCATGGCCCTCCTGGTGATCCCGGAATTGAAACTTTCCGACCAGGGGCTGTTCGATGGCCGCACCTTCGGCTTCGTGGGCCTGGAAACGTGAGCATCCACTTCATACTCAACCGGGACACCCAGGCCTGCGATCTGGCGCCGGGACTGCCGCTCCTGGACCATCTGCGGGACAGGATGGGACTCACCGCCGCCAAGGCCGGTTGCCGGGAAGGGGACTGCGGCGCGTGCGGCGTGCTGCTGGGAAGGCTGGACGACCAGGGGCGGCTTGCCTACCGCAGCGTCAATGCCTGCCTGGTGCCGTTGGGTGCCCTGGACGGTGCCCATGTTCTGACCGTGGAAGGGCTGGGCATCCCGGATATGGTCGCGCCAGCGACCCACGACGCTCCCCTCGCCTCCCGGGAGAGGGGCGGGGGGGTGAGGGAACCGTCATGCCAGGCACTGACGGTTAGCCCGACCCCGGTGCAGAGGGCGCTGGTGGAAGAAGGCGGCATCCAGTGCGGCTTCTGCACCCCGGGCATGGTCATCGCCCTGACGGCCCATCTGCTGGGCAGCCCAAGGCTCGATCGCCCGCACCTGCTGGAGGCCATGGACGGCAACCTCTGCCGCTGTACCGGCTACATGGGCATCAAGCGGGCCGGCGAGCGCCTGCACGAGAGCCTGAGCGATCTGCCCGCCGCACCGGCGGAGCGCGTGGAACCTCTCATCGCCGCGGGCGTCCTGCCCGAGTGGCTGCGGCAGATTCCCCCGCGCCTGGCAGACCTGCCCAGGCGAGCATCCCATGCCGAACCGGGAACGGGGGAGCCGGTGCTGGCCGGCGCCACCGACCTCCTGGTGCAGCGTCCGACGCTACTTGCTGCCCACGAGCCCTGGTTCGCGGATACGCGCCCGGAGCTGCACGGCCTCGCCATCACGGGCGGCAGGGTGAAAATCGGTGCCACCACCACCATGCAGGAGTTGCTGGAGTCGGAGGACCTGGCCCATGCCCTGCCGGAGTTGCACCGGGCACTGGGGCACATCGCCTCGACCCCGGTGCGTGATCGGGCCACGGTGGGCGGCAACCTGGCCAATGCCTCGCCCATCGGCGATCTTTCCATCCTGCTGCTGGCGCTGGATGCCGAACTCCTGCTTGTTCACCACCACGAGGAGCGGCGCCTGGCCCTGTCGGACTTCTTCCTCGGCTACAAGCGGCTGGACCTGGCCGAGGGTGAACTGCTGGCCGCCGTCGAGTTCGACCTCCCAT
This sequence comes from Rhodocyclaceae bacterium, assembly GCA_028714035.1. GTDB lineage: Bacteria > Pseudomonadota > Gammaproteobacteria > Burkholderiales > Rhodocyclaceae > JAQTNA01. Next base: position 65,770 of record JAQTNA010000021.1, read on the forward strand.
TCAGGCACGGTCGCGTAGCGACCCAAGATGCTCCCCTCGCCTCACCTGCGGGACAGGGGCGGGGGGGCGAGGGGGGCTTCCATTTCGAGAAGGTGGCGCACCGGGATCATCTGGACATCGCCAGCGTCAATTGCGCCCTGATGCTCGAACTGGACGGGCGGGTGGTACGTCGGGTGCGCATCGCCGCCGGCGGCGTGGCGCCCATGCCCTTGCGCCTGCGACAGGTGGAGGCGCTCCTGACGGGGGCGGAACTTGGTACCGCCCTGGCCCTGGAAGCGGCGCGGGCGGCCGCGGCCGGCGTTTCTCCCATTGACGATGTGCGCGGTAGCGCCCGTTACAAGCGGCTGTTGCTGCGTCAGCTGGTGCTGGCCGGCCTGCTCACCCTCGCTCCTTTCGTCGAACCCTTCGGCGCCCTGGAAAGCTTGTGATGGACGAAAGCGAACTGCATGCCCTGGGACGCTCCCATTTCGTGGACGACCTGCCCCTCCCGCCCGGCACCCTGCATGCCGCGCCGGTGCTCTCCGGTTATTGCCAAAGTCGCGTAGCGACTCACGATGCTCCCCTCGCCCCAGGAGGCGGCGGGGTTGAGGGCGAGGGGGGCGCGCCTGGAACTTCATCGCCGGGACTGGACGCAAGCCATGCCGGTCTGGCCCACGCCCGCCTGCTCGGCATTGATGCCACGGCCGCCCTGGCCCTGCCCGGCGTGAAGGCGGTACTCACGGCCGCCGACATCCCCGGCGCCAACCGCATCGGTGTCGTGGTGGACGACGAACCCCTGATGGCCGAGGGCGAGGTGTGCTATTGCGGCCAGGTGCTGGCCCTGGTGGTGGCGGAGTCGGCCGAGATCGCGCGCTGCGGGGCCGACCTCGTCCGGGTGGCACTGGACCCCTTGCCCGCCTGCCTGGACGCACGGGCGGCGCAGCAGGCGGGGGCCTTGTTCGCGCCTCCCCGCCGCTTCGCCTGCGGCGACGCGGAGGCGGCGTTTGCGGCTTGCGCCCATGTGGCGAGCGGCAGCGTGAACATCGGCGGCCAGGAACACGTGTACCTGGAAACCCAGGCGGCGCTGGCTGTTCCCCGAGACGACGGCGGCATGGTGGTGCATGCCTCAAGCCAGAGTCCGAGCGCCTCCCAGGTCGGCGTGGCCCGGGTGCTGGGGCTGGCGGCCCACGACGTGGAAGTGGATGTGAAGCGCCTGGGCGGCGGCTTCGGCGGCAAGGAGAGTCAGGCGACGCCCTGGGCGGCGATGGCCGCCCTCGCCGCGCGGCACTGTCGCTGCCCGGTGAAGCTGGTGCTGCGCCGGCAGGAGGACATGCGGGCCACGGGCAAGCGCCATCCCTACAGTGCCGACTACCGCATCGGGCTGGATGACGAATGGCGCATCGTCGCCTACCAGGTCACGTTCTACCAGAATGCCGGCGCCTATAGCGACCTGTCCCTGGCCATCCTGGAGCGCAGCCTGTTCCACGCCGGGGGCAGCTACGCCATCCCCAATCTTTCCGCCACCGCCTGGAGTTGTCGCACCCATCTGCCGCCCTTCACCGCCATGCGCGGCTTCGGCGGTCCCCAGGCCATGTTCGTGCTGGAGGCGGCGATCGGCCACGTGGCCCGCGCCAGCGGCATTCCCGCCACCGTCATCCAGGCCCGGAGCCTGCTCGCCGAGGGCGATGCCTTTCCCTACGGCCAGCGCACCGAGCGCTGCCGGGCGCGGGCCTGCTGGGAGGAAGCGTGTGCCCGTTTCGATCTGCGCCGCCGGCAACAGGAGATCGCCCGCTTCAACGCGGGCAGCCCCTTGCTGAAGAAGGGCCTGGCCTGCATGCCCATCGCCTTCGGCATCTCCTTCACCCATCGTCCCCTGAACCAGGCCAGCGCCCTGGTACACGCCTATGGCGACGGCAGCGTGGGCTTCACCACCGGTGCCGTGGAGATGGGCCAGGGTGTCCATCGCAAGCTGCGCCGGGTGGTGTCCGTGGAACTGGGCTTGCCCGTGGAGCACATCCGGGAGGAGAGCGCGAATACCACGAGGGTGGCCAACGTCTCCCCCAGCGCGGCCAGCGCCACGGTGGATCTGAACGGCAGGGCGCTGCTGAAGGCCTGCGCCGCCCTGCGCGGGCGTCTGCTGGCCGTGGCCGCCGAACATCTGGGCATGGCCGTGGAGGAGCTGCGCCTCGAGGACGGCGCGGTGTGGTGTGGAACTGCGCCTGCCGGACTGGACTGGCCGACCCTGGTGCGCCTGGCCGGCGATGCCCGGGTGAGCCTGTCCGCCCAGGCCCACCATGCCACGGAGGGCTTGTACTTCGATCCCGTCCGGGAAGAGGGCCACCCGTTCGCCTACCACGTGTACGGCACGGCCCTGGTGGAAGTGAGCCTGGACTGGCTGCGCGGCACGGGGCGCATCGAGCGGGTGGAGGTGGTGCATGATGTCGGGCGCAGCCTGGACCCCCTGACCGATCGGGGGCAGGTGGAGGGTGGCGTGGTGCAGGGCCTGGGCTGGCTCACCAGCGAGGAGCTGATCTTCGATGCCGAAGGCCGTCTGAAGAGCGACAGCCTGTCCGGCTACAAGCCGCCGGACATCCATGCCGCCCCGGAGATCGTGGTGCATTTCCTGGAGGAGGCCGACGAGCCCAACGGCCTCTATCTGGCCAAGGCGGTGGGCGAGCCGCCGCTGCTCTACGCCATCGGTGCCTACAGCGCCCTGATGGATGCGCTGCATGCCGCCCGCCTGGCCCTGGTGAAGCCTCTGGATGCGCCGCTTACGCCGGAGCGGCTGCTGCGGGCTCTCTACGATGCCGGCAGCTGAGGTCTGCGCCTGGCCCGGGTACACCCGTGCCAATGCCTTGCGGGGCCTCCTGATCTACGGCGGCGGCGATACTGTCGCCGCCCTCATCCTGGGCGAATTCAGCCTTTCGCGCCTTGCCGCCATCTCGCTCCTGGGCGCCACGCTCTACGCGGTCGAGGTGCCCAACTGGTTCCACCTGATTGACCGCCTGGTGCCCGGGCGCGGCGGGCTCCGCGTCGCCCTCTCGCGCACCGCCCTGGCGCTGGCCTATTTCAACCCGCTCTGGATCGCGCGCCACCTGGCGGTCATCCAGTTGGCCGGGGGCCGCAGCCTGTCCTGGTCCCTGTTCGGCGTGGCCGGCAGCGCCTTCCTGGCCAACATCCCCCTGGCGCTCGCCGCCAATTGGCTGATCCAGAATCGCATGCCGCGCCGCTGGCGCTTCACCGCCAGCGCCCTCTACTCGGCCCTGATGGCCGTCTACTACGCCCTGTGCCAGCTGTGGTTCGCACGCTGACCCGGCGAGGAGTCCCGATGCTCGTTCTATTTACGGATTACGGTTGGCACGACCCCTACGTGGGGCAGCTGAAGGCGGTGCTGGCAGGCCTCGCGTCGGGCGTGCCGGTGATTGATCTCCTGCATGCCGTCCCGGACTTCAACGCCCATGCCGGTGCCCATCTGCTCGCGGCCCTGTGCCGCGACCTGCCTTCCGGAACGACGGTGCTGGCGGTGGTGGACCCGGGGGTGGGCGGGCCCAGGTCCGCGGTGGTGGTGGAGGCCGACGGGCGTTTCTACGTCGGCCCGGACAACGGCCTCCTGTCGGTGCTGGCGGGACGCGCCCAGGGTTCCCGCGTCTGGCGCATCGCCTGGCGGCCGGAAAACCTCTCGGACTCCTTCCACGGCCGCGACCTCTTTGCACCCGTTGCCGCCCGAATCGCGGCCGGGGATTTTCCGTCGGACTGGCTCCTGCCCGTGGCCGGCCTGGAAGTGCAGTTCGATCTCGCGGACCTGGCGCGCATCCTGTACCTGGATCATTACGGAAATTGCTGGACCGGCATACGTGGCAACATAGGGGGCAGCCTCGTCGAGCCCGGAGCCGGCATCGAGGTGAACGGCCATGTCCTGCCCTGGCGCCGGGTGTTCATGGAGGCCGGGAAGGGCGAGGCCTTCTGGCACGTGAACAGTTCCGGCCTGATCGAGATCGCCGCCAACCGGGAGAACGCGGCGGTCAAACTGGGCCTGAATCTGGGAGACTGGGTCAGTCTGTCGGGAGCCCCCGAGGGGCGTCACCATTAGCGTGCGTCGGCCGATGCCCGCGGGGCTCAGTCCTTGGTTTCCCGCCACAGCTTGTCCAGGTCCTTGAAACCCCATTTGGCCGGGTCTTCACGGCCGGATACTTTGTCATCGCAGCCCGGCCAGGACAGGTCTATGAGTTCGGGCGGCAGGAAGCTATGGCGCCGGGCGGAGAAGAAGACCCGCACCTTCGGGTAGAGCAGGGACTTTTCCGACTGGTCCACGACCACGCCCAGTCGGCCGGATTCCAGGCGCACCAGGCTGCCCACCGGGTAGATGCCGACACTCTTCACGAAGGCCTGGAAGATGGCTTCGTCAAAGTGCCCCTTCTGCCATTCCGCCATCTTGCGCAGGGCCTCGGCGGGCTGCCAGCCTTCCTTGTATACCCGGTCGGAAGTGATGGCATCATAGACGTCGCACACCGCGCCCATGCGCGCGAAGAGGGATATCCCCTCGGCGCTCAAGCGGTCCGGATAGCCGGAGCCATCCATCTTTTCATGGTGGTGCAGGCACACATCCAGGCTGACGGAATCCACGCCCTTGCCCGCGAGCAGCATGTGGTGGCCGGCCTTCGGGTGGGACTTGACGATATCGAATTCCTTGTCCGTGAGCCGTCCGGGCTTGTTCAGGATCGTCGGCGGGATGTCCATCTTGCCGATGTCGTGCAGGAGGCCGGCCATGCCGGCCTGGCGCGTCTCGTCGGGGGACAGCCCCAGTTGCCGGGACAGGGCCACCATGAGGGCGCACACCGCCACGGAGTGCATGTAGGTGTAGTCGTCCTTGGTCTTGAGCCGGGCCAGGCTGATGATGGCGCCGGGATTCCTCATAACCGAGTCGGATATCTGTTCCACCAGGGGCAGGGCGTCCGCCGTATCCAGGGCATGGCCCATGCGGGCCTCGCGGAACATGAAGCTGACGGCGGTCTTGGCCTTGGCGCAGATGCGCACCGCCTTGGCCATTTCCTGGCCGATGCTGACCTTTTCCAGCGCATGCGGCGCATCCGCCCGGGCCAGGGTGGCCTCCACGGTGGCGTCGGACTCTTCCTGAGCCTGACCGCCTTCCACGTCCAGGCCTTTGTCCGTGTCTATCCAGACCTCATGGATGCCGCAGGCGATGATGTCCCGCAAATCCTTCTGCTCCTCCAGAAGAAAGGCGGTGCGCCAGAAGGGATGTTCCAGCCACGAGCCGCAGATTTCGTGGAGGTACATGCCCAGGCGCAGGTTCTGGACGGTGATGCGTTTCAACATCTGGAAGGCGGGAGCCGAACGAGAAATAGATGAGGCGTATACGACCGCCGGCGGGGAAACTGAATAGCCCCTTTTTATTTAGGGTCAGACTCGAATTATGGCTGGCTTTATCCCTCGGTCGGATGCTTTTTCGGCCTGCCGGGTAGCAGTGGCGAGGCGCGGCGGTGGGAAAGCGCGCTGACTTTATCTCTGAATCGGCTGTCCCCCAGCACCCAAGCCTTGTTCGTGGCATCCCGTATGGCAGTCATGCTCTCGTCCGGGATGGGTAGGTGAAACAGCGCCCGGTAGGCCTCTTGGCGTTTCCCCTCCGCGCGCCCGAGCCCCTGGTACAAGGGGTGGGGGAGCACCAGGGCATCCGGCTCGCCCAGGGCATTGCGGCGGTAGCTTGACCAGGGATAATCCTCCGGGCGCTCGACCATGGCGGCGCGCACCGGATTCATCTCGATGTAGCACATGCAGGTCAAGAGGTAGAATTCGCTGTCAATCAGCGTGCTCTTGTAGCGTCCCTCCCACAGCGTGCCGGTACGGCCATAGCAGTGGTTGAAATGCTGCACATAGCGACGACCGACGGATTGCATGGTCTTCGATACGCTGGACTCCGACTCCGGCGTCACCAGCAGGTGCACATGGTTGGTCATCAGCACATAGGCGTGGATGGCCAGGCCCTGCTCGCCAGCAGCCTCTTTCAGGCAGCGCAGATAAAAGCGGTAATCCTCGTCCGCCGCAAAGATCGGTTCCCGGTTGTTGCCGCGCTGAATGACGTGCAGCGGATGGCTCGGCAGGAAAAGGCGGCGAAGGCGCGCCATCGGCTGGCTCCGAAGTCAAGAATGTGCGGCGAGGATAACACGGAAATGCGAGTCTGACCGTTCGCAGTAACAGCAATGAATCTAGCGGGTTGAAGTCCCGTCCGGGGAGTTGTCCGTACGCCCCGGTAGCATGAGGAAGCGGCGTCGCGGTGACGCGGGGTCGTGAGTTTCCTCC
>JAQTNA010000022.1 GCA_028714035.1 Rhodocyclaceae bacterium
GTGGCCGTGAGGGCCACATTGCCGCTGTTGGCCGTGATCGTGCCGAAGGCCAATGCCGTGGCCACCCCGGCGCCGTTCACCAGGATGGTCAGGTCGCCGGCCACGCTGGCCGACGAGAGGCTGAGGGCGCCGCCGGACACATCCAGGCCCACGTTCCCCGCGCCGGACAGACTGGTCAATGTCACCGTCTGGCCGGAACTCCGGTTCAGGTCGGCATAAATATCGCCGGAAGTCGCCGTCAGGCTGGACACCGTGGGGGTGGAAATGTCGAGATCGTAGGCCGCCGTACCGATGGACGCGGCGCTGAGCGACACGCTGCCCGTGGCCACGATGTTCATGGTTTCGGACGCAGGCGTGGGCAGATCGTCATCCAGGTTGCTGTCCGTCAGCTTGCCCGTCACCGACAGGGTCACGTTGGCGCCGGAAATCTGCGCCACGGACGCGTCACCGCCGGACACCAACGACACATTGCCGGCGGTTGAGATCAGCCCGCCCTTGACCATGCCGAAGCCGCCGCTTCCGGCCGTCACGGAAATCGTGCCCCCCGTGCTGGAGGTCAGAACACCGCTGCCTTCCACATCCACGGTGTCGGCGTTGACTGTCAGGGAGCCTTGCGCACTGACCTTGCCCAGGATATCCACGCGGCTGGCGTGGTTGGGATCGGTAACGTCAATGTTGATGGGGCCGGTCGCCACCACCCCGGAGAGGTTGACGATGGCGTAATGCAGGCCGGTCAGATTGATGCCGCCGTTGTAATAGCCACCGAGGGTATAGACGGCGAGATGGTCCGCCGTGCCGTCCACGTAGTCGCCCCGGTTGAATGTCGCCCAGCCCACTTGGGCATAGGAACTGTTCGTGCCCGCCACGCCGTTGTAACCGGTCAGCAGGTGGGACGAGAAAATCAGCTTGCTCGAGGCCAGACCCTGGTTATAGGAGTAGGCGTCGAACCGGTACGCCGTGACGTTCTGTATCTTGGTCCAGTCCACATTGCCGTTGGCCATGGTGAGCGGATCAATCTTGTCTATCACGTAGCCGCCCGCCGCATCCGGCACGGCCATGACGCTGCCGCTGGTGCGGATCACCACGGAACCCAGGGAACCCGCGTCAATCTTGTTGATGGACACGCCCGGATGGGTCGCATCTCCCGGCCCCGCCAGGAAGGTCATCAGGTTGCCGCTGGTATCGGTGGTAAACACCGCCTTGTTGATGGTCAGCGCACCGCCGGTGGCGATCCGCATGGCACCGCTGCCCAGGGCGGCACTCAGGTTCAGGTCGCCGTTGTTGATCAGGGACAGGCTGTTGCTGCCGGCACCGGCGACGACCGGCGAGGACAGGTCCGCACTCGCGACATCGGTGCGCAGATCAATGGTGGACGCCGACCGGACGGTCAGGCTCTTGGCCACCAGCGCCGTATCCCGGTTGAAGATAGCACCGGCAGTCCCTGGAGAGACATCCACCTCCGTGGACGACTTCAGGATAGGCGTGGCGGGCGGCGATATCGGCACGGTCCGCAGGTCTATCCTGCGGGTGACCGAGGTCTTGTTGCCGGCCGTGTCGGTCGCGGTGACCGTGATGCTCTTGCCGGACCCGACTCCAAGGGCCAGGAAATCGGCATCGGTCAGGGTGTAGGTCCAGCGGTGGGTGCCGTCATCCACCGTCGCGGAACGCTGAGCGCCGGGGATGGAAACCATCACCGTCGCGCCCGTTTCCACGCCGCCCGTGAGCACCACGCCGGCATTCTTCTCGGCGGCATTGATCATGTCGTCGCCGGTGACCATGCAGAAGCTGATTCCGGGCGCCGCCGTATCCAGCGTCAGGGTGACGGTGGTCGAAAAACCGCTCAGCTTGCCGGTGGAGCTCTCGGCCTTGACCTTGAACACATGATCGCCGAGGGAAAGGCTGACCGCCGGCGTGAAGCTCCATATGCCGTTGCTATCCGCGACCGTCTCGCCGATCTGGGTGCTGCCGTCGAAGACCATGACCCGGGCCTGGGCCGCGGAGTTGCCCGTGAGGGTGGGTTTGTCGCTCGCCACGGCACCGGCCGCGGTCGAGATGGTGGGCGCACTCGGCACCGCGGTTTCCACCACCAGGGTGAAGGCCGCGGAAGGACTGCTGGTGACGCCCAGGGCATTGGTCGCCGTGGCCGTCAGGGCATAGCTGCCGTCGGACAGATCCGAGTCAAAGGTATAGGTCCAGCGGCCGTCGGCATCGGCGAGAACTGTCGCCGCCTCTGCCACGCCGCCCACGAGGACGGTCACGGTGCTGCCGGCGACAGCGGTGCCCTTGATGGTGGGCTTGGTGTCACCGGTACGGCCATCCGCGGGCCGGCCCGTATCGTCGGCGAGAGCCAGGATGGAGGGCGCGGAGGCGCTCGCGGCAACATTGAAGCTCAGTGCCGACGAAGCGGCACTGGCATTGCCCGCCGCATCCAGGGCGACGGCCACCAGGGTATGGCTGCCGTCCGCCAGCGCGGCGCTCCAGTCGCTGCCGGAGAGGCTCCAGGCGCCGTTCACATCAGCAGTCACGGACCCCAGCAGGGTGCTGCTCGCGGATTCATAAACGCGCACCGTGGCGCCGGCAGGCGCCGAACCGGAAAGCTCGGGCCGCGCGGTGCTGACGGTGGTCACGGCATTCACGACCTGGGTATTGGCCAGCACGAGACTGGCCGGCACGCTCGGCGCCGCCGTATCCAGGCTCACCGTCCGGGTCAGGGAGGTGCTGGAACTGCCGGCAACGGCGGTCACGGTCATGGTCAGCGGACCATCCGTCATGGCGGCGAGGTTGGCGTCCGCAATGATCACGGTCCAGCCCTGACCTGCCGCCTGAGGATAAAGAGAGGCGGTCTGGGTGCGGGTATGGCCCAGGCTGTCCGTGAAACTCAAGCTGACGGAGTCCGCCAGGAGGCCCACCGTGCCGCGCACGACGAGGCCGGCCGTCTTGGCGTCGGCGTTGATGGAATCCGAATTGGCGACGAAACCGAAGGCGAGCTTGGGCCCGACGGCGGCATAAACGGCCTTGTTCGAAACCGCGCTGGCATCATTCGTCGCATTGAACGCCTTGGCGACCAGGATATCTCCGTCCGCCAGGGACACGGCGGATCGTCCGAGATCGAACTGCCAGTTGTTGCCGGAGGCCTGCACGCTGCCCACGAGCGTCAGGGACGCATTGCTCTCCAACCGGTAAACCTTGACCGTGGCACTGACGTCGCAGGTACCGCCCACCACCCGGGCGCTGCCGGAGGAAGAGCCGCTGATCAGGGTAATGCTGGGGATTGAAGGCGTGGCCGTCGGCAGGGCCGGCGCCGCGCTGGTATCCCAGGCCACGGTCCGACTCACCACGGACAAGGCATTACTGGCCGCATCCATGACCGAGAACTGGGTGGTTCCGCCCGTAACGTGGCTACTCAGGTAGCTGAGGTCCGACGCGGTGAGCGTATAGGACCAGGCGCCGGGGTTGAGCGTCGTGGTGAAACTGGCGCCGCTGGAAGCATTCCGGAGGATGGTCACGACAGGGGCGGCGTCATAGCCGGCGCCATTGTTGTCGAGCACGATTCCGGTGACGGTCCCCCTGGCATCGAACACCAGGTGCGCCGTGGCCTGAGTGGTCGACGCGCCCGTGATCACCACCGTATCGGCCGCCGTGTAGCCAAGGCCACCATTGGTGAACGCAATGCCCGTGAGTTGCTTGGTGCCGCCGTCAACGGTTGCCACCAATCCCGTCGCATCGGAGGACGCGGCGCGGGTGACGGTGAGAGTCGGCGCCGTGCTATAGCCGGAGCCCGGATCGGTGATGCTGATGCCCGTGACGACGCCATCGGTGCCCAGGACCAGGGTACCGGTGGCCCGGACGCCGCCCGCGATGTCCGGGCTGCTGAAGCTGACGGTATCAGCGGCGGTGTAACCCGTGGCGCCAGAGATCACGGAAACCGAGGCCAGGGTATGGCCCACGGGCACCTGGGTGGCAGTGCCTCCGCCCAGTTGTACCCAGACGTTGGCCGCCGTGGTCACGCCGTTCAGGGTCACCCCGGCGGTCCGGTCGGCCGCATTCACCGTGTCGTCGCCGGTGACCGGCTCCATGCTCAGGGCGGAGCCTTGAGTGGTAATGCTCAAGGTATTGGAAGCTGCACTGGTATTGCCCGCCGCGTCCGTCGCCGTGACCGTCAGTGCGTGGCTGCCGGCCGCCAGGGCAAAACCGGGCGTAAAGGTCCAGGCACCGGAACCCGCGTCGGCCTGGACGGCGCCAATCCGCGTGCCGCCGTCATAGATGGCGACCACCGCCCCGGGCTCGGTGACGCCGGTCATTACCGGGCTGGACTGGTAGTCCGGGGTCCCGGAAATCTTCTGGCTGTCGGCGATGCCGAGCGTCGGCTTGGCGCTGACGCTTGCCGCGGCGGTTGCCGTGGTTCCCGTGGTCGGCGCGGCGATGCTGATGCTCGGCGCCGAGGCATAACCCGAGCCATAGTTGGTGATGGTGATGGCGCTCACCGCATCGCCGGTCAGGACGGCCGTGGCCGTGGCCTGGACCCCGCCCGCGGCGGGGGCGCCAAGGGTGACCACCGGTGCGATGGTGTAGCCGCTGCCGCCGGCATTCACGGCGATAGTGGTGACGTGGCCGGCCGGGGCCTGGGTATCCACCACGATCTTGACGCTGCGCGAGGCATCGCTCACCGTGTTGGCAGCATCGGTGGCAATGGCGGACACCGACCAGGTGCCGTCTACCGCCTCGGTCGGCAAGGTGTAGGTCCACTTGCCGGTGTAGGTATCCACGGTCGCGGAACCGCTGCCCGTGACGACGGAGCCGGTGACCGGGGTCCAGGTATAGGACACGCTGACGGTGGTACCGACCGCCGTGCTGCCGACGATGCGGCCGACGGCGTTGCTGGTCTGGAAGTCCCCCAGATTGCTGTCGCCGGCGATGCTGGTGATGGCCGGCGCGGCCGGCGGATTCACCGGCATGGACACGGCCAGGGATTGCCGGGCGGTGTTGCCCGCCGTATCCGTGGCGGTCACGCCTATGCTCACGGCGCCCTGCCCCATGGCGGCAAAGTCGGTCTGACTGAGGGCGTAACTCCAGGTGTCATGCACCGCATCCACGGTGGCGGAGACCGGCGTGTTTTCGCCGGGCAGGCTGAGCTTGACGCTGGCGCCGGCGCTGACCGTGCCGGTCAGCGTGACTCCATTCGCCTCGTCAGTCTTCGTGATGGCATTGTTCGGCAGGGCATTCACGGTCACCGTGGGCGCCGTGAGCGCCAGGCTCAGGGTACGGCTCACCGAACTGGCGTTGCCCGCCATATCAACGGCATTGATCTGCAGGGCGCCGCCCGCGGTGCCCAGATCGGTCAGATCGGCATCCGTCAGGGTGTAGGACCAGCCGCCATTCTCGGCCCAGGCCGTGTGGCTCGTACCGTTGATGGCGACCAGCACGCTGGAGCCGGAATCCGCCGTGCCGGTCAGGGTCACGCCGGCATAAGCCTCCATGCGGTTGATGGTGTTGTCGACGGCCACGGCATCCAGCGTCACGGGCTGCGCGGTCGCACCCAGGACGAGGGCAAGGGCACCGGACAGGCCGCTGACATTGCCGGCCGCATCACCCGTCGTGGCCGTGAAGCCGTAACTGCCGTTGGCCAGGTTGGCGCCGTTCTTCGTGAAGGTCCACTGGCCGTTCGACCCGGCGACGGCCGTGCCCAGCGCCGTCTGCGTCCCGACCTGGTACACCGTCACGGTGCTGTTCGCCTCGGCCGTGCCGGTCACGGTCAGATTGCCGCCACTCTGGGCAGCGCCGGCAACGACCGGCGCTGCCGGCGGCAGGGCGTCAATGGTGAAGCTCACCGAGGACGACGAGCCGCTGGTGTTGCCGGCGGCATCCACCGCCTTGGCCGAGATGACGTGGGAACCATCCGCCAGGATCGGCAGGGCGGCCGTCCAGGTGCCATCCTGCTGCACGCGCACGTGGGTCAGCAAGGTGGCGCCTTCATAGAGATTCAGGGTCGCGCCCTTCTCGGCGGTGCCGTGCAGCACCGGCTGGGCCTGGCTGGTGAGCGATGCCGGCGCCGTGATCACCGGGTTCGCGGGCGCCGTATGATCCGCGGGCTGCGCTGCCCCGGTGCCGATGGCGACATAGCCGGAGGAATACGCCTCGTTGCCATAGATGTCCCGCAGGACGGCGTGCACCTGGGTTCCGCTGGGGATGGACGAAGGGGTGATATTGAAGGCCACGCTGCCGCCCAGGTCCGCGGGGGCGATGGTGTGTGTGGCGTAAACATTGCCGGAGGCATCTTCCAGGCTCAGCACCTGATCAATGCCCACGCCACCGTCCGTGGTCAGGGAGACGTTGTTGGTGGCGGCGATGGTGATGCGGTCCAGGTCCAGATTCTGGCTGGCGGACAGAACCACGTTCCCGGACGAGCCCAGCGCCGAGATTTCCATGTGATCGTAGGCCGTCTTGCCCTGGGCCAGGGTGATGGTGCTGGAACTGTCCAGCACCGTGCGCAGGTTCATCGTCGCTTCCGCGTTGGCCTGGGCCGTGACCTTGACCATGCCGCGATCCAGTACCTGGTAGATGGTGCTGGCGGTGTTGCTCAGAACCGAGCCCACGCTCCAACCGGACACCTCGAAGCCTCCGACGGCGTACATCGTGCCCGAGCCGTCGGCGTTGTCGGTGAGCACATTGATGATCGTGCTGGTCGTCGTAGTGGCACCGATCTGGTACAGCTTGACGCTCTGGACGTACTTCCCGCCCACCATGTCGCGCCAGTAGTCCCCGGAGCGGACATAGCTGAGGTTGTCTCCCAGAACCGCGTCGTGGGTCGGATCTTCCAGGTAGTAGTTGCCGGTCGCACCATCCACATAGCGGTAGCCGAACACGGCATCCCGCTGTTGCACCAGGCGGGGATTGGAACCGTTGGCATAGAGCACGATATCCTGCACGGGAGAGCCCGAGGCCCGGCTGATGGCCCCGTTGACCGTGATGTCGCGGGCGGAGCGCAGTTCCACCTTGTCCGCGGCCGCCGCGGCACCGTTGATCAGGAGCGCGGCATTGACCGTGATGGACTCGCCGCTGACCACGGTCAGCACGGGTGCGTAATAGGACTGGGTGGTCGGAATGGTGAAGGAGGTGCCGGCGCGGAAGCTCACGCTCTGCCTGGCATCCACCCAGGTGGTCGGGTCTATGGTCAGGTTGCCATGGGCATCCAGCAGGAGCTTGTTCACCAGCCCGTTGCTGCCTGCCGACAGGCTGCCGCCGGCCGAAGCCGCACGAATGCCGACATCGCCCAGGGTGGAGGTCAGGGAGAGGTCCGCCTGTAGCAGGCTTCCATCAGCTTGCAGGATGCCGCCGGCCACCACCTTGAACACATCCAGGGTGGCATCGGACGTGACCGTCACGCTGCCCGCGCTGGCCTCCACGTCCGTGACTCGCAGCTGGTTGTGATTGCTGGAGGAGGAACGGGCGTCGGTGATGATGATGTTGCCCGCATCGGTACGGACATTGCGCAACTCACCCACCGACACGTTCACGCCGGAGATGCCGGTGCCCGCATGCAGGGACAATGCACCGCCCGCCACGGTCTGGTTGCCATTCGCATCGGTGAAGGTGGGCACGGTGGTCAGAATGTGGGTACCGCTGCCCTGGCCGGTGATGGAACCCGCCGCGGAGAGGCTCACGTCCGTGACCTGCGCACTCAGGTCCAGGCTCTGTCCGGACGCCGGGGCCACGGTGCGACTGTGGCCGCGATCCGCTTCCACGTCGGCCACCAGCAGGTTGCCGGCCGTGGCAAGGGTGATCGCCCCATCGGAGGTCTTCAGCCGTTCCAGCGTCAGGAGCCCGGTCAGGGTCGAGGTCAGGTCCAGTCCGCCAGCATGACTGACGTTCGCATTGATCGTCCCCACGGCCAATCCGGCCAGGGTCGCGCCGTCGGACGAGGACAGGTCCAGCCGGTTGCCGGTCAGGCTGCTGGAGGCGTCCACCTGAGTCAGGGCGCCGCCCACCGTCAGGGAGACATTGCCCGCCGCGACGGTACCGAGAATCATGTCGTCGCTGCTGACCAGGCTGATGGCACTCCGGGCCAGGGCTGGCCCGGCCTGGAGATTGGCGACGGTCAGCTTGCCGGTCGGGATGTCGAGCAGGATCTTGTGCCCGGAGGCATCGAGTTGGTAGCTTCCATCCGGATTGGTCTTGTAGGTCTTTCCGGAGGTTTCGAGAGCAATGCTGCCGGAGGCCGTGACGAGATTCGAAACGTTCAGGTCATCGAAGGCCTTGATATGGATCTTGCCGCTGCCGGTGCTGCGGGCGTCCAGGCTGGCGGCGGCCAGCAGCAGCGCCGTGGCATCCTGCGCATCGCCGGTGATGCTGCCCTGCGCCAATAGCGTGACCGCACCGCCGCCGATGGTCGAACCCTGCGGACCGCTGGGGTTGGCCGTCTGTCCAAGGCTCAGGATGGAACCCGCGCCGGCCGTCAGGCCGAGGCTGGTGCTTCCGACCAGGCTCGACTGGCTGAACACCAGATCGCCCCGGCTCGTGCCCGCCGAGAGGCTCACGACCGCGCCGCTCACGCTGGCGCCGATGTCGCCGGTGATGCCGCCGCTATGGGAGGCTCCCGTACCGGCAGTCACGGAGACCACATTGCCGCCCTTCAGGATGGCCGAGAGCAGGATGTCACCGCCGGCACTGACCGTATTCTGATCGGCCGCGCGCACCTGGCCGTGGAGGCTCATGGTGCCGCCGGCAGACAGGCTGGCGTCCGCACCGGAAGCCACCACCGTCTGGTCGTTGGCGGAGAGGTGCAGGGGATCAATCTTGTAGCCGGCCGTGACCAGGGAATAGCCGTCCAGGCTGAGGTTGCCGCCCGCGTCGGCGGAGAAACTGCCCGCCGAACGGAGTTCGGACATCACCGGCATGGAGCCCGCCAGGGCGCCCTTCACGTTCAGGTTGCGCCCGGCCTTGATGGAGAAGCCGGATATCGCCCCGGACACGCCATTGGACTGGAGTTCGCCGGTAAGCGTCACGTCCCGTCCGGCATCCAGGGCGATGGCACCGCCCGCCACCGTGGCGCCGAACTGGCCGGCGGTCACCGAGGATCCGGCAATGCGACTGGAACGGGTGACGGTCTGGTCCTGCAGGATGGGCACATCCTGGTACTGGGTGACGCTGGCGGATTCCACCACCTTGGTCTGCAGATCGTAGGTGCGGAACTTGGGCCGGTTATCGTAGATGTCGGTGCTGTTGCTGACCCACTGGTAGCCCAGGTCGGTGCGCACGTCGGTCACGGACGCCTGCTTGGAGGTCCAGTTCTCGGTCAGTTTGGAGAAGGTCTCGGTGACGTTGCTGTAGTTCCAGTAGCCGCCGGCCACCGTCACGTAGCCATTGTTGGCACTGTAGCCGCCGGCGTTGTCGTCCGTGTCGTTCCAGACCTGGGTGGCCCCATACTGCTGCGCCACCCACTCGTAGCCACCCGAGTTGTTGGGCTCGCCGGAATTCCAGTCGGACCAGATGATGCCGCCGCCCGCGGTATAGACCCAGGCCCCCATCTGCGCCCGGCCGCCGTCATTGCCGAGGCGGTAGATGCCGATCCAGTACTCGGAGTTGCCCGGCGTTACCGACCAGGTGCCTTGATTCTGAGCAGCATTGGTGGGCTGCGCCAGATTGGTCATGTAGATGATGCCGTCGTACAGGAAGTTGTACTTGCCGGCGTGATAGGTGTAATAAACCTGCTGGTAGGAGGCGTTCTGGCCCACCACCTGGGTCCATTGCTGCACCGTCCCGGAGTAGGCCACGGAAGCGGACAACGTGTTGTAGCCGGCCGGCGTCAGGGTGTATTGATTTGCCACGTCGTTGGCGGCCACCGACGGACTGGCACCATACCAGGTCGGGGTATGGGAGATGGTGGCGTTGGTCGTGCCGTCGGTCAGGTTGTAGAGCCACTGGCCGCCGGTGTCGTAGGTGACGGCGTAGCGCAGCGGGCTGTTGTCGTAGTCGCTGTTGGTGGCGGTCGGATACATGGACAGCCAGGCACCGAACGCGGGGAAATAGCCGGCATACTGCTCGTAACCACTCGCCGTGGAACTGGTGCGCGCCGACATGTCCTGGGTGTAATAGACCGTCGCCTTCTGGGTATAGGTGCCCACCGTCTCGTAGCGCACGTTGGGCGTACCCTGGCTCACCACGCGCAGCACGTCGGACGACGCGCCCACGGGCATGCGGATCCACTTGTCGCCCCAGCCGGAAACGTTGATGTTCACGATTTCCATCGGCTTGGTCTGGCCGCTGGCGGCGGGCAGGTTCCAGTCGGGATTCCACTGGGCCTGGGTCGGATTGCCGTTGATGACCCGGTGGGTGATGAGGTTGCTGGCGCCGAAATCGTACAGCTTCTTGTAGCCCAGCTGGGTGATCACCTGATCCCGCTGGGCATCGCTCAACTCGTTGAAATTGAGGGGGTAACCCTGGGCGTTCAGGCCGGGGGCCGACACGGAGCCCCAGGCGATGACCGGGGCACTGCCCGCCTCGCCGCTGCCGTTTCGGTAGTCCACGCCCTCCACGAACCACTCGCGCTTGGTGCTGGTGGTCCCGTTCCAGTAGCCGTCCT
The DNA here is from genome assembly GCA_028714035.1 of Rhodocyclaceae bacterium. GTDB lineage: Bacteria > Pseudomonadota > Gammaproteobacteria > Burkholderiales > Rhodocyclaceae > JAQTNA01. Next base: position 10,580 of record JAQTNA010000022.1, read on the forward strand.
GGGTCAGGCTCACGTCCATGGTGTTGTAGTAGTAGCCGGTCTTCACCGACTCCATGCCCACCTGTTCCGTCACCGTGGTGGTGACCCACTTCACCACCGGCACGAGGATGGTGCCCGTCGCCACCTGGTTGTAGCCGGTCACCACCTGGATGGTCACCGACTCATTGCTGATGACCGGCGTGAGCACCTGGGCGGTGCCGTTGCCCAGGGAGGAAAGATCCGCATCCACGATCACGTCCTGGCCCGCCAGCAGGCTCACGGCGCCGTCGCCCTGGACGGTGCCGCCGATGCCGCTGGCGCCGACGCGTATCGTTCCGCCTGAAAGCTGGCTGCGGGTGATGGTGCCCAGCGCCACGGCATTGCTGACGCTGGCCGCCAGACCGGCGCGCACGTCCAGGGTGCCGGTGCCGCCCGTGGCGAGCACCGTGCCATAAATATTCACATCCCCGGAAGCATCCAATACGACCCGGTTCTGGGCCTCCACGTGGCCGGTGATATGCAGGGTGCCGCCCCGCAGATGGACCCGGTCGTTCGCCACGACCAGGGCATCGGTGGAACTGGTGCCATCCACCAGCAGGTTGCCGGTGGCGAGGAGGTCAATCTGGCCTCCCGCGGCACGCGTCTTGACCAGCGCCGTGGACAGCACATCCAGTTCCGTGGCGTTGACGGTGATGTGGCTCAGGGCATTGATGTCGCCCGCGATGTACAGCGTGGACGTCGTCCCCCCCTGAATCGTGACCGTGTTGGCGTGGGCCGTGACGGCCCCGCCCACGGACGCCACCTGCCCGATCGCCCCGTCCAGCATCATCGCCCCCGTGCCGCTGATGCTGATCGTCCCGTTCCCGCCCGAGCCCGTGTCCAGGGTGGCGCCGGAGACACGCACCGGGTCGCCGCCCGCCACGTAATTGGCCGGAACCGTCGTGATGGCACCACTGGCGTCCAGGTGGTTGCCGTTGGCATCCACCACCCAGCCGTTGGCATCCATGCGCTGGCCCGAGGCGTTCAGGAAATACTGGCCGTCCATCCGGTAAACCAGTGCGGTGGTCTGCACCGACGTGCCGGCGGAACTGGTGGTGCCCCCTTGCAGATTCACGCTGGCGTAGCCCGTCACCATGCCGTCCACCATCAGGGTACGGCCGGCGCTGATATTCACCGCGCCCCCCGTGAGGCTGGACTGCACGTAGCCGAACACCGACACGTCCTTGCTGCCGGCGAGGCGGATGGTGCCGCTCTGGGTGCCGGCGACATTCCGGGTCGCCACCCGGCTGAGGTAGTCCACGTACAGGCCGACGCCGCCCAGGCTGGCGCCCGCGCCGCTAGTAAGATTGATGACCCCCGTCGAGAGCAGGTTACCCCCCTGGTCCACCAGGTTGCCGCCCACATCGAAGTTCCGGCCACCCGCATAGAGCAGGTCGCTGGCATTGACCGTCAGCACCGCATTGTCGCCCTGGGCCACGGCCGCGCCATTCTGGATGGTCGCACCGGCATGCAGGGTGCCGACCACCACCACGTCCGGCGCGGTCAGGCTCAGCTGCGATGCGGCGCCATGAGTCGCCAGGAGTGCGCCGCCATTCACGTTGATGGCGGACGTGGCGGTGAGGCTCATGAGGCCGTTGGCCTCCACCGTCGCGCCCTGCTGCCCCGCCGCACCGGCACCCGTCGGCGTGCCGAAGACCAGGGTTCCGGCGGAAACCGTCAGGGTGTCGGACTTCCAGGCGGCGTTGTAGATATTGGCCGAGGTGCCGGCCGTGAGCTTCACGTCACCGCCGGCGGTGAGATTGCCCCGCATCAGGGCGGAGCGGGTGGCCGAAAGGACCACCTCCGGCGTAGCCGCGGCCGCCCCCGTCGCGACGTAGGTACTGGTGATCAAGCCGTCAATGGCCAGATCGCCGCCGCTGATGCTGAGCTGACTGCTGGCGACGATCTGGCCGCTGTTGTGGGTCAGGGTCAGGGTGCCGTTGGTGGAACCGAGCACGATGCTGGACACGTTCGGGCTGCCGCTGCCGATGACGCCGTCCAGATAGACGTTGCCCGCACCCGTGATCTGGATGCTGCCGCCCGAGCCGCTGGAAACGATGCGCCCGGTGTTCGCGAGCAGCAGGCTGTAGGTTCCGTCCGGAATATAGCCGTAACCGCGGGCGTCCACTCCGGTGGAAATCGTGTCCTGGAAGCCGATGGGCAGATTGCCGTGGGTAAACACGGTGCCGCTGCCGCCGGTGAGCACCACCTGGTCGTCGGCCTGGATCAGCCCCTCGACGGTGAGCGAACCGCCGGAAGAGAGGCGCACGTCGCTGCCGGTGCCGCGGGCGATCACGTCGCCCTGAAGCACGCCATTCACGCCGGCATTGAACACGATGGAACCGTTCACCGTCTCCAGGGAGCCGGTGGCATCCAGGTCAATATCCTTGCCGTCGGCGGACGTGCCGCTGTTCAGGTTGATGGCGGAATAGGCCAGCACCTTGCCGGCGATGTACAGCTTGCCGTTGGGACCGCCGGGCTTGCCGATGGTGACCACGGAACCCGAGGCCGCGGCGGACACGGCGTAGGTCTCGCCGGAAGAGAGATTGGTGTTGCCGTTGCTGCCGAAGGTGAAGCCCAGGTCGGCGCCATTCACGGAGCCGGAGGCCAGCACCGAGAACGCATAGGGGCCGGCCAGGCGGATATGACCGTCCTTCAGCTTGGCCTGAATATCCGGCGTGCCGGACGAGGGCATGGTGTAACTGGAGCCGAGGGCGTGCTGCGCCGGCACGTCGCTGCGCGTGACGTTCCAGCTCTGCGCCTTGAGGGCATTGTTGATGTCATCCAGCAGATCGGAAATGGTGGTATTGGTCGTGGTGGCGCTGGCGTGGATGACGACCGCGGCCTGGACGCTGAAGCTCACCAGGTCCAGGGAAATGTTCAGGGTCACGTCCCGCGTCAGTTTGCCGTCGGCGGACACGGGCCAGCCGGCGGGCACCAGGGTATTCACGTCGCCGGGCGCCAGGATGTCCACCCGGCCCGGGGCGTTCAGGTTGATCTGGCTGTCGGCCCGGGAGGTGGTGACCGTGGCGGAGCCGTAGAGCACCAGGCCGCGCCCGGTGTAGGGCGAACCGACACTGGCCGTCTGCCCGGCGGGCAGATCGTAGGTGCCGCCGATCAGGTCCACCCGCTTGCCGGCCGCGATGTCCGTGCCGATGATGAGTTGCCGATCGGCCCGCACGCTGATGGTGGAATCCACGTCGTAATGGACGATGTTGCGGCCCAGGTACTTGCCGCTGGCATCCCGCACCATCTCGCTGCGGCCGCCCGCCACCAGCAGGCCTTCCATGTCCACGTCGCCCACGCCATAGAGTGTTATGGCGCCCGCGGAGCGCACGCTGCCGTTCGCGTTCCTCGTGCCTTCCACCACCAGTTCGGAAGCCCCCTGGACGATGAGGCCCGTGCCGCCGGCATCCGTGCCGCCATTGACGGTGATGAACCGGCTGGCGTTCAGGTAGCCGCCGGTCTGGATGATCTGGCCGGCCTGGTTCAGGGTGTTGCCGCCGATGTAAACCCGCTTCGTACCGTTGATGACGATGTCCGAATCCCGTCCGGACCAGGCCATGGACTGGCTGAGCATGTTGCCATGAGCATCGAAGGTCTGCACCAGCTTGCCGCCGCTGTTCACCCAGCCCAGGATTTCCATGCGGCCACTGCCGTTGATGGTGACGGTGCTGCCGGCGCCGCCCGCGCCCAGGCCCGCGGCGGTGATGCCGCCGGCCGTGTTCACCAGCACCGAGAGCAGGTTGGTCGGATCGCTGATGGCGGGGTTGCCGCTCCAGTTGTCGTCCGCATCCGGCGTGCCGCCGGTGACGGTGACGTTGCCGCTGGCCACGAGGCCGGACTCCAGTCGTACCTGCTCGCCCGCCGTGACGCTCAAGTTGGAACCGCCGTTGCCCTGGGCATCCAGGGCGAAGGTCACGCCGGTATCGCCGATCACGCCACCGGCAACGATGGCGCCCATGACATCCACGTCCTGGGCGCCCTTGACCGTCACGACGCTGTTGGCCGCCGTGGTGCGCACCGTGCTGGTGGCATGCACATAGACGCTGGTGCCGTGCTGGTCTGCGTTGCGCTTGTTCGGGTCGGTCAGGGTGACGCCATCCAGGCCCACGCCGCCGTAGAGGGTGATGGACTGGGTGGCGGTACTGAAGCCTTCCGCGTAGAGGAAGGAATCGGATTGCAGGGTGAGGCTGGAATTGGCGCCGGTGGCGTTGATGTTGCCGCGCTGGATCACGTCCTGGGCGGAACTGAGCACCAGGTTCTGGTTGTCCCCCAGGCTGGTGACGGTACCGGTAATCAGCATGCCGTAGCCGGTCGTGTGATCCACCAGGTAATGGGTCGGGCTGACCGCCGCGATGTTGGCGAAGTAGGCCGTCTTGTTGTAGATGGCGTACGCGGCCAGTTGGGCCGGCGTGTAGTGCGTGTTGTTCGGATCGCCGTAGGCCGCGCCGTCGTACTTGGACACGCCGGAGGCCAGGTTCATGGAACCTGAGGCCGACACCGAGCCGCCCAACAGCATCTCGCCGGTGGAACTCAGGTTCACCGCGCTGTTGGCGCCGGAGATAGACGGCTGCACGCCGGTAAAGGCGATGCCGGCGCGGATGGCGGACCCCGCGTTCACGGACAGAATGTCGTGGGTCGAAGACAGGTTGAGGACGACGTTGCTCCCCAGGCCACTGATGTCGCTGCCTTCCTCGATGATCACCGGGCCATCCACGGCCACCAGGTTCAGCGTGGAATTGTTGCCCCCGACCGTGATCTTGCCCCGGGTCTCGATGCTGTTCTTCGTCGAGATGTTGATGCTGCTGTGGTCGCCGGTGGTGGAGATGAGGCCACGGCCGTCCAGTTGCAGGCTGTTGGCGCCGTAGGGCGGCACGTAATAGGCGTCATTCAGGCCCGCGTTGCCCGGCGTCCCGGTGACGTTGATGGAAACCGAGTTCGCGGCGGTGACCCAGCCGGTCACCAGGGCCTGCTCGCCCACGTTCAGCACCACGTTCTTGCCGTAGAGGCCGGAATCCGGATCCTGAGAGCCGTTCGGATCCTGGACGTTCTGGCTGGTCACCCAGAGCTTGCGGGCATTCAGCGTCAGGGTATCCAGGGGCGCCTGCACGTTGCCCACCACGTCAATTTCGTCCGAGATGAGGGTGGTATTGTCCCGGAACGCCGACTGCTGCGAATTCGCGGCCCGTTGCTCCCGGGTCATCTTGACCTTGTCGTTGTACCTGGCATCGCCCAGCCACATCATGTTGCCGAGCGTGGTGCGGCCGATGAGGATGCCGGCGAAGCCATCCGCCAGGGCCGCCAGATCCCGGGCGGACAGGTACATGCCCTGGAGCACGGTGCCGCCGGGCGCGGTCAGTTGCTGGTCGCCGTTGCCGTAGATGAAATCCACCCCGCCGGCGGTCTCCGCCGCCGTGCCGATGTAGTAGGTGGACACCAGCTTCTCCGTCTGCATGCGGAAGTTGCCGGTGCCGATGAGATGGCTGGTGCCGCTCTTGAAGTCCAGGTCGTCGGCCGTGAAAGTGATGTTCTTGCCCTGCTGAAGGGTCTGCACCACGCCGGACACCAGGGTCAGCATGGAGTTGTTGCCCACCAGTTCGATGGACAGGTCGCCGTGGGCCACCTCCACGGCCACGCCGGTATGGGGCACGTCGCCGGGGGTCTGCAACAGGTTGAGCCAGGCCGCGGGCGCGGTGTTGTCCCAGGTCTGCTGGCTTTCCCAGTCGTTGGCGCCCGGGTTGGCGGAGATCACGTAACCCGGATTTTCCGGGCTGGAGAGGCTCCTGGCCTCCACCAGGTTCAGGCTGTCGTCTTCCTTGATATACACGTCGCCCGTGCCGCCCGTACCGGTGCGCAGGGTCATGCTGCCTACCCGGGTCAGGATCGGCGCGTCAGAAGAGCCGATGCCATTCTTGGCATTGATCAGGACATAGGCGTTGGCGCCCACGATCTTGGCGTCGTGGTTATCCACCGTGTTGCCGTTCACGGTGCTCTGAGTTCCCAGATCCTTCAGGGAACCGTCCGCCACCTGGATGCGTATCCAGCCGGAACCGTTCTGGTCGTTGGCGCTCACCGCGAAGGCATGGTCCGCCGCGCTGCCCGGCGCGCTGCCGAGGATGGACGAGGAATACAGGTTGGCGCGCAGGATGATGTCGGCCCGATCGCCATAGGTGGCCAGGTCAATGTGGCCATTGGCCAGGGCCGTGATGTCGTCGGCGATGGTCAGGGTCTTCACCGACTCCATGACCACGCTGGAAGCCTCTATCGCGCTCTCCTGGTAGATGGTGCTGCCCAGGGCGCGGAAGGCCGTGCTGCCCATATAGGAGGTCGCCACCGTGAGGCCGGTGGGCGTGCTGGCCACCTGGCCGGCGGTGAAGCGGATGTTGCCGCCCAGGGAGGAAATCTGGCTGGCGTCGTAGCTCGCGCCCTTGCCCTTCAGGGTCAGGCGCTCGATGCCATCCACACCGCCCACGTTGTCGGCGTTGTAGGTGACCACTTCCCGGCCGTTGGTGACGGTCTGGTAATCGAACTGGGTGGAGAAGTTGGAACGGGTCTGCTCCAGGATGATCTCGTCGAAGCTGCCGCTGGTGTCGTTGATGGCCAGGGTGCCCGTGGCGGCGGTCGCCGCCGCATTGCCCAGGGTGATGCGGTAGTCGTCGTTGCCCCCCGCGTCGGCGATGTTGACCTTCCACTCCGGGAAACTCGCCACCAGCAGGGTGTCGTTCACCTGCCCCAGGGTCAGGCTGGTGACATGGGCGCCGGAGATGCGCACCTCCTGGTTCTGCTCGTCGTCCAGGCTCAGGTTCTTGCTGGACAGGTTGGCCGTGAGGGTGGTCGTCATGGCCGCGGCATTGACCAGGGTGTTGCCTTCCCGGTCGGTCACCACGTCATTGCCGAAGTTGTCTTCGAAGTAGTAGGTATCGTCCCCGGCCCCGCCCTTCAACTGGTCGTCGCCGGTACCGCCGTACAGCTTGTCATTGCCCGCGCCACCGTCCAGCAGGTCGTTGCCGGCATCGCCGTAGAGGGTGTCGTCCGCCGATCCGCCATACAGCTTGTCATTGCCCGCGCCGCCGTGTTCCTCCCAGCCCTTGATGCGGGTGGTATTCACCTTGGTCAGATCCACCTTGATGGTGTCATTGCCGTCGTCGCCCCAGAGCGTGCCGCCGCCGGCCCCGCCGATCAGGGTGTCATCGCCCGCGCCGCCATGGACGAACACGGCCGTGTCCTGGAGCCGGGAGGCGTCCAGGGTATCCTTGCCGGCCCCCATGTCGCCCACGACCTGCTTCACGCCGGTGAAGGTCTGGTACCAGCCGTCGAACTCGATGTTCACCGTGCCGCCGCTGCCGGACAGGATGAAATTCTCGTCGGCATCGGTGGTGTTGAAATACAGGCGTTGCCCGGCACGGTCGCCGGCATTGAGGGTCAGCGTGCCATCGGAGGCCAGGGCGGCCAGGACCGGCTGGACGTGAGGCGCGTTGTAGCTGATGTTGAACAGGTTGATCTTGAACAGGGTCAGATCGAACAACCTGATCGAGGTGATCCACAGGTCCAGGTCCACGAACAGGGTGGCGACGAAATCGGCGCCTATGCTGACGTTGAACAGGTTCTTGAAGCCGCCGCCCTGGTAATTCCACATGGTGGCGATCTCGGAGCCGCGTACCTTGCCATCGGACAGCCAGGTGTAGGACGTGACGTAGCCGTTGGCATCGTGCACCAGCACCTGGCGTGCGATGTCCTGCAGGTCCACGGTGGCGTAGAAATTCACCGAGGCGGTGATGCCGCCGGTGATGGGGCCCAGGTTCAGGGCCGCGGACAGGCCGACGGAGGCATTGACGTAGAACTCGGGTTTGTCCACGCCGCCCGTTCCGGGGACGATCTTGCCGTTCCTGAAGGTGGGCAGGGTCCAGTCGCTGACGTAGAAGCCGTCCAGGACATTCAGCCAGTTGCCGGTGGCCATGGCCTGGCGCACGCCATAGGTGTCGTAGCCGAAGGCCAGGTCCGCGTAGGCGCTGAAGGAGAGGTTCGCCAGGATCTTGAAGATGAAGGGCGTCGGCGGAATGGGAATGGACGCCAGGAGGAAACTCTTGTCGAAGCCACCGCCCAGGAGCGGCAGTTCGTAGGTGAACAGGGTGGCGTCGCCGCCGGAGAAGATCTGCTTCCAGTTGTCCGCGGACTTGATGTATTCGAGGAACTTGAAGCCGCTGCGGGTGGTGTCGTTGCTGCCGCCCTTGGACGAGGCCATGATCTGGGCCATCTTGTCCTGCAAGGCCTGGGAAATGACCTGGGTGCTGGCCGCCTGGTCGGTGATTGTGCCCGTGCCGAAGCCGCCGAAGCTGCCGATCAGGATTTCGCCGCTGTAGGCGGTCAGTTGATCCGGCAGGCCATACATGAATTCCACGGCGTTGAAGAACGCCTCGGGAATCTGCGGCTTGCCGTTGATCTTCAGGAAGGCGTTGATCATGCCCAGGGGCGTGGGCGTGATGCCCACCATGGACAGGAAGCTCAGCCCCGAGATGGGGGTGATCATCATGTGCACGAAGGGCTCGATGGGCGAGATGATGTCCTTGACCTTCTGGGCGATGGGCAGCAGCACATCGTTCACCATGGAGCCGATGTCCACCCGCACGTTGTTCAGGGCGAAGGTCGGGCTGGTCACCTTCTGGCCGTAGGCCCAGGACCAGTCGCCGGCCACGTCGGCCTTGAGCTTGGGCAGACCGCCCACCGGCACGTCCAATTGGGCCGCCAGGCGCAACTGGGCATCCACGTTGAAGGCGAAGCCGATGGCATTGCCCGAGAATATCTTGGTCAGGCGCAGGCGGTTGTTCGCGTCCCCCTTCAGGTCCACGCCTATGGTCGCATCCACGCCGCTGGGCTTGAAATTGCCGTTGGCATCCGTGCGCTCATCCAGCACCGAGGCATGGAAGAACAGCAGGGTGCCGTCCGCGCTGAAAGGCGTGACCACATGCGGATCGGTGGGCGAACCGTCCAGGTAGGCGCTGGCCGTGAGGCGCACCTCCGGCTTCTTGGGATCGCTGTTGGTCGTGAGGTAGAAGCCATCGGCCACGCTGATGCCGAAGCCGAAGTCCCAGGCCCAGCCGATGTCCAGGGCGAAGCCGCCGTTGATGTTGAGCGAGAAGCCGGGGATGTCCAGGTGGAGCGGAATGGCCACGCCCGTACCCAGGAGCTGCTGCCCCAGGGCCATGTTGAACTGGATGGCATCCGCCGTGGTGGGCAGTTGCCCGCCCTGGGTCCAGATGCTGATCAGGTGCCCGGTCTTGTCGTACCAGGCCGCCTGCACGTCATTGATGTCAATGTGACCATCATGGTTGGTGTCCATGAGGATCTTGATGCCGTTCGGCCCGAACAGGTCGTACAGGGAGTGTTCGATCAGGCCCACCGCGCCGCCCTCGGCGGAGAGCTTCTTGCGCAGGTCGTTCAGGAGCCCCAGGCGGATGTCCCGGGCGAAACCGCCGGCGGAGGACAGGGCATCCCCGAGAATGGGAAGACTTGTGGCCAGGTTTGAGCTGAACATATCCTGCACGGCACCCAGGGCACCGTCTATGCCGTCCAGGATGCGGGACGGGTCGTTCAGGATGCCCAGGATCGAGAAATCGCTCAGGTAATTCATGGCCATTTCTTCGACGTTGGGCACGGTCACGACGATGACCTTGCCCAGGCCGACCTTGCCGGCCGCCACGTCCATCAGACCCTTCAGGCCCAGGCCGGTGGTGCTGACGGTGAAATGGCCGAGGGAGATGTCGGACAGACCGGCCAGTTGCAGGCTCAAGGGCAGATCCATGCCCACCGCGCCGTCAATGATGACCTTGTAGTTGTCCTTGATCCGTTCCGTGAGAATGTGGAACTTGCCGTCGTCGGCGACGCTGCCCGCCTGCTGGTCTATGGCCAGGGTGAAGGTGGCATAGTCGCTGGTGCTGGCCTTGCCGTCCCGGTCCAGGGCGAACCAGCCGCCCTTGACGCCGATGTCCATGGGACCGGCATGCACGCCCAGGCTCAGGTTCTGCCCGGTGACCGAAAGGCCGATGGTGGCGCGCGTGCCCCGGGCCTGGTCCGGACTCACGTCCACCAGGCGCTGCACGCTCACGTCGCGGAAGTTCTTGACCGTGGCCGGATCGGCCACCTTCTGCTCGCCCACGAAAAGCTGGACCTGCACGCCGAGATCGGTAGTGAGCCGGTCCGCCAGGGCCACGATGGCGGCCTGGCGATGGCCGTTGAGCTGGGCGGAAGTATCCGCGGCGTTGGCGGCTTCGGCGGACGAAATGACGCTGTCCACCGTCGCCTTGATCAACTGGACGCCCGTGCCGGCGGAGGAGACCACAGAACGGAAGCCGGCCAGGACCTTCTGGTATTCGGCGTCCGTCAGGGTGCTGCTGTCCTTGGCGAAGCTCACCGCGCCGAAGGCGCTGGCGGCCACCTGGGTGAGACGGGTGGGGTTGTAGTCGTAGAGGAAGAAGTCGGGCGTGGCCAGACCGCCGAACTTGATGCCGGCGTCAATTTGCAGGGTCGCCAGGGCGGAGAGCCTGAGCGTACCCGCCCCGCTCACATCGGCGAACTCCGAGATGAAGTCTATGCCCGTGAGCGGCACGCCCGCCATGCTGGCCAGCTGCGCCAGATCCAGATCGAAGCCGTACTGCTGGGTGAAGATTTCCGTGAGGTTCAGGTGCAGGTTGAGGGTGTCGCCCTGCAGGCTCAGGGAAAACATCTGGTCCAGGGGCGCCTTGGTGTTGTCGTCGTGGATGCCCAGGGCCTTCTCGATCACGCCCTCCACCTGACTGATGAGGCCGGCCGGGTTCTGGGCCGCCTGATCCAGCTGGGTCAGCACGTTGTCCACGAAGGGGAAGACATCCGCCAGGGAGCGGTTGATGACCGGGATCTGCGCCGTGTAGAAGGGCTGGCCGGAGATGCTGTCGCGCACGAATTCCAGGCCGGTCTGCACCGCCTGGATGACGTCCGAGAAGGAGAGATTCTTGAAGTCGAAGGCCTTGCCCAGATCCGGCAGGATGATGACGATGGCGTCCGGCTTGATGGTGCCCGCCAGAACCAGAGCCTGGACATCGGCCGCGTACATCGGGTTCTGGTTGATGACCTGCACCGCCCCCGGATGGAAGGGATTCAAGGCCTGGATGGATATCTCGATATTGGGCGCCAGCGGGATGTCGGAACCGACGCCGACGTTCACCCGCAGCCCCTTGAGGCGGGCGTAGGCCTCACCCTGGAGATTGAAGCGGATGTTGGACGTGCTGATGTCCGAGAGGGCGAACTGCCGGTCCGCCGCCGTGCCCTGCCCCTGGGGATTGCGGTCCAGGGCCACCGTGGCCGTGGCCCCCACGTGAATGGCGGAACCGGTGCCGGCGCCGCCAGCCTTCGCCCCCAGGAAGCCCAGTTGCACCGCCACTTCCAGATCCTTGGCATCCAGGCTGATGCCGCCGGTGAGGTAGACGTTTTCCACGCCGATGGTGAACTTACCCTGGCGCAGGGTGAAGGCGCCCGATTCCGCGCTCGTCGCGGCATGGTCCAGCTTGACCGAATGCACCTTGCCGTCCGCGGCATCTGGCCCGCCCAGGCCGGTGATGGTGAAGGATTCCCCGCCCGCCTCCAGCTTGTAGCCCACCATGGTGGTGTCGAAGATGAAGGTGGAATCGGAGAACAGCTTGGCGCCGGAGGCCACGGCCCCCTTGTTGCCCAGGAGGGTGCGGCCGTCCAGATCGAAGAAGAAGGACAGGTTGCCTTCGACGAAGGCCGTGATGCTGGCCTGGGCGGAGGTGGACAGGCTGAAGCCATCGGTGCCGAAGTCCAGGGAAACCGGGGCATTGACCGGGCTGAAGTCCTCGCGGAAGTGCAGCGGCACGGCGAAGCTGCGCTGCACCGGGTCGTAGGTGATCTGCATGCCCAGGGGCAGCACGCCGGCCGCGTTCACCGCCGCCACGAATTCCTGAAGGGTATGAATCTGTTCCAGGGGCTTATGCACCACCGCGTGCACGCCCGTGAGTCCCACCGGCGGCGAGCCGGCCAGGATCAAATGGCTGCCATCCACCACCGAACGGATGCTGTAGTCGCCTATGAGTTGCTCGACACCCGCCACCGTGGCATACAGCGCCACCATGTCGCCCGACAGGGCATCGGCATTGAAGCCGCCGAAGGGGTTCACCAGCACCGCCACGGCCTGGCCGTTGGCCGTGCCGGACAGGACGCTGGCGGACGCGATGTTCATCACGTCCACCCGCGGCTTGTTCCAGTTGATCTTGTCGTAGACCGCGGCCTTGAAGCCCTGGCCGAACTGCACCACCTGGTCCAGGGTGCTCGCCACGAAGGGGATGTTGGCCGTGAGCGCGGTGCTGCCGGCGATGGAATTCAGGGAATCCAGGAAGTCCGGGAACATCTGGATCATGTCCACCACGGACATGTTCTTGAAGTCCGCCAGCTTGTCGAAATTCCGGGTGGTGATGGAGATGCCGGAGCCGGTGAGCGGGTGGCCGCTGGCCAGCACCATGGGCGTGTAGCCCGCGGACAGGTCCACCCCGCCCAGCCTGGCATACACCGGCAGGACGGCGTTGACCTCGTCCTGGGTGGTCGTGTAGCGGTAGCCGTTGGCGCCCTGGCTGACGGAACCCGCCAGCACCAGGGAGAGGCTGCCGGTCTGCCGGGTCTTGTCGCCCAGGCTGACGGACAGGGGGCCGACGCTGCCGGTGATGGCCACGTCATTCACCGAGGCGCTGGCCTTGAAGTTCAGCTTGTCCAGGTGGAAGCTGGCGCTGCCGGTGGTCCAATCCACGTTGATGGTGAAGCTCACCGCCAGATCCACGCCCAGGTTCACGTTCAGGGCGCCGTCCAGGGACAGGCCGATGGCGTCCACGGAGGTGCCGAAGTCCACCGGCAGGCTGATGCCGGCGTGCAGGGTGTCGCTATAGACCAGTTGCAGGCCGGTGGAGCCGAGAACGAGATTCAGGGCGTTGGAGGAGGCGCCCGGCAGGGTCGGAACCCAGTTGTCCTTGAGATAGGCGAGCAGGCCGCGCAGGGTGGGCTGGCTCGTGGCAGGGGCCGCCTGGCCCTGGGTGATGGTGGTGGTGAAGGCCTTGCCCGCGACCTCGGACACCACCCTCAGGCCGGTGACGGTCTGGTCGTGGGCCGCCGCCTTGATGGCGATCCAGGTATTGGCGCCCTCGGCGATGGCGCTGGAGGAGAGCGCCACGCTGGAGCCGTTGGCCAGCACCGCGCTCCAGGTGAGGTTGGCATTGGGGTTGAGGATGGCGACGCTGACGCCGTCGTCCGCCGTGCCCTGCGTGGCCAGGCCGGCGAAGTCCAGGCCGACCGCGTGCCGGGACTCGTACTGCTGCACGAAGTCGCCCACGCCCATGATCTTGTCCAGGCTCAGGAGGTCGGTGACCGACTTGTTGAGCACCGGCAGGCTCTTGGCCAGGATGTTGTCGTTGGTCTGCGCGCCCTGGTTGTCGTAGGTGGGCGTGATGCTGGTCTTGATGTCGCTGATGGTGCCGGCCACCGTATCCACGGCGCTGCCGACGATACCGGAGAGCACGGCGTCCAGTTGCCCCAGATCGAAGCGGGGCGCCAGGAGAGCGGCGCCGAAGTTCAGGGCGAGGTTCTGCCCGCCCACGCTCAGGGTCTGATTGACCGCCACGCCCAGGGTGTTGGCCTGGATGCCCACCTGGCCGGTCATGGTCAGGTGGATGGGGGTGATGACATTCACCGTGCCGCTGCCGGAGATGGCGTAGCCGGTGGTGCCGTCCGCCTTCTTCATGGCCAGGAGCGCCAGGCTGCCGTTGGTCAGTTGTGCGCCGGCCGTGCCGCTCACGCCGATGAAGGCCGCCACGTGGGTCGCCGCCACCTGGATCTGTTCCTGGCCGGAGACGAGGGTCTTGCCGATCAGGAAGTCGCCGGCGAGGCTCGCCAGGCCGGCGATGCCCAGCTCCGCGTGGCCGCCCAGTTGCAGGTTGCCGTTGACATCGAACTGGGCATCCATGGTGCCGGACAGGGACAGGATGTCCAGGCCGGAGAGGGAAACGTCGCCGCTGACGGAGCCGCTCTTCGCGCCGTTGGCGCCGAGGTTCAGGGTGCCGCTGGCGTTGCCGATGGCGAAGCTCGCCCCGGCCACCGAGAAGCCCAGGTTCACGTCGTGTGCGGTGATCGTCCAGCCGCTGGTGGTTTGCAGGAAATCGAACTGGCCGGAGAGATGCGCCGGCCCGAGAGCCAGGCTGCCGTCCACCGCCACATCCAGGATCTGGGCGCTTTCGTTCAGCACCACCGAGGCGTCGCTGGTGATCTGGAGCGTGCGATTGTGGCCGGCCCAGTTCACCACCGGGGCGTTGGCGGCGGCGGCCGTCCCCGCGCTGTTGCCGAGAGCCCGGTTGATGTCCAGCATGGCCAGCGGCGTACCGGCCACGGCACCGGCGATCTGGTAGCCGGCGATGGTGGCGCTGCCTATGCTCGCCTTGCTGGAGAGCCAGCGGCGGGCGGGGCCGGAGGCCACTTCCTCGGTGCTGATGACCACACCCAGGTTCACGTCCGAGAACAGGGCGGAGAGTTCGCCGCTGCCCACGGAGGCGGAGATGTTGGCGCCGCCCAGGATCAACTGATCCACGGTCACGTGGCTGTTGTCGCTCAGGGTCGCCTGCTGGCCGGTGACGGATTCCAGGTACAGGTCGCCCTCGGCATGCAGCACGCCGCCGATGTCGGCGCTCATGTGGCCGCGCACCCGGGTCTCGTTGTTCAGGAGGTTCAGGTCGTAGCGGCCGGTGGCCGTGCCCACGCTCTCGGCGAGATCGGAGCCCCAGCGGTTGACCGCGATCTGCAGGTGGTCGGCCGTGATGGACAGGGCGCTGCTGGCGTTGAAGGCCAAGTTGCCGTCCGCCTGCACCGCGTAGCGGCTGGTGGTGACGCCGCCGGTGGTCTCGGATTCCAGCAGGATGGCGCCGTTGCCGTTCGTGAGGCTGGCCGTGACCGCCCCGCCCAGGTTCAGGCTGCCGCCGATGTTTTCCAGGCCGATGGCGAGATCGGTGGTGGTGGTCTGGTTCGCGCCCGTGCCGGTCACCACCGTCGTGGCGCGGATGGCCAGGCTGCCGTCCAGGCTCACCAGGCTGCCGATGGCCACGTGGCCATTGGTAATGATGACTTCCTTCAACTGGGTGCCGTCGGCGAATGTCACCGCGCGTGCCGGCGTAGCGATGCCCGTGGGCACGGAGATGTCCACCGCCCGGCCCAGGGTGTTGATCTGGATGGCTGCCGTGGCGGAGAGGCTGACGTCGCTGCCGAAACCGTGCAGGGAACCGTTGCCCGAGGCGGACAGGGCATAACCGCCCTGCCCCGAGGCGTCCCGGGACAGCACCAGGGCCAGGTTCAGGTTGGATACTTCGACGCCGGCCGTGGCATTGCCCACGTAGGCGTGCACATTGGCCGCGCCGACCAGCAGGTAGGAAGGCGCCTGTTCCACGGCGCGGGAAACCCCCGCCACCAGGGTGGAGAGGGTCTGCCCGGCCAGCGCGCCGATGCCCACCACCTGGAACTGGCCGGCATGGCCGGCCACCGCCAGCACCCGCACGTTGCCCGTGCCGACGCCGGTGAGCGACTCGATCTCCTGTCGCAGGGCGGCGGTCAGGGCGTCGCCCGAGAGCCCGGTGAGGGTCGCACTCCGGTCCCAGCCGGTCTCGCCGGCGAAGCGCAGGCTGACGTCATCGGCCAGCTTGCCGTCGGCCATGTTCAGGTTCAGGGTCTGCACCGGCGCGACGGCGATGGACGCCAGGTTCCGCCCGGCCAGGCTGCCCTGGAAGGCCACGTCCCAGCCGCCGCCCACGTGAGCCGTCACGGAGACGTTTCCGGAACCGATGGTTTGCAGGGCTTCGAGCGCGCTCTGCACCTGGACCGCCGTGGCATCGGCCGCCAGGACGCCGGTGGTAGCGCCGCCGTAGGACAGGGCCAGGCTGCCGCTGGCGGAGGCCGGGACGATGGCCTGGCTCTCGGACGAGGTGCTGCCCGGCACCGTCGCCAGGTGGGCCGGCGCCAGCGGCACATGCACGAAGCAGTCCATGACCGGGATGCTGTGGCCCAGGGCCGAGCCGCCGAACGTCACCTGCCACTGGGCCACGCCGTTGGTGGTGACGTCCGCCACGACCACATCGCCGCCGAACGAGGCGAAGCTGTTGCCGTTGGCATCCGTGGCCTGCAACAGGGCAGTTCTGACGATGCCGGCGGAATCCCGGAAGGGGACGTCGCCGGTGGTGAAGGTCTTGCCGCCGTCCGTGAAGGACAGGCTGTAGGTCGCGCCCTGCAGGAAACCCAGGTAACGGTCCACCAGCTGCACGCAGCCCGTGGCCGGGTTGCTGGCGGAGATGGCCTGCACGCCGTAGCCGACCTGGCTCGCGCCGCTGCTGTTGGCGCCCGTGACGCTCATGGCTCCGCCCAGGCTGACGCCGGAGCCGAATTTGATCGTGTAGCCCTGGGCCGCCAGGGTGGAGGCCTGATCGAAAGCCACCGACACCTTGCCCGAGCCCACGCCCGTCAGGGCTTCCAGCGCCTGCTTGATCTGGGCCGCCTGGGCGGTGGGATCGCCCAGGTAGCGGATGCTGGCGGTGGTCTGCCCGCCCACGCTCAGGGTGAAGCTGTTGCTGCTGGTGGAGGCCCGCGCGGCCGGCTGTATCGTCAGGTACTGGGAGGCGACCGTGCCCGCCGTGCCCTGGGAGGCCAGGGTGATCCAGCCCCAGTCCTGGGTCGCGGCCACATCGGCCGGCGGCGTCATGGAGAGGCCGGAGATGGCCAGGCCCGCCAGCGCGCCGTTGAATTCGATGCGGAAGCCCGCTGCCCGGCTGCCCGTCACGCTCACGTTGCCGGAACCGATGCCCGGCAGGCCGGCCAGGGCGGATTGCAGGTTGGCGGCGAAGACCGTGTCCGAGACCTGTAGCAGGCCATCGCTGGTGAGCGACTTGGCGACGGCCGTCGTGCCGCCGTAGCTGAAACGCCAGTCGCCTTCGAGGAAGCGCTCGCCGCCCGCGGACAGGCCGGTCAGGGTCAGGACGGTGTCG
This sequence comes from Rhodocyclaceae bacterium, assembly GCA_028714035.1. Taxonomy (GTDB): domain Bacteria; phylum Pseudomonadota; class Gammaproteobacteria; order Burkholderiales; family Rhodocyclaceae; genus JAQTNA01. The sequence goes on from JAQTNA010000022.1 coordinate 27,649, forward strand.
GTCTTGACGCCGCCATCGGTCGCCGTGACCGTGGCGCCGGTGCCGGCGTCCGCCTTGACCGTGACCACCTGGGCCGCCACCTGGGGCGCCGCCTGCTTGGTGACGGCAAACGACCCGGAGATGCCGGCGAAGCCGGCCACATCCACGTTGATGTTGTCGCCCGCCAGTTGCAGGTTGCCGCTGGCATCGAACCGGGCCGCCAGGGTGCCCGCCAGAGTCAGGCCGCTGACCCCATTCACATAGGCGTCGCCGATGATGGAACCGCTGCGCGTGCCGTCGGCGTTCAGCTTCAATGTGCTGCTGACGTTGTGGATGCCGACGCTCGTGCCGTTGGCCTCCATGATCACGTAGGCGGCGCTGGTGGTGATGCTCCAGTTGCCCGCCGCGTCGCGGGAGAAATCGAAGTTTCCGCCCAGGCTGGCCGGTCCCATGGCCACCGAGCCGTTGGTCACCGCCAGATCGAATACGTTGGCGGTCTCGTTCAGGGTGATGGAGGTGCTGGCGGAGATGTCCACCAGGGCGTTGGCCGGAGCGGCCGCGCCCCAGTTCACCACCGGCAGGGACAGATCGCTGGAACCGAGGATGCGGTTGATGTCCAGGCTTGCCGCCGCCTGCATGTTCGCCAGGCCATAGCCGGCGATGGTGGCACTGCCCACGGTCGCCTTGCTGGTGAGCCAGCGCCGGCCGGCCCCGCCGATCTCGGAAGAAATGACGACGCCGATGTTCACGTCCGTGAGGCTCGCCCCCGCGCTGCCCGTGCCCACGGCGGCGGAAACCCCCGCGCCGCCGATCAGGAGCTGGTTCACGTTGACCGTGCCGCCGCCCGTCAGGCTCACGCTCTGGTTGCTCCGGCTCTCGATGTACAGTTGGCCGTCCACCGTCAGCACGTCGGAGATGGCCGCGTGCACCTGGCCGCGCAGGCGCATCTCGTCCTTCACCATGTTCAGGGCGTAGCTGCCGCTGGCCGTGGCCACGCTGGTGCTGAGGTCGGCGCCCCACTGGTTGTAGGCGATCTGGAGATCGGTGGCGGAGAGCGTCACGGCGCTGCCGGCGCTCACCGCCACGTTGCCGTCGGCCTCCACCGCGTACTTGCTGGTGGTGACGCCGCCCGTGGTCTCATAGTGCAGGAGCACACCGCCCCGACCGTTCGTCAGGCTGCCCGTGACGCCGCCCAGGTCCAGGCTGCCGGCCACGGAATTGAGGCCGATGGAAATGTCGGTGACCGTGCTGCCATTCACCACCTGGGTGGTACTGATGAGCTTGAGGCTGCCGGTGAGGTCCACCACGGAACCAACCCGGATCTCGCCGGAGGTGATGGTCACTTCCTTGCGGGCAACGCCGTCGGCGAACGTGACCCGCTGATCCGGACTGGTGATGCCGGTCTTGACGGCGATGTCCACCGCCCGGCCCAGGTTGTTGATCTCGATCACCGCGGGGGCCGTCAGGGAGACCGCGCCGCCGCCCTGGAGGGCGGCCGTGCCCGAGGCATAGAGGGCGTAGCCGGTCTGGCCGGCTGCCGCGCCCTGGGACAACACCAGGCCCACGTTCACGCCCGTGAGGGACAGGCCCGCCGTGCTGCTGCCGACATAGGCATTGACGCCGTGGGCGCCGATGAGCAGGTAGGAAGGCGGCTGCACCACGGCAGCCGAGAGACCCAGGGAGATGGCGGGCAGGTTCTGCCCCGCCAGGCTGCCCTGTACCACCACCTGGAACACGCCGTTTGCGCCGCCGATCACGGAAACATTGCCGGCGCCCACGCCGGAGAGACCCTCCAGGGCCTGTTGCAGGGCGCTCGCCCTCTGCGCCACGGAGAGGCCGGTGAGGCTGACGGGGGTGCCCCAGTCCGCCGCACCCGAGAGCTTCAAGCGAACCGCGTCGGCCAGTTGGCCGTTGAGATTCAGGTCCAGCACCTGCACGGATTCCACCCCCAGGGTGGCCATGTTGCTGCCGGCCCTGGCGCCGATGAAGGCGATGTCCCAGCCGCCGCCCGCGGCGGCGGTCACGGCCACGTTGCCCGAGCCGATGCCGGCGAGCGCCTCCAGCGCGGACTGGAGCGCAAAGGCCGTGAGGTTGTAGGCGTCTAGCGATGCCGTGCGCTGGCTGCCCAGGGTGAGGGCGAAGAGGCCGGCGTTGTTGGTGAGGGAGAGGTGCTGCACCTCGGAACTCGTGGCCCCGCCCTGGCTCACGGCCACGTGCGCCGTGGCCGCCGCCAGCGGCGTCACCGTGCGGCTCATGGCCGGGATGGCCTGGCCCACCGCCGTGCCGCCGAAGCTCACGGTCCATTGGTGGGTGAGCGCATCCTGGGTGACGCCGGCGGTGGCGCCGGTGGAGGCGAAGGTCGTGCTGCCGCTCGTCGCCGCCAGGATCGCGGAACGGACCTGGGCCGCCGTGGCATGAAAATCAATCGCCGCGGTGGTGTAGTGGCCCGCGCCCAGGGTCTGGCCGGAAGTGACGGTGGTGAGGCTGGCGCTGGGGGCCGCCGTGGGCGTCACCACCCGGGTCATCTGCGGGATGACCTTGCCCAGGGCCGCGCCGCCGAAACTCAGGCGATACATGCCCAGAGTCGCATCCAGGGCGACCGTGACCGTGGCGCCGGTGGACGAGAACGTGCCGCCGCCGCTCCGGGTGGCCGCCAGGAGCGCGCCCTGTAGCGTCGCCGCGCCGGCCTGAAGATCAATGGCCGCCGTGGTATAGCTGTTGCCGTTGTAGCTGAAGCCGAGGGTGTAGCTGCCCTTCGCGTCGCTCGGGTAGGTATCCAGCAGGTGCACCGCGCCCGTGGCACTGGCTGCGCCGCCGGCCGGCGCCTGGGCGGTCAGGGTATAAGTCACCTCCGGCAGGCCGCTGTTGGTGACGGACAGGAGGCCCAGGGCCAGCACCTGGTCCTTCACCACGTCGGCGAAGCTGATGCTGTAGAGCTGGTCGGCGCCGGGCGAGGTCAGCGCCTTCACCGTGAGCATCGCCGACTTGACGGTGGCGTTGCCGCTGGCATCGAAGGAGGTCGTGCCGGCCGGGGCGCCGATGAGGGTGGCCAGGGCGTCGTAGATCTGGCGCGGCTGGGAACTCTGGATGTCTACGAACTTCGTCTTGGCCGTCCTGGCGCTGTTGGCGAACTGGAAGGTGAAGTTGTTGAGGTTCTTCGAAGCCCCCGTGGGGCGCACGATTTCCAGCTGGTAGCTGGTGGACAGGGTGCTGGCCACCGCCTGGGATTCCACGACGGAAGTGTCGTTGGCCAGGCCCGCGGACGGGTCGGTGGGCGCCACCATCCAGAGGCCGGCGGTATCGGCGGCGGAGGCCGCGATGGCCACGTTCTGGCCGGCCAAGGCTCCCGCGAAACTGAAACTGTAGCCCGCGGCCCGGCTGCCGGTCACGGTCACGTTGCCGGTGCCGTAGAGGATTTCCAGAGCCTTGGCGAGATTGCCGCCGAAGGCCGTGTCGGAGAGGGCCGCGCCGGAAGTCGCGAGCGAACTGGCGCCCACGGTCTTGCCGCCCAAGCTGAAGGCGTAGCTGCCCTCGCGGAAGCTGCCGCCCGCCCCGGCCGCCGCCAGCAGCAGGGTGGTGTTGGTCTTGATGTTGAAGTCAAAGCCCAGGGTGAAACTGCCCTGGGTGCCGGTGGCGAAGCCATCCAGGAGATGCACGGCCCCCGTGCCGGACGCGGCCTGGGAAAGGACGTAGGCATTGCCCCAGTCCGCGCCGTCGGCGGGATCGGCGGGCGGCGTCATGACCAGGCCGCCGGCCCCCGCGGAAATGGCGCGCCCTGCGAGTGCGCCCTTCAGTTCGATGTCGAAGCCCGCGGCGCGGGTTCCCGTCACCTGCACGTTGCCGGCGCCGAAGATCAACTGCATGCCGGCCTGGAGCCGAGCCAGGAGGCCCGCGTCGGACAGGGCGGCGCCGGAAGCGTCGCGGCTGCTCACCTGGACGCTGGTGCCGTTGTAGCCGAAGCCGTAGCTGCCCTCGCGGAAACCCGCACCGGCGGACCAGGCGGACAGGTGCAGGACGGCATTGGTCCTGGCGCCGCCCTGGGTGGTGGTGGAAACGCTGCCGGTATCGCCGGAAGCGAGGGAACTGGTGCTGATGGTCGGCAGCACGGTGGCGGCCGTCTGCTTGGTCACGGCGAACTGGCCGGAAATTCCCGCGTAGCCCGCCACGTCCACGGCGATGTCGCCCGCGATCTGGAGGTTGCCGCCGGAATCGAAACTCGCCACCACGTTGCCGGTGAGGGTCAGGCCCTGGACGCCGGTCACGGAACCCGTGCCGGTGAGGGTGCCGCTGCGGTAGGCCGGGTCATAGGTGCCGGTGGCGACGTTCTTGCCCAGCCACAGATCGCCCGTGCCGTTGGTGAGGCCCGCCCAGACGCCGTTGGTGGCGACGCCCACGGTCACGCCGCTGGCCTGGATGTGCCAGGCGCGGTTCGCGCCGGACTGATCCAGGGCGATGTCGAAGGCTCCGCCCACGACCGCCGGACCGATCTGCAAGCTGGCGTCCACCGCCACGTCCAGCACGGCGCCCTTTTCAGCCAGGACCACGGCGGTACTCGCATCCAGGTTCAGGGTACGGTTGTGGCCGCCGCTCCAGTCCACCAGGGTGCCGGCCGTGGAGAAGGCGCCGGAGACCAGGGCGCCATTCACGTCCAGGGACGCGCTGTGGATGTCGGCCAGGGCGAAGCCGCCGGAGAGCGTCGCGCCGCCCAGGCTCGCCTTGCTGGAAATCCACTTCCTGGGGGTGGCGCCGGTGGTTTCGGTGCTGATGACCACGCCGATATTCACGTCCGTGAGGCTCGCCCCCACGCTGCCCGTGCCCACGGCGGCCGAGACTCCGGCGCCGCCGAACACCAGCTGGTTCACCGTCGCCGTGCTGCCGTCGGTGAGGGTCACGCTCTGATTGGTGAGGCTCTGGATGAAGAGTTCGCCGTCCACCGTGAGCACGTCGGACACCGCCGCGTGCAACTGGCCGCGCAGGCGCATCTCGTCCCGCATGAGCCGGATGGCATAGCTGCCGCCGTCGGCGGTGGCGACGCTGGTATCCAGGGCGGAACCCCACTGGTTCCAGGCGATCTGTAGATCCGTGGCCTGAAGCGTCACACCGGACACGCCGGTCAGAGCCACGCTGCCGTCCGCCGCCACCGCGTAACGGGTGGTGATGGTGCCGCTGTTGTCCTGGCGCTGGAGCACGATGGCGCCGTTGCCGTTGCTGAGGCTGGCGCCCACGCCGCCCAGGCCCAAGCTACCCGTGACGTTGGAGAAGCCGATGGCCAGGTCGGTGTAGCCGATGCCGTTCTCGGCATGGCTGGAGGACACGAGCTTCAGGCTGCCGGAGATGTCGCCCAGGTTCGCCACATGCACCGTGGCGGAAGTGACCGTGATTTCCCGCAGCGCCGTGCCGTCGGCAAAGCTCACCGTGGTCGTGCCGCTGCCGGTGGACAGGGTCTGGTTCACGGCCGCGCCCAGGTTGTTGATGCGCACGGAGCCGGTGGCATCCAGGCTCACGTCGCCGCCGAAGCCTTGCAGGACGACGGAGCCCGAGGCTTCCAGGGCATAGGCGGCATCACCCACCGCGTTCCGCTCCAGGACCAGGCCCAGGGCGCCGTTGGAGAGCGCCACACCGGCGCCGCCGCCGCCCAAGAGCCCATTGACCCCCGCCGCGCCCACCAGGATGCGGCCGCTGGCCGCGTCCTTCTTCACCGCGAAATTACCGGACAGTGAGCCGAAGTCGGCCACCGCCAGGCTGACGCCCGTGCCGGAGAAGGAGAAGTTGCCGGAGGCATCGAAGCTCGCGGCGAAGTTGCCGCCGAAGCTGATGTCGGGCACGCCGGTCACCGCCAGGGCGCCGCTGATGGCGCCGGTGGTGCCGCCGGTGGCGAGATGGAAGTCGCCCGCGCCATGGGTCAGGGCCACGCTGGCGCCGCCGCCGGCCAAGGCCACGGTCACGTCGCTGGCGTGCATGTCCCAGGCGCCGTCCGACTGGAGGGCGACATCGAAGCTGCCGGCCAGGGTGGCCGGACCCATGACCAGGGAACCGTTCACCGCCAGATCGAGGGTCGTGGCGCGCTGATTCAGGGTCAGGCTCTTGCCCTGGGAGACGGCCACCGCCTGGCCGGAACTGCCCCAGTCAATCACGGGGGCCGAGACATCACCCAGGCCGGTGCTCGCGCCCAGGAGACGGTTCACGTTCAGGGCCGCCGCGGCCTGAAGGTTGGCCAGATCGAAGCCGGTGAAACTGGCGCCGCCCACATTGGCCGAGCTCGTGAGCCAGCGACGGCTGGCGCCGCCCGTTTCGCTGGACAGCACCACGGCGATATCCACGTTGCTGAGGCTCGCGCCCGCGCCCGCCGAGATGGCGGCGGCCACGCCGGCCCCGCCGAAGATGAGCTGATCCACCGTGGCCGTGCCGCCGCCGGTCAGGTTCACCGTCTGATTGGTCCTGGCCTCGATGAACAGGTCGCCGGAGACGGACAGCACGCCGGCCACATCGGCCACCACATTGCCGCGCAACCGGGTCTCGTTGTTCAGGAGATTGACCGTGTAGCTGCCCAGGCCCGTGTTCACCACCTGGTCAGTGACCGCCGCGCCCATGCGGTTGTAGGCGATCTGCATGTTCGTGGCAGTGAGGCTGATGGCCCCGGCACCGGCCACGCTCACCGCGCCTTCCGCCTCCACGGCGTAGGCGGTGGCGGCCAAACCCACCTTGTGCAGCAGCACCGCGCCCGTGGCATTGGTCAGGGTGGCGCCCACGGCGCCCAGATTGAGCGTGCCACCCACACCCGCCAGGCCTATGCTGACATCCACCGTGTTGCCGACGGTAACGGAGCGGATGGCGAGGTTGCCCGAGAGGGTGCCCAGGCCGGCCACGATCAGGTTGCCGCTGGTGATGGCGACTTCCTGCACCGCGGAGGCGTCGGCAAAGCTCAGCGACACGCTGGAGCCGCCCACGGAAATACTCTGGCTGACCGCCTTGCCCAGGGTGTTGATGCGCACCGTCGCCGAGGCGGACAGGGTGACGGCGTCCGACAGGCCGTTCAGCGCCGCGTCGCCGGTGGCCACGAGGGCATAGCCGGCCGTATCCATGGTCTTGGCCGCCACATAGAGGGCGAGGGAGGCGTTGCTGACGCCGACGCCCACGCCGCCGGTACCGAAACTGGCGGAAACCCCGGTGGCGCCCACCAGGATGGAGCCGTCGGCGGCGCGGTTCACGGCGAAGTTGCCGGTCATGGCGCCGAAACCGGCCACGGCCAGGCTCACGCCGGTACCGGAGAAGGACAGGTTCCCCGAAGCATCGAAGGCGGTGCTGAAGTCGCCCGAGAGGCTGACTCCGCCCAGGCCGTAGGCCACCGCGTGGCCCGAGAGGCTGCCGCTCTTGCTGGATGCCCCCAGCACCAGGGTGCCGTGGGCGGCCTGAAGGCCGACGTAGGCGGAACCGGCGGAAAAGCCCAGGGAGGCATCGGTGGCGGAGAGATTCCAGGTCTGGCCGTCCGCGGCCTCGGACAGGCTGAAGGCACCGGACAGGCTGGCCGGGCCGAGCCGGATCACGCCGTCCACGTTCACGGCCAGGCTGCCGGCCGCGTCGTCCAGCGCCAGGGCGGTGGTGGCGGTCAGGGCGATACTGCCGGGAGCCTTGGACCACTGCACCACCGCGCCGGTGGTCTGTAGGGCGCCGCCCACCAGCCGGCCGTTGAAATCCAGGCTGGCGGAATTGATCGCGCCCAGGTCATAGCCGGTGATGGCGGCGCCGCCGATGCTGGCGCGGCTGGAGAGCCAGCGCCGCGCGGTCCCGGAAGCCACGACTTCGGTGTTGATGACCACCGCGATGTCGGTGTCGGAGAGGCTGATGCCCGGGCCGCCGCTGGCGCCGACGCTGGCGGCGATCCCCGCGCCGCCCAGGATGAACTGGTCCACGTTGACGGTGGAGCCGTCCGTGAGATTCACCGCCGTGCCGGTCACGCTCTGGATGAACATGTCGCCGGTCACGGACAGCACGCCCGAGACTTCCGCCGTCATACGGCCGCGCAGGCGCGCCTCGTCCTTCAGCAGATTGAGCGCATAGCTGCCCTGGGCCGTGGCCACGTCCTGGCTCACCGCGTCGCCCCACTGGTTCCAGGCGATCTGCAAATTGCTGGCGGTGAGCGTCACGCCGGACACGCCGGTCAGGGCCACGCTGCCCTCGGCCTCCACCGCGTAGCGGTTGGTGACGGTGCCATCCGCCGCCACTTCCTGGCGCAGGATGATGGCGCCGGTACCGCCGCTGAGGCTCGCGCCCACGCCGCCCAGGCCCAGGCTGCCGGTGACGCCCTCCAGTCCGATGGCCAGATCCGTGTAGGCCGTGCCGGCGATGACCTGATAGCTGGACACGAGCTTGAGCGAACCGGACAGGGTGCCCAGGCCGGCGACCGTCAGGTTGCCGGTGGTAATCGTCAGTTCCTTCCTCGCCAGGCCGTCGGAGAAGGCCACGCTCACCGTGGCCGAACCCAGGCCGGTGAGCACGTTCCGGTTCACCGCCTCGCCCAGGGTATTGATGCGTACCTCGCCCGAGGCCGACAGGGCCACGGCGCCGTTGAAGCCCGTGAGGCTCACCGCGCCGTCCGCCACCAGGGCATAGCCGGTCTGGCCCGCCGCATTCTTCTGCAACACCAGGCCCAGGCTGCCGTTGGCCAGCGAGATGCCGTTCGAGGCGTCGCCGAAGTTGCCCGTGACGGCGGAGGCGCCGATCAGGATGCGCTCGCTCTGGACCAGGTCGGTGCGGGATGAGAGCACCTGCACCGGGTCCAGGCTGGCGCCGGTCAGGGCGCCCTGGAAGCTGATGTCGAAGGTCCAGGCGAGGCCGCTACGTGCCGTCACGGCCACGTTGCCCTGGCCGAAGCCTATGCCCGGCAGGGTGGAGATGAGGTTGCCCAGGGCGGTGGCGATCTGGTCCTGGGTCTTGCCCGAGACATCCAGTTCCGCGCTCCAGTCGGAGCCGGCGCCCATGCGCACGGACATGGTGGTCGGCGTGCGGCCATCGGCCAGGAGCAGGGACACGGACTGCACCGCGTTTACCGTGAGGGCGCCCACGTCGGTGGCGGCCAGAGAGCCCTGGAAGGCGACATCGAATCCGCCGCCCTGGTGGGCGCTCACCAGCACGTTGCCGCTGCCCACGTCGGCGAGCCCCTCCAGGGCCGATTGAATCTGGGCGGCGCTGGCGTCGGCCGCGAGCGTGGCGCTCTGAGCCGTGCCGGAGCCCAGGGACAGGCGGAAGCTGCCGCTGCCGGACAGGGTGAGGTGCTGCACCTCGTTTTGCTGGTAGCCGACCCGCACGCTGGCGAGGCTGGCCTCGGGCGCGGACACGGTGCTGGTGACGGCGCCTTCCATGACGGCGAAGTCGTAGCCCGCCGCGGCGCCACCGAAGCTCACCTGCCAGACGTGCCGGCCGTTGCCCTGGGCCAGCAGAATCACCGTGGCGTCCGCGCCGGTGGCGCCGAAACGGCTGCCGTCCGTGGCGCTGGCGGCCAGGAGGGCGGCCTGCACCTGGGCGGCGCTGGCGTTGAAGGCGATGTCGCCGGAGGTGTAGGTCTTGCCCAGGTAGGCAAGGCTGAGTTCGAAAGTACCCTGGACCTGCTCGTCGTAGAGATCCACGTTCTGGACCGAGCCGTGGCCCGCGGCACCGTCGGCCAGCGTGCTCACGCCCAGGGTCAGGCCGGCGCTGGCATTGCTCACCACCAGGGGCGCCAGATTCTGCGCGCCCAGGGACTGGGCGAAGTCAATCCGGTATTTCGCGTTGGCGAGGGTGGTGGAGGTGTCCCAGGACACGCTCACATTGCCCGCGCCCAGCACGTTCTCCAGGGCGGACTGAATCTGGGCCGCCTGGCTCTGCACGGTATAGCCGGCGGAGCCGTTCCTCACGGTCTGGACCGCGAGCTTGATGGCGCTGTTGTTCGAGTTGGCGGTGAGCTGGGCCACGTTCTGCCCGGCCAGCGCGCCCTGGAAGTCCACGAGGTAGTCAATGGAGTTGTTGCCAGTATAGCCGCTCACGTAGCTGACCCGGACGTTGCCGGCACCGACGATGCCTTCCAGGGCCGACTGCATCTGGGCGGCATGGTAGCTGGGATCGGCGGAGAAACGGATGAGGCGGGTCTGCTGGCCGTTCAGGCCGAACCAGAACTGGCCGGCGGCGAGCGGATTGGCGCTGAGGGTGATGACCTGGCGCTCGTTTACCGCGGATGCCGTGGTCAGCACGGGAATGGCCGCCGTGGTGAGGTTGCCGAACGAGAGCTTGAAGCTCTGGTTGCTGCCGCCGGCATTGACCAGGGAGAGCGACTGGGACTCGTTGCTGCCCAGGCTCACCGGGGAGGTTTCCTCGATGACGCCCCATTCGGTCTTGTTGGCCGCATCGGCCGGCTCGGCGAGCCACAGGCCGGCGGCGCCCCGGGCGGAGGCCAGGGCCACGGGCTTGCCCGCCAGGTTGCCGACGAACTCGATGCCGAAGCCGTCCGCCCGATTGCCGGTTACGCTGACGTTGCCGGCACCGATACCGTTGAGGGCGGCCAGCGCACTCTGGATGTTGGCGGCGAAGGCCGCGTCCGACAAGGGCTTGCCGTCGGCACCCAGGGAATTCGCCGTGACGCTCTGGCCGCCATCCAGTTGGAAGCCATAGACGCCTTCCCGGGCCAAGGTACCCGAGCTCACGGAGAGCAGGAGCCGGGTATTGACCGAGCGGCCGCCCTGGGTCGTCTCGCTGGAGGCGCCGCCCACGCCGGGGCTGGCCACGTTCACCGTTTCCACCGGCACCGCCAGATCGGCGGGCTGGCGCACCAGGGAGAAGCTACCCGAGAGGCTGCCGAAGCCGGCGACGCCGAGAGCCAGGTCGCCCGCCAGGGTCAGTCCACCCTGGGCATCGAAACGGGTGGCCAGGGTGCCGGAGGCGGTCACGCCATCCACGCCGGTGAGGCTGCCCGTGCCGCTGATGGAACCGCTCTTCGTGCCGTCGGCGGCGATGTGCAGGGTACCGGCACCGTTCCGGATGCTGGCGGAGGCGCTACCCGCGGCGAGGGTCACGGCCACGCCGGTGGCGCTGATGTCCCACTGCTTGCCGCCCGCCGTCTGGGTCAGGACGACATCGAAGCTGCCGGAGAGGCTCCCTTGGCCCAGGGCCAGGGAGGCGCTGAAGGGCAGATCGAAGCCGGCGGTGGATTGGTTGAAGACCACCGAGGTATTGCTGTCCAGCGCCAGCCCCAGGCTGCCCTGGGACCAGTTGATGCAGGGGGCCGCCGCGTCGCCCAGGGTGCTGCCGTCGCTATTCAGGGCGCGGTTGATGCTGAGTCCGGCCGAGGTGATCTGGCTGATCTGGTAGCCGGCCACGGTGGCGCCGCCGTAGGTGGCCTGGCCGGTGAGCCAGCGCCGTGCGCTCTGGCCGGAGGCCGGGGCGCGTTCCGTGGTGAGCACCAGCGCCAGGCTGGCGTTGGACAGCGCCGTGTCGGTGCCGGCGCCGAGGGAGAGCGCGGCGGAAAGCCCGGTGCCGCCCAGGATCAATTCGTCCACCGCCACCGTGCTGCTGTCGGACAGGGTGACCGTGCGGTTCTGTCCGGATTCGATGAACATCTCGCCGTCCACGGACAGCACCCCGGCGATGTCCGCGTGGACCTGGCCGCGCAGGCGCGCCTCGCCCGAGAGCAGGCTGATGCCGTACCAGCCGGTCCCCGTGGCGACGGTGGTGTCCACCGCGGCGCCCATCTGGTTGATGGCGACCTGAAGGTTGGCCGCCCGGAGCGACACGGCGGACACGCCGCTCAGGCTGGCGTCGCCCTCCGCCTGAATGGCGTAATGGATGCCGGAGGCGTCCTTGCGCAGCAACACCGCGCCGCGCCCGCCCGTGAGGTCGGCTGCCGCGCCACCGATGCCGAGGTGCGCGCTCACGCCTTCCAGGCCGATGGCGATGTCGTTCACCGTGACGCCGGCCACGGTGCTCTGGCTGGAAACGATGGCCAGGGAACCGGTGAGGGAACCGACACCGACGATGGTGAGGGTGCCGCTGGAGATATTCACCGCCTGCACCGCCCGCTCGTCGGCGAAGGCCAGCGTCATGCTGTTGCCGCCGCCCTGGGCGATGGACTGGCTCACGGCCATGCCCAGGTGGTTGATGGCGACGGTGGCCGTGGCCGAGAGGCTGGCCGTGCCGCTGAAGCCGGACAGGGCCGCCGAGCCCGTGGCCTGGAGGGCGTAGCCGCCCTGCCCCACGGCGTCCGTGCCCAGGAGCAGGCCCAGGGAGGCACCGCTCACCGTGACCTGGCTGCCCGCGGCGCCGAACTGGCCGGAAACCCCGGTGGCCCCGATCAGAACCTGTGGTCCGTTGGCCGAGTTCTGGCGCACCACGGACACGGCGCCGGAGAGGGAACCGAAACCATCCACGGCCAGGGCCGCCGTGCCGGAGAGGGCAAACTCACCGTCGGCGCCGAAGCTGGCCGTGGCATCGCCGGACAGGGAGAGGCCGGCCACGCCGCCCAGATCGAACTTGCCGCCGAGCGAGCCGCTGCGGCTGCGGTCGGCATTCACCCGCAGGCTGCCGGAGGCGCCGGTGAGGCGCACGAAGGCCGGGCCGGCGGCGAAGATGAGCTGGGCATCGCTCACCGTGATATTCCAGTGATCCTGGGCCAGCGTCAGTTCCAGGGCGCCGGAGAGGCTGTTCTGCCCCACCTGTAGCGTCGCCCGCAGCGGCAGGTCCACGATCTCGCTCAGCTGATCCAGCACCAGGCTGCGGCCGTTGGCCAGGGTGAAGGACTTGCTCGTCTGCCAGGACAGGGTGGTGCCGTCGGAGCCGGACACTTCCTTGTTCAGGGACATGAGAGCCTGATCCACGCCGGAGAGCGTCAGGCCCGCCACGGAGAGCGCGCCCGGCGCGGCCTTGGCGCTGGTCCAGGAGCGGCTGCCGCCGATCTCGGCGTCATACACCAGGGCGAAGTCGGTCTTCGACAGGGTCGCGGCCAGGCTGGCGCCGCCCGCCTTGACGCTCGCCAGCACGTTGCTGCCGTAGATGGAGAATTCCCGGACATTCACCGCCTTGCCATCGGACAGGGCGCGAATGGTGCGCGTGCCATCCACCGTCAGGTCGCCGGAGAAGGCCAGCAGGCCGCCCACGGTAACGGAGAGGGAGCCGGATACCTGCATGGCGTTTGCCGCCAGATCCAGGGCCAGGTCGCTGCCGGTCGTCGGCACCAGGACGGAGATCGCCTCGCCGCCGGAATTGATGCGCACCCCGACCTGGCTGCCGGTCAGGGAGAGCGCGGCATCCACGGTGACGGACACATCCGCCGTCGCCTCCAGGGCATAGCTTTCCTGCCCGGCGCCGCCGGCCAGGGGCGTGGCGGTGCGTAGCAGGAGGGCCGCCGTGCCGTTCGTGACGGAGAGGCCCAGCTCGCCCGCGGACAGGCTGGCGGAGAGGTTTCGGATGCCCACCAGGAGGTCCGCCCGGTGCAGGGTGGCCGTATCGGCGCTCTGGCTGGCGAAGGCGAAGTCACCGCTGAGGCTGCCCAGACCCGTGACGTTCAGGGTTGCACCCATGGCCTGGAAATGCTGGAAGCGGTCGCCGGTGGCGAAGGACAGGCTCTGCTGGCTGGCGCCGCTGCCCAGGCTCAGGTTGACCGCCTGCCCCAGGGTGTTGGCCCGGAAACCCAGGCCACCGCTGAAGGAGGCGATGCCCATGCCCTGAAGCGCCCCCTGCCCTTCGGCGTCCACGGCGTAGCCGTTGACGCCCAGGGCCAGGGCCAGGTGGCCGGCGGAGAGGGAAAGGGAAGGACCGACCGAGGCGTCGCCCAGTCGCGCCGCGATGTTGCTGCCGGACACCAGCATGAGGGAGCCGGCGTTGCTTCCGGCGATGCTGAAGTCGCCGGACAGGCTCGCGGCCGAACCGACGCCCAGTTCGCCCTTGCCGGAGAAGGCGGCGTTCCAGGTACCCGAGACGATGTCGGCGATGGCGAGCGAGCCATTGACGCCGGAGAGGGTGCCGGAAAGGTCGCCCGCGCCCCAGGAGGCGCTGCCGTTGGTGAGGCCAATACTCAGGGTCGGCGCGCCGCCCGATGGTCGCGCGACCGTCAGATTCCAGGTGCCGGCCAGGTGCAGGCCCGGCAGATCGAGGCCCGCATCCAGGGAAACCGTGCCGTGGCCGGTGGGGTCCGCCAGTTCGGTGAAGAACTGGTCCAGGCTGGCCTGGGCCTCTACGCCCGCGGTGATGGCGAAATCCAGCAGGCCGGGCAGGCTCGTGGCCTGCAATTGCAGGCGGTCGGACAGGTAGACGGGCTTCAGGTAGAGGCCCTGGCCAGCGTACAGCCCCTTGTAGGAGGTAAACAGCCCGGTCTCCGAGCCCCACTTCATCACGTCGTAAACCTGGCCCGCCACGGGGTGGAAGTCGTTGATGAGGGAGAGTTCCAGGGCGCCCGCGAGGCTGGCGCCGTTCTGGATGGCGAGTTGGTCGTAGCCGTTCAGGGGATCGCCGGGCAAGCCGCCCGGCTGGGTGCCGCCGATCTCGATCTTCAGCGTGCCGGCCGCGTCCTGCACGAAGGCGGAGGCCGTGATGACGCCGGGGGAATGGCCGGGGGCCACGATGCCCGAGTTGTAGAGCGTCCCCGCCAGGGTGCCGGAACCCGCCAGGGTGTCTCCGTTCTGGAGCGCGAACTGCGCCGCGGCCAGCGCCGCGTCGGAAAGCACCTGGGCATTGCCGGAGGGGGAAACCGTCTCCAGGGGTGTCTTCTGGCCGGAGGCGTTGCCGTCGGCCACCACCGGCACCACGGCATTTTGCTGGGGAGATGTCTGATCCGACGCGACGACGACCTGGATGGGATCTGTGCCCGTGGTAAGCGGAGTATCCCCGGAGAGGAGTATCCGCTGTTCCAGAGTCTCCAGACGTACGGCAGAACTCCGCCCTGGCCGGCGATTACCTTGCTTGCGCGACATTGCTTCCCCGCTTCCCGATCATTTTCTTCACTAATTCAGCAGCGTTGGCAAAACCAGGCTGCCTCTATGATGTCCCATTGCGCCACGCCCCTTGAACCCACAGCCGATGACTCGATGAAGGCCCGGCATCAACCCTCAATTCAACGAGGTACGCGGGTAGCGCATTCCGTCAGTTACGGCCGCCATGCGGACAACTTTATGGTGAAAAAATGATTTATCTCAAAGCAGCGCTGCGGATAAAGCCGGGAAGCAACAGAACTCTCGGCTGGGAACGTCAGAAATAGAATACATATCAGGCAAATAGTCAGACGAGATGACAAGGTGTAGCCAGGTATTGCGCGAGCAGTCGCGCCCGTTCAAAATGCCGCCTTCACTTTCATTCTCTCGATCATGAGTGCCTGGACCTGTCCCCACGACCTGGACGGCATCTGCCAGAAGGTAAATGGCGCCCGCTGCGACCCCGGCATGCGTGGCTGTGTGCTGTTCGGCAAGGTGCGCTTCGCCAATGAGGAGCAGAACACGGTGAGGAAACCCGTGAAGGCGGAACCGGCGGCAAGGCCAGCCGAGAAGCCGCAAGCCAATACCCAGCCCCCCCGCCGACGCCTGCACTTCTGAGTTTCGTCCTCCGCTCTCCATGCGGAAACGGGGCGCTGCCGAGTCGTTTCTCATGACAAACTAAAGTTACCCTCCCCCGCGCCGATAGCTGGACTGTTCAGGCCAATTTTGCGCCGGTACACGAGGCGGACACCCAAGAGTGGCTGCCCGATCAGATCAAAGGGGACACTTATGGGGTTTACTCAGTTGCGCATTGGCTCCCGCCTGACCGTGGGGTTCATTCTCGTCCTGTCTCCGCTGCTCCTGGCATCGGGACTCGGGGTTTACCAGCTTGCGGCCTTGAACGGCGGCTCGGGCATCCTGGCCTCGATCGCCGGCCTGATGCTGCTCGGGGTTCTGCTTGCCGCAACCCTTTCCATGAGTCTGGCCGGCGGCCTCACGTCGGCCCTGGGCCGTGCGGTGGAGGCGGCCAATGCCCTCGCCTACGGGGAGTTGGACAAGTCCATCGCCACGGGGGGCAACGACGAGGCCGGAGATATCCTGCGCGCCCTGACCGCCGTGCAGGAAAGCCTGAAAAAGCGGGAACGGGATCCCAAGGTGGGGGACGAGCTCTTGCGCTTGCACAAGGCCCTGGATGCCTCTTCCGCGGGCATGATGCTGGCGGACAAGGAGGGGCGGATCGTCTTCGTCAACGCCCCCCTGGTAGCCATGCTGACCGAGGCGGAAAGCGACCTGAGGCAGAGCCTTCCCGGCTTCAAGGCGACGGAACTGGTGGGGCGTCCCGTCTCGGAGTTCCTGCGTGGCGCGCCCTCACCCGGCGGCGGCCAGAGTGATATCAGCTTCGGCTCCCGCATCTACGGCCTCGCTTCCAGCACGCTCACGGGAACCGCCGGCGCCCCTCTGGGCTCGGTGGTGGAATGGCGGGAGCGCACGCGGGAAGTGGCGGAAGAACACGAATTCGAAAATCTGCTCCAGGCCGCAGTCAAGGGGGACTTCAGCCAGCGCGTGCAACTGGCAGGCAAGGCGGGCTTCCCGTTGAAGACCGCCGAAGGCATGAACCGCCTCATGGGCATCGTCTCCGGCGGCCTGGAGGATGTGGCGCGGGTGCTCAACGCGGTGGCCCACGGCGACCTCACGGAACGCATCGAACGCAATTACGAGGGAACCTTCGGCCAGCTCAAGGATGACGTGAATGCCACCGTCGCCCACCTGCGCCAGGCCATGGGGCGTCTACAGGAGGTGGCGGAGGCCGTGAATACGGCGGCACGGGAAATCGCCGAAGGAAATGGCGATCTTTCCCGCCGCACGGAGCAGCAGGCGAGCAGCCTGCAGGAGACGGCAAGCTCCATGGAGCAGTTCAACGCCACCATCCGCCAGAATGCGGAAAATGCCCGGCGCGCCAACGAGTGCACCACGTCCGCCAACGGCGTCGCGGCCCAGGGCGGCGCCATGGTCAAGCATGTGATGCAGACCATGTCCGGCATCCAGGAGCGCTCCCAGCGCATCACGGACATCACCGGGGTCATAGATTCCATCGCCTTCCAGACCAACATCCTGGCCTTGAACGCCGCCGTGGAGGCGGCGCGGGCCGGAGAGCAGGGCAAGGGCTTCGCCGTGGTGGCCTCGGAAGTGCGCGCCCTGGCTCAGCGCAGCACCCAGGCGGCGAAGGAGATCAAGACCCTCATCTCGGGCAGCGTGGAGGAAGTGCAAGGCGGCGTGGAACAGGTGGAAAAGGCCGGCAAGACCATGGAGCAGGTGGTCACGGCCTTCCGTGACGTGGCCGGGCTGGTGACGGAAATCTCCCTGGCCTCGAAAGACCAGGCCCAGGGCATGGACCAGGTGACCAAGGCCGTCACCCAGATGGATCACGTGACCCAGCACAACGCGGCCCTGGTGGAGGAGGCCGCGGCCGCCGCCGAGAGCCTGGAGGAGCAGGCGCAGACCCTGGTGCGCATCCTGTCCGAATTCCAGTTGCAGGAAAGGGCACAGAAGGCCAGCGATGCCATGGACTTCGATGGCGTGATCCACGCCCATCTCCAGTGGAAGAGCAAGCTCAGGGACTTCCTGGACGGCAAGGGCGACAAGCTGGACCCGGCGGTGGTGGGGCGGGACGACAAGTGCGCCCTGGGCCAGTGGATCTACGGCACGGGCGCGGCCCACGGGCACAAGCCCGGTTTCATCAAACTGAAGGAAAAGCACGCCGATTTCCATCGCTGCGCCGGCCACGTCATCCAGTTGGCGCAGCGCGGAGACCGGTCCGGGGCAGACCGGGTGTTGCAGGACGAGTTCGCGGCCCTGTCGGAACAGGCCGTGAGCGAAATCCGGCGCATCAAGCGGGAGGTCAGCTCAGGTTGAAGAAATGCCCCCTGTTCCCAGGGCCGGCATAGGGCTTTTGGCCTAGGCCAAGAGGAGAGTCAAGTTTCTCGGCGATCGCCCGTAGCGACATGGTACGGGTATGCTCATGACGTAATTGAAGGGATCGGATATGGCCTGGATCGGTGCGGACAAGCTGCGGGCTTTGGAAGCGGAAATCACCAAGTCCCGGGAAGAGAACGAGAATCTCAAGCGGCAGGTGGCCACGCTGGAAACGGATCAATCGTCCGTGACGGCTCAGCTTGCCATGATGCACAAGGACCTGGAGCGCTGGACAGGCATTTTTCATAGCCTGGGGCGCTTCGGCGATAGCCTGAAGGCCTCCCAGAACGCCCTGGCGGGCATGGCCAGCACGCTCAAGCAGGAGAAGGACGAGGCCATCGCCGCGGCGACCACCACGGCGGGCAGCGCCGAACTCATGTCCACCATCAACCGCAACCTGGGCATGCTGCACCGGCAGTCCCAGGGCACGGTCGCCCTGGTGAATGGCCTCAACTCCAGTACCGACAAGATAGGCGGCATCCTCAATCTCATCAAGGAAATCGCCGAGCAGACCAATCTGCTGGCGCTCAATGCCGCCATCGAGGCCGCCCGCGCCGGCGAGGCGGGACGGGGCTTCGCCGTCGTCGCGGACGAGGTCAGGAAACTGGCGGAACGCACCTCCAACGCCACCAACGACATTTCCCTCCTGGTCAACACCATCCGGCAGGACACTCAGGAAGCCTGTACCAGTATGGAAGGCCTGGCACGCCAGACCAGCAAGGTGGGCGAGGACGGTTCCCGCGCCACGGAAAACACCGGCAACCTCATAGAATTGTCCGAACGCATCAGCCAGACCATCGCCGTCTCCGCCCTGCGCAGCTTCACGGAACTGGCCAAGCTGGACCATCTGGTCTACAAGTTCGACGTCTACCAGGTCTTCTCGGGCAACTCCAGCAAGCGGATTGATGAGTTCAAGGATCACCACCAGTGCCGACTGGGTCAGTGGTATTACGGCGGCGACGGCCGGAGCTGCTTCTCCCGCCTGGATGGCTACGCCGACATGGAGACCCACCACAAGGCGGTGCACAATTTCGCCCGGGAAGGCCTGGAACTGATGGCCGCCGGCGATTACCAGCCCGGCCTTGCCTGCCTGGAAAACATGGAAAAGGCCAGCCTCTCGGTCGTGGACTGCCTGGACCGCATGGCCCGATCCGGTGAAGCCAACAAGGGCGCCTTGTGCAAGGGTTAAAACAGGGGCTAGGGGCCAGGAAGTCAGAGAGGCTAGGGAACAACCCCCGCGCCCGCGGCGCGCATGCTTGACTAGCCTCTAGTCTCTGCCTCACCCGGCATGCAGCACAGCGGCCCCTGGTGATTGAGGCGCAGGCCCTTGGCCACCGCGTCCACGATCTCCGCCATCTCGAGCGGGGTGAAGTTGGCCAGCAGCCGGTTGGCCAGGTCCGCCTCCAGGGCGATCATGCAGTGCCCGCCCTCCGGCAGATTGACCTGCACCCCCGCCACCCGCTTGGTGACCCACTCTTCCCGACCCAGACGGGTGTGCTCGGCAAGCAATTCGTCGTAGAGTGCCTCGATTTCATCCAGGGGTTCGTCCGGCACGTCGTCCGAAACGCGCACCTGCCAGCCGTCAATCGGATCGGCAAAGACCTCCCAGGCGATCCCCAGCTCGTTCAGCCGGTCAGTGAAGCGGGCCTGGAGCCCGTCGTCGAAGAAACTGTAGTCCATGTCGTTCCCGAAGAAGAAATGCGCGCCGACTCGAAGCGGGCGCGAAGTCGCGCATTCTCTCACAGCGCCAGGGCAAGCTTCACGATTCCGGCCGGGCGTACCCAAGCTGGGGTATATTCGGCGCACCATGGCCAACATGAATTTCTGCGCAGTTTCCCTGGTCAGCCAGGGCATCGCCCGGCTCATCACCGGCCTTGCCTGGGCCATCACCGGCGCCCAGGCCCGCTGGCTGGGCTGTGACCCGGCGCGGACGCAGCGTATCTACATCGCCAACCACAGCAGCCACATGGATTTCGTGCTGCTCTGGGCCTCCCTCCCCCCCGGACTGCGCCGCCACACCCGCCCCGTGGCGGCGGCGGACTACTGGGGCCGCAGCGCCCTGCGCCGCTATCTCATCCACCGGGTGTTCCGTGGCGTCCTGGTGGACCGTAGCGGCGAACACGAACACGGCGACCCCCTGGCCCCCATCCTGGCCGCCCTGGATGCGGGCGACTCGCTCATCATGTTTCCCGAAGGCACGCGCAACATGGGTGAGACGCCCTTGCAGCCCTTCCGGAGCGGCATCTACCGCCTGGTGCTGGCACGCCCCAACGTGGAGGTCGTCCCGGTCTGGATCCGGAACCTGAACCGGGTCATGCCCCGGGGCCGCCTGATTCCCCTGCCCCTGCTGTGCACCCTCAGTTTTGGCGAGCCGCTCTCCCTCGTCCCGGGCGAGGAAAAGGACGCCTTTCTCGGCAGGGCGCGGGAAGCGGTGCTGTACCTGGGAGCCAGTTGACCATGCACGAATCCATCCGCCTCGTGTTCGCCGGCCTGGTCGGCCTCCTGCTCCTGGCCAGCCTGGCCGGCGCCCTGCTGCGCCTGCGGGCGGGCAGCGGGCCGTCCCGCGCCGTGGTGGATTCCCTGAACGGGCGCATCCGGGCCTGGTGGCTGATGGCGCTGGTAATCGGCGGCGCGCTCTGGGCCGGAACGGTAGCCGTGGTGCTGCTCTTCGCCCTGGTGTCCTTCGTCGTCTTGCGCGAGTTCCTGACCCTGGCCCCGACCCGACCCGGCGATCACCTGGCCCTGGTGGCGAGCTTTTACCTCATCCTCCCCCTGCAATACCTGCTGGTGGGCATGGGCTGGTTCGGCCTCTTTCCCCTGGTCATCCCGGTCTACGCCTTCCTGTTCCTGCCCATCCTCTCCGCCCTCTCCGGCGACATCAGGAATCTCCAGGCGCGGGCGGCCCAGACCCAGTGGGGCCTGATGCTCGCGGTCTACTGCGTCTCCTACGTGCCCGCCATCCTGTTCCTGCCCCTGCCCGGCCACGGCGGCAGCGCGCCGCTCCTGCTCATCTTCCTGACCGTGGTGGTGCAGTCGGGCGACGTGCTGCAATACCTGTGGAACATCCTCCGGGGCCGGCATCTGATCGCGCCCCAGCTTTCCGAAACCCGGACGGTGGAAGGTTTCCTCGGCGGCATGGCCTGCACCACCGCCCTGGGCACCGGCCTGTGGTGGATCACGCCCTTCAGCCCCCTCGCCGCGGCGGGCATGACGCTCGCCATCAGCCTCATGGGTTATCTCGGCGGCCTGGTCATGTCCGCCATCAAGCGCGACCACGGCATCCGGCACTGGGGGCAGACCGAACAGGGCAGCATGCTGGACCGCATGGCCTCCGTCTGCTTCGCCGCCCCGGTGTTCTTCCACCTGGTGCGGCACTTCTACTGAACATGGGCTTATCCTGCCCGTCCCTTATCCAGCAGGGCGGCAGCCAATTTGAGTACAGACCTGGCCGAGGATACGCGTGAAGGCTTCCGGCTTCAGGCTTCCCAAGGTAACGATGACATTCGCCTGATTCAGGGAAAACAGTTTTGAGGAACGAACCCAGCTTGTTTTGGGCAAGCTGCCGGCAACGATGTCCGTGTTTTCCAGTGGCACGGCATCGGCATGACCGGGTTGTGACGTGACGGCGACCGCCAGGAAATCTCCAAAACCATCTGGAGGGGTCAGCAGCAACACCGGCCGGCGCTTTTGCCGGCTCAAGTCAGAAAACGGAAACGGCACCTGAACGACGTCAGAGCGATTCAACATCGTTCCACACCTCGTCATCCTGGTTATCCCAGACGTGCTTCATCACGGTTTCCTGCGCCTGGGACAAGTCCAGAAACTCTGCACGATCCCGCGCCCTGGAACTCAGGTATTCCACGAAACGCAGGACTTCCCGCGCGAGAGACTCGGGCATGGGTTTGACGCTCTCAAAAATCTGTTCCGCGATTGACATACATCCTCCGGAAGCGACATATCAGGCGGGAATGATAGCGCAGGACGGTTTCGGTGTCGGAACAAGTTCCGACCCATAAAATCCGAGCCCTTTCGTCGAGCTCAAACCGGACCCATATCAGTCAATATCCCACGGCTCCGGGCTGTCCATGAGGGCGATCTGCTCCCTCAGTTCCAGGATGCGATCCTGCCAGTAACGGGGCGTGCCGAACCAGGGAAAGGCGGCGGGAAAGGCCGGATCGTCCCAGCGCCGCGCCAGCCACGCCGCGTAATGGATGAGGCGCAGCGTGCGCAAGGCTTCCACCAGTTGCAGTTCCGCCAGGTTGAAGTCCCGGAACTGCCGGTAGCCGGAGAGAATTTCGTTCATCTGGCGGCTCATGGCGGCCATGTCCCCCGAGAGCAGCATCCACAGATCCTGTACCGCCGGCCCGGAGCGGGCATCGTCAAAGTCCACGAAATGGGGGCCGCGATCGGTCCACAACACGTTGCCCGCGTGGCAATCGCCGTGCAACCTCAGGGTCGCCACCCTGCCCGCCCGGTCAAAACAGCGCCGCACCCCGTCCAGGGCCAGATCCACCAGTCCGAAATACACCGACTCCAGCTCCGGCGGCAGGAGCGCATGGGCCTTCATGAACGCCCGTGGTTCTTCGCCGAAGGTGTTCACGTCCAGCGCCGGCCGCGCCCGAAAGCGCTTGCCGGCACCCAGCGCATGGATGCGCCCCAGGAGCCGCCCCATCCAGGGCAGCACCTCCGGCGAATCGAACTCGGGCGAACGCCCACCCTGCCTGGGGTAGACGGCAAAACGGAAACCCTGGTGCAGGTTCAGGGTGCGGCCTCCGAGCGTGAGCGGCGCCACCACCGGCAGTTCCGCGCCGGCCAGTTCCGCCACGAAGGCATGCTCCTCCAGGATGGCCGCGTCGGACCAGCGCCCCGTGCGGTAGAACTTCGCCACCACGAAGCCCCCCTCTTCCAGGCCGAGCTGATAGACCCGATTCTCGAAGCTGTTGAGCGCCAGCATGCGGCCGTCCGTCCTCAGGCCGGCCCCGTCCAGCGCGTCCAGGATGGTTTCCGGCGTCAGCCCCGCGTACGGGGCCACGTTGCCGTCGCCAGAAGGGGAAATGTCGGTCATGGGTTCTCCTTTAACAACGAGGTACCGTAACAGAAAAATGGGCCGAGAGCCGGAGTACTGACCAATTCTGGAGAAATGTAAGGCATGGGGCGAACGGAAGCCCCCGTGGCCGCGCCATCGAAGTCCACCGTGGGCCGAACAGAAGGCCCCACGGTCGGCGAAACTGCGCGCCACGAGGAAACGCCCCCGCGGCCTGGCTGAGCCGACGGGGGCGTTTCTATTGCTTTACGCCGGACCTCGGCCCGGCGTTCGGCGATGAAGATTACATTTCGACGGTCGCCGCCGCTTCCACGAATTCCTCGATCTGATCGAAGTTCATGTAGCGATAGACCTCGGCGGCCTTGGCGTTCACCAGCTTGATCTGCTCCATGTACTCGGCCGGGGTGACGATGCGGCCGGCCAGGGCGCACATGGCGGCGAGTTCCGCGGAACCGAGATAGACGCGGGTATCAATGCCCAGACGGTTGGGGAAGTTGCGGGTGGAAGTGGAGATGGCCGTGGAGCCCTTCTTCACCTGGGCCTGGTTGCCCATGCAGAGCGAACAGCCGGGCATTTCCATGCGTGCGCCGGACTTGCCCAGGACGCTGTAATAGCCTTCCTCGGACAGGATCAGGGCGTCCATCTTGGTCGGCGGGGCGATCCACAAGCGGGTCGGGATGTCCGACTTGCCCTCCAGAACCTTGGCGGCGGCGCGGAAGTGGCCAATGTTGGTCATGCAGGAGCCGATGAACACCTCGTCTATCTTGTCGCCGGCCACCTCGGACAGGAGCTTCACGTCGTCCGGGTCGTTCGGGCAGGCCAGGATCGGCTCCTTCACGTCGGCCAGGTCAATCTCGATCACGGCGGCATATTCGGCGTCGGCGTCCGGGGCGAGCAGGCTGCCGCTCTCGATCCAGGCTTCCATGGCCTTGATGCGGCGCTTGAGCGTCCTGGCATCCTCGTAGCCGTTGGCGATCATCCACTTCATGAGGGTGATGTTGGAGCGCATGTACTCCACCATGGGCGCCTTGTTGAGGCGCACGGAACAGGCGGCGGCGGAACGCTCGGCGGCGGCGTCCGACAGCTCGAAGGCCTGCTCCACCTTCAGGTCGGGCAGACCCTCGATTTCCAGGATGCGCCCGGAAAAGACGTTCTTCTTGCCCTTCTTCTCCACCGTCAGGAGGCCCGCCTTGATGGCGTAATAGGGGATGGCATTCACCAGGTCGCGCAGGGTGATGCCCGGCTGCATTTCACCCTTGAAGCGCACCAGCACGGATTCCGGCATGTCCAGGGGCATGACACCCGTGGCGGCGGCGAAGGCCACGAGGCCCGAGCCTGCCGGGAAGGAGATGCCGATGGGGAAACGGGTGTGGGAGTCGCCGCCGGTGCCCACGGTGTCGGGCAGGAGCAGGCGGTTCAGCCAGGAGTGGATCACGCCGTCGCCGGGACGCAGGCTGACGCCGCCGCGAGCGGTAATGAAGGACGGCAGGGTGCGATGGGTCTTCACGTCCACCAGCTTCGGATAAGCGGCGGTGTGGCAGAAGGACTGCATCACCAGATCGGCGGAGAAGCCCAGACAGGCCAAGTCCTTCAGCTCGTCCCGGGTCATGGGGCCGGTGGTGTCCTGGGAGCCCACGGTGGTCATGCGCGGTTCGCAGTAGGTGCCGGGGCGGATGCCTTGTTGTTGCCCATTTGCTTCGGGCATGCCGCAGGCCTTGCCCACCATCTTCTGCGCCAGCGAAAAACCCTTACCGGAATCGGCCGGGTTCTGGGGCAGGCGGAACAGGGTGGAGGGCGGCAGGCCCAGGAATTCCCGGGCCTTGGTGGTCAAGCCGCGGCCGATGATGAGAGGAATGCGGCCGCCGGCGCGCACTTCGTCCACGATCACGGGCGTCTTGAGCGTCGTCTCGGCGATCACGGCGCCGTTCTTGAGCGCCGTAACCCGGGCGGTGGCGGTGTCGACCTTCAACTCGATCTCGTCGCCCATGTCCATCTGGCTCACGTCCAGTTCGATGGGCAGGGCGCCGGCATCTTCCATGGTGTTGAAGAAGATGGGAGCGATCTTGCCCCCCAGGCAGAAGCCGCCGAAACGCTTGTTCGGCACGTAGGGGATGTCCTCGCCGGTGAACCACAGCACGGAGTTGGTGGCGGACTTCCGGCTTGATCCGGTGCCCACCACGTCGCCCACGTAGGCGATCAGGTTGCCCTTGGCCGCCAGGGCCTCCAGTTGCTTGACCGGGCCGCGCGCGCCGGCCTCGTCCGCCTCGATGCCGGGACGCGGGTTCTTCAGCATGGCCAGGGCATGCAGGGGAATGTCCGGGCGGGACCAGGCATCGGGCGCCGGGGACAGGTCGTCGGTGTTGGTTTCGCCCGTGACCTTGAACACCGTGAGCTTTTGCGATGCGGGCACTTCGGGGCGGGAGGTGAACCACTCGGCGTCGGCCCAGGACTGCATCACCGCCTGGGCGTTGCCGTTGCCGGCCTTGGCCAGGTCGGCCACGTCATGGAAGAAATCGAACACCAGGAGGGTCTTCTTCAGGCCTTCGGCCGCCACCTTGCCTACTTCGGCATCGCCCAGGAGGTCAATCATGGGCTTGACGTTGTAGCCCCCGAGCATGGTGCCCAGGAGTTCCGTCGCCTTGGCGCGGGAGATCAGGCCGCAGGCCTCTTCGCCCTTGGCGACCTTGGCCAGGAACCCAGCCTTGACCTTGGCGGCGTCGTCCACGCCCGCCGGCACCCGGTAGGTCAAGAGTTCCACCAGGAAGGCTTCCTCTCCGGCGGGAGGGTTCTTGAGCAGGCCGATCAGGTCCGCCGTCTGACTGGCGGTGAGGGGCAGGGCGGGGATACCGAGCGCGGCGCGCTCGGAAACATGCTGACGATAGGCTTGAAGCACGGCTGTTTCCTCTCGAAAGGTGTTCAGGATGACTCGCAGAAAATCTGATTCTAGGCCAAATATTTTCTATTGCCACTCCCCGTCCGGAAGAGCATCGCACGCGCGACCACTCCCGGAGAGCAGGATTCTTGTAATTATATATCTTATATAAGACTCGGTGCAACGCATTTTTCCATTGTACGGAGGGGCGATTCCGCTGTCGCCGACGGGTAGGGTCGTAGGGTGGGCAAAGCCCAAAGGGCGTGCCCACGGAAATGTGCGCTCATCGTGGGCACGCTACGCCCTTCGGCTATGCTCGGGACAGGCTTTGCCCAGCCGTGCCGGATTTCATGGCGCACAAAGAAATCGGCATGATGTAAGCTTCGCCGCCGCCCGCATTGATATTGCCCCCTGGCACGGTGCGATCGGAGCTTTCCTTGCCTGATTGTCAGCCCGACTCCGCCGGCCTGGAAACTCCCTCGTCCCGCCGAGACTCCCGTGAACAGAAACGCTCCCGTCCGACAAAGCCCCCGTCCCCTGGACATCATCGTGGTGGATGACGAGCCGGCGTTGCGTGACATATTGGCGGCCGGGCTGGCCCACTTCGGCCACAGAGTACGGGGTGCCAACGATGGAGCCGAACTGGATGCCCTGCTGTCCGCCGCGCCGGCTGATACGGTCATTCTGGATGTCGGCCTGCCGGGGGAAAACGGTTATGAAATCGCGGCGCGCCTGCGCCAGAGTTGGCGGGGGGGCATCGTCATGGCGACCGCCTGGGGCGACATAGATCGGCGGGTGCATGGCCTCAACGTCGGCGCGGACGCCTATCTGGTCAAGCCCCTGGATTTGCGCGAGTTGGCCGCCGTACTGGAGAGCCTTGCCCGGCGCTTGCTCCCGCCAGCCCAATCTCCCTGGCGGCTGGATACCTCACGCTCCGTGCTCCACACGCCGGCCGGAGTCGCCATTCCGCTCACCGCCCATGAATACCTGTTCCTGGCCCCCCTGGTGCGAAACCTCGGCGAAAACATCGCCCGCTCGATCCTGTTTCAGCGGCTCGCCTATCCCGACAGCCGTCACGGCGACTTGCGCCTGGAAGCCCTGGTGAGTCGCCTGCGCGCCAAGGTGCGCCGACTGGCCCCCCTCGAACCTCTGCCGGTGCAAGGCCGCACCAACCTGGGCTACGCCTTTCTGGCCGCCCCCGCCGGAGACTGAGTTTTGGGCGCTTCCCGAATCCGGCGGCTGTTTCTGGCGTTCCTGCTGCTTGCCGGATCCGCCTTCCTCCGAGCCGAACAACCTCCTCTGGAATTGACTGCCGGCATGGGACGCATCTCGCTCTCGGGGCAC
Source organism: Rhodocyclaceae bacterium (assembly GCA_028714035.1). Taxonomy (GTDB): domain Bacteria; phylum Pseudomonadota; class Gammaproteobacteria; order Burkholderiales; family Rhodocyclaceae; genus JAQTNA01. Next base: position 54,788 of record JAQTNA010000022.1, read on the forward strand.
GTTTCCCTGTACCGGGATTTGGCGGGAACCCTGGGCGCGGACGAAGCCGCCCGGATCGGGGAACACCAAGGCTTTCAGGACTCGCCGGGCAATGTCGCCTCCGGCTTCATGCCGGGCGCCCTCTGGCTGCGCTTCGCCCTGTCGCGCCCGGCCGGCGCGCCGGCCCTATGGTGGCTGGAAGTGGATGGCTTCGCGGAGAGAGTCGAGCTATTCGTGCCCCGTCCCGGCGGCGGTTTCGAGCGCCGGCTGGCCGGCTCGGAACAGCCCTTTGCCGAGCGCGCCGTGAAATACCGCAATTCGGTATTCCCCCTGGATTTGCCGGCCGCCGGCCCGCAAACCTTTTACGTCCGGATTCCCATCGAAGGCGCCCGCCGGCTGCGTCTGCTGCTCTGGCAAGCGGAAGACTTTCAGCGCGCCAACCTTCGGGAAACCCTGCTCCAGGGCGGCTATTTCGGCGCGGTGCTCCTGCTCATCGCCCTCAACTTGGCTTACTGGGCCTGGCAAAGGGCGCCGCTCTACGGCTGGTATGCCGCCAACGTCCCGGTCATCGCCCTGTATTTCTTCAGTTTTGAGGGCTATCTCGGCGTGCTCTTCGATCCCGCTCCCGGCCTGCCCCTGGCCCTGGCCCGCATGGCGATTTCCCTTTGGCCCGCCACCAACGCGGCCCTGCTCTCGCGCCTCCTGCACCTGGAGCGGCACATGCCGCGGGTTGACCGGGCCTGCCTGGGGCTGTTTTACGGTTTGGCCCTGGTCGGCGTCATGGCCGTTCTGACGGGCTATTACACGCCCCTCGGCTCCTTCCTGAACCTGTCCCGGTTGTTGGTGGTGGCGGTCAGCCTGGTGCTGCCCCTCCTCCTGCTCAGGCGCGGCGTGCGGGAAGCCGCCACTTACCTCCTGGCCTTCGGCTGCCTGCTGGTGGCCGGCGTCCTCATCACTCTGGAACAGCATGGCCTGGTTCTGGTGGGCGGCCATTGGACGAGCGACCAACTGTTGCAGGCCGCCACCCTGCCCCATATCATCGTCATGCACTTCATGGTAGCCCGGCGCTTCCACCTGATTCAGGCCACGCAACGCCAGGCGGAACGGGAAGCCGCGCTGCAAAGGCGGCAACAGGATGAACAGCGCGAGTTTCTGAGCCTCCTCGCCCACGAAATCAAGAATCCCCTTGCGGTGATGGATGGGACGGCCCAGGTGATGGCCCTCACGGGGAAAAGCGACCCGGCCCATATCGCCCAAATCCGCGGCAGCGTTGCGCGCATCAGCGACCTGCTCAGGAATTGCCTCGTCGGCGAGCGCGTCGCCGAAGTCGGCTGGCACGCGGAAATGGCCGACTGCGACTTGCGGCAGATCGCCCGCGCCGCCCTGGCCGGTTGCCACTCGCCCCGGCATGACCTCCATGCCGACCTGGAAAGCCTGCCCGAGCGCATGGAATGCGACGGCGCCCTGATGCGTATCCTGCTGGACAACCTGCTGGGCAACGCCGTCAAGTATTCCCCCGCGGGCGGCCCTATCGAGCTTCGCGGCCGGGTTGATGACGGCGTCGTGGTACTGGAAGTCTCGGACGAGGGGGTAGGTATCGCCCCCGAGGAACAGGACCGGATATTCCGGCGCTTTTATCGCCCGCGCCAGGGAGCGGACATTCCCGGCGCCGGCCTGGGCCTCTACCTGGTGCGGCGCATCGCCGAACTCCACGGCGGCGGCGTCGCGTGTGTCAGCGCTCCGGGCGAGGGCACGCGCATGACCGTGCGCTTGCCGATGGCTTGAATGTGGGGCCGGCTGTAGGCATCAACCCGCCCCATGGCCCCGAATGTCAGGAAATGTCAGCGGAAAACCCGGCTGCCGCGAAGTACAATCGCCCCCGGTAAAGTGCCGTTCCACATCCTGGCAAGCCGGAACGGGGCACGGGTTTTCGTTAACGTGAAAGTCGCGCCAGCGGCTCACGACACAGGGAGCACACCATGAAACTCAAGCAGATCGTCCTCGCCGCCCTCCTCGCCGCCGCCTGTTCCGGCGCCAACGCGGCCATCGTCACCTACGATGTCTCCTGGAGCGGCACGGCTTGGTGGGGAAGTTCGGAAACCATGTCAGGCACCGTCACCCTCGACACCTCGGCATGGGGGCGTTACTCCTCCGGTAACACCAATGGCCTGGTGGCGCTGGATCTGGTGACCTCCGCCGCGCCGAGCGTGCATATCACCCTCGCCGACATATACGATTATGAGTGGACGGGCGCTGCCGGCATGAACCTGAATTCCCAACTGATTGGCCAGCCCTCCTATGGCGGCTCGTGGGGGAGTTATGGCAGCGGGAGCTTCTTCCTGCTGGGAAATACGCTGGAAGCTCCAAGTCAAGCGTTCACCTTGGTGGATAACACCACCTGGATCGGCATGGATCCGGTGTCCATGACCCCGGCCGGCGCCGCCGCCGCCCCCGAACCCGCCACCCTGGCGTTGCTGGGAATCGCCGGTTTCGGCTTCCTGCGCCGCCGCCGGGCCTTCTGATTTCACGATCCGCATCGCAACAAGGCTGCTTCGGCAGCCTTGTTGCGTTCTGGAATCAAGGTTTCGGATTCGGCAGGGGCGGCAGGCCGTGCCGGCGACGGGCGTCGTTGCAGGCCACGTTGGAGATGCCGTACAGCCCGTGGGACTCGAAGTCCCGGCAGGGCGAGGGGCGGGAGGCGTAGATGTCGCAGCTCACCTTCTCGCCCACCCGGCCGGAAAGCGCCACGCACTGCGGCCGGGCGTAATCCGTGCCCTCCATGATGCGCAGGGTGTCGGTGTATTCGGCGCACAGGCAGGAGGGCACGAAGCCGCCGGGCTGATCGTCGGCCTCGGAGGCATCGAAAACCACGCGACTGTTGGCGCAGCAGGCACCGCAGGAAAGGCAGGGGTTGGTCATTGGGGAGGAGTGTGGCGTGATGGGTGAGGAACTATCCAATACGCAAGCCGCGTCCTTGTTGGCGGGCTATCCCACGCCACAGAACTCCGGCAGCGACAAGGCCACGGCGGGGGTGAGGATGGTAAAGCCCGGCAATACGGGCACGTCCAGCAAGTCCCGGTCTCCGGTGACCAGCCAAGGCGCCGATGCGGAGAGTGCCGTCTGGATAAATTTCTCGTCATCTGCGTCCCGGCTCCAGGAGGGGCTCTCCATCGGCAGCGATACCCAGTGAGCAGCACCATTTAGGTCATGAAGAAGGCGTTGCCGTTGTTCCATGCTCAGATAGCGGTCGAATTTCGGCTTCCACAGCCGGGTTTCCAGTTCAGAAAAAGTGGCGGGGGAAAAGACCGGCAGGCCGTGTTTCAGCACCCGCAGCACCAGTCTGGCGGGCGCGCCTTCGGTGGACAGGGCCGCGCTGATCCAGACGTTAGTGTCCACCACCACTCGGTCTGCCGCTTCAGCTTTCATCGGCCAGCAGGTTTTTCAATGTTTCGGGCGTCAGTCCCGCCTGGGCCGCCCCCTCGGCGGTCTTGCTCAGGGTATGCATCAGGCGATTGGCGTAGAAAGCGCGCATGGCCTCGTAATCCTCGGCGCTGACCATCACCCCCACCAGGCGGTCATGGCGCATCACCCGTACCGGTTCCCGCTGCACGCGATCCAGAAATTCACCAAAGCGGGTCTTGGCTTCGTTGGCAGTAAATGTTTGCATCAAGAAACTCCTGTTCGCCCCATGGGCCGACATGATTCGTTCAGTTTAGTCGAATCGTTCGATTCGTTCAAACATCGAGCACGCACCGGAACAGCCCATGTCCCGAATCTTGATACTTCTTCTCGAAGGGGGTGAAGGGCACATCGGGATGGCAGGCCTCGCTCACCACCTCGCGGCCGGTGAGAAAAGTCAGGGCGAAGGCGAATTCCTCCACGTAAAGGCGCCAGTTGCTGCGACATTCGATCATCCCGCCCAGGGCCACGGCCGTGGGGAAAGCCGCATGGCCCTGCCAGCGCCGGGACAGGTGGCCCACCTTGGGCCAGGGATTGGGATAAAGGAAATAGTGCCGCGCCAGCGTCACGCCCGCCTCCGCCATCAGGCGCCAGAAATCCGGCAGGTCGGCCCGCACCAGGACGCAGTTTTCCGGCAGCCCCCCGTCCGCCCAGGGCTTGCCACGGCTCAGGCGGTCCAGGGACTTGTCCACGCCGATGACGAAATGGTCGGGGTAAAGGCGGGCCAGATTCACGGTGCTCATGCCCACGCCGCAACCGGTGTCCAGGATGAGGGGCGCCGCGCTGCTCCAGGTCCGCCAGGCAACCAGGCTCGCCTCGAACGCCTCCCGGTTGTAGGGCGCGATGGGGCCGCGGGGCGGGAACGCCGCATGCCGCGCAAGCTCGGCTTCCAGCCGGGGGTGGATGCCCGGCTGGCTGCTTTCCACGGTGCGGGAGCGCGTCATGGGGAAGGCTGAAAGATGAATGGTGACGCGATTGTAGCCCGGACCTCGGGGGCGGACGGAAGGCACGGCCTGTTAGAATTCGGCCTTTCGCCGATTTCGCCCAAGAATCATGGAACCCATGGTCGTCTATCACAATCCCCGTTGCTCCAAATCCCGCGGCGCCTGCCAGATCCTGATGGAGCGCGACATCCAGGCGAAAGTCGTGGACTACCTGAAGAACCCGCCCAGCCGGGCCGAACTGGCCGAGCTGGTGAAGAAGCTGGGACTGCCGGCCGAGGCGCTGGTGCGGCAGGGCGAGGCCACCTACAAGGAACTCTACGCGGGACGAAGCCTGAGCGAGGACGAATGGCTGGACGCCCTGGCCGCCCACCCCATCCTCATCGAGCGCCCCATCGTCGTCCGTGGCGACCGGGCCGTCATCGCCCGCCCGCCGGAAAAGTTGCTGGAACTACTGTAATCCGGCCTCGTTGCCGTCGTAGGTCGGGATTCATGCCGACAAATTGCCTGCCGTAACGCTCATGTCGGGCTGAAGCCCGACCTACCAAGCCCGCCTTCATGCCCTCTGCCCTCGAACTCCTCCGTACCGTCTTCGGCTACACCTCCTTCCGCGGTGCCCAGGAAGAGATCATCGCCCACGTGGGCGGCGGCGGGGACGCCCTGGTGCTCATGCCCACCGGCGGGGGCAAGTCCCTCTGCTACCAGATTCCCGCGCTGCTTCGCCCCGGCGTGGCGGTGGTGGTCTCGCCGCTCATCGCCCTCATGCAGGACCAGGTGGATGCGCTCCTGCAACTGGGCGTGCGCGCGGCCTTCCTGAATTCCAGCCAGGACGGGGACGAAGCCCGGGCCGTGCAGAAACGGCTCATGGCGGGCGAACTGGATCTGCTCTACGTGGCACCGGAACGCCTGGTGCTGGACAATTTCCTCGCGCTCCTGGACCACATCCAGGAGCGCCACGGCCTTACCCTCTTCGCCATTGACGAAGCGCACTGCGTCTCTCAGTGGGGCCACGACTTCCGACCCGAGTACATCCAGCTCTCCATCCTGCAGGAGCGCTTTCCCCGGGTGCCGCGCATCGCGCTGACCGCCACCGCCGACGAACTGACGCGTTCGGAGATCGTTTCCAAGCTGGGCCTCTCCGCCGCGCGCCAGTTCGTGTCCAGCTTCGATCGCCCCAACATCCGCTACCGTGTGGTGGAAAAGGACAACACCCGCCGACAGCTTATGGATTTCCTCAAGGGCCACGGGGACGGTCCCGGCCACCTGGGCGAGGCCGGCATCGTCTATTGCCTGTCCCGCAAGAAGGTGGACGAGACGGCCGCCTGGCTCCTGGACCAGGGCATCAAGGCGCTGCCCTACCACGCCGGCATGGACGCGGCCTCGCGCCGCAGCCACCAGCAGCGCTTCCTGCGGGAGGACGGCATCGTCATGGTGGCCACCATCGCCTTCGGCATGGGCATAGACAAACCGGACGTGCGTTTCGTCGCCCATCTGGACCTGCCCAAGAGCCTGGAGGGCTACTACCAGGAGACGGGGCGCGCGGGCCGGGACGGCGAACCGTCGGAAGCCTGGCTTGCCTACGGTCTCTCGGACGTGATGCTGCTCAAGAACTGGATCGAACAGTCCGGCGCGCCGGAGGAACAGAAGCGCATCGAGAGCCAGAAGCTGTCCGCCATGCTGGGCTACTGCGAGGCGGTGCGCTGCCGGCGCCAGGTGCTGCTCAACTACTTCGGCGAGGAACGGGCCCTGCCCTGCGGCAACTGCGACACCTGCCTGGAGCCGCCCGAAACCTGGGACGGCACGGTGGCGGCGCAGAAGTTCATGTCGGCCATCCTGCGCACCGGCCAGCGTTTCGGCGCGGGGCACCTCATCGAAATCCTGCGCGGCAAGGCCACGGACAAGGTAAAGAACTGGAGCCACGATATGCTGCCCACCTTCGGCGTGGGCGCGGACCTGGACGAGGCAGCCTGGCGCGGTGTCGCCCGGCAACTGGTGGCCATGGGCCTGTTGCACGCCGACGCCCACGGCTCCCTGCAACTCACCGCCGAGGCCCGCCCGGTGTTGAAGGGTGAAACCACCCTGGAACTGCGCCGCCACCGGCCCAAGCAAGTCAGGAGCAAGGAGAAGCGCGTCAAGGAAAGGCGCCCGGACCACGCCGCCCTGGACGCCGCGGGCCAAGACCTTTTCGACGCCCTGCGCGCCTGGCGCCGAAAGCTCTCCGAGGCCCAGAACGTGCCCCCCTACGTCATCCTGCACGACGCCACCCTGCACGAACTGGTGCGCCTGCGCCCGGGTACCGAAGAGGAACTCGCCCAGGTTTCGGGCATAGGCGCCCGAAAACTGGAGCGTTACGGCGAAGACCTGCTGGCTCTTCTCGGGAAATAGGCCTCCCTGGCGCCGGCGCAACATGAGTCTTGCGAAAAATTCCGGAAGCGATTGCTCCCGATCCACTCACCCCGTATAATGCGCGCCTTCGCTGTTGTAGCTCAGTTGGTAGAGCAACTGATTCGTAATCAGTAGGTCGGAGGTTCGATTCCTCTCAACAGCACCAGAAAAAACAAGGGGTTAGCTTAGCGGCTAACCCCTTTTTCTTTGCCTTGCGTCAACGGAGTGACGACGGCGATTTTTACGTTGACCAGGTTGAACGCTTGTCCTATCGGCTAACCTCAGGTGGCGGACATCAAACGGGCCAAGGAATTGTGGTCGGAATGGAAAAAAAGGCCGACTGGCGGCTCAGGGCTGGCTGTACGCGGAGGGCGACGCCGAGCTTTATGACCGGCAGAACGCTTTGTTCCTGCCCGACCTCCTGGCTTGGCTTGTCGCCACCCAGGCGGAGAGCCTGCGAAAGCTTGAGAAGACCCACGGCGCGGCGCTGGAAAAGGTGCTGGCTGAGCGGGTATAGGAAACCGGAACACGAGAATTTCGCTAAGCTGCCGATCACGGGCGGGCGCAAGCAACGTTGAAATTCATATATTCATGGCTGAGCGGCCGCCTCATTCTGGAGCAACATGCTTAGGTCGCCTCTGACAATTTCCAGGCCGAGCTTCTTGCAGAAGCGCCGTTCCTTGTCGGTCGGCTCCGGGATCAAGGCCCAGCCGGAAGGTGCGGCGGCGCCGTAGATCATGTCCGAGAGCACCATGCGCTCGGTGTCCCGGTTGAGGCGCACGCCCAGGAGCAGGTATCGCCTGTCCTTGCGATACTCCTTGACGGCCGGCGGAATGGCGTAGCCGCCCATGAGTTCGGTGATGTAGTCCACGTAATCCGCGTCCGAAGCGATGTAGTTGGCTTCCGGCCGCGGCGTGCCCATGGGCTTGAACAGGATGGGCAGGTTGCTGTTCAGGATATCCACCTTGCCGTAGGCGCTGCCATCCCAGGCGAAGAGTTTGTAGCGATAGGCGCCGCCGCCCAGCCGCGCGACGCCGACCACCAGGGTATGGGGCATGTCGGCATAGGAATCCTGGAGTTGGGTGTCCCGGTTGATGTCAATGACGTAGGGCGGCTTGATGGCTTTCAGCCAGTCGTGGACTGGGCTCCGGCTCCATGCCGTCTCCCCATAGGTCCGCGTCAGGAACTTGTTCACGGCGGAGCGTCCACGCTTCAACTCGACGTTCATGGCGGCCCGGGCAAACTCGTACATCAGCTTGGGCGCCATGGGCTTGCCGCCATTCATCGCGATGATCAGGGAATCGCTGTCGGCGGGGATGGGCTCGCCCGTGGCGATGTTCTTCACGTCGGCCAGCACGCCCGGCCCCAGGTAGGGCACGATGCTGCCGTCCTTCAAGCCGGCGATGAGCCGGTCGCGCAGTTCTGGAGTCATGTTTTTCTCTGTCGAAATGGGGGCAGACAGAGAACAGCAATATCCGTGCCGCCGGTGCTCCAGAGGGCACAAAGGCCGAGCCGGAGGCGGTTGTCGGGTTTGCGACGAACAGCCAGGCGCCACCCTGATAACCGCCGACCGCCGCTATTACCACAAGGCCCGTAGCGATGGCGGCATCATGCTGCTTGGCGAGTGGCTTCCGGGAATTCAAAACAAATAGGCCGTTCGCCCGGCCCGGCGACTGCCCTTGGCAAGTCCAGAGCATCCGCGATGTCCCGTTCGGCGCCGGGGTGAAGCGAGAGAGTAGCTCACAGGGAAAGCCTGGCCCGAAGGCGAGCCATGGCTTCGTGGCCAGGAACCGCGACGGCGGCACCAGACTCCAGTTCGGCCTCCCTTCTATCCGCTTCCTTTTCCCATGCTTCCTCGACATCGGCATCCACGTCCAGGCTTGCGAGGAGTCGCTCCGGGAGATGCGCCTTCTCGGCGGATCCCAACTTCAGGGCTTCCAATGTTTCCAGGCTGGTGTTCGTCCTTTCCTCCGAGGGGAGGGATTGAATGGCCATAGCTTGCCACAACCTGCACCCCGTGTGTCAGATGAGGGACGCAATAGGCGGGGCAAGTCAAGGAAAGCGAGGGGCCGTAGACGACCCAATGCCGTCATTCAAGGACGATGTTCTGCAATGTGCATTCAAGCAGTCGCCAAGCTTGGTTACTTTCAGTCACTTGTTCGGGCGGTTCATGTGAGCCAAACCTCCAACATGTCTCCCAGGTTTCTCCATCGCGGAGCCAATATGGGCTCGTATTCTCCCTCCTGAAGCCTCCCGGAACAGAAAGCCGGCCAAAAAATGGGCTTCTTTTAGCGGAGGGGCGCTGCCCGTCCTCATTCTGACCAAGAGGAGAACACCATGAACTGTCTTCGCCTTCCCGCCGCAGCCTTGCTGGCGTGCCTGCCGCTGGCCGCCGCTGCCCTGAGTCCCCTGGCCAACCTGGGCCAAAAGATTTTCAACGACCCCATGCTCTCCGCCTCGGGGCGAGAGTCCTGCGCCACTTGTCACGCGCCGGGCAACGCGTTCTTGGCACCGAACACCCGGCCGGTGCAGATCGGCGGCGCCAACATGAACCTCTCCGGCTTCCGCAACGTGCCCGCCGTGACCTATGCCCTGTTCAATCCCCGCCAGAGTCCCGCCGGCGTGCCGATCAGGGGCGGGCTGCAACTGGACGGCCGGGCCATGGACCTGGTGGCCCAGGCCATGATGCCTTTCACCTCTACGGTGGAGATGGGCAACGTCACCACCACGGAAGTACGCCAGCGCCTGATTCTCAGGCCCTATTTGGCCGCCTTCCAGGCCATCTTTGGCGCCACGCTCCTGCGCGATCCCGACGCCACGGTGCGCGCCATGGGCCAGGCCATCGCTGCCTATGAGACGGAAGGCCCGGAATTCAAGCGTTTCAACAGCAAATATGACGCGACCCTGATCGGCCGGGCCAAACTCACGCCACAGGAGCAAAACGGCCAGGCGCTTTTCAATTCCACCACCAAGGGGAATTGCGTCATGTGTCACAACGGCACCGGCACCACCACTGCCCAGATGTTTACCAATTACAGTTACCGGGCCGTCGGCGTGCCGCGGAACTGGAAAATCCCCTACAATCAGGATGGCGTGACCCAGCCCAGCTACGTGCCGGCCAACGGTGCCAATCTGGGCGCGCCCAACCACCATTACTACGACCTGGGCGCCTGCGGGCCTTTCCGCACCGACCTCGCGGGTCAGACGGCGGACTGCGGCATGTTCAAGGTGCCGGGTCTGCGGAACGTAGCCTTAAAGGAAGCTTACGAGCATAACGGCGTGTTCACCAGCCTGGCCCAGGTGGTGGATTTCTACAACACCCGCGACCTCCAGCCGGAGCGCTGGTACAAGAAAGCCGACGGCATCACGCCGGACATCCCATACAACGATGTACCGATCATCTACCAGAGCAACATCGAGCGCCATCCCCCCTTCCAGCCTCTGCCCGGCAACAAGCCCCACCTTTCGGCTTCCGAAATTCAGGACATCGTCGTGTTCCTGTGCACCCTGACCGACGGTTATGATCCGGCCAACCCGGCGGCTTACCCCTATCCGGCCCAGTGCAAGGCGGCCTTACGGCCTTGAACCAGCCCTGAACCAGCCCTGATCCGGCCATACGCGGCCTTGCGCGAAGACGTGTCCGGCGCCATGATTCGCAGCTCCAATTTCAAGCTCCCGCCCATGATCCGGCTAACCTTGTGGCACAAAGCCCTTTTTGCCACCCTGCTGCTTTTCGGCGCCACCGCCGCCGTGCTGGTGGCGGCCGCGCGCTGGAATCTGGAACAGGGCTTCCAGCGCTACACCGCTGCCGTGGAGTTGTCTCACCTGGACCGGACCGTGACGAACCTGGAAGAGGCCTATGTCCGGAATGGCAGTTGGGACTTCTTGGCAAGCGACCCCCAGGCCTGGCGGCGCCTGCAACGGCCGGCGCCGCCCCCCCAGGCCGAGGAGCGGCCTTTGCGACGCTTTGGCCGCCCCTGGGGACTGCCTGGTCCCGGCCCGGAAGAGGGCGAAGCGGATATCCCCCGCACCCAGGCTCCAAGACCTGAGCGCCGGCCGCCTGTCCCGGATACGTTCAACATCGGCCCGCGCTTGGCGCTCCTGGATGCGGCCGGGCATCAGATCGCCGGGCAGGCGGACGCCACTCGCGCAGCCGCTTCCCGCCTCATCCTGTATCTGGGCAAACCCGTGGGGCAACTCACCCTGTCCGCCTCGCCTCCGGCTTCGGATGCCCTGGAGAGCGCCTTCCTCGTTGGCCAGACCAGGAACCTGTTGATTTTCGGCGGCGCGGCCCTCGTCGGCTGCCTGTTGGCAGCCTGGTGGCTGATGCGCCGGCTGTTGCAACCCATCCGGCAACTGGCCGCCGGCGCACGGGACATCGCGGAAGGACACCTCGACACCCGCATACCGGACGAGCGCGGAGACGAGCTGGGCGAACTGGCAGCCGACTTCAATTCCATGGCGGATCAGTTGGCGAGCACTGAAGAAGCGCGCCGCGCCTGGATTTCTGATGCCTCTCATGAGTTGCGCACACCGCTCGCGGTCTTACGTGCGGAGATCGAAGCCTTGCAGGACGGCGTGCGCCAGCCGGACGAGGCAACCTTGGCGCGGCTGCATCAGCAGGTGCTGCAACTGGGCAAGCTGGTGGACGACTTGCGCGGTACCCTGGATGCCAGGGGCGAAGCGATCAAGCTTGCCAGGGAAAGCCTGTTCCCCGTGGCGCTCCTTCTGGAAACCCTGGAGGCTTTCCGGGTCAGGCTGGCCGCGGCGGGCATCATAGTGGATACCAGCCGATGCGGCGGACGGGAACTGCGGGTAGAAGGCGATGAAAACCGACTACGGCAGGTGTTCACCAATCTCCTGGAGAACAGCCTGCGCTACACCAACGTCGGCGGGCGGCTGCGGATCACCGCGGGAGGAAAAGCCGACACGCTCTTCATCAGGATCGAGGACAGCGAACCGGCGCCGCCGCCTTCCGCCCTGCCCCGGCTTTTTGATCGGCTGTTCCGGGCGGAAAGTTCCCGCAGCCGATCCCACGGCGGCTCCGGCCTGGGACTTGCCATCTGCAAGGCCCTCGTCGAGGCGCACGGCGGCCGCATATCCGCCACCCTCTCGGAGTTGGGCGGCCTTGCCATCCAGATGAAATTACCGCTGGAGGGAAAGCCCAAATGAACGAACGCATACTGGTCGTCGAGGACGAACTGGATCTGGCGCGCATCCTGGTGGATTACCTGGCCCGGGAAGGCTATGGTGCCTCGGCCCTGGATGACGGCACAACCGCCATGATGGAGATCGAGAAGAATCCGCCCGACCTGGTTTTGCTGGACGTGATGCTGCCGAGCATGGACGGTCTCACCATCCTGCGCCGGCTGCGGCAGCGTTCAAGCCTGCCGGTCATCCTGCTCACAGCGCGGGTGGATGAGATTGACCGGCTGGTGGGCCTTGAATCCGGCGCGGATGATTATGTCTGCAAACCCTATTCGCCCAGGGAAGTGGTGGCACGGGTGAAGACCGTGCTTCGGCGCAGTCGGCCGATGCGAGCCGAGAGCGGCCTGCTGGAAATTGACTTGGCCGGCCATCAAGCCCGCCTGGGAGGCCAGCGCCTGGATTTGACCCGGAAGGAGTTTCGGCTCCTGCAAGCACTGGTGCAGTGTCCCGGCCGGGTGCTTTCCCGAAGCCAACTGCTGGATCATCTGGGAGAAGACCTGGACGTGAGCGAGCGAGCGGTGGACAGCCACATGAAGAACCTGCGCCGCAAGCTGGGAGAAACCCTGCCCGATCGGGAACTCATTCGTTCCATCTACGGTGTCGGCTTCGTGTTCGAGCCATGAAATCAATGCGTTAATAAAATGAGACCCACATTATGAGACCTGATTGGTGCTGATCTTCAGCCAGAAAGTCATTGCGGGGTTTTGTGGGTCGGGCTTCAGCCCGACAAGCGCACCTTGGTCGCTACAGTCGGGCTGAAGCCCGACCTACAGGGAACCCGATTTTCCGGAAGTTCCTTGAAATAGTTTCAGATGAAGATCAGCGCAAATCAGGTTATGAGAAGAATTCAGATTGCCCTGATGCTCGCTCTCCAGGCTTGTCACAAAGTCGACAACGTCACTTCGTAAGCTCCGCCGATGACCAGGAATTCGTCCTCGCCCTTGAGAATGCCAGGCAACAGGCCGCAGAAGAAGAATATCTTGGGCAAGGGCACCTTCACACTGAGGATGGTGTCGCCGAATTCGCCGGCCCGGTCGCGGTTGCTGGTGAAGGAGTTCAGGCTGTTGAACAGCAGCACCGGAGTCCGGCTGCCCTCCCCCGCCAGGATTTCGTGCTCGCCCGCCCGGTTCACCCCACGGCAAAGGGTGACATGGGGAACGCCGGGGTGGCGTAGCGCCAGCTCAAACTGGCAATACGCATAGACCAGATCGAGCTGGGCTTCCAGGGCGTTGGTACCGTAGAGCCCCCTGGCCCGCATCTCCTCGTAGTTCCGATAGGCCTCCGAGGCCGTATCCCTGAGCGGCACCCCATGGAAGCGCGGTGTGAGGCCGAAGCGGGATTCCACCCAGCCTTTCAGTACCGCCCCTTCCCTGCTGTCGGAATCGAAACTCCAGCCGCGCAGAACGCGGGGGTAATTCGCCTTGGCCCGGCCCTTGCCGCCGCCGGTGAACCCGGCCTCCTCCGGCTGTTCCAGGCAGAAGCGCACCGTCACGTAGTCCTGGAAGATTTCGGCGCGCCGCCCGGCGGCGAGGCAGG